>NZ_BAGM01000095.1 GCF_000308855.1 Nocardia veterana NBRC 100344 | reverse complement strand
GGCTTCGGGATGCCCGGCGCCGACCCGCACCCGACCGCGCCGCTGCCCGGCCACGGCATGGGCCTGCCGGGGACCAACGGGTTGCATCTGCCCGGGATGAACGGGTTCGGACCGGGCGGATTCGGGCTGGAGCACGGATTGTCCGATGCGCAGCCCGCGCCGTTCGACGGCATCGGTGAGGGCGGCCGTTTCGGCGTCTTTCTCGAGACGGATATGAAGGTCGACGCTCATATCGGGCTCGACGGCATCTGGATGACCGCGCAGACCACGGTCGACGTGACGGTCGGTGACGTCGGTCATCAACTCGACGACTTCGGACAGTGGCTGGGTCCGGGGACGCAGCAGATCGCCGAGGACGCAGCGCAGTCGGGGACCTCCTGGGCCGGCCAGTTCGGCCGGGCGAATCCCGATCCGGCCCAGGCTGGCGAGGGCGGGGCCGCGCCCGCGATCGGAGCGGCCGATCCCGCCGCTGCCTCGGCCGTGCCGACGAGCGCCGGGCATTCGAGCGCTGGACATTCGAGCGCGGGGCACTCCAGCGCCGCAGCGTCCTCCGGCTCCGCCGGCGCGGTGCCGGGCGGTTCCGTGCCGGCCCCGCAATCGGGTCCGATGGCCGCCGCATCCGCACCCGGCGGGGCCTCGGCCTTCGCGCCCGGACCGGCGAGTGCCGTTCCCACGGTGGCTGTGCCACAACCGGTTTCGCCCACTCCGGTGGTCGCCGCACCGACTCCGCCACCGCCGCCGGCCCCGGTCCCGGTGCAGCCGGTGTCGACGACTCCGTTGCAGACCACGATTCAGCCCGAAGCGGCCAGCCACCCGATCGCGAATGTGATCACCGCCCATCCCGGGCCTTCGCCGCTGACGGCGCCCGCGGTCGCCGTCCCGGCCTTGTTCGACGATCGCCCGCGGCATCTCGGAACCGACGCCGAGTTGCCCGGTCGTCACGGCGGCGAGTCCTCCGGGTCGATCGATCCGACCCCGCAGGGACCGACCACGACCGCGAAGTCCGGTCCCGGCACCGCCCACGACGTCGACCCGACCAGGACGCCGGCCGCGCCGACCACACCGAGCGCGGGGCATTCCGGCCTGCCGACCGTCGGCGGACACCCCACCACCCGGCCCGGCACCTCCTCCGAGCACGACCGGCCCACGACGTCGACCGGCCACGACAGCACCGGCTCCGACACGACCGATCGCACCACCCCGACGGTGACCCTGCCGCGCGACACCGACTCCGATCCCACCGGTACTCGAACCCCGGGCGCCACCACATCGAATTCGGATGCGGGACAAGGCGATTCGGGGCGGACCGGCACCCATTCGCCGAGTACCTCGTCCGGTGCCGATACCGCGGCCCCGGGCACCGCCGACGGTTCCACCACGCCGTCCGCCGGCTCCGGCCTGCCGGGCACCGACCAGGATTCGGTGCCGACCCGTGAGTTGCCGACGCCGGATGTGCCGACCCAGCATTCGACGCCGAGCCATGACCAGACCCTGCCGACGCGCGAGCCGACCCTGCCCACCGGACAGCACGGCACGAATCCCACCCCCGATACCGGCGGGATCGCGCCGCACACCGTCCCGATGGATCCGCCGACCGTGGTGAAACCGCCGACCACGATCGACCCCGCGCCGGGTGCCCATATCGCGCCGGTGAAACCCGCCGCCCACGCGATGGATGCCTACGACGTCTCGCTGTGGTCGGATACCGGGACCGGGCCGGTGAGTACCTCGGCCGGACTGACCGGTGGACTGCACGAGTCCGCCTACAGCGAACTGCATCATTCCGCGGTTCACCCGGTCCCCGATTTTCATCTCTCGCTGTGACCGCGGTGGAGGCGGCCGGCGCCAAACACCCCGATGAGATGGCGCCGTTGCTCGCGCAACTCGATGAGCTGCTCGACCTCACCCGCGCCGCCGGCCGGACGGATCTGACCGCCCGGCTCGGCATGTCGCGGGCGCGGGTGGCCGATCCGCGGGTGCGGCTGGTGGTGGTCGGCGAACCCAAGAACGGGATGAGCACGCTGGTCAACGGCCTGGTCGGCAGTGCGGTCAGCGCCACCGGCAGTCCGATCAGCGTGCCCGTGATCGCCGAATACGGTCCGGAATCCACTGCGACGCTGGTGCGTTCGCTGCCGGGCGGACGCACCGAACGCCAGCGGGTGGATCCGTTGAATCCGGGTCCCGCGCTGGCGGCCGAGGGTGTGATTCGGGCCGAATTCACCGAACCGAGCGACCTGCTGGCCGAGGGGTTCGTTGTGATGGACGCGCCCGGCGCCCCCGCCGACGCGCCGATCACCTGGTCGCTGATCGCCGCCGCCGACGCCGTGCTCTATGTGTGCGATGCGGCTGCCGAATACACCGCCGAACAGATCGCCCTGCTGCAGCGGATCCGCCAGGTGTGCCCGACGGTGGTGTGTGTGCTCAACAAGATCGACCGCTATCCGCACTGGGCCGAGGTGCAGCAGCGCAACCGGGAACTGCTCGACGATGCGGGCCTCGGTTTCGCGGTCGCCCCGATCTCGGCCGAACTGCACATGCAGGCGCGAGACGACCAGCGCCGCGATATCGAATCCGGTGTCCCGCAACTGCTCGATCATCTGCGAGGCTATGTGCTGGCCCGGGCCGACGCGGTCGCGCGCGAGGCGGCGTTGCGCGATATCCGCACCATCACCGATCATCTGGCGTTGGCCTTGCGCAGCGAGGCCGAAACGCTGCGCGATCCCCGCCGCTACAGTGCGATCACCGATCAGCTGCGCGCGGCCCGCGCCGAGGCCGACGATCTACGTCAGCGCAGCGCCAACTGGCAGGTCACCCTCGCCGACGGCTGTTCGGAACTGATGGCCGATATCGAGCACGATCTGCGGCACCGGCTGCGCAGCCTGGTCCGCGACGCCGAATCGGAGATCACCAAGCACGATCCCGCACGCAACTGGGACGAGTTCGGCGCGGATCTGGATTCGCGGATCTGTGAGGCGGTCGAGGAGAATTTCGTCGTCGCGCACTACCGGGCGGTGGAACTGGCCGAACAGGTCACCGAGAAGTTCCCCGCCGACTCCCGGGACGTGCCGCTGCCCGATCTGCGGCTCGAGGATCCGGCTGATGTCCTGGAGCCGGTGGCGTCGCTGGAACCGCTGGACTCGGCGAAGGTGAGTTTCACCTCGTCCCTGCTCAATGTCATGCGCGGGTCCTACGGTGGTCTGCTGATGGTGGGCCTGCTGACCAGTCTGCTGAAAATGCCACTGGTGAACTGGTATTCGGGCGCCGCCGCCGCGCTGCTGGGCATCAACGCGCTGTGGGAGGACCGTAAACTCCGCCGCGAACGCCGCCAGGCCGAGGCCAAGGTCGCCGTCGCGCGGCTGATGGACGACGTGATCTTCCAGGTCGGCAAGGAGTCGCGGCATCGCTTGCGCGCAGTGCAGCGCACGCTGCGTGACCACTTCACCGATCTGGCGGGGCAGACGCTGCGGTCGGTGGACGAGTCGCTGCGCGCCGCCGAGGAAGCGGCCGCGGTCAACTCGCCCGAGCGCCGCGACCGCCGACTCACCGAGATCGAACGGTCCCTGGTGCGACTGCGTGAGATCCGCGAAACGGCCGACGCGCCATAGCGTTTCCGGTTCGGCCGCGGTTCCGGTTCGGCTCAGCCTGCCGGATGGGCCGGACGGAAACCGCCCGCGCCGGTCGACTGTTCCGCGCGGATCACGTGCATCACCGCGTTGATCAGTGCCAGGTGGGTGAACGCCTGCGGGAAGTTGCCGAGGTGGCGACCCGTGTACGGATCGATCTCCTCGGCATAGAGCTTCAGCGGGCTGGCATAGCCGAGCAACCGCTCCAGCAGATGCCGGGCGCGTCGCACTTCGCCGATCTCCACCAGCGCCGATACCAGCCAGAACGAGCAGATGGTGAAGGTGCCTTCGGCGCCGGTCAAGCCGTCGTCGGTGGTGTCGGTGCGATAGCGCAATACCAGACCGTGCTGGGTGAGATCGGTCGCGATCGCCAGGACCGTCGCGCGCACCCGTGGATCGTCGGGCGGTAGGAAGCGCAGCAGCGGCACCAGCAGCAGGGAGGCGTCGAGCGTGTCCCCGCCGTAGGTCTGGGTGAAGATCCCGTTCGCGTTCACACCGTGTGCGAGCACATCGGCGTGGATCTCGTCGGCGATGCCGGCCCACTTCTCGGCGTAGTCGGCCTCGCCGTGCAATTCGGCCAGCTTCGCTCCGCGGTCCAGGGCGACCCAGCACATCACCTTCGAGGAGGTGAAATGCTGCGGTTCGCCGCGCACCTCCCAGATCCCGCGATCCGGTTCCCGCCAGTGCTGAATGGCCGCCTCCACCTGCCGCTTCAGCATGGGCCACAGTGTTTCTGGGACCTGCTGGCGCGACTTCACATGCAGATAGACCGAGTCCAGGATGGTGCCCCAGATGTCGTGCTGCTGCTGTTGGAACGCGCCGTTGCCGATGCGGATCGGCTGGGCGCCGTCGTAGCCGTGCAGGTGCGGGAGTTCGGATTCCTCGAGATCTCGTTCCCCGCCGATGCCGTACAGCACCTGAAGCGGTTGGGCTTCACCGTTTTCGGCGGTGGCGACATCGTGCAGGAACGCGAAGAAGTCGTCGGCCTCGCGGTTGAGCCCCAGGGTGTACAACCCCCACAGGGCGAAGGTGGAATCCCGAACCCAGCTGTAGCGGTAATCCCAATTGCGTTCGCCGCCAGGGGTTTCCGGGAGCGAGGTAGTGGCGGCCGCCATCAGGGCGCCGGTGGGGGAGTAGATCAGCCCCTTGAGCGTGAGCGCGCTGCGCTGCAGGTAGCCACGCCAGGGATGGTCCGGGAATTTGCCGAGCGTGATCCACTGTCGCCAGCATTCGGTGGTCTGCCACATCTTCTCCGCCGCCTCGGCGAAGGTGCGCGGCGCCGGCAGCGACGACCACGACAGGGCGACGAACAATTCGTCGCCCTCGCGCATGCGGGTGCGCGCCCGGGCCTCGCGGCCCTCGAGCCCCAGTCGCATATCGGTGGTGAGTGTCAGCTCACCGCAGGGCAATTCGTCGTGGACGCAGGTCGCGGTGGCGGTGGCGCGTTCGTAGACCTCGCCGGTGTATTCCCATTGCACGGGAGCGCGGTGATAGTCGAAGGCCGGCTCGCAGCTCATCTCCAACTCGACCACGCCGCTGACGCATTTCACCGTGCGCAGCAGGATGTGTTCGGCGTCCCAATCCTCCGGAGTGCGGCGGTAGGTCCGGCTGCGTTTGTCGTTGTTGTGCCACGGGCCCAGCACCAGGGCGTCCCGGACGATGATCCAGCCGGTGTCGGTCTGCCACGTGGTCTCCACGATCATCCCGCCGGGGAGATACCGCCGGGCGGCGGGCACGTTCACCCCGTACGGGCCGAGGCGGAAGTGGCCGGCGCTGCGGTCCAGCATCGCCCCGAACACGCTGGGGGAATCCGGGCGCGGCAAGCACATCCACTCCACCGCGCCGTTGCGGGCGATCAGGCAGTTGGTTTCGCAGTCGGACAGGAAGGCGTAGTCGTCGATCGGCGGATACGACGATTTGTGGACGACACCGGCGGAGATCGGCAGGTAGTTCGCCGAGACCTCGGCATCGGAGATGTCCGGCAGGGCATCGCGCGGCGGGGACATATCGTCGAGCGTCTCGATTACGGGTTCTTCGGTGATCGGTTCGTCGTAGGACGCCATACAGCCATCATGGTGGATCCGGGCCGCGATTTCCGCCGACCGCCGGCACCGGGGCCGGTTCGGCGGCACGCCTGGCGGTCCATGAGGCCGGTGGTACTACGCTGGGGGAGTGCATCACATTGCTGGCTGGTGGGACGGCTTCGAATTGTGGGTGGCCGGATTGCCGTTCGTCCCCCAGTTCGTCGTGGTCCTGATCGGGGCGGTTCCGCTCAGTTTCCTGCTGGCCTATCTGCTCGACCGCGGGCTGCGAACGGTGCTGCGGCTGCTCGGCCGGGATCGGTCGGTCGCCGCCGACGCCGTCCCCGAGCCCGAACCGGTACCGCCGCTGGAGCCCGCGTTGTCGGGTTCGTCGATGCACTCCTCCGGATCGATGCACAAGGAAGCGGTCTGATGCCACGCTCGCGGGTCCAACTGGCGCTGATCGCCCTGCTCGTTCTGATCGTCGTCGCCTGGCTGTTGACGCGATAACCGTCCGCTGTCGGAGGTTGCGGGTACTGTGCTGGCCATGCCAACCGATGAGGAATTCGTCGACCTCGAGCAGCTCCTGGAGATCGAGGACGGCCCCCGATTGATTGCCACCCACTACGCCACGCCCGACGAGGCGATCGAGATGGTGCGCGCCGCGCAACTGCTCGGCCTGGGCGTGCGGTTGCAGAACCGGATCCGCGCCGAAGAGCCCGACGAGGACGGTGAGGAGACCGCCGTCGAGGAATGGGTGCTGGATCTCTACGAGAGTCCGCCGGAAGCCGCCGACGAGGAGTAGGTTCGCGCGGCGAATGCTCATCCCGGGGTCCGGGCAACTGTGGTCATCGCCACGGTCTGCCCGGGCCCCGGTCGTCGTTGCGGCGGGCGACGGTGTCCGAGGAATTCGAAAAGCTCATGCTTCGCGCCGGTCGGAGGCGGTTTCCGGGCAGTGCCGACGACCGTCGTCCGGGGCCTCGTCCGATTCGCGCGGTTCGATGGGCTCTGTTACAGTCTGCCCGTGTCATCGAGCGTTGTTCCGCAGGTCCGCCATGAATTGGCGTTGATCGCGGTCGGCTGCCTCGTGGTCGCAGACATTCACTGTCGCCGGCACTAGATTCGGACACGCTGCGCGTTCCCATCGGACCGGCGCGCAAATTTTCGCAGTGTTTCCGCTCCCGGCGGTGTTCCACCGCAGTCGCGCCACTGTCCCCTCGACCCCAGGGACAGGTCTACTGCTGAATCGAATTCTTCCGCCCCGACAGCGATGTGCGACGGGTGGCGGGCGGTGAGGAAAGGTCAATTCCATGTCTGGCAGATCGTCCACCGGAACCAGGTTCTCGTTGCGTCGAGGACGTATCGCCGTGGCGCTGACGGCCCTGGCGGCCGTCGCGTTGACGGCGTGCAGCGGCGGTTCCAGCGATACCCCGGGCGGCGACTCCGCCGCCGGCGGCGGCGGTCAGCTGACGCTGTTCGCCTATTCCGTCGCCAAGCCGGGATACGACAAGGTGATCTCCGAGTTCACCAAGACCGCACCCGGAAAGGGAGCGCAGATCCAGCCGTCCTACGGCGCCTCGGGCGATCAGTCGCGCAAGGTGAAGGACGGCGCGCAGGCCGATGTGGTCAGCTTCTCCGTGGAACCGGACATCACCCGATTGGTCGACGCGGGCCTGGTGGATTCGAACTGGAATGCCGATGCGAACAAGGGTGTGCCGTTCGGTTCGGTCGTCGTGATCGCCGTGCGCAAGGGCAACCCGAAGGGCATCCACGACTGGAACGACCTGCTGAAGCCCGGAGTCGAGGTCGTCACCCCGAATCCGTTCAGCTCCGGCTCGGCGAAGTGGAATCTGCTGGCGCCCTACGCGGCCGCGAGCGAGGGCGGTAAGAATCCGCAGGCCGGGCTGGACTACCTGAGCAAGCTGATCTCCAAGGAGCACCTGAAGGTGCAGCCGAAGTCGGGTCGCGAAGCGACGGAAACCTTCCTGCAGGGCACCGGCGACGTGCTGTTGAGCTATGAGAACGAGGCGATCTTCTCCGAGCGCAGCGGGGACCCGATCGAGCACGTGATCCCGCCGACCACCTTCAAGATCGAAAATCCGGTGGCCGTGCTGAAGAACGCCAAGAACCCGACCACCGCCGTGGCGTTCAAGGACTTCCTGTACTCGCAGGCGGGCCAGAAGGCTTGGGCCGAGGCCGGTTTCCGTCCGGTCGACCCGCAGGTCACCGCGCAGTACGGCAAGGATTTCCCCACTCCGCAGAAGCTGTGGACGGTCGCCGATCTGGGCGGGTGGAAGAAGGTCGACAAGGACCTGTTCACGCCCGAGACCGGCAGCATCGCCGTGCTCTACGACAAAGCCACCAAGTGAGCCGGTGGCTCGGGGTACACGGAATACTGGATAACTGTGACTGACAGCAGTACGAAGGCCGAGGTCGGCAGTAGTACGGACGCCGGGACCGCTGGTCCCGGCGTCTTCCGGGTGCAGCCCGCCGGTCCGGCATGGCGGTCGCGCTTGACCGGATCGGTGGGTTCGCTGGGCCTGGCGATCACCGTCCTGTGGCTCAGCATCATCGTCCTGTTGCCGCTGGCGGCGCTGACGGTGCACTCGTTCGACGCGGGCTGGTCGGGTTTCTGGGATGCGATCACCGCCTCCGCCGCATTGGACGCGTTGCGGGTCACGGTTCTGGTCTCGGCGGTGGTCGCGGTGATCAACGTCGTGATGGGGACGATCGTCGCCTGGGTCCTGGTTCGCGATGATTTTCCGGGTAAGGGCGTGGTCAACGCGCTGATCGATCTGCCGTTCGCCCTCCCGACGATCGTGGCGAGCATCGTCCTGCTGTCGTTGTACGGGCCGCAGAGCCCGGTCGGCATCCACCTCAACGCCACCCAGCCGGGCCTGGTGGTGGCGCTGGCGTTCGTGACCTTGCCGTTCGTGGTCCGCTCGGTGCAGCCGGTACTGATCGAGGCGGACAAGGAGGTCGAGCAGGCCGCGGCGTCGCTGGGTGCGGACAACCTCACGATTTTCCGGCGCGTGGTGCTGCCTTCACTGGCCCCGGCCATCATCTCCGGCGGCGGCCTGGCCTTCGCCCGTGCCATCGGGGAATACGGCTCGGTCGTCTTGATCGGCGGCAACATTCCGCGGCGGACGCAGATGGCGTCCCAGTACATTCAGCAGCAGATCGAGGTGGATCGTCCGGTGAACGCGGCGGCGGTGTCGGTGGCGCTGCTGGTGATCTCCTTCGCCACCCTGGTGATCCTGCGCATCTTCGCCGACCGCACCACCCGCAAGGAACAGGCCAGCCGATGAAACTGTCCGCTCCGTCCCGGATTTCGCTGCGGGTGATCGCGCTCGCCTATCTGATCGTTCTGCTGGTGGCGCCGCTGGCCATCATCCTGTGGCGCAGTTTCGAGCACGGTATCGCCGCCTTCGTCGACTCCATCAGCACCCCCGCCGCGGTCTCGGCATTCAACCTGTCGCTGCTGATCGTGGTGATCGTGGTTCCGGTCAACGTCGTGTTCGGCGTCATCACCGCGATCGCGCTGGTCCGCGGAAACTTCCGGGGGCGCAGCCTGATTCAGGGCGTGGTGGACCTGCCGTTCGCCGTTTCGCCGGTGGTGGTCGGCGTTTCGTTGATCATGCTGTGGGGCGTGGGCGGCTGGTTCGGCGGTTTGGACAGCCTCGGCTTCCGGGTGATCTTCGGCTTACCGGGCATGGTGATCGCCACCATCTTCGTCACCCTGCCGTTCGTGGTCAGCGAAGTCGTGCCGGTGCTGCACGAGATCGGCGACGATCAGGAGCAGGCCGCGGCCACCCTGGGCGCGAACCGGTGGCAGACCTTCTGGCGGATCACGCTGCCGGCCATCCGCTGGGGCCTGACCTACGGCATCGTGCTCACCGTCGCCCGCGCACTCGGCGAATTCGGCGCGGTGATCATGGTGTCGTCCGGTCTGCCCGGCATCTCGCAGACGCTGACGTTGCTGGTCCACGGGCGTTATATCAACGACCACAACACCTTCGGCGCCTATTGCGCGGCGACGCTGCTCATGGGCATGGCACTCGTCACCCTCATCCTGATGACCCTCCTCGAACGCAAGCGGGGCACTGTCAAATGATCACGCCGGAGGCACGCACATGATTACCGTTACCGGCGCGAACAAGCGTTACGGCTCGTTCGCCGCGCTCGACAACGTGAGCATCGACATCCCGTCCGGTGAGCTGACCGCCCTGCTGGGTCCGTCGGGGTCCGGTAAGTCGACGCTGCTGCGGTCGATCGCCGGGTTGGAGACGCTGGATTCGGGCGTCGTGACCATCGCCGACCGCGACGTCACCCGGGTATCGCCGCAGAAGCGGGATATCGGGTTCGTCTTCCAGCACTACGCGGCGTTCAAACATATGACCGTCCGCGACAACGTGGCGTTCGGGCTCAAGATTCGCAAGCGGCCCAAGAACGAGATCCGCAAGCGGGTCGACGAATTGCTCGGCATCGTCGGTCTGGACGGGTTCCAGCACCGCTACCCGGCACAGCTGTCGGGTGGCCAGCGGCAGCGCATGGCCCTGGCCCGCGCGCTGGCGGTCGATCCGCAGGTGCTGCTGCTCGACGAACCCTTCGGCGCTCTCGACGCGAAGGTGCGCCAGGACTTGCGCACCTGGTTGCGTCGCCTGCACGAGGAAGTCCACGTGACGACGGTGCTGGTCACCCACGATCAGGAGGAGGCGCTCGACGTCGCCGACCGGATCGCGGTGATGAATGCCGGGCGCATCGAACAGGTCGGCACCCCCGAGGATGTCTACGACCGCCCCGCGAACGAATTCGTCATGTCCTTCCTGGGTGCGGTGGCCAAGCTGAACGGACATCTGGTGCGGCCGCACGATATTCGCATCGGGCGCGACCCGGGTATGGCGCTGGCCGAGCACGAGGGCACCGCGGAGTCGGCCGGCGTCACCCGGGCCACCGTGGAACGGATCGTCCGATTGGGTTTCGAGGTGCGGCTGGAACTGCGCAATGCCGCCACCGGCGATCTGTTCACCGCCCAGGTGACCCGCGGCGATGCCGAGGCACTGCGGCTGGGTGAGGGGGAGACGGTGTTCGCTCGCGCCACCCGGATTCCGGAGCTGCCCGCCGCCTGATCCCGGCACATCGGAGGCACGGGCAGTGGTGCCCTGATCGCACTGCCCGGTCGACGAATTCTTCGATGCGACGGCCGAATTCGCCTGCCGCCGGCGGCTCGGGTCGCCGCCCCGGCCGGCCGGCGGCTCGCGCGGCCCGCACCTCGCCGGATGCTCGATCCGCTTCGGGGACGGCGATTTTCGCGGATGGCCCGACGGTTGCCGTCCTTCGGTATACGGTGTCCGAGGTTACTTGGACGCTTGCTGGCAAACCCGTACCGTTCGGTCGGTGTCGCGAATCGTCCACTGCTCGTGGGAATTGCCTGATTTGTTACCGCAGGTGAAGGCGGATATCTGCGAGATAGGCGAGCTCGTCGTGCGGTGCGGCGGTTGTGCGGACAACCGGTTGTCCGGTGCTTGGCAAGTTCTCAGCACAATGGTTGCCTGAGTGCCGGGTCGGGACAGGTCAGCGAACGGACGCTCGTCGATCGAGGGGAATTGTGATGACGGTTGGGCTCGGAGTGAGTATCGGCACGGTCAACACGGTGTGCGCCATCGATACTGCTGAGAGCGGGAAGGCAACGCGCGGGCGCAGGCGGGGCGCGTCCGGCGAATCCGGTGGGCGTGTGGCCACCGGCCGGGGCCGGCGGGCATCCGGTCCGCGGCAGGCGCAGTCCGCACAGCGGACGGCACCCGGAACCTGGCGCACCACACTGACTTTCGACAGCACCGGCAGCGCCCGGGTAGGACGGATTCCGCGGCACGGCCGCGCGGTCACCGATTTCGCGGACCTCACCGAACGCGGCCGCACCGCCCGGGTCGGCCATCGGTCGCTGTCGTCGGCCGATCTGGTCGCGACGGTGGCCCGGACGGTGGTGGCGGACGTTTCCGCGCATGTGGTGGCGGCCGCGCCGGGCCGTCCGGAAACCGCTGTGGCGGTGACCCATCCGGTGAGCTATTCCGCCGAGCGGGTAGCGGAACTGCGGGCGGCGCTGGACGGCATCGGCCTGTCCCATGCTGCCCTGGTCGCCGAACCGGTCGCGGCCGCGGCCTGGTTGACGGTGGCCCACGGGCCGCTGATGCCGGGGCTGGCGCTGGTCTACGATCTGGGCGGCTCCGGCCTGACCGTCACACTGGTCCGCATCGGGGCGGGCAGCCCGGCTCGCCCGGTGATCGGAGAGCCGTTGCGCTCCACGGCATTCGGCGGTCGCGCATTCGGCGCCAAGATGGCCGCCCAGCAGAACTGGCGCACCGGCGAATCGTCGGCGGCCGATTCCGACGCCGTGATCACCGCCTTGCGTACGGCGCACATCCGCGAGTCCCTCGATGTGGTCTACGACTGCCTGCGTCGCGCCGATGTCACCATGGCCGATGTCGACTGCGTGCTGGTGGTGGGCGGTGCCGCCCGGCCGCCGGAGGTCGCCGCGGTCCTGTCCAGCGCGCTGGCGCGTCCGGTGATCGTCGCTCCCGACCCGGAACGAACCATCGCCGAGGGGGCGGCCATCCTCGCCCGCCGCGCCGCCGAAGCGGCGCAGGACGACGGCGTCGCCGAGCCCGCCGAACGGCCCGCACAGCCGCGGATGCTGCGGCGACGGTTGTCCCGGGTCGCGGTGACCGTCGCGGTCGCGGCCGGTGGCGCCCTGTTCGCGGCGACGGCCGTGGTCGGTGACGAGGCCGGCGCACAATCCATGGGCGCCGGTGTCGTCCACGTACAGCGCTGACCTCGGGCTGATTCGGTCGCATCGTCGACCGGCGACTGCTCCCGCCGCACTCGGCGGGAGCAGTCGGGTCTGGGTGGCGTAGGGTCGCGGGAGCTGTGCGGTGCCGGAATTCCCGGGCCGAGGCGAATCCGGGGGGCTACGGCACGCGTCGGCCGGCCGGCACGGCGGCCGTCGTGGCGTCCGGATCGCGATAGTTGTTGACCACCACCGCAAGACAGGCCAGCGCGATCACCGCGCCGGCCGCGAACATCACCGGGTAGCCGAGGTGCAGCGCATTGTGCAGCAGCGACAACAGGGCCGGTGAACCGAAGCCGAGATAGCTCACCGAGTAGAACACCGCGGTCAACCCGGCGAGATCGTCGGGCCGGGCGATTCGCTCGATCTCCTGCAGCCCGGCGACCATCCCGATGCCGAATCCGAAGCCGAGCACGGCCGCGGTCGCGACGACCGCCCACAGATGCAATGTCGCTGCCGCATACACCGCCGCTCCCATACCGGCCGTGGTCAGCACCAGCGACAGGACCGCGATCCGGGCCGTGCCCGGCAGGTCGATCCGCCGCGCCACCGACTGGATGGCGAAGCCGCAGCCGAGGGTGATCACCGTGATCAGCGCCGAGAAGGCGATCGGTGTCCCGGCGACGCGGTCGGCGGCCAGGGTCGGCAGAATCGCGTACGCCGCGGCGGCCGAGGTGAACAGCCACAGCGCCAAGGGCAGCGCGACGGCGCGAAACCGCCGATGGCCGGCCGCCGGAATCCGCAAATCCTCCCACAGCGGCTGTGGAGTCCGTTGTGTCGCCACGGTTTCCGGTGCGCGCAAAACCCAGACGGCCGCGATCAGGCACAGCGCCACATTGATCAGATAGGCCAGCGTCGCCGGCCACGGCGCCCACTGCGCGAGCACCCCGGCCAGCCCCGCACCGATGGCGAAACCGCCGGTGAGGCTCATCGCCGAGCGCCGCGCCCCGGTCCCCGGAGCCGACGCCGAGGCGAACGGCGGCTGCGACAACTCCTTGACCCAGCTGCTGCCCACGGCCATCGCCAGGCCCAATCCGATACCGCACAGCACTCGGCCGATCGACAGCATCGGCACCGTGCCGGCACCGAAAGCCAGCAGCGTCGAACCGAGGGCCGTGATCAGCGGCGCCGGGCACATCAACCGGCGGCGCCCGTAGCGGTCCGACAGCGGGCCGCCGATCAGCAGTGCGGGCACGATGCCCAGGACGTATTCGAACAGCAGCAGATTCACCGTGGTGACCGGCAGACCGTCGTTCTTGTACATCACCAGCAGCGGGGTGAATTCGTTACCGCCCCAGGCGATCGCGAAGACCGCCGCGGCCACGCCCCACCAGGCGCGGGCGGCGGTGGCGGTGGGAGTGGGGCGGGTGTCGACGAGGGTCGACGCGGTCATCACAGTCCTCTCAATTCCAGCTGGTGCACACCCGAAAGGTGTTCGGCGAGTGCGGTGTCGAATGCGGCGGTATCACCGGCGGCGATCAGATCCGTCAGCCGCGCGTGCTGTTCGACGATGCGGGTGACGTTCATCGGCGCCCGATGCAGGGCGACGCTGTTCATCCGGCGCTGGCGCTCGCGCAGCGAGTCGTAGAACGCGATGAGCAGCGGGTTACCCGCCGCAACCACATATCCGCGATGGAAGTCGGTGTCCTCGGTGGCGAACCGGGACAGCGCCTCCCCATCGGAATTCCCGAGGTCCGCGACGAGTTCGCGCTGGCGGGCGAGGGACGCCTGCAGGGTGTCGACCAGCGCCGAGCGGTCGTCACCGGCGAGTGCGCGCACTGCCGCGGTCTCCACGACGTATCTGGCCTGGGCGACGTGTTCGGCCTCGTGTGAGGGGATCGGGACCACCAGCGCGCCGCGCTTGGGGTACAGCCGCATCCAGCCCTCGGTCTCCAACCGCAGAAATGCCTCCCGCACCGGGGTCCGGGAGGTGCCCAGTTCGGTGGCGATCTCGCCCTCGCTGATCAGCTCCCCGCCGGGCAGGGCCCCGGTCAGAATGCGCTCCTTGATCTCGCGATAGGCGCGCTCGGCCGATGAATACGTCTTAGACACAAGTTGTAGCCTAGCTGGTTCATGGGATGAATTGCCATGTGGGTGCGGACACGTCAGTGCCCGGTTCGAGGGTGGCGGAGGTCTGGCGTCGGTGTTGTGACGCCTCGCACAGTACGGGCGGGTAATACCTTTTTCGATGGCGTCGACCTGGGTATTCGGCCGGTAGACGAGAGGTTTGCGCGATCGTTTCCGGCGGGGCCGGGCGACGATGTTGACCTCCGTCGCTTTAGGTGTAACTATGGGGAACAGTTAACCCATGCGAGATGGAGAGGCTGTGACGACGATGTCCGTTGCCGCGACGCCCGAAGTAGACCCTGTGGTCGCCGAGGCCATGGAATATGCCCAGAAGCTGCTTCTGCTGTCCGAGGGCTCGGTCAACAAGCACTTCGACCCCTTCACCGACATCGACTGGGACAACCCCGATTTCGCAGCCGACGCCGGTGAGAAGCGGTGGATCCTGCCGGAATCCGCCGACCCGCTGGGTCGTCACCCCTGGTACAAGGCGCTGTCGGACGAGCAGAAGATCGCCATCGGCAAGTACCGCCAGGCCAATGTCGCCAAGGTCGGCCTGCAGTTCGAGTCGATCCTGATCAGCGGCATGGTGACGCACAACTTCAGCCTGCCCAACGGTTCGCCCGAGTTCCGGTACTGCTCCCACGAGATGATCGAGGAGCACAACCACACCCTGATGTTCCAGGAGATGGTCAACCGGATCGGTCTCGACGTCCCGGGTATGGGCCCGCTGGTGCGCAAGCTGCGCTACCTGGCCGCGCCGGTCGCCGCCAAGTTCCCGAACCTGTTCTTCATGGCGGTGCTCGCCGGTGAGGAACCGATCGATCACATCCAGAAGCAGATCCTGCGTTCCGGCGAGGAAGTGCACCCGATCATGCGCGGTGTGATGGCGATTCACGTCGCGGAGGAGGCGCGCCACATCTCCTTCGCGCACGAGTTCCTGAAGAAGCACGTGCCCGAGGTCAACGCGGCCGAGAAGTTCGTGCTGTCGATCGCGATGCCGATCGTGATGTGGATCCTGGGCCGGTCCATCGCGACTCCGCCGAAGTCCTTCTTCAAGGAGTTCGACATCCCCGAGGACGTCCGCAAGGAACTGTTCTACGGGTCCGAGGAGGCGCAGCAGACTTTCGCCGATTACTTCATCGACGTGCGCGCCCTCGCCAAGGATCTCGGCCTGATGAATCCCGTGTCGAAGAATGTCTGGAAGATGCTGAAGATCGATGGTCCGGCCAGCCGGTACCGCTCCGAGCCGCAGCGCGCCAAGACCAAAGCCGCCTGAAGGGTAGCCATACAGTGCCGTATGTAGTCACCCAGTCGTGCTGCAGCGACGCCTCCTGCGTCTACGCATGCCCGGTCAATTGCATCCATCCCACGCCGGACGAGCCGGACTTCCGGACGGCGGAGATGCTGTACGTCGACCCCGCGGCATGCGTGGATTGCGGCGCCTGTGCCACGGCCTGCCCGGTGGACGCCATCACCTCCTCGAAGAAGCTGACCGAGGAGCAGAAGCCGTTCATCGAGATCAATGCCGACTTCTATCGGCAGACCCGGCCGCGGCCGCTGCTGGCCAAGCCGATCCCCGCGGCCGAGGTCGACACCGAGCGTGGCCCGCTGCGGGTCGCCATCGTGGGTTCCGGGCCCTCGGCGATGTACGCCGCCGACGAGTTGCTGACCCAGCCCGAGGTCTCCGTCACGGTCTTCGACCGGCTACCGGTGCCCTACGGCTTGGCCCGGCACGGGGTGGCCCCCGACCACACCCGGACCCGGCAGGTGAGCCGGCTGTTCGACGTGATCTCCGCGCAGCCCGGTTTCGGTTCCTACCTGAATGTGGCGGTGGGCGAGGATGTTTCGCATGCCGAGCTGCTCGATCACTTCCATGCCGTGATCTATGCCGTCGGCGCGTCGTCGGACCGGAAGCTGGGTATTCCCGGTGAGGGTCTGCCGGGCAGCCTGTCGGCGACGGAGTTCGTGGCCTGGTACAACGGCCATCCCGATTACGCGCAGCGCAGCTTCGATCTGTCGCAGCGGCGCGCGGTGATCGTCGGCAACGGCAATGTCGCGCTGGACGTGGCTCGCATCCTCACGATGGATCCGGCACTGCTCGATGCCACCGAGGTCTCGCCGGTCGCCCTGGAAGCTCTGCGGCACAGCAAGATCGAGGAAGTCGTGATCGTCGGCCGCCGCGGGCCGGCCGAATCCGCCTTCACCGTCCCGGAGTTCGTGGGCCTGCTCGGTTCCGATATCGACATCGTGGTCGAGGGCGAGGTGCCGGAGCCGACGGCGGATATGCCGCAGAAGGTGGCGCAGAAGCTGAAGCTGCTGCGCAGTGTCGCCGATCGGCCGGTGGGTGCGCGCCGCCGGATCGTCTTCCGCTATCTGTCCTCGCCGGTCGCATTGGTCGGCACCGACAAGGTCACCGGAATCGAACTGGTGCGCAACGAACTCGTCGTCGACGACAGCGGAGTGGTGCGCGCGGTGGCGACCGGGGAGACCGAGACCCTGGATACCGCCCTCGTGCTGGCTTCGGTCGGTTATCGCGGTGTGGCGGTGCCCGGCGTGCCGTTCGACGAAGGCGCCGGGGTGATCCCCAATACCGAGGGACGAGTTCTGGAATCGGTTGGTGGCGAGGTAGTTCCGGGGACGTACGTCACCGGCTGGATCAAGCGCGGCCCCACCGGCTTCATCGGAACCAACAAGTCCTGCGCACAGGAGACCGTGCGACAGCTGGTCGACGATTTCAATGCCGGTCGCCTGCGCCGGCCCGCCGCCGATGCGGCCGAATTCGATCGATTGGTGCAGCGCCGCCGTCCCGATGCGGTTCGCGGCGGGGCCACCTCCCAGCCGTGGTGGAAGCGGAAGCTGCTCGCCCGGGCCTGAGTTCTCGCGGCCGACCGCCCCGATCCGATGTACGGATCGGGGCGGTTGTCGTTTCGGTCGGATCCGTCCGAATGAATTCGCGGGCAACCGGCCAGTGATCCGGTATGCGCCCGATGAATTCGGTTTCAGGAACGGCATGACGGACCTCGAACAGAACACCGGTCGGTATTTATCGAGAGTTACTGTGCCGTAGCCAGTTTTGCCAGCTATTCTCCTGATGGTCATGGTTCCAACTCCCCAATCCTGACTTGGACGCTGGTCTATCAGGGCTTTTGCGCTGTCGACCGGTGGGTATGAAAGCTTTTCCGCCCATTCGGTATTCGTGACCGAGACCGATCAGCTAACCTGTGTGCGCTATTTGGTAAACGACCGCGACCACATGGTTGAACCACTGGGGCCGTGGTCTCGGTGCGTTGACGGGATGGCAATGACGGCTGGCTTCGGCATGAGCATCGGCACAGTGAACTCGGTGTGGGCGGCGACGACCGGAGATCGCGATCGCCCAGCGGTTCGGGTGCGGCGGACGGCGGTGACGTTCGACCGGGGCGGTGACGTCCGGGTCGGCGGCGTGCCCCGATTCGCGCCGGTGATAACGGATTTCGCCGATCTCACGCAATCTCGCGAGCCGGTGGTACTGGGCGGCCGGATCTGGTCGTCGGCCGATCTGGTGGCCGCGGTCGCGACCTGTCTCATCGATGCCAGCGATCCGGTGGCCGGGCCGGTGCTCACCTATCCGGCCTGCTACACCGAACGGCAGATCGCGGCACTGCAGTACGCGTTGCACCGCACGGGCGCATTCGACGTGGTGCTGATGCCGGAGCCGGTCGCCGCGGTCGAATGGCTCGACGACGAATACGGTGTCTCCCCACGAGGATTGACGCTGGTCTACGACCTGGGCGCCAACAGTCTCGATGTGGCGGTGGTGCGTACCGAGGCGCAATGGGAGCAACGCGGCGTGCTGGGTTCGGCGGTGCGCTCCGACGCCTACGGCGGCCGGCCGCTCGGTACCGTGCTGGCACGCTACGCCCGGGCGCTGGCGCCGGATGTGCCGGCGCCGGTATCGAAGGTGGTTCCGGTCGAGGACACCCGGCGGCTACGCACCTGGCATGTGCGCAATTCGCTTCGGGTGGTGCGCCGTTGCCTCGGTCGCGCCGGCGTGTCGATCGACGACGTCGACCGGATCTTGCTGGTGGGCGGGGCCGCGCGGCCGGTCGAGGTCGCGGAGGTGCTCGCCGAACTGGGGCCGCCGGTGGTCGTTTCACCGGATCCGGGCCACACGGTGGCGACCGGTGCCGCCATCGCCTCGGCCCGATTCGCCCGCAGCGGCAGCAATTTCGGGAGGTACGCGCGCGGCGCCGCCGTAGTCTCCTCCGCGGCAGTCGTTTCCGCGCTCGCGATGTCGGCGGCCACCATGATCGGCGGTGGACCGGTCGGAACCGACGGGCCGATCATGGAATTCGCCCCCGCCCTCGCCGGACCCGCGGATTCGGTACGGGAGCAGGCGGGGGAGCTGACGCAACTCCCGAGTTTCGGCGCCGGGTTCGCGGCCCTCGCGGTCCGGGCGGACCGGCTGATGGGTTCGTCGCTGCCCACCCTGCGCGGCTATGCCGGTGCGGCACACAACTTTTCGGACCGATTGAGCGAGCGGGTGGAAAACGCGCTGCTCGACCGTCGTGCCGTCCTGCCGTGCGAGCCGCCCAAGGCCCGGACCTATTCCGATCCAGCCCGGTTCACCAACCCCATGCCGTTCGGGAACCCGGGTACGGCCGCACTGCTCGCCGCGGGCGCCGCCACCCACACCCCGCCGGGCGGCTCCGATCCGGGCACCCCGCCGGACGGGAGCCATGCTCCGGGCAATCCGCCGGCGGCCGGAAATCCGGGCTCCTCGACCGGTGCCACGCAGGGTTCGGCGAACACACCCACGCCGGGAACGGCCCCGGCGCCGGCCGGCACACCGGCATCCGGCGATACCTCACCGGTCGGTACCTCCGCTCCCGATACCTCCTCCGGGCCGGTCGCGGGTACGCCGGCCGAGTCGACGGGTGCGAATTCGTCCGGGACCGTGGGGGATTCGGGCACCTCCGCCGCCGAGTCCGGAACCGCCCACTCCGGCGAAACCGCGAGTCAGGGCAGGCCTGCCGATACCGGTAACGCCGGTGATGCGGCGACGCCGGGCAGCCCGACGAATTCGGATGACGCGAATTCGAGTACATCTCCGCATGCGAGCGCGCCGACCGACTCCGGTGACGCGGCGAACTCGGGTGGCGCAACCAACAGCGGGGAATCCGCGACGTCGAGTGGCACCGGCGCGGGCACCGCCGACTCCTCCGCCGGTGCCGCGCATTCCGCCCCGGGCGCGTCATCGGCCGACAGCGCGCCGAATCCTGTCCCCGCGCCCGGCGCGTCGCAGCCGGCCGGAACCGGCGGAACCGCGTCGACGCCCGGGAGCACACTCGGCACCGGCGGGACGAACACCGCCCCGGCCGTGCCCGCCCGTCCCGGTGGAATGTCGGCGTCGCCGGGCGTCACTCCCCGCCCGGGCGGGCTCGGCACGGGCACCACTCCCGGTGGCGGCTTCCACGGTGGCGGCCTGGGTTCCGGAATGGGCGGCGGCTTCCACGGTGGCGGCTTCGGGGGATTCGGCGGCGGCTTCGGCCACTGAATTCGGCCGCGTGCGACGGGAGTGCGCGCTCGTCACGCCGTGCGTCGCGATTGCAGGACGTCGAGGTAGTGCCGGTTGGTCATGATGCCGAGCAGATTGCCGAACGGATCCACGACCGACGCGGTGACGAAGCCCTCGCCTCGTTCGGTGAGCGGTTGGTGTACAGCGGCGCCCAGATCGAGCAGCCGCCGCAGCGAGGTCGCCGGATCGTCGACGTGCCAGTACAGCAGCGCGCCGCCGACGCCACGTTCCGGGTCCGGGCAGAAGCGGCGGTCGACGATGCCGAGTTCCTGCCGATAGTCGCCGATCCGGAACTCCAGATAGCCGGGTACCTCGAAATACGGTGCAGTGCCGAGCAATTCGGTGTACCAGCTCTTGGCGGCATCCAGGTCGTCGGCGTAGTAGGACACGGTGGTCATGCCTCGCAGCATCGATAACTCCTCGATCGTTTCGGTGTCGACGACGATTCTCGGGCCCAAAGTGCTCACCGAATGATCACTTTTTCGGACAGAATTCCCGCATGCGAGCCGATCGTCTGATTGCGACCCTGCTGCTGATGCAGTCTCGTGGCCGCGTGACCGCCGCCGAGATCGCCGCCGAGCTGGAGGTGTCGGTGGCGACCGCGCGGCGCGATCTCGAAGCGTTGTCCTCGGCCGGGGTGCCGGTGTACCCCCAGCCCGGGCGCGGCGGGGGATGGGCGCTCGTCGGTGGTGCGCGAACCGACCTGAGCGGAATGACCGCCGACGAGGCCCGAGCCCTGTTCCTGCTGCTGGGCCCGGCGGCTTCGGCATCACCCGCGACCCGATCCGCGTTGCGCAAACTCCTGCGTGCGCTGCCGGAGACCTTCCGCGGTGAGGCGCAGGCGGCCGCGGCGGCAACGCTGGTCGACCCGGCCGCGTGGGGGCGGCGTCCGCGAGCGGTGCCACCGGAGGTTGGCATCCTGCAACAAACGGTGGCCCGACGCCGCAGGGTGCGCTTCCGCTACGGTCCCGACGCCCGTGATCGCACCGTCGATCCGTGGGGCGTCGTCGACAAGGGCGGGGTCTGGTATCTGATCGCCGGGACCGAGCGCGGCCGGCGCACCTTCCGGGTCGACCGGATGAGCGAGGTGGTCGCCGGTGACGACAGTGCCGTCGTCCCGGACGAATTCGATCTCGAGCAGGTGTGGTCGGAGGTGGTCGAGGAGTTGGAAGGCCGCCGGGGACGAGTCGAGGCGATCGTCCGGGCCGATCCGGCGGTGGTCCCGGTGCTGCGCGATCGGCTGGGCCGGCACTGCACCGAGGCCGGGCCCGCCGCCGACGGCCGGATCGAGCTGCGCGTCACCGCCCACCTGCCGCGGGCCGTCGCCGAACAGCTCGCCGGATTCGGCAATCGGCTCGAAGTCGTTGCACCCGAATCCGTTCGGGCCGAGATGGCACTGCTGGCGGCCGAACTGAACGAGATCTACGGCGGGCCGGTGCGCCGATGCGGCGAGGGCCCCACCGACCACGGTTCCACCCGCTGATCGGGCGTTTCGGTTCGGATGGGCTGTACCGCCGGGTAACCGCGGCGGCGATATCGGTGCAGCCGCACGATCGGTGACAATGACCCGGTGAACAGTCCTCGACTGATTGCCCTGGACGTCGACGGGACCATCCTGCAGGCGGGCGCACCCATGAGTCCGCGCGTTCGTGCGGCGGTGCGCGCCGCGGTCGACGCGGGCGCCCACGTGGTGGTCACCACCGGTCGCACCCTACTGGCCACCCGGCTCGTGATGGAGGAGCTGGGACTCGAGGAAGGCCAGGCACTGTGTTCGAACGGCGCTGTGCACGTGGATATTTCGAATTGGGAGCCGCTGGCGGTCCATACCTTCGATCCCGAGCCCGCGGTCGCGAAACTGCGTGCGCTCCTTCCCGACATGGTGCTCTCGGTCGAGAAGGTGGGCGTGGGCACCTGGGCCACCGGCTACTACCCCGGGAGCTTCCGGCTCGGTGAATTCCGCTTCGTCGACGACGCCGAACTGAGCCTGGAACCGACCACCCGGCTCAACGGCTGGTGGCCCGGCGGCAGTCTCGCCGAAATGATCGAGGCCGTCGGCGAACTGGATCTGCCGGGGGCCGGCTGGGTGCACGGTGAGGACGAACCCTGGCTGGTCGCCTCCAAACAGGGCGTGTCGAAAGGCTGGGCGCTGGAACAACTTCGGCTCGAACTCGGGATCGAGCCGGAGGAGACCCTCGCGATCGGCGACGGCTACAACGACATCGAAATGCTCACCTGGGCCGGCCATTCCGTGGCCATGGGCAACGCGGTCCCTGCGGTGCGCGAGATCGCCGACGAGACGACGGCCGATATCGCGGAAGACGGCGCCGCCTTGGTCCTGGAACGCTGGTTCGGGAACTGATCCGCCGGATACTCCCGGTGAGCGGGTGAACAAATCGTGCGAACCCAGTCGCGATTGCGGGTTCCGCATCGTCGCCGAGGTTCGCAGGAAAAGTTCGGGCAGTCCTAGGCGGACAGGTCGAGCCGATCGCGATCGGCGGCGTCGTGGCGATCGACGGCGACGTCGACGAGGAGCCGGTGGGCGCCGATGGTGGGCGCGTGTCGGAGGGTGGGATCGGCGGCGGCGAGACGGTCGGTCAGCAGACCGGGAGCCAGGAACCAGGGCGCGACGACGACGCGCCGCGCACCAAGACGCCGTAGCTCCGACACCGCCTGCGGCAGTGCGGGTTCCGTCGTCGCGAAGCAGATCGCGGTCCGCCACGACGTGCCCACGGCCAGGGCCGCGGCGACCTGCTCGGTGATCCGATTGGCTGCCGCCGACGACGAACCGACCGCGGCGACCGCGACACCGAGGCCGGAATCGGCGGGATCGGCGCCCAGACTCACCACGCGGTCGCGCAGGGCCGTGACGAGCCGCTCATCGGTGCCGAGCACATCGGCCTGGACGATGCGCAGCAGCGGATGCCGGTTGCGCGCGGCCGCGAGAATGCCGGGCAGGTCCACGCGGGCGTGAAAGGCGCTGCCCAGCAGCAGCGGAACCACCACCACCTCGGCATGACCCTGTGCGGCAACGGCATCGATGACCTGCTCGACCGAAGGGGTGTTCAGGTCCAGGAACGCCAGTCGTACGTCGGCATCCGGGCGTCGTCCGGCGATCTCGGCGACCACGGCGGACATCGTCGCGGCCGAACGCGGATCACGGCTCCCGTGCGCGACCGCGATGAACGCCGGGGCGCGACGGGTGACCGAATCGCGGATCCGCCGGGACGTCGGCACCGGAGACGACTCGGCCGCCGGACCAGCACCACGATCGGTGCCGGCTCCGGCGTCGGCGAGAGCGGTGCCGGGTGGCGCCGTGGGTGCGGCGAACGGCCGGTATGACCACTCACCGCTCACGAACATCCCACCGGCGGAGTTCATCTCAGCTTCCGACCTCGACCGAGGTCAGCACATCGCCCACCAGGCCGGCGGCCAGCGTGTTACCGCCGGCCGGATCGATCAGCAGGAAGCTGCCGGTGTAGCGATTGACCCGGTAGTCGTCGGCCGCGATCGGTTCCGCGACCCGCACCGAGATGCGGCCGATATCGTTGAGCGCCAACGATTCCGGATTCGGATCGGCGGCCAGATTCTGCTCGTCGAACCGCTCGATCAGCGTGCCGACGATGGCCTGGGTGGTGCGGGTACCGTGCTTGAGCAGCAGTCGCGCGCCGGGCCGCAGCGGTTTGTCGCCGAGCCAGCACACGGTGGCGTCGAAGGCGTCGATCGGCTCGGGCGCGTCGGCGGCCGCGACGATGGTGTCGCCGCGCGAGATGTCCACCTCGTCGGTGAGCAGCAGCGTCACACTGCGTCCGGGCTGGGCCGACGGCAGCTCACCGTCGGCGGTGTCGATCCGCTCGACCGTGGTCCGGATACCGGACGGCAGCACGACGACCTCATCGCCCTTGGCCACCACACCGGCGGCGACCTGGCCCGCGTAACCGCGGTAGTCGGGGTATTCCGGCGTGCGCGGGCGAATCACATACTGGACGGGGAATCGCAGGCCCACCTGGTGGCGGCCGGTGCTGTCGGCGTCGACCGGTACCGACTCCAGATGTTCGATCAGCGAGGGCCCGTCGTAGTACGGTGTGTTCGCCGAGCGGGAGGCGATGTTGTCCCCGTGCAGCGCCGAGACCGGGATCTCGACGACATCCTCGGGCGCCCAGCCGAGCTTGGCGGTCAACTCGTTGAACTCGGCGACGATCTGCCGGAACACCGCCTCGGCGTCGTCGACCAGATCGATCTTGTTCACCGCCAGCACCAGCTTGGGCACCCCCAGCAGCGCCATCACGGCGGCGTGCCGGCGGGTCTGCTCGATGACACCCTTGCGGGCGTCCACGAGCAGGATCACCAGCTGCGCGGTCGAGGCGCCGGACACGGTGTTGCGGGTGTACTGCACATGTCCGGGAGTGTCGGCCAGCACGAAGGACCGCTTGGGGGTCGCGAAGTAGCGGTAGGCGACATCGATGGTGATGCCCTGCTCCCGCTCTGCCCGCAGGCCGTCGACCAGCAGCGAGAGATCCGGAGTGGCGAGACCCTTGTCGACCGAGGCGCGGGTGACGGCGTCGATCTGGTCGGCCAGCACCGATTTCGTGTCGTAGAGCAGGCGTCCGACCAGTGTGGACTTGCCGTCGTCGACACTGCCGGCGGTGGCCAGTCTCAGTAGGTCGGACATCAGAAATAACCCTCTCGCTTGCGGTCTTCCATGGCGGCCTCGGAGACGCGGTCGTCGCCCCGGGTCGCGCCCCGTTCGGTGAGTCGCGACGCGGCGACCTCGGCGAGAATGTCCTCGTTGGTCGCGGCATCGGAAAGTATTGCGCCGGTGGTGGATCCGTCGCCGACGGTGCGGTAGCGCACCGACTTGATCACCAGTTCCTCGCCCTCGCGGGGGCCGCCCCAGGAGCCGGGGGTCATCCACATGCCGTCCCGCTGGAACACGGGCCGCTCGTGCGCGTAGTAGATGGTGGCCAATTCGATGTTCTCGCGGGCGATGTAGCGCCAGATGTCGAGTTCGGTCCAGTTGCTCAACGGGAAGACCCGGACATGTTCACCCGGCGCGTGCCGACCGTTGTACAGATTCCACAGCTCCGGGCGCTGCCGCTTCGGGTCCCATCGGCCGAACGCGTCGCGCAGCGAGAAGATCCGTTCCTTGGCCCGGGACCGCTCCTCGTCCCGGCGGCCGCCGCCGAAGACGGCGTCGAACCGGTTCTCGCTGATGGCGTCCAGCAGCGGCACGGTCTGCAGCGGGTTGCGGATACCGTCCGGACGTTCGGTGAGCCGGCCGTCGGCCAGGTACTCCTCGACGCTGGCGACGTGCAGGCGCAGGCCGTACTTCTCGACCACGTGATCGCGGAAGGCCAGCACCTCGTCCAGGTTGTGGCCGGTGTCCACGTGCAGCAGGGAGAACGGCAGCGGCGCCGGCCAGAACGCCTTGAGCGCCAGGTGCAGCAGCACCGTGGAGTCCTTACCGCCGGAGAACAGGATCACCGGGCGCTCGAATTCGCCTGCCACCTCGCGGAAAATGTGGATGGCTTCGCTCTCGAGGGCGGCAAGGGTGTCGAAGCCCTCGAGCGAAGCGAGAACGTCGGATTCTGTATCGGTCACCATTGAAGTCATGAGGCGTGCAACCCGCATTCGGTCTTGGCGAGGCCGGCCCAACGGCCGCTTCGCGGATCGGCTCCCGGTTCCGGCTTCCGTGTGCACGGAGCGCAACCGATGGACGGATATCCCTCCTCGACAAGGGGGTTGACGAGAATGCCGTGCTGCTCGATGTAGGCGGCCATCTCGTCGTCGGACCAGGCGGCGATCGGATTGATCTTCACCAGGCCGAAGCCCTCGTCGAAGGAGATCAGGGGCGCGTTGGCCCGGGTGGGGGCCTCCACGCGCCGGATGCCGGTCACCCAGGCGTTGTACCCGGCCAGCGATTTCTGTAGCGGCACCACCTTGCGCAGCCGGCAGCATTCGTTCGGCTCGCGCGCGAACAGATCCTTGCCGAGCAGGCGATCCTGTTCGGCCACACTGTGTTCGGGCTGCACGTTGACGATGTTCACGCCGTAGACGGTCTCGACCGCGTCGCGCGTGCCGATGGTTTCGGCGAAGTGATAGCCGGTATCGAGGAACAGCACGTCGACGCCGGGGCGGACCTGCGCGGCCAACTGCACCAGCACCGCGTCCTGCATATTGGAGGCGACGATGTAACCGGAACCGAAGGTGTCGTCGGTCCACTGCAGCAGTTCGGTGGCCGAAGCGTCCGGACCGAGTTGCGCCGCGCCGTCGGCGGCGATCCGGCGCAGTTCGTCCTCGCTCAGCTTTTCCAAAGTGGTTGCCATATCAGAAATCTCCCGTTACCGAAGGTCGGCTTCGTCCGCGCGGACAGCCCACTCCGCGAACCGCTCACCCTCGTTGCGGTTCTTGACGAAATTGCGTACGACGCGCTCGATGTATTCACCGAGTTCGGCGCTGGTCACCTTGTGCTGGCGCAGTTTGCGCCCGAAGGCGGCGTTGAACCCGAGGCTGCCGCCCAGATGAACCTGGAAGCCCTCCACCTGATTCCCGCTGCCGTCGTCGACCAGCTGGCCCTTGAAACCGATATCGGCGATCTGCGAACGGGCGCAGGAGTTCGGGCAGCCGTTGATATTGATGGTGATCGGCACGTCGATCTGGGCGTTGATATCGGCCAGCCGCTCGTCCAGATCCGGAATCAGATCCTGGGACCGCCGCCGGGTTTCGACGAACGACAGCTTGCAGAACTCGATCCCGGTGCAGGCCACCAGGTTTCGACGCCAAACCGAGGGTCGGGCCTGCAGGCCCAGCGGCTCCAGCTCGGCGATGAGGTCCTCGACCTTGTCGTCGGCGATATCGAGCACGATCAGCTTCTGATACGGCGTGAAGCGGACACGATCGGAGCCGTACTTCTCCATCGCGTCGGCGACCTTCGTCAGCACGGTGCCGGAAACGCGGCCCGCGATGGGGGAGAAGCCGACGGCGTTGAGACCGTTGCGCAGCTTCTGCACCCCCACGTGGTCGATGATCTTCTTCGGCTGTTCCGGCGCCGGTCCGTCGATCAGCTTGCGCTTCAGATACTCGGTCTCGAGCACCTCGCGGAACTTCTCGACGCCCCAGTCCTTGATCAGGAACTTCAACCGCGCCTTGCTGCGCAACCGGCGGTAGCCGTAGTCGCGGAAGACCGATACCACCGCCTCCCACACGTCCGGCACCTCTTCCAGCGGAATCCAGGCGCCGGTCCGCTGGCCGAGCATCGGATTGGTGGACAGCCCGCCGCCGACCCACAGGTCCAGTCCCGGACCGTGTTCCGGGTGCACGACACCGATGAAGGCGACGTCGTTGACCTCGTGCACCACATCCTGCTGGCCGGAGATCGCGGTCTTGAACTTGCGCGGCAGGTTGGACAGGTTCTTGTCGCCGATGTAGCGGCGGTTGATCTCCTCGATCGCCCAGGTCGGGTCGAGCACCTCGTCCAGCGATTCGCCGGCCAGCGGCGAGCCGATCACCACGCGCGGGCAGTCGCCACAGGCCTGCGTCGTCTTGAGGCCGACGTCCTCGAGCCGCCGCCAGATCTCGGGAACGTTCTCGATCTCGATCCAGTGGTACTGGAGGTTCTCGCGGTCGGACAGGTCCGCGGTATCGCGCGCGAACTCGGTCGAGATACCGCCGAGGGTGCGCAGCTGGGCGAGATTCAGGGCGCCGCCGTCGCAGCGCACCCGCATCATGAAGTAGCTGGCCTCGAGCAGATCGATGTTCTCGTCACCGGTGAACGTGCCGTCGTACCCCTGCTCGCGCTGGGTGTAGAGGCCCCACCAGCGCATCCGGCCCCGCAGATCGGCCTTGTCGATGGAGTCGAATCCGGCCTTGGAATAGATGTTCTCGATCCGAGCGCGGACGTTGAGCGGATGGTCGTCCTTCTTGCTCTGCTCGTTGGCGTTCAGCGGTTCCCGGTATCCGAGCGCCCACTGGCCCTCGGATTTCTTGCGGCGGACCGGACCGGTGCGTTCCCGCGGGCCCGCCGGGGCCTGGGCGCGGGGACGGTCGGGCCGCACCCGGCGCTCCCGTTCGGGACGGGCGGATTCGGGTGTGGCCGGACCGGCGTCGGTACTCGACGTCATAGGGGGTCGCTCCTGAAGAAGATGGATCAGCCTTGCGGCAGGCGGGAGGGGCTGGCTCGCGCCTTCGGTATTCAGCGAATCGGACCGATCGGCATCACAGACGACGCCGGGAATCGGGATAGGGTGGCCGAGCTACCGGAGGCGATCCGGCAGACAGCTGGCGCTGCAGACACGCTTGAAGTCGACGTGGCGACGTGCCACGAGGCGTACTCCAAGTCCGGTCATGCGACTCATTGTGCCATGTCAGATGGGTCTTTCCGACGGGTGGGTGATATTTCCCCCGAAAAAGCGGGAAATTCCCTGGACGGACGTCCTAATTTGTGAGATGCGTCATAGATCAACCGGATTCGTTCCGAGCGGGGGCGTGTGGGCGGTCACTCGACGGCCGGAGGGCACACTGGGGGAGTGACCGTTGCCCCCACCGAACACGCCGCCGCCCCGGCTCCGATGCTGGGCGATTTCGGCGGCGGTCCGTTCGGAATCTACGTCCACGTACCGTTCTGCGCGACGCGCTGTGGATACTGCGATTTCAACACCTACACGGCGGGGGAATTGGGTACCTCGGCCTCGCCGCAATCGTGGCTCGCGGCGCTGCGCGGAGAACTGGCAACGGCGGCAGCGGCTTTCGACGCGCTGCCGACGGCTCAACCGCCGGTGTCCACGGTTTTCGTCGGCGGCGGCACCCCCTCGCTGCTGGGTGGCGACGGGCTCGCCGAGGTCCTCGCGGCGATCCGCGCCAACTTCACCCTCGCCCCCGGGGCCGAGGTGACCACCGAATCCAATCCGGAATCGACCTCGCCGCACTTCTTCGACCGCATCCGCGCCGCGGGCTACACCCGGGTCTCGCTGGGCATGCAGTCGGCGGCCACGCACGTGCTGCGCATCCTCGATCGCACGCACACGCCCGGTCGTGCGGTCGCCGCGGCCCGCGAGGCCCGCGCCGCCGGGTTCGACCACGTCAACCTCGACCTCATCTACGGCACCCCGGGAGAATCGGATGCCGATCTCGATGCCAGCCTCGACGCCGTTCTGGCGGCCGGCGTCGACCACGTCTCGGCGTACTCCTTGATCGTCGAGGACGGCACCGCGATGGCCCGCAAGGTTCGCCGCGGTGAACTGCCGGCTCCCGACGAGGACACCCTCGCCGCCCGCTACGAACGCATCGACGCGCGGCTGGCCGCCGCCGGATTCGACTGGTACGAGGTATCGAACTGGGCCACAACCACTTCCGCGCGGTGTCGGCACAACCTCGGCTACTGGGACGGCGGCGACTGGCTCGGCGCGGGCCCCGGCGCGCACAGTCATCTCGGCGGGGTGCGCTGGTGGAATGTGAAGCATCCGGGCCGCTATGCCGAGCGGGTGGCCCGGGGCGGTCTGCCCGCGGCCGGCTGGGAGCAGCTCACGGCGGCCGAGCGGTACACCGAGCGGGTGATGCTGGCGGTGCGGCTGCGCACCGGCCTGCCGGTGCGGGAACTCGATCCCGACGGGCGGTCCGCCGGTGAGCGGCTGGTCTCCGACGGTCTGGTCGTGCTCGACGGGGACCGGCTGGTGCTCACCGCGCGCGGACGGCTGCTCGCCGACGCGGTGGTTCGCGATCTGCTCGCGTAATGGCCTCCGGCGCTGTTCGATCCGACCGGAAATCGCCACTGCCGAGCGGTGGCCGCGGTCGACAGCGTAGGGTTCGAGGCAACGCAAGGAGACACATGTCACAGGCACGCCACATCACACTTGTCCACGAGCAGAGCGAGTTCGCCGAAACGCGTGCCGCAGAGAAGGCCGAGGCCGCCCGCCGCGGTGCGCTGGCCGCCCGGGCTGTTGCCAGCCATTCCACCGGGGTCGACGACTGCCGCGCCCTGTTGTCGATGCTGGGGTTGGACGCGACCGCCGGCAAACTGGGCGTCGCGGTCGACTGACCGCGATCCGACTCGCCATCGTCCCTGCGCTCTTCTTCGCCGCGCGCAGACACTGTGTGACCGCACACTCGGGAAGTCCGACGCACAGGAATTAAACTGGAGTCGGATCAACCGGGTATCCGCGTGATCGCTGCTGCCCGTGTGCGGCCGTGTGGAACCCGATGGCGAGCGAGGAGGTGGGGCCCGATGTCGAGCACCGAGAAGCGGCGGCTCGAGGTCCTGCGGGCGATCGTCGCGGACTATATCGCGACCAAGGAGCCGATCGGCTCGAAAACCCTGGTCGACAAGCACAACCTGGGCGTGTCCAGCGCGACCGTGCGCAACGATATGGCGGTACTGGAGGCGGAGGGCTATATCACCCAGCCGCACACCAGTTCCGGCCGTATCCCGACCGACAAGGGCTATCGGCAATTCGTCGACAACATCGCCGAGGTGAAGCCGCTGTCGAACGCCGAGCGCCGGGCGATCATGGAATTCCTGGAAAGCGGCGTGGATCTCGATGATGTGCTGCGCCGCGGGGTGCGGCTGCTGGCGCAGCTGACCCGTCAGGTCGCGATGGTGCAGTACCCGACGGTGTCGGCCTCCACCGTGCGGCACATCGAGGTCGTGGCGCTCAATCCCGCGCGGTTGCTGCTGGTGGTGATCACCGATACCGGCCGGGTGGATCAGCGCCTGGTCGACCTGGGCGCGGTCATCGACGACGAGGATCTGGCCGCGCTGCGCGGCATGCTCGGCAAGGCGATGGACGGCAAGCGGCTCGCGGCCGCCTCCACCGCGGTCGCCGAACTGCCGGAGAACGCCCCGGCCCGGCTGCGCGACGTCCTGGTCCGGGTGTCGACCGTCCTGGTGGAGACGCTCGTCGAACACCCCGAGGAACGCCTGGTGCTGGGCGGCACCGCCAATCTCACCCGCAACGCCGCGGACTTCGGCTTCCCGGGTTCGCTGCGCGCGGTGCTCGAAGCACTCGAGGAGCAGGTGATCGTGCTGAAACTGCTGGCCGCCGCGCAGCAGCCGGGCACGGTGACCGTGCAGATCGGGGAGGAGACCAGGGTCGAACAGATGCGCGGTACCGCCGTGGTATCCACCGGGTACGGTATGCCGGGTACCGTGCTGGGAGGTATGGGAGTGGTCGGCCCGACCCGGATGGACTACCCCGGCACGATCGCTTCGGTCGCCGCGGTCGCCCGCTATATCGGTGAGGTGCTCGCGGAACGATGAGCCCGCCCGACGACCGGGATCCGCACCGGCCGGCACCGCAGTTCGCCGGTTGGCCAAAGTGAACACGGCAGCATCGCCTGCGACCGGGGATGCTGAACCAACCATTCGGAACAGGACTAGAGACTCAAGTGGCACGGGACTACTACGGAATTCTCGGCGTCGGGCGTAACGCGTCCGATCAGGAGATCAAGCGCGCCTACCGCAAGCTGGCGCGGGAGCTGCACCCCGACGTCAACCCGGATCCGGATGCCCAGGAACGGTTCCGCGAGGTCTCCACCGCTTACGAGGTCCTGACCGACGCCGAGAAGCGGCGAATCGTGGATTTGGGCGGCGACCCGATGGAGTCGGCCGGCGCGGGCGGCGGCTTCTCCGGGGCCGGCTTCGGTGGTCTGGGCGATGTCTTCGAGGCCTTCTTCGGCGGCATGAACGCCACCAGTGCGCGCAAGCCGCGGGGACGGGTGCAGCCGGGCGCGGATTCGCTACTGCGGACGCGACTTTCGCTGGCCGAATGCGCGGTCGGTGTCACCAAACACCTGACCGTCGACACTGCGGTGCTGTGCGATCTGTGTCAGGGCTCGGGCACCAACGGCAATTCCAAGCCGGTTCGCTGTGAGACCTGCGGCGGTGCCGGCGAGGTGCAGACCGTGCAGCGCTCGTTCCTGGGTCAGGTGATGACCTCGCGGCCGTGTCCGACCTGCCGCGGCACCGGCGAGACGATTCCGGACCCCTGCCGCAAATGCGGTGGCGACGGCCGGGTGCGGGCGCGCCGGGAGATCGCGGCGCCGATTCCGGCCGGTGTCGCCAACGGCATGCGCGTGCGGCTGGCCGCGCAGGGTGAGATCGGTCCCGGTGGCGGCCCGGCCGGCGACCTCTACGTCGAAATCGTGGAACAGCCGCACGACACCTTCGTGCGTGACGGTGACGATCTGCACTGCACCATCCGGGTTCCGATGGTCGACGCCGCGCTCGGCACGACCGTGGTGATCGACACCATTCTGGACGGCCCGACCGAGCTGACCATTCCGCCGGGCACGCAGCCCGGGGAGGTGTCGGTACTGCGCGGGCACGGGATGCCCAAGCTGCGGTCCAGCTCGCGGGGTGATCTGGTCGCGCATCTGGACATCGTGATCCCGACGAAGCTGGACAACAAGCAGTTCGACCTGCTGCGCAAGTATCAGGCGACGCGCAACGGGGAACGGACCGAGGTGCTGTCGGCGCAGTCCGAACACAACAGCGGGCTGTTCGCGCGCCTGCGGGCGTCGTTCAGCGGCCGCTGAAAACACCGTGGCCGCAACGGTTTTCTATCTCGACGAGATCCCGCAGGTCGGTGCGGTCGCGGTGCTCGACGGCCCGGAGGGCCGGCATGCCGCGACCGTGCGCCGGATCCGGGTCGGGGAGCCGATCACGCTCTCGGACGGTGCCGGCCTGCTCGCCGAATCCGAGGTCGTGGCCGCCGGGCGGGATCGGCTGGAGCTGAAGGTTCGCGATCGGGTGGTCGCGCCGCCGGTGTCGCCCGCGGTGACGGTCGTGCAGGCGCTGCCGAAATCGGATCGGTCCGAACTCGCGGTGGAGCTGATGACCGAGGCCGGTGCCGACGTGATCGTGCCGTGGCAGGCCGCGCGCTGCGTCGCGAACTGGGAGGCCAAGGCGCGCAAGGGGGTCGAGAAGTGGCGTGCGGCCGCGCGTGCGGCCGCCCGGCAGTCGCGACGGGCCTACATCCCCGCGGTCGCCGACCTGCATCGGACCGGTGACGTGCTGGATCTGGTGCGCCGGACCGTGGCGGACAACGGCATCGCGATCGCGCTGCACGAGTCCGGCACCGCGCGGTTCGCCGGCCTGCCGTTCGACGCGGACCGCATCGTGTTGATCGTCGGGCCCGAGGGGGGCCTCGCCGACGACGAGCTCACGGCGCTCGAGGCGGCCGGCGCGCACATCGCCTTGCTCGGCCCGACCGTGCTGCGCACATCCACCGCGGCGGCGGTCGCCCTCGGCGCCCTGGGCGCCCTCACCCCGCGCTGGTAGCCGTCGCCGCCTCCGGCTCGGCCGTCCCGGTGCGGGCGAGCGTTGCCGTGAGCGCGGCCGCGGCGGCGATCAGCACGCCCACGTACACCGCCAGCCCCGCCCATCCGTGGCCGCTGTAGGCCAGGCCGGCCAGCGCTCCCACGATCGAACTGCCGACGTAGTAGGCGAACAGGTACAGCGACGATGCGGCCGCGCGATTGCCGGCGGCCGTCGCGCCCACCCACGCGCTCGCCACCGCGTGCGCGCCGAAGAAGCCGGCGGTGAACAACAGCAGTCCGGCCAGCAGGACCGGCAGGTGGTCCGGAACGGTGAGCAGCAGGCCGGTACCCATCGTCGCGATCGAGATCGCCAGCACGGGCAGCCGGCCGAGCCGATCGGCCAGCCGCCCGGCGGCGGTGGACGACATGGTGCCCGACAGATACATCAGGAAGACCGAACCCGCTGTGGCAGCCGACAATCCGAACGGCGATTGGGTCAGCCGGTAACCGAGGAAGTTGTAGACGGCGACGAAGCCGCCCATCAGGACGAAACCCAGACCGAACAGCGGGAGCAGCGCGCGGTTGCGCAGGTGTCCGGCGAGATCCGCGGCCAGGACGCGGATACCCAGCGGCTGCGGTTCGAAATGCCGTGAGGGCGGCAGCAATCGAACGAACCACAGGGTGCACCCGGCCGCGGCCACCGCGAAAACGGCCGCGCCCCAGCGCCACGACGCCAACTCCAGGACGAATGCGGGAATCAGGCGGCCGGTGAGCCCGCCCACCGTCGTCCCCGCGACGTACACACCCATGGCGGCGCCGAGGCCGGCGGAGCCGATCTCCTCGGCCAGGTAGGCCATTGCCACGGCCGGAACGCCGGCGACGGCGATGCCCTCGACCGCCCGGCCGGCCAGGAGCAGTTCCAGATTCGGGCTGAACGGCAGCAACAGCCCCAGGACGCTGGTGGTCACCGCGGACACGATCATCACCCGGGTGCGTCCGAAGCGTCCCGAGAGCACGCTCACCGGAACGATGGCCACGGCGAGCAGGCCCGTCGTCAAGGAGACCGCGAGCGCCGCCCGGGCAGGTGAGGCGCCGAAGGCCGCGGACAGGCTCGGCAACAGCGCCTGCGCGCTGTACATCGATCCGAAGGTGGTCAGCCCGGCCGCGAACAGGGCGAGGGTGATCCGCCGCTCACGGCGCGCGGTCTCGGCGGAACGGGCGGGTGCGGTGGTCACGGTCGCGGTCACGACAACCACGGTGGCCCCGAATCGCTAAGAAATGAAATGCATAATGATCGGTAAGTTGATGCTCATGCGGCATTAGCAGAGCTGAGCCCGGGGAGGTGCGCCGTGCCGAGTGACGATTTGCACTGGTTTCTGACCCTCGCCGAACTCGAGCGGGTCGGCGCGGCGGCCGACCGGCTGCGCCTCGCTCAGCCGACCCTGTCGCGGATGCTCGCCCGGCTGGAACGCCGCCTCGGCACCCAACTGTTCGATCGGCACGGAAAGCGGCTGACCCTCAACGAATCCGGGCGCATCTTCTACGAACACGCCCGCCGCGCCCAGGCCGAACTGGATGCGGCCGGGCGGGCGCTCGCCGACCTGTCCAATCCGGCGCGCGGCACGGTGCGGCTGGCGTTCCTGCACTCCTTCGGCGGCCGGGTGGTTCCCGAACTGATCGCGGGCTTCCGCCGGATGTCGGGCCGGATCACCTTCCGCCTGGACCAGGGGCCGGCGAATCTCGTCGCCGCCGAAGTGCTCGACGGCACCGCGGACCTCGGTCTGACCTCGCCGCAGCCGGTGCTGCCCGGGCTCGGATGGCGGCCCCTGTTCCGCCAGCGCCTCGCCCTGGGCGTACCGGTCGACCACCGCCTGGCGGGGCGGCGGCAGATCCGGCTCGCCGAGGCCGCGGACGCCGAATTCATCGCCATGCCAACCGGTTACGGTATGCGGCGAATTCTCGAAGACCTCTGCGCCACAGCCGGTTTCCGCCCGCGGATCGCGTTGGAATCCAGCGATCTGGTCACCGTCTCCGGATTGGTCGCGGCGGGTCTGGGAGTGGCTTTGCTGCCCTTGGAAGAACCCGCTGTCCGCGGACCGCAACCGGGTCCGGTCCTGGTGCCGCTGTCCGATCCGGGCGCCGCGCGCGCGGTCGGGCTGATCTGGTCGGCCGATGCGGCACCGGGTGCGGCCGTGCGCACCTTCCGGGATTTCGCCGTGGAGTGGGCGGACCGGACCCGCTCGGTGAACGGCGGGTGACAGCGGTCACTCCGCTCGGTTACCGCCCGCTGAGCTGGGGCGGGAGATCAATTCACTGGGCGGTGTCGGTGCCGCGCGATAGACTTTGTATACATCGAGACCATTCGTTCGAGACCGGAAAGTAGGCTATAGCCCCTTTTGCGAACATCAGGCGATATCGGCGACCCGACAACACCCACGACCGGCATCGGAGCCGGTGCCGGCGGCAACGGTAACGGCTCGGGACCAGCGGCCCGGATGGTGCGTTCCAGCATCGAACTCGCCCCGGAATCCGTCTTCGGTTTTCTCGGCTCCGCCGATGCGAACCTGCGGGAACTCGAAGGTCTCCTCGATGCCGACATCCACGTCCGCGGGAACTCCGTCACCCTCACCGGTAAGGCCGCCGATGTCGCGTTGGCCGAACGGGTGGTCGAGCAGCTGGTCGCGTTGACCGCGCACAACCGGGTGGTGACCCCCGAGGCGGTGCGGCACACCGTATCGATGCTTACCGAGGGCTCCTCGGATTCGCCGGCCGAGGTGCTGAGCCTGGACATCATCGCGCGCCGCGGCAAGACCATCCGGCCCAAGACGCTGAATCAGAAGCGCTACGTCGACGCGATCGACGAGCACACGATCGTCTTCGGGATCGGTCCGGCCGGTACCGGTAAGACCTACCTCGCCGTCGCCAAGGCGGTGCAGGCGCTGCAGAGCAAGCAGGTCACCCGCATCATCCTCACGCGGCCGGCGGTGGAGGCCGGAGAGCGGCTGGGTTTCCTGCCGGGCACGCTGAACGAGAAGATCGACCCGTATCTGCGTCCCCTCTACGACGCCCTGCACGACATGATGGATCCGGAGGCGATTCCGAAGCTGATGGCCTCGGGCGTGATCGAAGTCGCGCCGCTGGCGTATATGCGCGGTCGCAGCCTGAACGATTCGTTCATCATTCTCGACGAGGCGCAGAACACCACCCCGGAACAGATGAAGATGTTCCTCACCCGGCTGGGCTTCGGCTCCAAGATCGTGGTGACCGGCGATATCACGCAGGTGGATCTGCCCGGCGGTACCCGATCCGGACTGCGGGTGGTCAGCGACATCCTCACCGATATCGACGATATCCACTTCGCCGAGCTGACCTCTAGTGATGTGGTCCGGCACCGGCTGGTCTCGGAGATCGTCGACGCTTACGACCGCTACGAATCGGATGCGCGCCCGCAGATGACTCGGCACTATCCGGGCGGCAACCGCGCGCAACGCCGGGCCGCGGATCGAGCGGCTCGCCGCTGAGCGGAAGCATCCGGCTCGCTGTCCCGGAGGTGGCTCGCGGCTGGCATGCCGAGCGGCTCGCCGCTGTGTCGGTCTGAGCGGCTCGCCGCTGTGCTGATGACGAGCCCCGGTAGGTACCCCATTAGGCTGGCAGGGTGAGTATCGAGATCGCCAACGAGTCGGGCATCGACGTATCCGAGCAGGATCTGGTGAGCGTCGCGCGGTTCGCGATCGAACGGATGGATGTTCATCCGGCCGCCGAGTTGTCGATGGTGCTGGTCGATCTCGACACCATGGCCGACCTGCACATGCGCTGGATGGACCTGCCCGGACCGACCGATGTGATGTCGTTCCCGATGGACGAACTGGAACCGGGCGGTCGTCCCGACGGCGCCGAACCGGGGCCGTCGATGCTCGGCGATATCGTGCTGTGCCCGGAATTCGCCGCGGCCCAGGCCGCCAAGGCCGGGCATTCCCTGGATCACGAACTGGCCCTGCTCACCGTGCACGGAGTCCTGCATCTACTCGGCTACGACCACGCCGAGCCGGAGGAGGAGAAGGTGATGTTCGGCCTGCAGAACCGGTTGCTGGCCGAATGGTACGAGAGCCTGCGCGAGGCAGCCCGCCGCGCCGAACTGGCCGAACGTGACCGTCGCCTGCTCGGCAAGACGGGCTTCACCGCCCCGGGCGACCCCTTGGGCCCGGCATGAGCGGTCAGGGCCGGAGGCGGCAGCGTAGCGTCACCACGCAGGCCCCCGCTCGTGCCGCGGTTGGATACAGCATGAGCGGTCAGGGCCGGAGGCGGCAGCGCTGTTCGGGGGATCTTCGTGTCGAGGGCAGAGCGTGAATTCGCTGGTTCCACTGCTGCTGGCGATCCTACTGGTGCCGGTCGGCGGTGTTTTCGCGGCGATCGATTCGGCGTTGATGACGGTATCCGCGGCCCGGGTCGACGATCTGGTTCGCGCCGATCGTCCCGGCGCGCGTCGGCTGGCCAGGGTGACGGTCGACCGGCCGCGCTATGTGAACCTCATGGTCCTGCTGCGGCTGACCTGCGAGATCGCGGCGACGGTGCTGCTGGTGGCCGCGCTCAGCGAGGTGCTGAGCTGGGGGTGGGCGCTGGCGGTCACGGCGGTGGTGATGGTGGTGGTCGACTATGTCGTCATCGGTGTCGGCCCGCGCACTCTGGGCCGGCAGCACGCCTATTCGATTTCGTTGGCCGCGGCGCTGCCGGTGCAGGCGATCGGTGCTCTGCTCGGCCCGGTCAGCCGGCTGCTGATCATGATCGGTAACGCCATCACGCCGGGACGGGGTTTTCGCAACGGCCCGTTCGCTTCCGAGGTGGAGCTGCGCGAGATCGTCGATATGGCGCAGCAGAGTGGGGTGGTCGATTCCGAAGAACGCCGGATGATCCAGTCGGTGTTCGAACTGGGTGACACCGCGGCCCGCGCGGTGATGGTCCCGCGCACCGAGATGGTGTGGATCGAGGCGGACAAGACGGTGGCGCAGGCGATGTCGCTGGCGGTGCGGTCCGGTCATTCGCGCATCCCCGTGATCGGCGAGAACGTCGACGACATCCTCGGCGTGGTCTATCTGAAAGATCTTGTGCCGTATGCGGATCGGGGCCGCGCCGTGCGGGTTCGGTCGGTGATGCGCCCGGCCGTGTTCATCCCCGATTCCAAACCGCTCGACGCTCTGCTCGACGAGATGCAGCGGCGGCGCAACCATATGGCGCTACTGGTCGACGAGTACGGCGGGATCGCCGGTCTGGTCACCATCGAGGACGTGCTCGAGGAGATCGTGGGCGAGATCGCCGACGAGTACGACACCGATGAGATCGCTCCGGTGGAGAATCTGGGCGACGGGGTGTTCCGGGTTTCCACCCGGCTGCCGGTGGAGGATCTGGGCGAGCTGTTCGGTTTGCAGATCGAGGACGAGGACGTCGATACCGTCGGCGGCATGCTCGCGCACACCCTGGGCCGGGTGCCGCTGCCGGGTTCGGAGGTGGTGGTGCACGGATTGCTGCTGCAGGGCGAGGGTGGCGCCGATGCCCGCGGCCGGGTACGGGTGCATACCGTCCTCGCGCGGCGCGCGGCCGAATCCGAGGACGAGGCCGGGGCGTCGGACGCGGCGGGGGATTCGAAACATCGGGGGCGGGACGAGACATCGAAAATCGAGGATGGAGCTGGCGATGAGCGATCGTGATACCGCCGAACTGAATGCCGAGGACAACAAGCTGCTGGTCCTGGCCCGCGGTGCGATGGGACGCACCGGCGGTGGGTCGGGCGCGGCGGTCCGCGATACCGACGGCCGCACCTACGCGGCCGGCGCGGTCGAGTTGAACGCGCTGTCGCTGACCGCCTTGCAGGCCGCGGTCGCGGCCGCGATCTCCAGCGGCGCCGAGGGCTTCGAGGCAGCCGTTCTGGTGGGCGGCCAGGAAGCCGATGCCGGGGTGGCGGCCGTGCGCGAGGTGAGCGCCGCGGCGGCGATCATCGTCACCGACCGCAAGGGCGCGACCTACCGCACTCTCGATTCGTCGACCGAGGCCGCGCGATGAGCGGGGCCGAACAGTCCGGCGGCGAATTCCGTTCCGGCTTCGTCTGTTTCGTCGGCCGGCCGAATACCGGCAAGTCCACGCTGACCAACGCGATGGTCGGGCAGAAGATCGCGATCACCTCGTCGCGGCCGCAGACCACCCGCCACACCATCCGCGGCATCGTGCACCGCGACCACGCCCAGCTGATCCTGGTGGATACGCCGGGACTGCATCGGCCCCGCACGCTGCTGGGGCAGCGGCTCAACGATCTGGTGCGCGACACCTACTCCGAGGTCGATGTCATCGCGCTCTGTATTCCGGCCGACGAGAAGATCGGGCCGGGCGACCGTTGGATCGTGCAGCAGGTCAAGCAGATGGCGCCGAAGACGACGCTGATCGGTGTGGTCACCAAGATCGACAAGGTGGACAAGCCGCAGATCGCCGAGCAGCTGCTGGCGGTCTCGCAGTTGCTGGGCCCGGAGGCCGAGGTGGTACCGGTCTCGGCGGCCAAGGGGGAGCAGGTCGAGCTGCTGATCGATGTGATCGCGGCGAAGATGCCCGAGGGTCCCGCTTTCTATCCCGACGGTGAGTTGACCGACGAGCCCGAGGAAACCCTGATGGCCGAGCTGATTCGCGAGGCCGCGCTCGAGGGTGTCCGCGACGAACTTCCGCATTCACTGGCGGTGGTGATCGAGGAGGTGCTGCCGCGTGAGGAGCACGAGGGCATGCTCGATGTGCACGCCCTGCTGTATGTGGAGCGGCCGAGCCAGAAGGCGATCATCATCGGTAAGGGCGGCGCGCGGCTGAAAGAGGTCGGTACCGCGGCGCGGAAACAGATCGAACACATTCTCGGCACCCGCATCTATCTGCATCTGCACGTGAAGGTGGCCAAGGATTGGCAACGCGATCCGAAACAGCTGGGCAAGCTGGGTTTCTGACGTCTCGATCCGCTGTTGCGCCGCAACCGGGATGGTTCGTCCGACGGTGCGCGTCGGCGTCGTCGTAGTCGAATTGTGATGTGCGGATCCGGTATTTCCGCAGGAGCGCGCGAACTGTGTGCGCACGCACATTGTGTTGCGGGCCTACGATCCTGGCGTGAAGTGGATGTCCCGGGCGTTCGGCTCGAAAGAGTTGCCGCCGCAAGTGCGTTCGGATCTGGAATCGGAAGGGATCGTCGTATTCGGCCCGGTGAGTGGATCGCTGGCCAGACGCAATTATCGGACCCCACTGCACTACGGTTCTTCCAGTTGGGAGAATATCGTCGGCGGAACCATCGGGATGAGCCGGAAGCGGCTGGTCATCTGGGGTAATCGCGAGGCTCTGGTCGATGTCTGGCTGGGCCATCCCGCCGTCACCATGGAATTGCAGGGGCCCGAGCGGATGCTCGTCGAGGCCGATCGCGGCGCCATCGACCCGATCCGCACCGGCTGGACCACCTTGCTGCTGCGCACGATCCACGCCCCGCGCATCGCGCAGCTCTACGCGGAAGGGCTGCCGCGCAGCGTCTGAGCGGGCGCGGGGGCGAATCTCGGGTGTGGCCGTGCCGGACGGTCGGCCCGGCGTGGGAGACTGTTGGCGTGTTGTTGTATCGGGACCAGGCGATTGTGCTGCGCCAGCACAAGCTGGGGGAGGCCGATCGCATCGTCACGCTGCTCACCCGTCAGCACGGGCTGGTGCGGGCCGTGGCCAAGGGTGTGCGCCGGACCCGGTCGAAATTCGGTGCTCGGCTCGAGCCGTTCGCCTACATCGATGTGCAGCTGTATCCCGGGCGCAATCTCGACACCGTCACCCAGGTGCATACCGTCGAGGCGTTCGCCGCCGATATCGTCGCCGACTACGGGCGCTACACCACCGCCTGCGCGGTGCTCGAAACCGCCGAGCGGCTCGCCGGTGAGGAACGGGCGCCCGCGCCGCGGTTGCACACCCTGACCGCCGGCGCCTTGCGCGCGATCGCCGCCGCCCATCGGCCCCCCGAACTGATCCTGGACGCATTTCTGTTGCGCGCCATGGGCTTCGCCGGCTGGGCGCCGGCGCTGGACGAATGTGCCCGCTGTGCCACCCCCGGCCCGCATCGCGCCTTCCATGTCGCCGCCGGGGGAGCGGTGTGCGTGCACTGCCGCCCACCCGGTTCGGCGACACCGGCGGTCGGTGTGCTGGAACTGATGAGTGCGCTCTACCGCGGCGAGTGGGCCGGACTCGACGCGGTCGCCGACTCCGTCCGCCGCCAGGCCAGCGGCCTCACCGCCGCCCATCTGCAGTGGCATCTGGAACGGCAGCTGCGAACCTTGCCGCTGATCGAGCGGTCGCGTCCGCACGAGGTGCTGGAACGGATGGATTCGCGAGTCGGCTGATTCGTCCTAGCCGAGCTCGGCCAGTTGCCCCACCGCGGGCGCCATCTGCTCGATCCAGGCCGCGGGGGATCCGGAGGTCGGGGTGATGATCACCGCGTCGATCCCCAGTTTCGCGTAATCGGCCATGGCCCGGACGAATTCGTCGCGCGTATCGGGTGTCGGGCGCGGGTTGTTGGCCATGATCGTGGTGCGGATGGTGCCGAAGTCGCGGCCCACGTCGTCGCAGTGGCGGCGGAGCACATCGAGCTTGTGCGCGACGTCCTCGGGCGAGGAGCCGAACAGATTGCACGCGTCGCCGTACTGTGCGACCAGGCGCAGCGTCTTCTTCTCGCCGCCACCACCGATGAGGACCTTCGGCCGGTTGATCGGCTGCGGCGAGCACAGGGTCTCCGCCAGCCGGTAGTACTTACCCTCGAACGGTCCGTTGTTCTGCGGATCCCACATCTGCGCACAGATCCGCAGCGTCTCCTCGAGTCGCTCGAACCGCTCGGCGATCGGCGGGAAGTCCACGCCGAGCCCGCGATGTTCACGTTCGAACCAGGCCGCGCCGATGCCGAGCGTCGCCCGCCCGCCGGACAGGACGTCGAGGGTGGTGACGATCTTGGCCAGCAGCCCCGGGTGCCGATAGGTCACGCCGGTGACCAGAAGTCCGAGATCGATCGTGGTGGTGTGCGCGGCCAGGTAGCCGAGCGTGGTGTAGCCCTCCAGCATGTTCGCCTCGGCCGGCAGTCCGGTCGGCTCGATCTGGAAGTAGTGATCCATGAACGACAGCCAGGTGGCTCCCGCCGCCTCCGCCGCCTGCCCGACCCGCGCCAGTTCGCCGGCGATGGCGGTCGTGCCTCCGTCGATATCGAAGATGGGAATGTGGAATCCGAGCTCCATCGAATCTCCTGGTCAGTGACTGACATGTAGTCCCCACGCTATGTGCTGGAGCGCACTCCAAGTCAAGTCTTTCCGCCCGGGCTTCGACGGTCGGCTCCGAGGCGGGCCGCACCGGAATTCATCCGTCGGCTGTGCGCGATCTCGAGCCGGCCGACAAGGCCTTCGGGGTCTGGGCGGGCGTCGGCGTCGAACGGTGATCGAGAGCCCCGGCCGACTCGCTCACCGCGGTGTTGCAGGATAGGTGGCGTGATCGGTAACCGCTCCCAGTCCACTCGCACGATTCGTCCGCCGTCACCGCACCCGTCGGGCGCGACCCCGCCCGCCCTGCCGCCGGAGTTCGTGCCCAAGCATGTGGCCCTGGTGATGGACGGTAACGGTCGCTGGGCGCAGGATCGCGGTCTGCCGCGCACCGCCGGACACGAGCGCGGCGAGGCGGTGCTGATGGATACCGTCGAGGGCTGCATCGAGATCGGCGTGAAATGGCTGTCCGCCTACGCCTTTTCGACCGAGAACTGGCGGCGTAGCCCCGACGAGGTGCGCTTCCTGATGGGCTTCAACCGCGACGTGATCCGCCGCCGTCGCGACGAGATGCACGAGATGGGCGTGCGGGTGCGCTGGGCCGGTCGGCGCCCGCGCCTGTGGCGCAGCGTGATCAAGGAATTGGAGATCGCCGAGGAGCTCACCAAGGACAACACGGTGATGACCCTGACGATGTGTGTCAACTACGGTGGCCGCGCCGAAATCGCCGACGCGGCACGGGAAATCGCGCGGCGGGCGGCGGCCGGGGAGCTCGATCCGGAGAAGATCACCGAGTCGACCTTCGCCAAATATCTGGATGAACCGGATATGCCGGATGTGGATCTGTTCCTGCGTCCGTCGGGCGAATTGCGCAGTTCCAATTTCCTGATCTGGCAGTCGGCCTATGCCGAATTCGTCTTTCAGCACACCTTGTTCCCGGATTTCGACCGGCGCGACCTGTGGGAGGCCTGTGTGGAGTACGCCAAGCGCGATCGCCGGTTCGGTGGCGTCAAGTGAGCAACGATCTGACCATTGCCCGGCAGCTCCAGGACCAGGCCGCCGCCTGCCTGCGCAGCTGCAATATCGCGGTGCGCGAGGAGGAGGGCGGCGCCCTCGGCTTCGAATACGAGGGTGCGCTGTGCTCGCTGCGCGGGGTGACGCTGGCCCCCGGCCTGGACGTGCTCACCCTGACCTGCGTGCTGGCCTGGGATCGGCCGCTGAAACCGCAACTGCACAAGCGCGTCGCGGACCGTAACAACGCGCTGCAGTTCGGCTCCCTGACGATCATCGACCGCGAGAAGCAGGCCGACGTGCTGCTGCGCTACACCTTCCCGGCGGCCGGGCTCGACAACGACGCGCTCGCGACCATGCTGTTGCTGGTGCTGTCGGGGGCGGGCCGGGCGCGGCAGGGCTTGGTGCCCTGATATCCGCGATATCCGCCGCCGACTCGGTCACCGGGTGAGCGCGGCGGGCAGCGGATACTCGGCGAGTGCGCCGGTGGCCGCCGACCGGCCGCTCAACCAGGTGAAGACGCCGGACATCACCGAGGTCGACAGCACCCGATAGGTGAGGTCGCGACGCCGGATGCGCCACCGGGTGGCAGGGGCCAGAAAGGCGCCCGCGCCGGTGGCGAACCGCTGTGACTTCTCGACCGCCGGTCGCATGATCTGCTCGTAGCGGGCGAAGGCCCGGCGATGATCCCCGTCCGCGGCCGCGAGCTCACCCGCCAGCGTGTAGGCGCCCAGCATCGCGTGCCCGGTCCCGTTGCCGCCGGGGCCGGCGCACCACGCGGCGTCACCCAGCAGGGCTACCCGCCCGGCGGACCAGCGATCGAGCCGGATCTGGCTCAGCGAGTCGAGGTAGAGATCGGTGGCGTCGGCCAGCGCCGCGAGCAGTTCCGGCGCCTTCCATCCGGTTTCGGCGTAGTGCCGGTGGATGAAACGCTTCTGTGCCTCGATATCGTGGCGGTCCAATTCCGCTGGGGGAGCAGCGAATACGAAGCCCACCTGGGCACGAGCGCGGTCCCGGGCGCTGGCGACGGACAGGTAGCGGCCCGGCTCGTTGTAGATCAGACCGCGGTGGTCCAGGCCGAAGGTGTTGGGCGTGCTGAACGCGGCCACGTAATAGCCCAGGTCGCGCCGGAACCGCTGTTCCGCGCCGAACACCAACTGCCGCACCCCGGAATGCAACCCGTCGGCGCCGACGACGAGGTCGTAGTCGCGGGTTCCGGCGTGGGCGAAACGGACGGTGACGCCGTCCTCGCTGCTCTGATCGATCGCGGTGATGCGGTCGCCGAAGACGTAGTCGGCGTGGGTTGCGCTGTGCTCGTAGAGGATTCGCGCCAGATCGCCGCGGTCGATCTCGACCTCGCCGCTGAACAGCGCGGACGGGAACCGGGTGCGGGTGCGGCTCGCGGCGTCGACCACCAGCTGATCACCCATGCCGGTCGCGTTGGACCGGATATCGGCGAGTACGCCCATGCGTTCCAGCAGGGTCATCTGGTCGCCACGGAAGTCGACCGCCGCACCGCCGCCGGCTCGGAGGACGGGCGATTGCTCGACCACGGTCACCCGGTGGCCGAGACGGCCCAGCCAGTACGCCAGTGACGGCCCGCCGATCCCGGCGCCGGAAATCAGGATGGACAGGCTCATGAGTACTCCTTCGTTCGATGCGGTCACCGAGACCATACAATCGTCTTATCCAAATGGTCAATCCAATTGGATAAAACGCTTGGAGAAGCGGTTGGTTAGCATCGCCACCATGGGAAACCGCGAGGATCTGCTGGCCGGAGCACTGGCCTGTCTGAAGGAGAAGGGGTGGGCACGCACCACGGTGCGCGATATCGCCGCCGCGGCGGGGGTCAATCACGCCGCCATCGGCTATCACTTCGGATCCCGGGACGCCCTGCTGATCGAGGCGTTCTCCCGAGCTATGGAGGAGTGGGGGCAGCGGATCCAGGAGGCGACCCTCGCCGCACTCGATTCCGCCGCCGATCCCCGGCAGCGCTACGAGGCGTTCTGGCGGCACACGATCGCGTCCTACAGCGAGAACCGGCAGCTGTGGCTGGCATCGATCGAGGCCGGGGTGGAAGCGGAACGCTCACCGCGCGTGCGCGAGCTCATGACGCATGCGCTGCGAGAGGGGCGCAGCGGGCTCGCCGCCGGGCTGCTCGGTGTCCCCGAGGAGGCCGTCGACGATCGAGCCGTGCGCACGATCGGCGCGCTGCAGATGGCGCTGATGTCCGGTGTGCTCATGCAGTGGACCCTCGACCCGGAACACGCGCCGACCGAGCGCGATATCGCCGAGGGGCTCCTCGCACTGGCGGATCGGCTCGGCGAGGGACGGAAACCTCTGTCGCAGTAGGTGATTCGCTGTGGAACCGGGTCAGTGCGCGATGCGCGCGCACTCGCGGCAGGTGCCGAACACCTCCATGGTGTGACTGATGTCGGTGAAGCCGTGCTCGCCCGCGATCGTCTCGGCCCAGGCCTCCACCGTCGGCCCCTCCACCTCGACGGTGCGACCGCACCGCCGGCACACCAGATGGTGGTGGTGGCCCTTCGAGCACTGCCGGTACACGGACTCGCCCGTGTCGGTGCGCAACACGTCGACCTTGCCCGCGTCGGCCAGGGATTGCAGCGTGCGGTACACCGTGGTCAGGCCGATGCCCTCGCCGCGGCGGCGCAATTCGTCGTGCAGTTCCTGCGCCGACCGGAACTCCTCGATATCGCCGAGCAGCGCGGTGATCGCGCTGCGCTGGCGGGTGCTGCGAATACCGACCTTCTCGGCTGTGCCCGTCTTCTCCGGCACGGTCATCCTTCCTCGGCGTGTGCGACGGCGTCGACGACGATGCGTGCCAGATGGTCGTCGACCAATTCGTAGATCACCTCGCGGCCGGTGCGTTCGCCACGCACCACTCCCGCGGACTTCAGAATGCGCAGGTGCTGGCTGACCAGAGGTTGCGTCACGCCCAGCGTATCCACCAGTTCGTGCACGCAGCGCGGCGATTCCCGCAGCTGCAGCACGATTGCGATCCGCACCGGCGCCGCCAGTGCCCGCAGCAGCTCACCCGCATTGTCCAGCGTGGTGCGAGCCGGCACAGCCGGAGCGGTCGGGGCGCGATACGGGTACGGGTCGTGCGGGATCGGGGTGGGCGCCTCGACGGCGACGCGGCTTCGACGTGCGGGCACACCGCTGTCGGCGGTCATCGAACCAACTCCTTATTGGAAACCGATGCCATTATTGGTATGCACACGTGCGCATGTCAAGCGCGGCTCGCCGTCGATACTGCTTGGCGCCGGTCCTTCGGATGTCGCTAGGCTGGGGCGAATCGTTCAGCCCCATCATCCAGAGGGAGAGCTCGTACCGTGGCACCCAAGTCGAAGATCGACACCGTCGCGAATCTCGCCAAGCGCCGGGGCTTGGTCTACCCCAGCGGCGAGATCTACGGAGGGACCCGGTCGGCGTGGGATTACGGCCCGCTGGGTGTGGAGCTGAAGGAGAACATCAAGAAGCAGTGGTGGCGGGCCATGGTCACCAGTCGCGACGATGTGGTGGGTCTGGACTCCTCGATCATCCTGCCGCGCCCGGTCTGGGTGGCCTCGGGGCACGTCAGCGTGTTCAACGACCCGTTGGTCGAATGCCTGAACTGCCACAAGCGGCACCGGCAGGACCACTTGCAGGAGGCGTACGCCGAGAAGCACAAGATCGACGATCCGGAGACCGTGTCGATGGATCTGATCGGCTGCCCGGACTGCGGCACCGTCGGCAAGTGGACCGAACCGCGCGATTTCAACATGATGCTCAAGACCTACCTCGGACCGATCGAATCCGAAGAGGGCCTGCACTACCTGCGTCCGGAGACCGCGCAGGGCATCTTCGTCAATTTCGCGAACGTGATGACCACCGCGCGCAAGAAGCCGCCGTTCGGTATCGCGCAGATCGGCAAGAGCTTCCGCAACGAGATCACCCCGGGCAACTTCATCTTCCGCACCCGCGAATTCGAGCAGATGGAGATGGAATTCTTCGTCAAGCCGGGTGAGGACGAGCAGTGGCATCAGTACTGGATCGACACCCGCCTGGCCTGGTACACGGACCTCGGCATCGATGCGGAGAATCTGCGCCTGTACGAGCACCCGAAGGAGAAGCTCTCGCACTACTCGACCCGCACGGTCGACATCGAGTACCGCTTCCACTTCCAGGGCAGCGAATGGGGTGAGCTCGAGGGCATCGCCAACCGCACCGACTACGACCTGTCGACCCACTCGAAGCACTCCGGTACGGATCTGAGCTTCTTCGACCAGAGCACCAACGAGCGCTACACGCCCTACGTCATCGAGCCCGCGGCCGGTCTGACCCGCTCGCTGATGGCCTTCCTGATCGACGCCTACACCGAGGACGAGGCGCCGAATGCCAAGGGCGTCATGGAAAAGCGCACCGTCCTGCGTCTGGATCGTCGCCTCGCCCCGGTGAAGGCCGCGGTACTTCCGTTGTCGCGCAACGCCGATCTGTCGCCGAAGGCGAAAGACCTTGCCGCGCAACTGCGGAAGAACTGGAACGTCGATTTCGACGATGCCGGTGCGATCGGCCGTCGCTATCGCCGCCAGGACGAGATCGGCACCCCCTTCTGCATCACCGTCGATTTCGACACCCTCGAGGACCAGGCCGTCACCGTCCGCGAACGCGATTCGATGACCCAGGAGCGGATCGCGCTCGACCAGGTCGAGGGGTACCTCGCGCAGCGCCTGCTCGGCGCCTGAGTTCCCGGCCCGGGACGCCGACGGCGTCCCGGGCGGTTGCGCGCCGATCTCATCGTGGTGACCGGCGGTCGTCACCGCCGGGGACTTCCGCTTCGACGGCTGCAACGCCCGGATGCCACGCTCGCTGCATTCGGCGGCGGGTTCCCGAGCGCAAATCCCTTGTCCGGGAACGTCTCCCGATGCGGTACGTGCTGCCGACCCATTGGGACGATGTCGACTACCCGCTCGGTGAACCGGCCCGCGACACCGGCGGGCTGGAACCGCTCCGCCCGGCGGTCGCCGCTGTCGCGCCCGGGCCGGCATTCGTCCGGCTGGACCATGTGCAGACGTTCACGTCGGGTCGTTGGCGGGTATATCGGCACCGAAAATCGGGCAAAACCGAATACCCGGGCGGCGGCGAGATAATTCGTACGGGAATCCGCGCGCCGCGGAAATATCGTGGTGGTCCGCGCCGTTCCGGGCACTGAACACTCCGAGATCCGGCCGGTTCGTGGCCGGGTCAGGGTCCACGGTTCCGACGAAAGGTGCTGTCATGGCGCAGGCGGTCAAGTTCGATCGATACGGCGATCGCGACGTGCTGGAGGTACGCGAGGTACCGGATCCGCAGCCGGGTCCCGGACAGGTGGCCGTCGAGGTGGTCGCCGCGGGGATCAATCCGGGCGAGTCCAAGATCCGCACCGGCGCCCTGCACGAGCGGTGGCCGGCGACATTCCCCTCCGGCGAGGGCACCGATTTCGCCGGTCGCGTCGCGGCACTGGGGGAGGGGGTGAGCGGGATCGCGGTCGGCGACGAGGTCCTGGGGTTCAGCAACGAGCGTTCCAGCCACGCCAGCCGGGTCGTGGTTCCGGTCGACCAGGTGACGCCCAAGCCCGCCGGCCTGCCGTGGGAGGTCGCGGGCTCGCTGTACGTCGCGGGCACCACGGCCTTCGCCGCGGTGCGCGCGGTGAGCCCGGAAGCCGGCGATACGATCGCGGTCTCCGGGGCGGCCGGCGGGGTGGGAAGCATTGTGGTGCAACTGCTCCGGGCCCGTGACGTGACGGTGATCGGGATCGCCGGGCCGGACAACCAGGACTATCTGCGTGAGCTGGGTGTGCAGCCCGTCGAGTACGGTGACGGTCTCGCCGAACGCATTCGGACGCTGGCGCCGGGCGGTCTCGACGCCTTCATCGACACCCACGGCAACGGCTATGTGGAGCTGGCGCTGGAGTTGGGCGTGAAACCGGAGCGGATCGACACCATCATCGACTTCGCGGCGGTCGAGCGCTACGGCGTCAAGGCGGAGGGCAATGCCGCGGCCGACACCATCGACGTTCTCGCCCAGCTCGCCGAACTGGCCGCCGCCGGCACTCTGCGGATCCCGATCGCCGCCACCTATCCACTGGCGGAGGTGCGCGAGGCGTTCGCCGAACTCGAACGCGGCCACACCCGAGGCAAGATCGTGCTGTTGCCCTGATCCGGGCCGCCGTCGCCGCGGCGGAACCCGGGACGCACCATGACATCTGTCATGGTGCAGTCGTGACGCTCGGCCCAGGCACGGTGCCCGGCGCCCGGCGACAGTGGAGGTATGACAACAGCAATGACCTCCGGCGCGGCGGAACGGGTCGCCGCCGCGCCGGTGATCGAGCTTCGCGGACTCACCAAATCCTTCCGCACGTCCGCCGGTCCGGTGCGCGCGGTCGACGGCCTCGACCTCACCGTCTCGGCGGGCGAGGTCGTCGCTTTCCTCGGACCCAACGGTGCCGGCAAATCCACCAGTATCGACATGATGCTGGGCCTGCTGCGCCCGGACGCCGGAACGGTCCGGATCCTCGGCCGTACCCCGGCCGAAGCCGTTGCGGGCGGGCGTATTTCGGCCGTCCTGCAATCGGGTGGCCTGCTGCCGGATCTGTCCGTCGGCGAAACGGTGCGGGTGGTGGCGGCCCTGCACCGGCACCCGCGGCCCGCCGACGAGGTGCTCGCGCGCGCCGGCATCGACGGCATCGCCGATCGGATGGTCGGTAAGTGTTCCGGTGGTCAACAGCAGCGGTTGCGGTTCGCGCTCGCCCTGCTGCCCGATCCCGATCTGCTGATTCTCGACGAACCCACCACCGGCATGGATGTCGAGGGCCGGCGCGACTTCTGGAACGCCATCCGCGCCGACGCCCGGCGCGGACGCACCGTCGTCTTCGCCACCCACTACCTCGACGAGGCGGACGCCTACGCCGACCGCATCGTCCTGGTGCGCAACGGCGCCGTCGTCGCCGACGGCAGCGCGGCCGCGGTGAAGAATCTGGCCGCCGGGCGGACGGTCTCCGCGACCCTGCCCGACGCCGACCCGGCCCCGTTGCGCGCGATCGCCGGGGTGGACGGTGTGGAGCAGCGCGGGGACCGAGTGCTCGTGCACGGCAAGGATTCCGACGCCGTTGCCCGTTACCTGCTGACCAGGACCTCGGCCACCGACCTCGAAATCACCGGCCGCAATCTCGAAGACGCCTTCCTCGCCCTGACCGGAGACCACTGATATGACCACCATGACCGCGCCGATTCCCGGCGTCGCCCGCCTCGGAGGTTTCAGCCGGGGTTTCCTGCTGCTCGAACTGCGCCGGATGATGCGCAATCGGCGCACCGTCATCCTCGCGCTGGTGATGCCGGTGGTGTTCTTCGTCGTCTTCGGCGCCCAGTCGTCGTACCGCCACGAGTCCTACGGATCGGCCAATGTCACTGCGTACGTGATGGTTTCGATGGCCGTCTACGGCGCGATGCTGGCCACCACCAGCGGTGGCGCGATGGTGGCGGTCGAGCGTGCCGCCGGGTGGGTGCGCCAGCTGCGGTTGACCCCGCTGAGTCCGGCCGCCTACGTCGCCACCAAGGTGACCGGCGCGATGCTGCTCGGATTGTGCGCGGTCGCCGTGGTATTCGTCGCCGGCGCCGTGACCGGTGCGCACCTGACCGCGGCGGCTTGGGTCGGGTGCTTCCTGATCGCGTGGCTCACCTCGATCGTCTTCGCGGCCTTCGGTCTGTTCATGGGATATCTGTTGCCGTCGGAGAACGTGATGCAGATCCTCGGCCCGGCGCTGGCACTGCTGTCGTTCGCCGGTGGGCTGTTCATGCCGCTGCACGGCTGGTTCGAGACGGTGTCGAAGGTGTTTCCCACCAACGGGGTGGCGACGCTGGCTCGGCTGCCGCTCGGCGATACCGGCGCCGCGTCGGCCGCGCTCGCGGTCCTGAACGTGGTCGTCTGGGCGGTATTGTTCGCTCTCGGATCCGCGGTGCTGTTCCGCCGTGACACCGCTCGCTGACCGCGACGCCGCACCGTCCGTCCCGGCGGGTGGTGCGGTAGCGTCGGGTCCCGACGGCGTCGACCACGGTGGGAGGCGGAAGGTGCGATGGGGCGGATCCGGCATCGCCCGCCCGGTCACCGGCGCCCTGGACCGGGTGGCGCGCGGGGTGGCCGGTGGCGACGACACTCCGGAGTCGGCGATCCAGCAGCGCCGGTTGATCTTCGGCGCGATCTTGGCTCTGGTGTGGCTGCTGTATCTGGTCGGGCCCATCGTGTCGCAGTGGCACGACGGCCGGCATCCGCGAGCGGTCGCCGCGGCGTTCTGCCTCGCGCTGTTCTGGGTCCTGACGGCCTCGTGCTTCGGCCCCTTCCGCCGGCCGGACTGGGACGAGGCGCCCACGGCGCCGGTTTCGCCCGAATGGCCGCGTTGGCTCGTGCTGGGGGCCTTGGCCGGGCTGTCCGGAGCATTGACCGCACTGCTGGGCGTCACCGGGCTGGGAACCGCGATCTATGTCGCCGCCGCGGCGGTATTCGTGCTGCCGACGGCGAAATCGGGTGTGGTGGTCGCGACCGTGGCGGCCGTGCTGATCGCGCTGTCGCTCGCCACACCGCTGCATTTCGGTAGCGCACCGCTCTATTTCGCCTTCATTCCGGTCCTGATGTGGATCGGCCGGGAGGTCAGTGCGCGTCGCGCCCAACTGCGCGAGATCACTCGCCGGCAGCAGGGTGAGCTCGCGATCGTCGAGGAACGCAACCGGGTGGCCCGCGACGTGCACGACATCCTCGGCCACTCGCTCACCGTGATCACCGTGAAAACCGAACTGGCGCAACGGCTGCTGGACGACGACCCGGGTCGCGCCCGGCAGGAACTCGCCGACGTGGAGCGACTCGCCCGTGAGGCGCTGGCCGGGGTGCGCGACACCGTCGGCGGACTGCGGGAGGTCTCGCTGGCCGGCGAACTCGCCAATGCCCGCACCGCGCTGCGAGCCGCCGGAATCGAGGCCGAGCTTCCCGATCCCGCCGATCTGCCCGAGCGACACGTGGTGGCTTTCGGCTGGGTATTACGCGAGGCCGTGACCAATGTGGTGCGCCACAGCGGCGCCCGCCACTGCCGGGTGCGGGTCGATGATCGGATGATCGAGATCACCGACGACGGTCGAGGAGTCTGCGGCGCGGTGTTCGGGTCGGGGCTGTCCGGCTTGCGCGAGCGGGTTCGCGCCGCCGGCGGCCACCTCGTCGTCGCCACGCCGCCCGCCGGAGGCACCCTGGTCCGCGCGGAATTTCCCGAGGTCGGCGGCCGGAACTGACTGCGGTCGATCGGGGCCCGGCGGATCGCCTCCGGTGGTACCACCCCGCGCCGCGCTCGGCCGGTCGGCGACGGCTGATCACCCCGCCGGTTAGGGTCGCTGGTGTGCGAGGGATGACGGGGATCGACCGGTGCGGGGCCGCGCCGAGGTGCGGGCGATGATCCGCCTGCTGCTCGCCGACGATCAGGCGTTGGTGCGCGGCGCGCTGGCGGCGCTACTGGGCCTGGAAACAGATCTCGAGGTGGTGGCCGAGGTCGGCCGGGGCGACGAGGTGCTGGCGGCGGTCCGGCGCAGCAATCCGGACGTCGTACTGCTCGATGTGGAAATGCCCGGACTGGACGGCATTTCGGTCGCCGGGCAGGTGCATGCGGCCTTTCCGCAGGTGCGCATTCTGATGGTGACGACCTTCGGCCGGCCCGGCTATCTGCGACGTGCCATCGATGCCGGCGCCGACGGCTTCGTCGTGAAGGATACGCCCGCACGTGAATTGGCGGATGCGGTTCGTCGAGTGCAGATGGGCTTGCGGGTGGTGGATCCGGCGCTGGCCACCGAAACCCTCACCGCGGGAACATCGCCGCTGACGGCGCGCGAGCGGGAGGTGCTGGCCGCCGCGGCGGACGGTTCCACTGCGGCGGTGATCGCGAGCCGGTTGCATCTGTCCGAGGGGACGGTTCGCAATCACCTCTCGGCGGCCATCGGGAAAACCGGAACGCGGACCCGAGCCGAGGCGGTCCGTGCGGCGGAGCGCCTCGGCTGGCTCTGAGTCGCCGGTGCGCGCACGGTGGGTGAGCGTAGATTCCGGTTCGTGCACCTGACTCAGATTCGCCTGATCGTGTCCGATTTCGCCGGCTGTGTGTCGTTCTACCGCGACGTCCTCGGCCTCACCCCGCAAACCGATGATCCGCGACCGCCCTATGCCGCATTCAAACCGGAACTGGGCAGCACGCTGGCCCTGCACGACCGCTCGAATCTGGCAGCGGCGCTGGGCGATACGTTGCGCCCGGAATCGGCTACCGCGACGGATACGACGATGGTGTCGCTGCGCGTCGACGATCTGACCGAGTATCTGACCGAGATCGGCGGCCGCGGCGCCGAGATCCTGGCCGGGCCGATCGACTACGACGGCCGCATTCGCTGCGCGTATCTGCGTGATCCGGACGGCAATCTGATCGAGCTGCAGCAGTGGCTCGCCACCCGGAGCGGGGAGCCGGTACCGCCGGCGGGCTGAGGCGGCCGCGAATCAGAACCGGCCACCGCGGCTGATCCGGCGGGAGCTGTCCGACCCACCGAAAGAGGCCGGGCCCCAACCCGACCCACCGGTGCGCCGACCGCGGTACCCACCGGCCGCGCCGCGCAACAGGCTGTCGATCAGTATTCCACCCAGTACCGCACCTGCCTGCGAGCCGCCCGAAATCGGTTGCCGGGCTTGCCAGTTCCGCACATCGGCCTGTGCCGCATGCAGCGCGCGGGTAACCAGATCGGCGGCCCGCTGGGCGCTGTCGAGGGCCGACTGCGGCTCGGTATCCGAAAGCTGCTGTGCCCGGGCCAGATTGCGCTGGGCCTCGGCCAATCTGGTGCGTGCGGTCGCCTCGATCCCGCCGCGGCGGGTGTCGATGAAGTCCGCCGCCGCGCGGACCTGCGCCTGCGCCGCGGCCGTGGCCTGTTCCAGTCGCCGGCGCAGCTGATCGGCCGCGAGCTTGCGTTCGCCGGCCACCGTCACGGCGCGGTCGAGTGCGGTATCGGCCGCGACCGCCCGCTGGAAGGTGCCCAGGGGATCGGCCTCGCCGGTGGTTTCGGCCGTCTCCCACGCCGCCCGGGCGCCGGACATCGCCTCGGCCAGTTCGGGGCCACCGTGCTCGGTCAGTGTCGCGGCGGACTCGAGATCGCGGCCCAATTCGGCCAGGGCAGCGGGCAATCCGGCCCGCGCCTGGGCGATATCCGTTTCGGCGGTGTCGACGGCGTCGAGCAGCCTGCGGGCGGCCGCCACCGCCGCCTCGGCGCCACGGATCGCCGCGACCGCGCCACCTTGCCGGCCGACCGGCTGTGCGACGGCGCTACGCCCCTGTTCGACGGTCTGTTCGGCGAAGGCGATCCGTTCCCGCGCCATCGTCACGTTGTCCCGCACCGGTGCGGTGACCGATTCCGGCTGCGCGGCCACCAGATCGCGCAGCGTCTGCTCCGAACGCGGTAGTCGCACGGTCAGATCCACGATGTCGCGGGTGAGCGCGTCCAATCGTTGCGGCGCGTCGATCAGCAGATTGCGCATGGCGTCGAACTCGGCCACCTTGTCGTCGAGCTCGGCGTCGGCGCGCCCGCAGGTGGTGATCAACTCGATCAGCAGATCGTTTCGTTGTTCCGGAGTTTCGGGAATGTCGTCGTCGAGCCGCTGCCGAATCGAAAACGCGTGCGCCATCGCCTGTTTCGCCGCTTCGACGGCAGCCGCGAACGGCGCGGTCGCGGTGGCGCCGAATTCGTCGGTGGCCAGGCGCAGTTCCTCCGCACTGGCGCGGATCGCGTTGTCGGTGTCGACCAACATCTCACCGGCGCGGGCCTCGAGCAGATCCGGGCGCAACCGGCTCAGCGCCGCCGCGTCGGTCGGATCCACCGCGCGGGCGGCCGCCGCCTCGGCTCGCCCGCGGGCCCGCCGGCGCACCTGTGAAGCACCCAGCACCAGGCCGATCACGCCCAGCACGATCAGGGTGATCACGATCAGCGGCCAGATTCCGACGCCACCGGAATCGCCCATGGCCGTGGACAATCCGTCCGCCGCGGCCACCGCCGCCTCCGCCCACTGCCCGTTGTGCAAGCGCGGCTCCACCTGGTCCCGGAGCAGCGAATCCAGTTCCGAATCGCTCACCGACGGCGGCAGTGCGCCCGTGAAGGCATAGGACCGGTCGGCGGTGGCGATCGACAGCAGCACATCGCGGTCACCGAACCCGGACGCCGTTGCGGTGCGCTCACCCCAGGTCTGCGGGTCGACGCCGCCGAAGTCGTGGACATAGACCACCCACAGCCGCTCCCGGTGCGCGGTGTACAACGCGTCCACCGAGGCGCGCACGGTATCGCGTTGCGGTCCGTCGAGCGCCTGTGCCGAATCGGTCACGTATTCGTTGAGCCGCATCGGCTGGTCGGCCACCGCCGGGCCGCAGCAGCCGAGCACGAACCCGAACACGATCGACAGCAGCACCGCGAGCAGCGTCGGCGGCTGTGATCGGCGAAGACGCGAGAGCGGCGGCATAGCACGAATGTATCCGCCACCACGGCGGCGAGGACGGTATTCCGGCCGACCCGTGTCGGTCGCGGTGATTACCATCGGCAGGATGATCACGCTGGATATCCCCTATACGGGTCATGTCGCACCGGGTACGAATCCGCAGCAGCGCGACGTCCCGGGCGCCCGGATCGTGAAGATGTCGGTCGGCGGCATGGACAACAACGTCTACCTCGTGCAGGACACCGCCACCGGTGATGCCGTGCTGATCGACGCCGCCAACGAATCCGAGCGCATCCAAGCGCTGGTCGATCAGGAGGTGCCGGACCACCTGCGCCTGATCGTCACCACGCACCAGCATCCCGATCACTGGCAGGCACTGAGTGCGGTCGTCTCGGACACCGGTGTGCCGACCGCCGCGCACGCCCTCGACGCCGACCCACTGCCGGTGCGTCCGGACCGGCTGCTCGCCGACGGGGATACCGTCACGATCGGCGAACTGGAATTCGAGGTCCTCCATCTGCGCGGCCACACGCCCGGGTCGGTGGCGCTGGCCTTCACCGACGGCGACGGCCGCACCCATCTGTTCACCGGTGACTGCCTGTTTCCCGGGGGCGTCGGCCGGACCACCTCGCCGGCCGATTTCGATTCGCTGTTCCACGATGTGACCACGAAGGTGTTCGACCGCTTCGGCGACGAAACCGTGGTCTATCCCGGTCACGGGGACGACACCACTCTGGGCGACGAGCGTCCGCAGCTGGCGCAGTGGCGCGAACGCGGGTGGTGAAGTGATCCGGTCCGCGGGTATGCCGCCCATCGCTCCGCAATCGTGACGTGACCGAGCACTGGCACACTCGGGTCATGCCGTCCGCCGTCACCCACCCCGCGCCCACCCGCCGTCCCCGGCGAGCCGCCATCCGCGCGGGTCGTCGGTCGCGCGCTGGCTGCGCCGGGTGGTCGCCGGGACGATCGTGATCGCAGTGGTGCTGGTCGGGGGGACCGCGTTCCGGGTGTGGCAGGTCGCGCGGATCGACGACTACACCCACGCCGACGCGATCGTGGTGCTGGGTGCCGCGCAGTACGACGGCACGCCCTCCTCGGTGTTCGAGGCGCGCCTCGGGCAGGCCTACCACTTGTACAGCAAAGGTGTTGCGCCACTGGTGATCACGGTCGGCGGCAAGCAGGTGGGCGACAACTACACCGAGGCCGCCTCGGGTAAGAACTACCTGAAGAATCGCGGTGTGCCCGCCGACCGGGTGCTCGCCGTCGAGACCGGATCCGACACCTTGCAGAGCATCGAGGCGGTGGCCACCGCGATGCGCGCCCGCGACCTGTCCTCCGCGGTGCTGGTCAGCGACCCGTGGCATTCGCTGCGCACCCGGACCATGGCGCGTGACGCCGGGCTGGACGCCTGGACCGCGCCCACCCGCACGGGCCCGGCCGTCTACACCCGGGAATCCCAGTTCCACGGCATCGCCCGCGAGACCGGCGCGCTGCTGTGGTACCAGCTCACCCATTTCTCCGCCGACTTCAAATACACCGCGGAGCAGTGAGAATCAGGCGGTACCCCTCATGAGCCCCGACCCGATGCCCGAATGCCCGTACGTCGGCACCGACCGCGAGCGGATGGTGCCCGAAACCTCGCCCACGGCCGGGTTGCGCTGGTCGCCCGCTCCGGCGCGGCGCAGCGATTTCGCCCGCGACCGAGCCCGGGTCCTGCATTCGGCGGCGCTGCGCCGGCTGGCCGACAAGACGCAGGTGATGGGCCCGCGCGACGGCGACACCCCGCGCACCCGGCTCACCCATTCGCTGGAGGTCGCGCAGATCGGCCGCAGTATCGCGGAGGGGCTGGGCTGTGACGCGGATCTGGTCGATCTCGCCGGGCTGGCGCACGATATCGGCCATCCGCCCTACGGACACAACGGAGAGCGGGCCCTCGACGAGTTCGCCGACGCCTACGGCGGTTTCGAGGGCAACGCCCAGAACCTGCGCATTCTGACCCGGCTGGAGCCCAAGGTGTTCGATGCGGCGGGGGAGAGTTTCGGCTTGAACCTCACCCGCGCGGCCCTGGACGCCACCGTCAAATACCCCTGGGGCAGAACGGGTTCCGGCACCAAGTTCGGCGCCTACGAGGCCGATCTCGACCGGCTGAACTGGGTGCGCAAGGGTGCGCCCGAGCGGCGGCAGTCGCTGGAATCACAGGTGATGGACTGGGCCGACGATGTCGCGTATTCGGTGCACGACGTGGAGGACGGCGTGATCGCCGGGCGGATCGATCTGCGCGCACTCGCCGATCCGGTCGAGCGGACCGCACTCGCCGAACTCGGCCGGCGTCAGCACCGGGACCTCTCGGCCGACGATCTGATCGCGGCGGGGCAGCGGCTGTCCCGGCTCCAGGTGATCGCCGACGCGGCCGGCTACGACGGCAGCCTGCGCGCCTCGGTCGCGTTGAAGCGGCTCACCAGCGATCTGGTCGGGCGATTCGCCACGGCCGCGGTCGAGGCCACCCGGGCGGCCTGGACCGGGCAGTCGCTGTGCCGGTACGCCGCCGACCTGGAGATTCCCGCGGTGGTGGCGGCCGAGGTGGCCCTGCTGAAGACGGTCGCGCTGCGGTATGTGATGTCGGATCCCGAACACCACCGCCGCCAGGCCGCCCAGCGTGAGCGCATTCACGCGGTGGCCGACCGGCTGCTGGCCGAGGCCCCTCATGGTCTGGACCCGATCCTGCTGCCGTGGTGGGAGGCCGCCGACGACGACACCGAGCGGGTCCGGGTGATCACCGACCAGATCGCCTCCTACACCGAGAGCCGGCTCGAGCGCATCGCGGCGGCCTGAACGCGGTCGTCGACATGCCCCGACCGGCACGCGGCTAGACTCGATTGCCGTGGCAGGTCGACTTCCGGATCGCGATATCGCGGCAATACGTGAACGCGTACGCATCGAGGATGTCGTGGGTGAATATGTATCGCTCAAACGTGCCGGCGCGGATTCGCTGAAGGGGCTGTGCCCGTTTCACGACGAGAAGTCGCCGTCGTTCCACGTGCGGCCCAATCACAGCCATTTCCACTGCTTCGGCTGTGGTGAGAGCGGTGACGTCTTCGCGTTCCTGCAGAAGATCGAACACGTCGGCTTCGTCGAGGCGGTCGAGCAGCTCGCCGACCGGATCGGTTACAAGATCAACTACGAGGGCGGCGGGACCTCGGTGCAGCGCGATCGCGGCACCCGCTCCCGGCTGGTCGCCGCCAATGCCGCCGCGCACGAGTTCTATCAGGCGCAATTGCGCGAACCGGGCGCCGAGGCGGCCCGCAAATATCTCACCGATCGCAATTTCGACGCCAACGCCGCCCGGCACTTCGGCTGCGGATATGCCCCGGCGGGCTGGGACACACTGACGAAATACCTGCTGCGCAAGGGTTTCGACATCAAGGAACTGGAAGCGGCCGGACTGTCCAAACCGGGCCGGCACGGGCCGATCGACCGATTCCACCGGCGGCTGCTGTGGCCGATCCGGAATCTGAGCGGCGATGTGATCGGCTTCGGCGCGCGGCGGTTGTACGACGACGACCAGATGACGGCCAAGTACATCAATACGCCGGAAACCGTGCTGTACAAGAAGTCCCAGGTGCTGTTCGGTCTCGACCACGCCAAGCGTGAGATCGCCAAGAGCCATCAGGCGGTCGTGGTCGAGGGCTACACCGACGTGATGGCGATGCATCTGGCCGGGGTGACCACCGCTGTCGCCGCCTGCGGCACGGCGTTCGGCGACGAACATCTGTCGATGCTGCGCCGGCTGCTGATGGACGACAATTTCTGGCGCGGGGAGATCATCTACACCTTCGACGGCGACGCGGCCGGTCAGGCCGCCGCGCTGAAGGCCTTCTCGGGTGATCAGAAATTGGCCGGGCAAACCTACATCGCGGTCGCACCGGACGGTCAGGATCCCTGCGAGCTGCGGCAGCGGTCCGGGGACGGGGCGGTACGCGATCTGGTCGCACGCCGGGTCCCGTTGTACGAGTTCGTGATTCGTGGTCTGCTCGCCGACCACAATCTCGACACCCCGGAGGGACAGGTCGAGGCCCTGCGGCGCGCGGTGCCGGTGGTGGCGCAGATCAAGGACAACGCGCTGCGCAAGGCGTACGCGACCAAATTGGCCGGCTGGGTCGGCTGGGACGATATCCAGCTCGTGGTCCGCCGGGTCGGCGACCATGCCCGGCGCGGGAAGCCGATGAAGGGGGTACCCGCCCGCGAACCGGCGGCCGCGCCTGCCGAGTCGGCGGCCGCCCGCCCGCACCCGGGCGACCCGGTGCTGCTGCCGCAGCGGCAGGTGCTGGCCGCGGCCCTGCAGTATCCGGCGACGGCGGGCCCTCTGTTCGACAGTCTCGAGTCCGAGGCGTTCACCCATCCCGCCTACGCCGCCGTTCGTTCCGCGGTGGCCGCCGCCGGTGGTACCGCGGCCGGAATCGGTGGCGCGGAATGGGTTTCGCGGGTGGCCGATCACACCGACGACCTCACCCTGCGGGCGCTGGTCTCGGAACTGGCCGCCGAGCCGCTGCCGGTGAAGTCGATGGACGATATTCCGCGCTTCATCTCCGGGGTCCTGGCGCGGGTGCAGGAGGCGTGGGTCGGCCGTCAGGTGGCGGAGCTGAAGTCGAAGCTGCAACGGGTCTCCTCGACCGAGCAGCCCGACGCCTATATGGCGCTGTTCGGCGATCTGGTAGCGCTCGAGCAGTACCGCAAGAGCCTGCTCACGCAGGCCATGGGCAACTCGGATGATTTCACGGTGGTCTGATCGTTCCATCCGGAATGAGATCGACACACTTTCATCGTGCCGGGGCCGAGTTGACCGCAGAGGTCGTCGACGGTGACGGACCGCCGCTGGTGATCGTTCCCGGCGTCATGTCCGATGCCGCGGGCTGGCGACCGGTGGTCGAGCGGCTCGGGGTGACCAATCCGGTGGTGACGATCAATCGTCGAGGCCGGGTGCCGAGCGGCCCGCTGGGCGACGACTACTCCGTGCGCACCGAAATCGACGACCTGCATCACATCCTCGACACCCTCGGCGGCGGCGTCGAGTTGTTCGGGTGGAGCTACGGCGGGCTCATCGCGTTGGAGGCGGCCTGCGAACGGACCGATCTGCGCTCGCTGATCGCGTACGAACCGGTGTCGGCACCCTTCGCCCCCGGCGCGATTCCCGCGCTGCGCGCCGCGGTCGACCGCGGTGATCTGGATGCCGCGGTACGGCTGGTCAATACGGATGTCTCCGGATTCTCCGCGGAATATGTTGCCGCGCTGCGGGAATCGCCGGTGTGGGAGGTGCTGCGCCCGCTGGCCGCACCGCTGCCCGCCGAACTCGCGGCGATCGACGGCTACCCGGCGAGCCTGCGGCGTTATCGCGCACTGACCGTCCCGGTCACCCTGATCCTGGGCGAACTCAACGCGAACGCCGAACCGTACGGCACGGCCTTCGACCGCATCGCCGCCGCCCTGCCGCAGGCCCGGATCGATCGGCTACCGGGGCAGGGCCATCTGGCCCACGCGTCGGCGCCCGACCTGCTCGCCCGGCACATCGCGGCAGCGCTGGACGCTACCGCCACCCGGCGGTAGCCGGCACGTCCCGCTACCCGAGCCGGTCGCGGGACGTCCACGTACTCCCGTCCCGACTCGAACCGGACCCTGCCGGTGAACGTTCGGCCGGTCCGGCCCGTTCGAATCCCTCGGTACGGGTCCTCGGACGACGGCGCCCACGGTTACGGCTGATTCTCGGTGCGTGCTGTCCAGGGCGGTCCGGGTGGATTCGACAGCGTTCATACCGGGAAGGTGCGGACCTCGGAGTGCGTCGGTACGTCGTCGCTCGGGGGCGGCGATCGGCGCGTAGATTTCCGAGGGTGAGTCGGGCCTCGAGATTGCGGGCCGGCTCGTATCGTTCTTCACGCGGCAGGGAGGGCAGTGAACGAGATCAGCGACGCCGAATTCGACCGGCTGCTCAACGAATTCGAGCACACTTCCGACCACCTGGAAACCCGGGACGCCTACGGCACCGCGGTCGAGCTACCGCATCTGGCGAAATGGGCCGCGGGCGAGCCCGACGACCTGGAATGGTTGCACGGCTGGTGCACCGCACTGCGTGAGCATGCGGCGGCCGGGCGAAGGGTGCGGCGAGCGCGAATCGTGTCCGAACCGCTGAGCGAGTATCAACGCTGGGCGCACAGTATTGCCGCGCCGATGGTCGAGGCCGGGGAGGACATTCGATGGACGCCGCGCCGGTTGGTGTCCTCGATCGGCATACCCGGCAACGACTTCTATCTGTTCGACGACCGGCTCGTCGTATTTCTGCACTATGCCGGAGACGGACTCGCCACCGCGAAGACCATGTCCAGCGATCTGCACGTTATCGCGCTGTGCCGCAACGCATTCGAGGCAGTGTGGGAACTTTCGACCCCGCATCGTGAGTACCGGCCCGGCTAGCTCGGCCCCGGAAGCTCGCCGCGCGCCGAGAGAAGGAGCAGTCTCGGGTCGGTCCGCCGCACTCCTTCCGGTGGTTGTCGAGGCCGTGACCACGGGCGAGCCGAGTCGGGCGAGGCTCAGCACCGACTGCCCACACCCCCGGCGACGACCGCACAGGCATGACGTCGCGCGCCGGACCCCGGCCGGATGCCCGCGCGGCCGATCCGTATCCGGGAAAGTACGGGATCTCTCCGACACATATGCGTTGAAAAGAAGTCAACCCCCTACCCGTTTTACCTGGTAGGGGGTTGTTTGCTTGCTCCCCCATCTGGACTCGAACCAGAAACCTGCCGATTAACAGTCGGCTGCTCTGCCAATTGAGCTATAGGGGATTGCTCCGGTCTGCCCGTGCGGGCCGACCGAGGACAAACTTTAGCCTATGTCCGCTCCGCTGCCCAAATCGGGCCGGGAGCTGGGCAAACGCCGGAGTTCGCCGGAACGGTTCGGATAAGGCGGACGGATGTGGCGGGGTGGTCGATCGTGGTCCGAACCGGGTGCGCGGGACGGGAATTGGCGCACGCGGCGAGCGAAGGCCGAAATTGTCGGTGGGGTCTGGCAAGGTGGTGCCGGATCGACAGTCCGGCTCGGTGTCGGGCAGGATGTACGGCGCGGACAGCTACTGGGAGGAGCCCGAAAGAATGCTGCGGTTGATCATCGGCGTCGCAGCCGGTTATGTGCTGGGGGCCAAGGCGGGGCGCGCTCGATACGAGCAGATCAGCAAGACTACCCGCGCCGTCGCCGCCAGTCCGGTCACCCGCAAGCTGGTTCAGGTCAGCCGGCAGAAGTTGTCGGATCGGCTCAACACCCAGCCGCGGCTGGAGCCGATGGAGCCGATCGACGAGCGCACCACCGTCCTCGTCCCGCAGGATCAGCTGCGGCGCTGACCTCGTGGCTCAGTACTCGTTCTTGATGACGAAGTACGAGCCGCGGATGGTGCCGGCCAGCTTCGACTTCTGCCTGGCGAACTTGAAGGAGGAGAGCTCGGGCGGGACCTCCATGCCGTCGGAGAGCTTGAACCCGACGGCTCGCTTCTTCGGGTTGTCGAGCGGGTACAGCACGTTGATCGACAGGCCGTTCTCGTAGAACACGTAGGCCCAGCGGATGTCCTCGACCTGGAACTCCGTGGCTTCGAGCGGCCGCGCGGAGATGACGATCCCGCGTTCGTCGGCGAGGATCCGATGCACCCAGTCGATGATCGACTGCGCCTTCTCGGCCGGTTCGACGGTGAAGACGTGGTCGTACTTGTTCTTGAAGTACCGGGCCTCGTTGGCGCGCAGACCGGCCAGCGCGTCCGCGACCGGTGACGACTCCAGGCCGACGGTCGAGACGGTCTCGAAATCCACGGCGTAGCTCATGCCGAACTCCTCACGGGTGGGTGTGTTCGTATCCTGGCACGACTGGCCGGTCCCGGCGTTGAGGCCTCGCCCACGACCCGCCCTCGTCGCGGGCCGCCGCCCTACGAGTCGACGAGTTCCTGGATCGCGCGCCCGTAATGCTCGACCAGCTGCTCGCGCGGGGCGGCGGTGAGGACCGGGTCGTCGAGCACGCACAGGGCGGTGAGCAGGCCGGTGACCTGGGCGCCGATGAGCCGGCTGCGCAGGGCGAGCTCCGGGCCCCGCAATCGTGGGGCGAGGACCCGATCGACCATCTCGCTGATCTGTTGCCGCAGGCGGTCGCGCACGGCCGGCAGATCCGAGGCGCGCAGCAGCGCGGTGAACACGTGCGTATTGCCGGACTCGTCGCGGACGCGGTCGACGAGGAAGCCGACCAGGGCGGCGCCGAAACGATCGGCCGGCTCGTCGGCTATGGGCGCGAAGGCATCTCGCATCGTCATCGTGTCCAGGAACAGTTTCTCCTTGGAACCGAAGTAGCGGATGACCAGAGCCGGGTCGACCCCGGCGCGGGCGGCGATATCGCGCACCCCGGTCGCGGTGTAGCCGTGGCGCGAGAACAGGTCGGTGGCGGCCCGGTGGACCGCCGCCCGGGTGTCCTGGGCCGACCGTGCGGTCCGGGTCGGGCTCGTCGGCATGTGCCGCACCTTTCGAGGCGATGTGGCTGGGCGGACACAGTCTATGTCAACACTGTTGACAAGGCGGAGTCAACAATGTTGACTCGATCCCCATGAGACGCCGGTCACAGTATCGGCGGCATCGGTCGCGACTGCGCGACGGATCGAGTTCCACAGAAAGTTGGTGCCATGGTCGACAGCGCCGCTCCCGCCTTTCCGCCCGCCCCGCAGCTGCCGCCCGACGAGGTCGCGCGCCGGCGGCTCACCTTCGCCGATCTGCTGCTCGCGCGGGCCGGCGACGACCACCCCGGCCTGCTGTTCGAGGACGAGCGTTACAGCTGGGGCGAGGTCGTCACCGAATGCTTCCGGCGCGCAGCGGTATTCGCCGAGCTGCGGCGGGCGGGACGACCGTTCCATCTGGGTGTGCTGCTCGAGAACGTGCCCGAGTACATCTTCGCGCTCGGCGGCGCGGCACTGTGCGGGGCGACGGTCATCGGCATCAACCCGACCCGGCGCGGCAGCGAACTGGCCGCCGACATCCGGGGTGTGCACTGCGACGTGATTCTCACCGATCGCGACGGCCGCGCGCAGCTCGACGGCCTCGACACCGGTGTCGAGGCCGACCGGATTCTGCTGATCGATACGCCGCGATGGGCGGAAGCCGTTGCCCGCGCGGCGATCTCGGCCGAGGTCCCCGAGCCGGCCCGGGATCCCGCGACTCGCCTGCTGCTCACCTTCACCTCCGGTTCCACCGGCGCGCCGAAGGCCGTGATCTGTTCGACCGGGCGACTGGCCGCGTTGGCCGCCGTCAACCCGTTCGGCCTGACCCGCGCCGACGTCACCTACAACGCGATGCCGCTGTTCCATGGCAACGCGATCATGGCGTGCTGGGCGCCCTCGGTTTTCACCGGTGCGACCTTCACCATGCGCCGGCGGTTCTCGGTCTCGGGATTCCTGCCCGATATCCGCCGCTTCGGGGCCACCTATTTCAACTATGTGGGCCGCTCGCTGGCGTATCTGCTCTCGGCTCCGGAATCGCCGCTGGAACGCGACACCCGGCTGCGCATCGTCTTCGGTACCGAGGCCGCGCCGCTCGACCGGGACGAATTCGAGCGACGATTCGGGGTCCGGCCGATGGAGAGTTACGGCTCCAGCGAAGGCGGAGTCGTGATCCGGGTGACACCGGACACCCCGGTCGGTTCACTCGGCCGCGGTCCCGACTACATGTCGGTGGCGATTCACGACAGCAACGGAAAACCCTGTCCCCCCGCACGATTCGACTCCGACGGCCGACTGATCAATGCGGCGGAGGCCATCGGAGAGATCGTCAACACCACCGGCGCCGCAATGTTCGAGGGGTATTACGACAATCCGGTGGCCACCGCGGAGCGGATAGCGGGACCGGTTTTCCGGACCGGTGATCTGGGATATCGCGACGAGGCCGGATTCTTCTATTTCGCCGGGCGCGCCGGGGATCGGATCCGGGTCGACAGCGAGAATTTCGCCGCCGCTCCGGTGGAACGGATTCTGGCGCGATTTCCCGGGGTGGCGCTGGTGGCGGTCTATCCGGTGCCGGATCCGCGCACCGGCGACCAGGTGATGGCGAGTATCCAGATGACCGACGGGACCGATTTCGATCCGGAGCGGTTCGGTGAATTCCTTGCCGCCCAAGCCGATCTGGGCACCAAATGGGCGCCGCGATTCGTCCGGATCGTCGCCGAGATGCCGGTGACGGCCACCCGCAAGATCAACAAACCGGTGCTGGCCGACGCGTCCTGGTTGGTCGACGATCCGTTGTTCGTCGCCGAGCCGAGGTCGACCCGCTACGTGCCGGCGACCGCCGAGTACCGGGCCCGGCTCCTGGCCGAATACGAGCGGTACGGGCGTTCACCGATTCCGCACCGGGCTCGATCGTGATCGGTGGGTGGTGCCGCCGTGAGCGCTGAGCAGCTACGCATGTCGGAGCTGGGTTCGGATTCGGTGTCGGTGCTGCGGATCATCTCCTACTTCGACGCGCTGGGCGAAAGCGCCGCCAACGCCGATACCGTGGTGCGGTCGGCGGCGTTGCTGGCGGAGTGCCCCGTCGCCGCGCAGTGGGGGGTCGGGCCGATCATCGCCTACGACGCCCACGGTGCTCCGGTCACGGTCGACCCGCGCGCCGCCACCGGCGACGACCCACAGGTCTGGTTGCGCCGCGAGGGCCCGCCGCGGCCGCTCGACCCGGTGCTGCTGGACCGGCTGCGGCACACGCTGCGGGTGGCGGCCGTGCAGCAGGCGAGGGCGCGCAGCGATCCGCATATGGGTGATCCCACCCTGCTCGAGGTGGTGCTCTCGGACAAGGAACGCCGTGAGGACCGGTTGCGCGCGGTCGGGCTGCTCGGGCTGGATCCGGCCCGCGACATCCGGGTTCTGGCGGTCTCGGCGACGACGAATACCGCGGCGCTGGAACTGATTTCGCGGGTCTGCCCGGGACGGATGGTGCGCTCGATAGCGGCCGGAAATCTGACCGCGGTGATCCTGCAGGACAGCAGCGACAGTGGTGAACTGGCCCTACGCCTGCACGAGGCCATCGTGGCCCGGTATCCGGCGCCGCGCGACGGCGGCGACCGCGGACCGTGGATCGGGGTGGGGGAGCGGATGAGCGTCTACGCCGCACCGGCATCGTGGAAGAAGGCCCGGCGGGCGCTGCGCTTCACCTCCGCCACGCCCTACGGTCGCCGCGCGGTCGCCGCCGAACTGCTCGGCTCACTAGCCTTACTGGCCGAACTCCCGGTCGAACGCCTACTCAACGATCCGGGCGTCGCGCGGCTCAACGCCATTGCGACCTCGGCCGGCGGCGAACAGGAGGTCGCGACCCTGGAGGCGTTCTGTGTCTTCGGATCGCTGCGCCGCACGGCCGCCGAACTGCACATCCATCACAGCACCGTCGCCGCCCGGCTGGCACGACTGGCATCGGAGATGGGGTGGAATCTCGACGATTCGGTCGACCGGTTCATGGCCACGCTGGTCCTGATGGTCCGCCGCCTGGCGCTGACCTCCACCGAACTGGCCGCGGCCGAGGTCTTCGGCCGGCCCGGATGAGTGGCCCCCGACGCGCGGCGGACCTTCCGGCCGAATCCGCCGACAGGTGTCGGCTGAGGACGGGATGTGGTTCGAGTCACTATCGCAGGACGAACTCGCCCGTCCGCAGAGAGGTTTCGGATATGCCGGTCATCGACCCCCGTCGCACCTGGGAAACGCTCGAACAGCGCCTCGCCGTCACCACCGACGAACGGCACCGCGTCGTGCTCGGTGCCGTCGTCGAACATATGAAGGCCGAGGCCGCCCCCGACCTGGATCGGCTGATGGCGACCCTGGCGCCCGCGCCCGATTACCACTTCTGGCACGACGGCCACGATGTGGGCCCGACGGGCACCGACGGAGTCCGCCAGTACTACATCGACTTTCTCGCCACCCGCACCAACATCCTGGAATTCGCCATCGACCGCTTGGTCGTGGACAACCACTGCGTAGTGACCGAGGGCTTCCTGAAGATGATCTACCCTGGTTCCTTCGCCGCCCAGGCGGGATTACCCGTCGACGACGAGACCGCCGACTATCTGGTGGTGATGCGGCAGCTGATCCTGTGGCCGGTCGACGCGGACGGGCTGATCCAGGGCGAGGATTCCTACCATTCCGGACCCGCGAGCATCACGAAACTGTCGTATGCCGATCTGCCGCAGGAATATATCGACTTGGTGCACACCCCGGCGCGGTGAGCCGGAGTGAGCATCAAGCACATCAGCGTTGTCGCTTCGGTCGCTATTCGCTTGCCCCCGAGTGAATCAGTAGGCCCACGAGCCGTTCAGGAGCTCCTGCGCCGCGGTAACGATGTCGGTAGCAAGCTCCGAAGGCGTGGCGGTTCGGTTGGCATCCCAGTCGCTGTAGCGGTCTGCGAGCTTCAGCAGCGGGCGCAGCGACTGCGGCGGGTTGAACCCCAGCCAACCCTCGGTCGCGATCAGTTCGACACCGATCACGGGCGGCAGATGGCCCTGTGTGATCCGACGAAGCCACCAGGGGCCATGGCCGTGGCCGCGCGAGGACGGGGCGGGTGGAGGCCTGGGGTCGGTCGCGCCACTACGCCGGATAGACGTGGATCTCGGTTGCCTTGACCGCGGCCCAGAGTCGCATGCCGGGGTGGAGGCGCAGCTCGGCGACGGCGGCCGAGGTGATGTCGGCGAGGACCGTCGGAGCGCCGTCGAGGCGGACCCGGGTCAGATTGGCATGTTGTTCCAGTCCGGTGACCGTCACCGGCCAGGCGTTGCGGGGACTGCCGGACGGTTGTTCCGGATGCAGGCTGACCGCGCTGGGTGGGAAGGCCAGAAACACCCGGCCCGCCGCCGGGTCGGGGACGGTGAGGCGGCCGCCGTTGTCCACCTCGACCGCCCTGCCGGCGGCGGTGCCGCGAAACAGGTTGAGCCCCAACAGGTTCGCGACGTACTCGGTGCGTGGTCGCCGCGCCACCTCGGCGGGTGCGCCGTGCTGGACGACATTGCCGTGTTCGACGATGACCAGTCGGTCGGCGAGCACCAGGGCGTCGAGCGGATCATGGGTGACCAGCACGGTGTGGCCGCGGTAGTCGCGCAGATGGTGCGCCAGGTCGGCGCGCACCTGCAGGCGGGTGCCGGCGTCGAGCGCGGCCAGCGGTTCGTCGAGCAGCAGCACCTGCGGATCGGTGGCCAGCGCGCGGGCCAGGGCCACGCGTTGCGCCTGCCCGCCCGACAGCGCCCGCGGCATCGTGCGCAGGTGTTCGCCCAGTCCCACCCGGTCGAGCCATGCGGCCGCGTGGCGACGCGCCTCGGTGCGCCGCATACCGCGGGCGCGCAGGCCGAAGGCGACGTTCTCGAGCGCCGAAAGATGCTGGAACAGTAGATAATCCTGAAAGACGACGCCGACCCGCCGATGCTCGGTGGGCACGAAGACGCGGGGCGGCTCGTTCCACACCTGATCGGCGACGGCGAGTCGGCCGCCGGTCAGCGGCACGAGTCCGGCCAGTGCCCGCAGTGCGGTCGTCTTACCCGCGCCGTTGGGTCCGAGCAGGGCCACCACCTCGCCCGGTTCGGCGGTGATCGCGATATCGAGGTGGAATCGGTCCCGCCGGATCTCCAGTTCGGCCCGCAGCGTCACGCCGCACCTCGAATCCAGCGCTCGCGCAACGACACCAGTACGACGACCGAGACCAGCAACAGGACCAGACTGAGCACGATCGCGGCCTCCGGATCGGTCTCCAGGGCCAGATACACCGACAGCGGCATGGTGGTGGTGCGGCCCGGGAAGTTGCCGGCAAAGGTGATGGTCGCGCCGAATTCCCCCAGCGCCCGCGCCCAGCACAGCACGCCGCCGGCGAGCACGCCGGGCGCGATCGCCGGTAGCGTGACCCGGCGAAAGGTGTACCAGGGCGAGGCGCCGAGCGTGGCGGCGGCCTCCTCGTAGCGGGTATCGGCACCGCGCAACGCGCCCTCGACCGAGATGACCAGGAACGGCATGGCGACGAACGCCTCGGCGACGACCACACCGGCCGTGGTGAACGGCAGCGAGACCCCGAACCAGTCGTAGAGGTACTGGCCCAGCAGTCCGCGGCGGCCGAAGACCAGCAGCAACGCAACGCCGCCGACGACGGGTGGCAGCACCAGCGGCACCGTGACCAGCGCCCGGATCACGGCCCGTCCGGGGATCCGGGCCCGGGCCAGCAGCCAGGCCAGCGGGACGCCGGTGAGGAGACAGATCACGGTCGCGAGGGTTGCGCAGATCAGCGAAAGCCGCAGCGCGGTACCGACTTCGGCGGAGAACAGGCGGTCCGGCAGCGTCGCCCAGGGTGTCCGCACCAGCAGGCCGATGGGCGGGACCACCAGGAATGCGAGGGCGACGAGGGCGGGCAGCACCAGGACGAGCGGGCGGCGCCGCGCCGCGAGCCCGCTCATCGCGCGGCCCCGCCGGGACGTCGACGGCTGCTCACGGTGTGTCGAATCCCGCCTCGGCGAAGACCCGCTTCGCTCGGTCGGAGCGGACGAAGTCGACGAAGACGGTGGCCGCGGCGGCATTGGGCGCCTTCGCCAGCGGTGCGATGGGGTAGGTGTTGATCACCTTCGACGATTCGGGAAAGTCGATTCCCTCCAACTTGCCGCCCGCCGACCGCACATCGGTCCGATAGACGAGCGCCGCGTCGACCTCGTCCAGGGTCACCTTGGTCACCGCCGCCTTCACATCCTGCTCCCGGGTGTCGGGCTGCGGGGTGATACCGGCGAGTTGGAAGACCTTGTCGGCGGCCGCGCCGCACGGAACCTGCACCGCGCACAGCGCGATCCGCGGTTCCGGCCGGCCGAAGTCCGCCAGTCCAGTGATCTTGCCCGGATTGCCCCGGGGCACAGCGATTTCCAGGCGATTGCTCGCGAAGGTCGCGGGGTTCGCGGTGACGTCGCCGCTGTCGACGACCTGCTGCATATTGGCCGGCGCGGCGGAGGCGAAGACGTCCGCCGGTGCGCCCTGCCGAATCTGCTGGGCCAGTGCCGAACTGGCGCCGAAGCTGTAGATCACCTTCGTCCCGGGATGGGCGGCCTCGAAATCGTGGCCGAGGGTCGTGAAGGTTTCGGTGAGCGAGGCCGCCGCGAAAACGGTTATCGTGCCGGAGATTTCCCCCGATCCCGTGGTTTTCGTAGCGCCGGAGCCGCAGCCGGTCAGGGCCGCGGCCATCGCCAGCACGGAGACGACGGCGACGGTATCCGCGGCGCGGAACCGCGCGGTACTGCTCCCGGTCAGCGCCCGGATCGCTGCCCGGCGCTTCGTCGCGGCGCCGTGGTGGCGGGGGAGCCGCATGCTCGTCAACCTTCCGGAATCTCGACCACGACATGGGTGGACTTGACCGAGGCCACGGCCACGCTGCCCACCTCGAGGCCGAGTTCGTCCACCGACTCGCGACTGATCAGCGAGACCAGCCGGAACGGTCCGGCCTGCATCTCGACCTGCGCCATCACCGTGTCCTTGACGATGCGGGTCACGATGCCGCGCATCCGATTGCGCGCCGACGCCGCGACGGTGACCCCGGGCTCGCGTGCCTCGGCGTGCTGGGCGCGCAGCAGCTGCGCCAGGTCCTCGCCGCGCACCCCCTTGCGTCCGCTGTCGAGCCGCACCTGCGGCAGTCGGTCCTGATCGATCCAGCGCCGCACGGTGTCGTCGCTGACTCCCAGCAGCGCCGCCGCCTCGCTGATCCGCAAATTCGTCACGACAGCTAGCATATTTCCGCGAATGCGGATAGCCAACCGCCGGGTTCACGCCGCAGATCGACGGCAGCGCAGAGGTGTGGCTGTATCGCCGGACGAACCGGCGCATCGGCGGGCATATGCCAGGACGGCCCGGCACGCGGATTCTGTTGCGGGATCACACCGGCTCGGGCAAGGATTGCGGCCGAGGCCGAATATCCGCAGCTGTGGCGGGGTTTCGCGACGAGCCTGCCGGACTACGAGTGCTATCGGCGGCAAGGCCGGCGGGCGCGCAATTCCGATCGTCGTGCTCGACCGCTCGCCGGCCGGCACATGACGGGACCGGCGGTCAGCAGTACAGCTCGATGAAACGATCCAGTGAGCGTTCGATATCGCCCTTCAGCGCCCGGGCGACCGTCGCCCCGATCGGGCCGAACAGCGCCCGCCCGCCCAGCTCGATGTCGACGGTGACCGACGACCCGTCGTCCTTGGGCTCGACGAGCAGGTCCAATCCCAGTTTCGTTCCGCCCTTTCCGGCGCCGGTCAGCTCCAGCCGGCGCGGCGGTTCGGCCGTGCGGACGGTCCAGCGCACACGGTTTCGCAGGCCTTTCACCGAGGCGATACCGACCAGCTCGGTGCCCGGGGTCAGCTCCTCGGGCACGCGGCCGCGCCAGGCCTCGTGCATGATCAGCCACTGATCGAGTTCGCGCAGATTCGCCGCGTGCGACCAGGCGCGGTCGGGGGAAATCGGTACGTCGACCGACACTTTCAGTTTCGCCACGGGTGGATGTTAACCGCCGGTACTCCGGATCCCGCTGCCGACGGCGGTCGCGACCCGATCCGACACACGGCCCGCCTCCCGGCGAAATCCGGAGGGCGCAAATGTAATAGCGGAGGACCTGCCATTTTGTGGACTCGGCCAATTCGGGCAGCGCGGGCGTGGAACAGCCGGATCCCGGGCGGGTGGCGTCCTAGGATGATCAACCGATCTTCAGCCGATATCAGGTAGGAGTGGGTGATGCCGTCCAAGGCGGTCGGTCAGCGTCGACGCCCGACGCAGGAGCGTGCGAAGGAAACCCGTCAGCACATCCTCGACACCGCGGGGCGGTTGTTCGGGGAGCGAGGCATCGAGAACACCTCGACGAATCGGATCGCGGCCGAGGCCGGGCTGAGTATCGGCACCGTCTATCGATACTTCGCCGACCGCACGGTGATCGTCGAGGAATTGCTGGAACGACTGCTGGAAAGTATCGAGCGGCGCTTCACCGAACGGCTGGATCTTTCGGAAGAGTCGGTGGAGGAACTGACCGCCGAAATCCTTGCCGCCATCTGCGACGAACTGGTCGCCAACGCGAAGCTGGTGCGCGCTCTCGCCGCCGGCGTGCAGTTCTACAACAGCGGCATCCCGGAGTTCGAACCGCGCCTGCGTCTGCTGGTGAAGGTGCTGCTCATCCAGATCCTCGGGCCCAGCGATGATCACGAACTCGATGTCATGGCCTTCGTGCTGGTGAACACGGGTTTCTCGGCCGTCCTGCGGGCCTCCGCGCTGGAAGTCGGACCGGACGAACGCCGCGAGGCGATCGAGATGACGGCCCGCATGATCGGTGCGTGGAGCACGGCGGAAATCCAACGCCGGGCCTCGGCGTCGGCCTGACTCGACCGTCCTCGGACACATGTCGTTGATGACAGTGGCTGTCATCGGCGCTACACTGATGTCAGTCGCTGACATCAGTCGGATGTGGCTCACCCATCGCAGGAGGTTTCCATGCGCGTATTCGTCACCGGAGCGTCGGGACATGTGGGATCGGCGGTCGTTCCCGAACTGCTCGCCGCCGGGCACGAGGTCGTCGGACTGGCTCGTTCGGATGCCTCCGCCGCGGCCTTACTGGCCGCGGGGGCGCAGGTGTACCGGGGGAATCTCGACGATCCGGACGGGCTGGCCGAGGCGGTGGCCGCCGCGGACGGCGTGATCCACCTGGCCTTCAAACACGAGAACATGATCGCCGGCGATTTCCTCGGCGCGGCCGAGGCCGATCTCCGGGTGGTGCGGATGTTCGGCGACGTACTGGCCGGGACGGGTAAGCCGCTGGTCGCGACCTCCGGCACCGGTCTGCTGGCTGCGCTCGGGCGCACCGGTACCGAGGCGGATTCGCTGCCGGGCGGCCCTCGCATCGACTCCGAGAACGCGATCGTCGGCTTCGCCGACCGTGGCGTCCGGTCCAGCGTGGTCCGCCTGCCACCGACTGTGCACAGTCGCCTCGATCGGCACGGTTTCGTGCCGACCCTCATCGCGACGGCCCGCGCCAAGGGCGTCTCGGCCTACGTCGGCGACGGGCAGAATCGCTGGCCCGCCGGTCACACCCTGGACGCGGCGCACCTGTATCGGCTGGCTCTCGAATCGGCCCCCGCCGGCAGTCGCCTGCACGCCGTCGACGACGAGGGCGTCACGCTACGCACGATCGCCGAGATCATCGGCCGCCACCTGAATGTCCCGGTGGTCTCCATCGCCCCCGAAGAAGCACCCACTCACTTCGGCTTCCTCGCCCCGATGGTCCAGCTGGACAACCCCACCACCGCCGCGGCCACCGCGGCCCTGCTCGGCTGGAAACCCGTACACCCCAACCTCATCGAGGATCTCGAGGACGGACACTACTTCACCGACGCCGGCGAATCCTGATCCGCCCTCGGCTCACCGAAGCCGCCGCCGCATTCGTCGAACGGCGTGCCCGCGAATCAACCGACCGCGTCCATGCGCAAGGTGGTGTTGGCGGCGGCCGGGGCGAGCATCGGCTCCAGCGCGGTGGGGTGATCACGATATTTCGCCTCGTAGGCCCGGCTGACGCGGTCGTTGATGACCGGGTCGGTGGCGGGGTGCAGCGTCACGTCGGTCTCGACGCCGCGGGCTCGGACCCGGGCGCCCCGGGTGTGCATGGCGTGCCGATACCACCCGCCGGATTCCCCGTAGGCGGAACGAATGTAGAGATCGTCGTCGACGCGTACCACCCAGACGGTCGTCCAGGGGCGCAGCGCGCCGCTCTCGTAGTAGCTGGTGATCTGCAGCTCCTCGGAACTTCCGATCCGATCGAGCTGGGCGGCCGTCCATGCCATGGCGTTTCCCTCCATCGATCGCGACGCCGCGGGAATCACCGCGACCTACTCGATACCGAGCGTGACCTCCGTGGATTTGATCAGCACCTTGACCACCGACCCCTCGGTGAGGCCGAGATCGTCGGCCGCGTCGCGGGTGATGGACGAGGTGATCTCGTCCCCGCCCGACAGCCGGACCCGGACCACGGCCATGGCCTCGCCGCGGGTGACCGAGGTGACGGTTCCGTCGAGTTGGTTCCGGGTGCTCAGGCGCATGTCGTGACGATACGCCGAGCACGCCGCGATCTCCGGTAGCGCCGACTCCGTGGATTCCCGGCATCGGTGTGGCAGGCCGGGACTGCTCAATCGCGACCGTGGTCGATGCGCACGGCGCGACGGGCGTTGGCGACGGCCGTCACGGTGGTGGTGCCGAGAACGCCGTCGCGGTCGAAGATCACCGCGGTGCCGACGGCGATTCCCGCCTGCTGGACGCGTTCGGTCAACGCGAGCCCGACCTCCGGCCCGTTCGGCAGCCGGGTGATCGCCATCGTCACATCCGGATTGATGAATTCCAGACCGGCGCTGCCGAGATTGGACACCAGATTCGTGACATCGGCGACGGCCGCGGCGATCTGGAACGGGGTCGGTTCCTCGCCTTCGACCACCGGAATCGGCAAGTGCCAGATCCGTTTTCGGTCGGCGTCCCGGAAGGCGTCGGTCCACTCGCCCCAGCCGTCCCGCTCGGTGAAGTACAGCCGCTCCGGATCGCGCTCCGGAGGCCGGCGACCCACCGGTGGCGGTGTGGGGGTCGTGCCGCCGGACCACACCTCGCCGGGCGGTGCCTCGCTCGGTCGCAGAAACAGCGCGCTCGCCCGGGCGGCCGGGATGCCGTCCTGACTCAGCACGGCATCGATCAGGCACAACCGTGGCCCTTCGCGGACCACCGTCGCGGTGGTGACCGAGGGTTTCATCCGCACGGCCCGGAACAGATCCACCGTCCACCGCACGGGTTGCAGGTCGTGTCTGCCCAGGGTCTCGATCGTCTGCTCGACCTTTCGCGCCAGGGCCGCACCGACCGCGGGCCCGCGCATCTGATCCGCACCCCAGCCGCTGCTCGCCCGGGGTTCGGGATGTAGTTCCTCGGTGTCGCCGTGCTGCACGCGGAAGAACGCGCCCTCCATATGCCGAGCTCCTTCCTTCGGCCGTCGTTCGGCCGGACCGCCACGTCGATCATCGACCGAGGGGAACGAGCGGTCACTTCCGGGGTACTCGACGCCGCGAGGCCGGCCCGCATCGAGATCGGTGCGGGCCCGGCGAGCGGTTCGTTCAAGACCGTAGGACGGTCCGCGGCCGATGCTGAACACATGCCCGACGCACCCTTCACTCCGGCGCTGGGACGGTTCGCGCCGACCCGGTTCTACGACTTCGTGATCGCTTCGACCCGTGAGCGCCTGTGGCGGGCGCTGGCCGTGATGTATGCGGCGCCGCAGCCGGGCCAGATCGTTCTCGATGTGGGATGCGGGACCGGGTCGACCGCCGTGCTGGTGGCGCGAGTGGAGCCGGCGGCGCGCATCGTCGGGGTGGACCCGGATCCGGAGGTGCTGGCGATCGCGAGGCGCAAGGCGAACGCGGCGGGTGTCGCCGTGCGGTGGGAACGGGGGATGGGCGATCGGCTGGTGGAATCGTTCGGCGCCGCGACGGTGGACACCGTGGTGTCGAGTCTGGTCCTGCATCAGTGTCCGCTCGAGATGAAGCGCGCGATTCTGGCGTCGATGTTCGCGGTGCTGCGACCGGGTGGGAAACTCGTGATCGCCGACTACGGCCGGCAGCGAACCAGGTTGATGCGCAACGCCTTTCGGATCGTGCAGCTGGCCGACGGAGTCGAGGACACCGGACCCAATGCCGACGGTGTGCTGCCGGAGCTGATCGGCGCCGCCGGATTCCGCGACGTGCGTGAGGCGGACGTGGTGCCGACGATCACCGGATCGATCTCGATCTATGTCGCGCGCCGGGACTCGGCGCACAGCAGCCGTTGAACGGCGGCCGGTGTCAGACCCAGCATTTCGCGTAGTTGTCGGGTGAAATGCGCTTGATCGGCGAATCCGCCCGCGGCCGCGGCGTCGGCCACCGACCGGCCGGCCTGCATCGCCGCGGCGGCCCGGCGCAGTCGCGCCCATATCCGCCACCGGGCCAGCGGCATATCCAGCTGAGTACGCGCCAGTGCGCGCAACCGCTGCGCGGACAGCCCGACCGTCGCGGCGAGCTCGGGTATGGCGAAGCTGTTGTCCCGCAAGAGATCCAGCGCCTGAAGTAGACGGGGATCCAACTCGGCGGAGGGCCGGTGCACGGCGATCTCGTCCGCATGCACACCCGCCAGGTCGGGCGCGGGCGCGATAGCAGCGCGGGACCGCAGCCGGTCGGCGAATCCACAGTGCGGTTCGACGAAATAGATCACCAACTCCGGGGCGGCGAGCAGCCGGTGGCGGCACATGGGCGCGACGAGCAGTGCCGGTGCCCGATGCCGACCGCCGGCCCTGTCCACCATCTCGGCCTCGCCGCGCACCGCGATGACGATCTGAAATGCGGCGTGCCGGTGAAATGTACTGTCGGCGACCGGCCCTCGATACATCGCGTAACGGTCGCCGATCGTGAAGGCCGGCGTCGAGGGGCCGATCGTGGTCACGCCCCTCACCCTGCCACCTACCTCGTCGATGCCGCCGGGAAACTACCCGCGAGCCGGACCGGTCAGAACCAGGACATCAACCGACGCCACAGTCCGCGTCGCCGGTCCGCCTCTCGGCGGTCGGAGTCGTCGGAGTCGTCGGAGTCGTCGGAATCGGCCGGTTGCGCCGGGGCGGGACCGGTGTCCCGCACCGCGACCGCCGCGGCGGGGGCGGCCGGATCAGCGCGCTCCGGACTTTCCGACCAGGCGAGATAGCGGCTCGCGGTACCGTTCGACGATTCGGCGGGCGTGATGCGCGGCAGCTGCACGGTGGGATCGTCCAGATCTCGGCGAAGCAGATTGCAGAACTGCTCGACCGAGCCGTAACGATCGATGATCTCCTCCACCAGCAGGGTCGCCGACGGAGTTGCCGTGATCAGTTTGCCGCTCACCGTTCTCCTCTCCCTCGCGCCCGGGCACGACTCACCGCATCCGGGCTCAACCGTCACATCCCTGCGAATAACCCCCAGCACAACCACGAACCGGTCGACCGCACGATCGCCCCCATTCGATCGGACTCCGCGACCATCAGGCGTGGCACGCGACCATTAGCCGCGGTAATTGTTCAGCAATCATCCTAGCCAGCAAACCGCCGAATAGCAAACCGTGCGCAGCGCGGGTGGCATATCGAATTCACCTGAAAACAAGTCTTTTTCGAATGGTAATTACCGCCCTCTGGAGGCTCTGGATTCGAGGGCGCTGCCCGCCGGAGAAATCAGCAAACATTCAGCACACCGGTAGACTGTTGGATTGGGCCGCGATCGGCTCGCCTGGGGGAGCGGGTTCGGACCGGCGGTCCGGGAATAGTGACCCGGGTCGTCCGGTTGGCGATACGAGGGCGAATCGTCGGTGGTGCGCGGAACGCGGAAGGATACCCCCAAGGTGTGCAGGTCAACGGTGGGATAGGCTGGATCGGTCATGATGTCGGCTTTCCCGGGTCCGGTCGCAGCGGCGCCCAAGACGGTCTACCTCGATCACGCGGCCACGACACCCATGTTCCCGGCCGCCGTCGAGGCGATGACGGCTGTGCTCGGCACGGTCGGTAATGCCTCGTCGCTGCACGGCTCGGGCCGGACCGCACGCCGGCTGCTGGAGGAAGCGCGCGAGTCCATCGCCGCCGACCTGGGGGCGCGGCCCTCGGAGATCCTGTTCACCTCGGGCGGTACGGAAAGCGACAACCTCGCCGTCAAGGGCATCTACTGGGCCCGCCGCGATGCCGATCCGCGCCGCACCCGCATCCTGGTGAGCGCGATCGAGCACCACGCGGTCCTCGACGCGGTGGACTGGTTGCAGGAACACGAGGGCGCCCAGGTCACCCTGCTCGACGTCGAGGCCGACGGCACCGTCTCTCCGCGCGTGCTGCGCGAGGCGCTGGCCGCGCACGCCGCCGACACCGCTCTGGTCAGTGTGATGTGGGCGAACAACGAGGTCGGCACCATCGAGCCGATCGTCGAATTGGCTTCCATCGCACAGGAATTCGATGTTCCGATGCACAGCGACGCGGTGCAGGCCGCGGCGCAGCTGCCGATCGATTTCGCCGCCAGTGGCCTGGCGGCGGCCAGCTTCGCCGGGCACAAGGTGGGCGGGCCGCACGGTGCGGGCGTGCTGTTGCTCGGCCGGCAGGTGGGCTGTGTGCCGCTGCTGCACGGTGGCGGCCACGAACGCGATCTGCGTTCGGGAACCTCGGATGTGCCGGCGGCGGTCGGATTGGCCGCGGCGCTGCGCGAGACGGTCCGCGAGCTGCCCCAGCGCACCGCCGAGCTGACCGAGCTACGCGATCAGCTGATCGACGGTGTGCGGGAACGGATTCCGAGCGCGGTGCTCAACGGTGCCGACGGCATCCATCGGTTGCCCGGTAACGCGCATTTCACGTTTCCCGGGTGTGAGGGCGACTCGCTGCTGATGCTGCTCGACGCCGCCGGAATCGAATGTTCGACCGGGTCGGCGTGCAATGCGGGGGTGGCCGCGCCCAGCCACGTCCTGTTGGCGATGGGTGTCGAACCGCGACAGGCGCGCGGGTCGCTGCGTTTCTCGCTGGGGCATACCTCGACGCGCGCGGATATCGACAGATTGCTGGACGTTCTGCCCTCGGTGGTGGAACGGGCCGAAGCGGCCGGACTGGCCGGTGCGAAAGGAGGTACGCGATGAGAGTGCTGGCAGCGATGAGCGGCGGCGTCGATTCCGCCGTGGCCGCCGCGCGTGCGGTCGACGCCGGCCACGAGGTGGTCGGGGTGCACCTGGCCCTGTCGGCCACCCCCGGAACTCTGCGTACCGGGTCGCGCGGCTGCTGCTCCAAGGAGGATGCCGGTGATGCCCGGCGAGCCGCCGACGTCCTCGGGATCCCTTTCTACGTCTGGGATTTCGCGGATCGCTTCAAAGAGGACGTGATCGACGACTTCGTCGCCGCGTACGCCGCCGGCGAGACCCCGAACCCGTGCCTGCGCTGCAACGAGAAGATCAAGTTCTCGGCGCTCGCCGATCGTGCGGTGGCCCTGGGCTTCGACGCCGTGGTCACCGGTCACTACGCGCAGCTGTCCGACGGCGTGCTGCGCCGGGCGGTCGACGCGGACAAGGATCAGTCGTACGTGCTCGCGGTCCTCACCGCCGAACAGCTGTCCCGGGCGATGTTCCCGGTCGGTGACACCCCGAAGCCGCGCATCCGCGAAGAGGCCGCCGAACGCGGCCTGGCCGTGGCGAACAAGCCGGACTCGCACGACATCTGCTTCATTCCCTCCGGCGACACGCGGGCCTTTCTCGGGGCGTCGATCGGGGTGCGCCCGGGGGCCATCGTCGACAGCGACGGCCGGAAACTGGCCGAACACGAAGGTGTCCACGGTTTCACGATCGGTCAGCGCAAGGGGCTCGGCCTGCCCGGTCCCGCCGCCGACGGGCGTCCGCGCTACGTGACCGAGATCGACCCGGATTCCGGCACCGTGCACGTCGGCCCCGCCGAGGACCTGAACGTCTGGACCGTGCGGGCGGATCGGGCGGTCTGGACCTCGGGTGAGGTACCGGCCGAGCCGTTCGACTGTGTCGTCCAGGTGCGGGCACACGGCGGGCTCGCGCCCGCGGTCGTCGAGGCGGTCGACGGCGGGCTCATCGCCCGGCTGCGCGAGCCGCTGACGGGGGTGGCCCGGGGACAGGCCGTGGTCGCCTACCTGCCGGACCCGCTGGGGGACCGGGTGGTCGGCAGCGGCACCATCAGCGGCACCGGACGCGAGCGCGTGGACGCCGCCGGGGAGCTGGTCGCGGATTCCGTGCGGTGAGCCGGGGTCGTCCGCAGGCGAGCAGTACGTCCGGCCGTGCATGGATGCATCCGGTCGCGCCGGTATCACCACTACGATCGGTCCGCGGAATACGGCAGCGTGATCGAGATGGGTGAACTATGACGAGCGAGAACCGGTCCGACGCGCGGCCGAGCCTGCGGGGAGGGATCGCGACGGGCGTCGGTTCCTGGCCGGGCACCGACCCCCGGGAGGCAGCCGCCACCCTGGTGGGAGAGCTGCCCGATCTCGCCCACCTCCCCGAATTGCCGGCCCGTGGCGCGGGTTCGGATATGGTCGGGCGGGCCTCGGCCCTGCTGGTCGATATGCAGTTCGACACCACGACTCGCGGCTACCGGCTCGGCGCCCGCCCCGGCGCCGTGGCCCGCCGCGCTCACGATCTGCTCCGCACCGATCTCGACGCGCTCGAAGAGGTCTGGGAGACAGCGGGTCTCGGCGGCGCCGGGCGCCCGCTCAAGGTGCAGTCGGTCGGGCCGCTGACCCTCGCGGCGCAGGTCGAACTCGCGAACGGTCATCGTGTGCTCACCGACCCCGGTGCCGTGCGCGATCTTTCGGACTCGCTGGCCGAGGGGTTGCGCGATCACGCCGCCGAGGTCGGTAAGCGGCTGGGCGCCGAGGTCGTCGTCCAACTGGACGAGCCGTCGCTGACGGCGGTACTCGAGGGCAGCTTGCGGGGTGCGAGCATCCTGAACACCGTGCGGGCGGTGCCCGAACCGGAGGCCCTGCACATCCTCGACACCGTCGTCACCGCGCAGCCCGGACCCGTGCTGATCCACACGTGCGCCGCACCGCCGCCGTTGTCGTTCCTGCGCGGAACTGCCGCCGCCGCAATCGGTTTCGATCTGACCACCATCGGGACCGGCGATCTCGACGCGGTCGGGGAGCTCCTCGACGCGGGGAGCTATCTCGCACTGGGCCTGATCCCGACGAGTGCCCCGTCCACGCCGCCGACCTGGCGCGAACTCGCCGAGCCGGGTGTGCGGCTCGTCGACCGCCTCGGATTCGCGCGTCGCACTCTCACCGACCGCATCCTGGTGACCCCGGCGTGTGGACTGGCCGCCGCCCCGCTGACCTGGGCTCGCCGCGCCCTCGACCTGTGCTCGGAGGTGGCCCGCGCCTACGCCGACGATCCGGATTCCCTCAGCTTCGACTGAGGCGGGCCGGGGACCGGTCGCCGAGGAGGCGGCTCAGTAACCGGCCTCCGGCCCCGGACTCGGATGGCCGATCCGCCAGTGCTGCGGTTTGCCCGGCGGATAGCTCACCGGAAGGTCTTCGCCGGGGAACGGCCACTGGTTGACGTCCCAGGCGAAACGGCCGTACACGGTTTCGCCGGGGACACTCGGGCCGGACAGCGTGCCGGTGATCGTAACGAACTGCTCGCCCTGGCCGGCCGGACGCGGGCTCACACCGGTGATGCGCAGGGTCCCGGCCTCCAGCTGGGCGCGCTGGAGGCCGCCGAACCCGCCGCGGCCGCGCCGGAAGTTCATCAACAGCGCGACCAGCGCGCCGGCGATCAACACGATGAACACGATCTGCAGCAGCATGCCTCCATGCTAGGCGGACAAACTGGACACCCGGGTCGCACCGGTCCGGAGTGCGCGGTCACCTGCCGGGTGCCGCGGCTGTGGTCGGCGCGACCTCAGTTCGAGGTGAGCTCGCTGGTGCCGGCGGGCGTGCGCCGTACCTGCCACACTCTGGTGCGCCGCGACTGCGACCGGCCGTTGCCGCGGTCGATGAGAACGCGATTGCGGGTGGTGAAGATCAGTTGCGCACCCCGGGCATTGGTCTCCGGATTCTGGAACAGCTGGATCAGCCGGTCGGCGGTGTCGCCGGTGAGATGAGTGTCGATATCGTCGACCGCCAGTACCCGGCCGGTGTCGAGGGCATCGAGGACGGTCGGCAGCAGGCGCAGCAGCGCGAGCGTGGCGGTCGACTCGTCGGCGATGTCGAAGGTCGCGTCGATACCCGTGTGCACCAGTCCCAGCCCGGTGCCGCGGCGCGCGACCATCCGGGTGTAGAGCGTGTCCCGTGCCGCGCGCAGATTGCTCAGTTCGCGCTCCAGCGCGATCGGTTCCACGCCGAGCGTCTCGCGCACCTGCCGGGCATGCGCGGGGGAGGCGGCGCACGCGTCCAATTCCTTTGTCAGACCGGCTATTTCGCCGTCCAAATCACGCAGATAGTCGGCGTACATCGGGTCGTTCTCGGCCAGCAGCAGGTCCTCGATGCCCAGTTCGGCCGAACGCAGCAGCATCAGCAACCGGGCGGCGTTATCGGCGGATCGGGAGATGTGCGCGCCGAGGCGTTCGGCGATGCCGTGCGGGTCGGCGGGGCCGCGCTGGATGTCCAGTTGAGCCGAGAACCAGCGGTGGGCGGGCACCAGCGCCTCGGCATACATCTGCCCGGCGAGGCTGAGCAGCAACGCATTCGGCCGTACCAACGGTGCCAGCGCGGTGATGCCGAAGCGCACCGGTTCGAACATCGGCCCGATCCGGATCTGCTCACCCTCGCGCTCGAACACGATCCGCTTGCGGTTGTGCGGGTGCGTATGTAGCCATTCCGCGGTGACGTCGGCATTGTCGAGGCGGAACCCGTAGGTGTAGGGCACGCCCTCGGCCACGAAGGTGGCGACGAATTCCGAAGGCTGATCGGCGAATCCGAGGTGCGGGGCGCGCACCGGTCCCGCGTACGGATCCCAGCCGGTCACCGAATGCAGTACCGCATCGCGCATATGCGCCAGCGCGTCGACGAGCCCGGATTTGCCGCTACCGGCCGCGCCGTGGATCGCGGTGACCGGAGCGGGCAGCGCCCCGGCCCGGTTCGAGATCAGGCGGAGTTCCTGGGGTTCGGCGAGGGATCGATGGTTGGTCACCTGGAAACTACGCAGCACCCGAGCCATCCTGCCGTGGGCCGGGCCCGGCCGCGACAGCAGGTGGAGGAATTTCGCCTCCGCCCGGCCTCGGTGACACGTGACACGCGCCACCCGACGCGCGAGCGCCTGCCCGTGTCGATCGGCCTTCCGGCGGGTATGGGTCCGTAAGGTCGCCGATGTCGACGAAAGGGGCCTGGCGAGATGTTCGAGCGGGTAGTGCAGAAGTCGGTGGAGACGATGGTGCGCGCCGGAACGGGCGCGCAGGCGCCGCTGGCGGCGAAATACGTGGCCCGGTTGCGGCGGCGGCATCCGGAGCGGACGCCGGCCGACATCGAGCGCGGCCTGCAGTGGCGGTATCTGGCCGCGGTGACGACCAGTGGCACCGTCGCGGGGCTGTCGGCGGCCGTGCCCGGCATCGGCACGCTGGTCGGTCTGTTCGCCAGCGGTGTCGAATCGGTCTTCTTCCTGGAGGCCTCGGCCTTCTACGCGGTATCGGTGGGGGAGCTGCACGCAATGCCGGCGATGGCCCCGCAGCAGCGGCGGGCGCTGGTCGCCGCGGTGGTGCTGGGTGAGGGCGGCGCCCAGCTGCTCGGCAAGGGCGCGGGGCAGTCCGCCAAGGACTGGGCCTCCGCGGTCGCCGACAAACTTCCGGTGGTCCGCTCGATCGACAATCCGATGGCCCGCAAATTCATCGTCGGTTTCATCGCGAAACGCGGTGCGCTGATGTTCGGCCGGGTGCTGCCCGCCGGTATCGGCGCGATCATCGGCGGCACCGGCAACTACGCCCTCGGCCGCGCGGTGGTCGCCAATGCCGGGCGCACCTTCGAGGCGGCGCCGGCCGAATGGCCGGAGGAGACCGCCGCCCGATCGGCGGTATGACCGTTCCGACGTGCCCGAACGGTGCGCGGGGATGTCGGTGGGCTGAGCTACTGTGCCACCTGTGAGTGAACCCGGGATCGACAGCGCACGCGCCGCGGAGGCGAGCGATGCCGCCGACGCGGCCACCTCCGACGAGCGCACCGAATGGCAACGCCTCGCCGAGGAGGTCCGCGAACATCAGTTCCGGTACTACGTGCGCGATGCGCCGATCATCTCCGACGGCGAATTCGACAAGCTGTTCCAACGGCTGCTGGCGCTCGAGGAGGCGCACCCCGATCTGCGCACCCCCGATTCGCCCACCCAGCTGGTCGGCGGCGGATTCGCCACCGAATTCACCGCGGTCGACCATCTCGAGCGAATGCTCTCGTTGGACAACGTCTTCGACGAGGACGAGATGCGCACCTGGATCAGCCGGGTGGAGGCCGAGACCGGGCCCGACATCCATTTCGTCTGCGAGGTGAAGATCGACGGGGTGGCGCTCAACCTCGTCTACGAGAACGGCCGCCTGGTCCGCGGCGCCACCCGCGGCGACGGGCGCACCGGTGAGGACGTCACGCTGAACGCCCGCACCATCGAGGACATCCCCGAACAACTCACCGCCACAGCGGAATTCCCGATTCCGGAGCTGCTCGAGGTGCGCGGTGAGGTGTATTTCCGGCTCGAGGATTTCGAGAATCTCAATGCCGCGATCGTGGCGGAAGGCAAACCCCCGTACGCGAATCCGCGCAACACCGCCGCGGGCTCGCTGCGGCAGAAGGATCCGGCGGTGACCGCACGGCGCCGGTTGCGGATGATCTGCCACGGCTTCGGCCGGATGGCCGGCTTCAGCCCCACCTCCCAGTACGAGGCCTACCGCGCCCTGGCGGCCTGGGGGCTCCCGGTGTCCGCGCATACCGTGCGCGTGCAGGGCGCCGAGGCGGTGCTGGAACGCATCCGCTACTGGGGCGAGCACCGGCACGACATCGAGCACGAAATCGACGGCCAGGTGATCAAGGTCGACGAATTCTCGCTGCAGCGTCGCCTGGGCAGCACGTCGCGCGCGCCGCGCTGGGCCATCGCCTACAAATATCCGCCCGAGGAGGCGACCACCCGCCTGCTCGACATCCAGGTCAATGTCGGCCGCACCGGGCGGGTCACCCCGTTCGCGGTGATGGAGCCGGTCACCGTCGCCGGGTCCACGGTCGCGATGGCCACCCTGCACAACGCCTCGGAGGTGGAGCGCAAGGGGGTACTGATCGGCGATACCGTCACCATCCGCAAGGCCGGCGATGTCATCCCCGAGGTTCTCGGCCCGGTGGTCGACGTCCGCGACGGCAGCGAACGGCGGTTCGTGATGCCGACCCACTGCCCGGAATGCGGTACGCCGCTGGCCCCCGAGAAGGAGGGCGATGCCGACATCCGGTGCCCGAACCAGCAGCACTGCCCCGCCCAGTTGCGGGAGCGGGTCTTCCACATGGCCGGGCGCGGCGCCTTCGACATCGAGGCCCTCGGCTACGAGGCGGCCATCGATCTGCTGAAGTCCGGTGCGATCTCGGACGAGGGCGATCTGTTCGATCTCACCGAGGAAAAGCTGCTCGGCACAACGCTGTTCGTCAACAAGAGCGGAACGCTGTCGGCCAACGGCAAACGCCTGCTGCAGAATCTGGACGCGGCCAAGGACCGTCCGCTGTGGCGGGTGCTGGTCGCGCTGTCCATCCGCCACGTCGGCCCCACCGCAGCCCGGGCGCTCGCCGCCGAACTGGGCAGTATGGCGGCGATCGAGGCGGCCTCGGCCGAATCGCTGGCCGCCGTCGACGGAGTCGGCCCGACCATCGCCGCCGCGGTGAAGGAGTGGTTCACCGTGGACTGGCATCGCGCCATCGTCGACAAGTGGCGCGCGGCCGGGGTGCGCATGGAGGACGAGCGCGACGAATCCATCGAACGCAATCTCGAGGGCCTGTCGATCGTGGTCACCGGCTCGCTGCAAGGGTTTTCGCGCGACGAGGCCAAGGAAGCGATTCTGGTTCGCGGCGGCAAGGCGGCCGGATCCGTCTCGAAGAAGACCGCTTTCGTCGTCATCGGTGATTCGCCGGGGTCTAAGGCCGCCAAGGCGGAGGAACTCGGGGTGCCGATTCTCGACGAGGCGGGTTTCCGGACACTGCTCGACCAGGGACCCGATGCGGTGCGACCGGAGCCGGCGACCGACGGCGAAGAATCGGGTTAGGAAGTTATGGAACAGTTGGATGCCCGGGTCCGGATCCGCCCGGCGGACCCGGACGACTTCGACGCCATCGCGGACCTGACGGTCGGCACCTACGTCGGTGAGGGGCACGTCCACCCGGACAGTCCGTACGTGTCCGAACTCGCGGATACCGCGACCCGGGCCGCCGCCGCGGAAGTGCTTGTCGCCGTGCGGGACTCACAGGTCGTCGGTTCGCTGACCATCGCTCGCCCGGGAACGCCCTATGCGGATATCGCCCGGCCGGGCGAGCTGGAGTTCCGGATGCTGGCCGTCTCGGAACAGGCCCGCGGCGCCGGGGTCGGCACCGCGCTGGTGCGGACCGTCATCGATACCGCTGCGGCCGAAGGGTTTCCGGCGGTCGTGCTGACGACGATGCCGGCGATGGCGGCCGCTCGGCGGATCTATCAGCGGCTCGGCTTCGAGCACGTACCCGAACGGGATTGGTTCACCGACAACGGTATTCCACTGACGGTCATGCGCCGGGCCGGCTGACTCAGCCCAGCACGGTGGCGACGATGCCGGCCAGATAGCCCAGCCGGGCGATCTCCGAGGGCCGGAACTCCGGTCCGCCGGGCCGGCCCAGCAGCAGCGCCTTGCCGGTGTTGCCCAACGGGGCGGCGGCGAGCTTGGTGTCCATATCGCGCCAGATCTGCGGGACCCAGTCGGCCTCCGGATCGAGCGCGGTCGGCTTCTCGAGCGGCATCCACGGCACGCTGCCGGCCTGCGTTTCGGGCGCGCTCGCGCTGCCGACCAGGCGTTGACCGCCGTGCGGACCCATGTCCATCACGGTGCTCCACCCGACCTGCAGCACGCGCGGCACCCCGTCGACCAGTACCTGCAGCCGGTCGTCCCGGGCCGTGGCCACCTGGTCGATCAACTCCAGTTCCCGGTGGGTGTCGAGGATGCCGGAATACGGCCGCAACGAATCCACCCGGACATCGGCCAGGGATTCCGCCGCCGTGATCAGCGTGTCGGGCAGCGCACCCGACGGGACCTCCACCACCAAATCGTCGATCGCGTAGCCGGCGCCGCGTTCGACGACGTCCAGCGAGAGGATGTCGGCGCCCACCGAGCCCAGCGCGACAGCGAGTGAACCGAGACTTCCTGGGCGATCCGGAAGCTGCACGCGAAGCAGAAATGACACGTGCTTGCCTTCCTTTCCTGTGCGACCGAGACTTTCGGACGTATACCCGAGTCTCGCAATCCTTACACCCACTGCCTCGTGCGGACGAGCCGGCGCAGGAGCAGTGAGGTATGCCACAGCCCTATTGTCGGCCGAACAGCGGGCAACGTGCCAGTGCCTCGGTGGTGACGTTGTGGTGTCAACCTTGTGTCCGCCACGTACCGGCCCCTCGCTGCCGCCTCCGGGCCTTGACCCCATTAGGCTGTGCTTTCTGTGCCTAATGGGGAGGCCCTGCGTGGTGACGCATCCGCTGCCGCCTCCGGGCCTTGACCCCATTAGGCTGTGTTTTCTGTGCCTAATGGGGAGGCCCTGCGTGGTGACGCATCCGCTGCCGCCTCCGGGCCTTGACCCCATTAGGCTGGGTACGCGCAGCGCCCTGCGCCACCGACACGCTTCAACCTGCCGAAAGGGGTTTCGCGGTGCCCGCCATCTCCCGCGACGAGGTCGCACACCTCGCCCGGTTGTCCCGGCTCGCCCTCACCGACGAAGAGCTCGATCTGTATGCCGGTCAGCTGGATTCGATCCTGAGTCACGTGCAGGTCATCACCGAGGTCGCCGCCGACGTACCGGCCACCGCGTCGCCGAATCCGACCACCAACGTCACGCGGCCCGACGTCGTCGTCCCCGGACTCACGCCGGACGCGGCGCTGTCCGGCGCGCCCGCGGTCGACGAACAGCGCTTCATGGTTCCGCAGATCCTGGGAGAGGGCGAATAAGTGAGTGGCGATCTGACGAAACTCACCGCGGCCGAGCTGGCGGACAAGATCCACGCCCGGGAGGTCTCCTCGGTCGAGGTCACCGAGGCGCATCTGCAGCGCATCGCCGCGGTCGACGGTGAACTCCACGCCTTCCTGCACGTCGCCCGGGAGCAGGCCCTGGCGACCGCGGCCGAGGTCGACGCCGCCGTCGCCGCGGGTACCGTGGCCTCGCCGCTGGCGGGAGTTCCGTTGGCGCTCAAGGACGTTTTCACCACCACCGACATGCCGACCACCTGTGCGTCGAAGATTCTCGAGGGCTGGGTCTCGCCCTACGACGCCACGGTGACCGCCAAACTGCGCGCCGCCGGCATCCCGATCCTCGGCAAGACCAATATGGACGAATTCGCGATGGGTTCGTCCACCGAGAACTCCGCCTACGGCCCGACCCGCAATCCGTGGGACACCACCCGCATCCCCGGCGGCTCCGGCGGTGGTTCCGCGGCGGCGCTGGCCTCGTATCAGGCGCCGCTCGCGATCGGCACCGACACCGGTGGTTCGATCCGCCAGCCGGCCGCGGTGACCGCGACCGTCGGCACCAAACCCACCTACGGCACGGTCTCGCGCTACGGCCTCGTCGCCTGTGCCTCCTCGCTGGACCAGGGTGGTCCGTGCGGTCGCACCGTGCTCGACACGGCACTGCTGCACGAGGTCATCGCGGGCTACGACCCGAAGGATTCGACCTCCCGCGACGTCGCGGTGCCGGCCGTGGTGGCGGCCGCGCGCGCGGGCGCCCGAGGCGATCTGGCGGGTGTGAAGGTCGGTGTGGTCAAGGAACTGCACTCCGACAGCTACCAGCCGGGTGTACTCGCCTCCTTCGATGCCGCCGTGGCCCAGTTGAAGGATCTGGGCGCCGAGGTGATCGAGGTCTCGTGCCCGCACTTCGAATACGCGCTGGCCTCCTACTACCTGATCCTGCCGAGCGAGGTGTCGTCCAACCTCGCGCGCTTCGACGCGATGCGCTACGGCCTGCGCGTCGGCGACGACGGCACCCACTCCGCCGAGCAGGTCATGTCGCTGACCCGGGAGGCCGGGTTCGGTCCGGAAGTCAAGCGCCGCATCATGATCGGCACCTACGCCCTGTCGGCGGGCTACTACGACGCCTATTACGGCCAGGCGTTGAAGGTGCGCACCCTGATCGCGCAGGACTTCGACAAGGCCTACGAGAGCGTGGATGTGCTCGTCTCGCCGACCAGTCCGTTCACGCCGTGGAAGCTGGGCGAGAAGGTGAACGATCCGCTCGCGATGTACCTGTCGGACCTGTGCACACTGCCGACCAACCTGGCCGGCCACTGCGCGATGTCGGTGCCGTCCGGGCTGTCCGCCGACGACGGACTGCCGGTGGGACTGCAGATCATGGCGCCGGCGCTGGCCGACGATCGGCTGTATCGCGTGGGCGCGGCCTACGAGGCGGCGCGCGGCCCGATCGCCTGATCGGGTCCCGCGTGGGCCCGGCCGCGGCCCGATCAGGGTCGCGGCCAGGGCCGCCCGTCGAGGCGCTCGATATCGGTGTTGAAGCGCTGCAGGTACTCCGCGAATCGGGCGACATCGTCGGGCGACCAGTCGGCCATGACCCGCCCGAGACCCTCGATATTGGCATTGCGCTCGGCATCCAGACTCCGCTCGCCGGCGGGGGTGACGCGGAACTTTCGCGCCATCCCGCCGTCCGGGTCCGGAATCCGCTCCACATGACCGGCCCGCAGCAGCGCCGCGGTCTGCCGGTTCAACGTGGAGGTGTCGAGGCCGAAGGCCTCGCTGAGCTGACCGATCGACATCGGGCCTTCGATCGCGAGCCGGCTGAGCAGCAGGTAGGCACTGCGGTCGAGCCGGGTGCCGTCGCGGCGGTAGCGCGGGTGAATGGTGTAGCGGCCGAGCAGCATGGTCTCGAATTCCACCAGATTCGTGGGCTTGTCCATGCCGTCCTTCCGCCGATTTACAGTTCTGACCTGCGAGAACCGGTATAGCACACGGATCGGCGGCGCGAGGGGCGCGGTGCTGGTCAGCAGGATCCGAGCGCGGTGCCCTGATCCGTCCCGTAGCGATGGCCGTGGCCCGGTCCCGGCGCCAGGGCCGAGAGCATGTCCGCGGTGGTCTGCACCCAGCTGAGCACCGGCAGCCAGGGCGGGCGCGGGGCGTCGGGGTGGGTGCCGGTCGAATCCGGTGCACGCCAGAGCAATCGGGGCGACCACTGCACCACCGGATCGGAGGAGTTGGCGAGGATGGTCGCACTACCGCGGTGCGCGGTCGCCACCGGCGGGCCGGCCCACAGTGCCGCGCAGACACGGCTGCGTTCGTCGTCATCGTCGGCGAACACCGCACTGCCCGCGGTCGCGCCCAGGCTTTGTCCGTAGATGTACAGCTTCGGCGGATGGGGCACGGTGGCCAGTCGGCGTTCGATCGCGGTGAACAGGGCCCGCGCCGAGCGTTCGGCCTCGGCGCGGGCGAACAGGAAGGTCGCCCAGCTCGGCGCCTGCGAGTACTGCATGCCGATCAGGGTGGCATCACCGTCGAATCGTTCGTCCAGGCCGCGCGCCGCCTTCGCGTCGAGCCAGCCGGAACCGGTGGGCACCATCATCACCAGATGGCCGCGCTCGAAGCCGCCGGAGCGTTCGAGCTCCCGAAGTGCCAGAGCCACCCGGGAATCCAGGTCGGGCGCGGATGCCAGGCCGATGTAGATCCGCACCGATCGTCCGCGTTCGGCGACGAATTTGCGGCCCTCGGCGCCGAGCGAGGACCAGCTCACCACCGAATCCGGACTTCCCGACCGAGTGTATGAAACCGGTTGAACCAGACTCGGATCCACCGCGGCATCGGCGGCGGCGAACGACGCCCGCTGCCAGGTCACGAGCGTCGGGAGTACGGCGAACTGGCACGCCAGCACCGTCGCCGTCACCAGCGCGGCGGCGCGGATTCGGCCGGCATGTCCCGCGACCTGGCGTAGACCGCGTGCGAGGAGCAGGACCGGGACGACCACCGATACCACGCCCACCGCCCAGCGCAGCCAGTATCCGGGGCCTACCGCCGGAAAATCCATCGCCGCGCGCAGGCGGTTCTGCCAGAACCAGGCGTGACCCACAGCAGCCGTTGTGCCGACGGCCGATATCGCGGCGATCGGCCGGCGATACCGCGACAGCCGCTGCTCGGTATCGATTCCGAAGGGGCGCAAGACTTTCCGCCCCACACCGGCCAGCGCGAGGGCGATGAGCACCAGGAGTGCGGTGAGGAGTGCCTGTGCGATCGACGTGCGGGGAAGCAGACCCGGTGCCAGCGAAGCGGCAACTCCGCAGCCGACCGCGAGGACCGTGCCGACGCGCGGCGTCCGCGCGGCACGGCGGGCCAAGGCGCGCAGGACGTTCCGGCACACTGCGTAGATCGCCGGGGCCGGCTCGGGTCCGGCGGCACCCGTCGGTGTTGTCCGTGCCGAGGTTGTCCGTGCCGAGGCACGCCGTCGGGCCGAGCCACGGTCCGGCTGCCCCGTGCGCAAGGCGCCGACCGCCGGCCCGGTGCGCCAGGGATTCCCGCTGCTGCCGGCTACCGCTACAGCCGGTGTGCCGAACCACGCGGAGAAGTTGTCGATATGCCGCACGGCCGCAGCGCGCAGGCCCGCCACGGTCGCGGTGACGGTGGCGCCGATACGACGCGAAGTCGTGAACGGGCGATGCACGAGTCCACGAAAGGTCGTGTTCGACAAGATAATTCGCTGACCGGGCGCCGTGTCTGCGGTGGGACGTGGACGCTTCCTGCCGAACCGTGCGTGCCGGGCTCCGGTGTCGGCAGAACGCACAGTCGATCCCACCGCATCCGGCGAATTGCCGAGTGGGGCACGGTATTTCGCCGCGATCGACGCAGCCGGCCGGCGTCCCGGTCGGATGAGCCGACGCACCACGGCGAACAAGGCGGCCGTCAGCAACAGCACCATCGCGAGCGCGGCCGGCACGTGCACCAGCTGTGGGCCGATGTCGGTTCCGGAAAGCCTGCGGCCGAACAGGTATTCGGGCATCGGCGCGGCATAGTTCTGGCGCCGCGAGTTCAGATCGACGGCGGCGGTGGCCACGGTCGCCATCGTGGTGCAGCGCAGGCGGGCGACGACGTCCGTGCGCGCGGCACAGGCGTCGAACATCCGGGTTTCGAGCGCGTTGTCGATGGCCCGGCGCGCCCACGGGCCGAGCGGCCGGCCGTGCGATTCGGCGTAGCGCAGGAGGTCGTAGCCGAGGTCGTGCGCCTTGCAGGCGGTGTCGAATTCGGCGGGCAGACGAATCGGCGACGAACATTCACCCCCGGGATCGACCGCCGTGCCGTCGAGCTGGACGGGCCGATAACCCTGTGTCGCAGCGAAATCCGCCGGAACGGCCGCACGGTCCGGACGGTCACCGGTGAGCGCCAGCACCGCCGCGCGCGCAGCCGCGTCCTCCGGCCGCTGCCCGGCGGCAGCCGCCCGAGCGGCCGGCGGCCACGCCGACAGTATCGTCAGCACCACCACCGCCACGACTGCGGCGACGACGCCGTGCCGCCACCCGATCGGGTTTCGACCCGAATCCACTGCTTCGCTCATGATGGCGAAGGTAGGAATCCGGGACCGCGCCGGACCTCCCGCTGCGGATCGATTTCGGCACCGCTACCGAGGTGCGCGCCCGCCGTTTCCTCATACCGGGGTAGGGGGTGCGAAGTCGCCCTTCGGGGTGAGGACGAATCGCCGCGCGATTCCTAGGCTCGTTGGTATGACACGGGTGATACGAACGGCGCGACGGCTGCGCGCCTCGGCGCGGACCCCCGGCCGACTCCGGCTGTGGTCCGATGTCGCGACGGTGGTGGTCGTCGGAATTCTGTTCGCCGTGGGGTGGCCGACCCTGCACATCACCCATCAGGTGCCGGCCGGCGCGCAGCCGTTCATCGCCGCGCTGGCGGTGTTCCCGCTGGCGCTGATCCGGGCCAACGCGGCGCTGGGCTGGGCGATCTCCGCCGGCGCGGCATTGCTGATCGCGCTGGCGATCCCGCATCAGCCGGGTAACGATCTGCCGTTCCAGGTGGTCCACATTCTGGTGTTGTTCGCGTTGCTGTTCGCGGTCGCGGTGCGGGCGCCGATCCAGATCGTGCTGGTCGCCTGGATCGCCTCGTCCCTGCTGTTCGCCACCACCATGGCCGGAACGAGCTCGTTCGCCGAGGCCGGTTTCGGCTGGCCGCTGGCGATGACCGGGCTGGTCGGATTCGGTTTGCTGGTGCGCTGGCTGGTGCTGTCGCGGCAGGCGCTGGTGCGGCAGGAGGAACAGAACGAGCTGGAACGAGCCCGTCGCGCGATCCTCGAGGAGAAGGCGCGTATCGCGCGTGATCTGCACGATGTGGTGGCCCACCACATGTCCATGGTGGTGGTGCAGGCGCAGACCGCGCCGTATCGCGTCACCGACGTATCCCCGGCGGCGCGGGCGGAGTTCGAATCGATCGGCGCTTCGGCACGCGAGGCGCTCAACGAGATCCGGAGCATGCTCGGTGTGCTGCGCAGCGACGGGCAGCTGCCCGAGCACGCGCCCCAGCCGGTCGCCGCGGATGTGGTGTCGGTCCTCGACGGCGTGCGCCGCGCCGGGGTCCGGATCGACTGGACCATCGAGGGTTCGCTCGCAGCGGTGCCCGATACCGTCGGCTTGGCGCTGTACCGGATCGTGCAGGAGTCGCTGTCGAACGTCTCGCGGCACGCGCCGGGCGCGGCCGTCACCGCGACGGTGACCGTCACCGAGCAGGCGGTGGAGGTGCTGATCGCCAACGACGCCGGAACCGGCCCGGCGCCGGCGGCGAGCGGGGTCAGCAGCGGGATCGCCGGCATGCGGGCGCGCGCCGAGGCCATCGGTGGGATGCTGGCCGCCGGGCCGCGCTCCGAAGGTGGCTTCCAGGTGTATGCCCGGTTACCGCTGCACGACCGTGAGGAGACCGCCGCACCGGAGGCGGTGGACGGCGCCGCGATCGTGTAACACTTAGCGGCGATGCTCACCTATTTCCAAGCCATCGTGATCGGCGCGCTGCAGGGCGTCACCGAACTGTTCCCGATCTCGAGCCTCGGCCATTCCGTCCTGGTTCCGGCCTGGCTGGGCGGCAGCTGGGAAAAGCTCGTCACCGAGGGCGACTCCGAGAACGGCACCCCGTATCTCGCCTTCGTGGTCGCTTTGCACGTCGCGACCGCGATCGCGCTGCTGGGCTACTACTGGCGGGACTGGCGCGACATCATCGTCGGCTTCGTCACCACCCTGCGGACCCGGCGCGTCGAGACCTCCGCGCAGCGGCTGGCGTGGCTGATCGTGCTGGCGACCATCCCGGTCGGCGTGCTCGGACTGCTGCTGGAACACCCACTGCGCACCATGTTCGCGACACCCATCTACGCGAGTGTCTTCCTCACCCTCAACGGCGTGGTGCTGATCGTGGGGGAGGGGCTGCGCCGCCGCAACGCCCCGACCCTGGCCGAATACGGTCGTCGCTTCGCGGCGGACGAGGCCCGCGCCGAGGCCCGGGCTCGCGGAGTCGCGGTGCAGGACGAGGTGCAGATCGAATCCGACGAGCGGCTGGCCGCCCTGTCGGTGAAGGATGCGCTGGGTATCGGGCTGGCGCAATCGGGTGCGCTGCTCGCCGGTTTCAGCCGATCCGGGCTGACCATGGTCGGCGGCCTGCTGCGCGGTCTCGATCACGAGGACACCGCGAAGTTCGCCTTCCTGCTGGCCACGCCGGTCATTCTGGCGGCGGGCGTGTTGAAACTGCCGGAGCTGGCCGGCCCGCAGGCCGCCGGCATTCACGGGCAAGCGCTCGTGGGCGCCCTCGTCGCCGGTGTGGCGGCATGGCTGGCGGTGCGTTTTCTGGAGCGGTTCTTCAAAACCCGCACCCTGTTGCCGTTCGCGGTGTACTGCCTGGTCGCGGGTCTGCTGTCGGTCGTTCGATTCCTCTGAGGCGGATATGCCCATCACCGTGTTGATCGCCGACGACCAGGCCATGGTCCGGCAGGGGTTCGGGGCGCTGCTGGCCGCCCAGCCCGATATCAGTGTCATCGGCGATGCCGCCAACGGTGCGATCGCGGTCGCCGAGGCCAAACGGCTGCGACCCGATGTGGTGCTGATGGATGTGCGGATGCCCGAGATGAACGGGCTGGAGGCGGCGCGGGCCATCCTGGCCGCCGGATTCGATCCGCCGGTGCGGGTGCTGATGCTCACCACTTTCGATATCGACGACTACGTCTACGAGGCACTGGGGTTGGGGGCCAGTGGATTTCTGCTCAAGGACGCGCCCGCGGACGAGCTGGTGCGGGCAGTGCGCGTCGTGGCCGAGGGGCAGGCGCTGTTGGCGCCCACGGTGACTCGGCGGCTGATCGCCGATGTCACTCGGCGGCGCGCCCGTCCGAAACCCGCCCCGGCGCTGAATGCGCTGACTCCCCGGGAACGGGAAGTGCTGGAGCTGATCGCCAAGGGGATGTCGAACACCGAGATCGCCGAGGCACTGTTCGTCGCCGAGCAGACCGTGAAAACCCATGTCTCCAAGGTCTTTTCCAAGCTCGATCTGCGTGATCGCGCCCAGGCCGTGGTGATCGCCTACGAATCCGGCCTGGTCACGCCGGGCTGAGCGATCCGGGTAGGATCGCCACCTGGTACGTCGCCGGAAGGGGGAACGTAGGTGTTGAACAGCGGTGACGTGTTCGCCGGCTTCACCGTGGAGCGACTGCTCGGACAGGGGGGGATGGGATCGGTCTATCTGGCGCGGCATCCGCGCCTGCCGCGACTGACCGCCTTGAAGCTGCTCAACCGTGAGCTCTACACCGATGCCGAGATCCGGGCGCGGTTCGAGCGCGAGGCCGACCTGTGCGCGCAGCTCGATCACCCCGGCATCGTCGCCGTCTACGACCGCGGCGTCGAGGACGATCAGCTGTGGATCTGCATGCAGTACGTCGACGGCATCGACGCCGCGACGGTGAACCCGTTGACGTTGCCCCCCGAACGGGCGGTGCAGATCATCGAAGGTGTCGCCGCCGCACTGGATTACGCGCACAGCAACGGTGTCCTGCACCGAGATGTGAAGCCGGCCAACATACTGCTGGCGCGAGCGGTGGGCGGCAAGGGTGAGCGGGTGTTTCTCACCGATTTCGGAATCGCCCGCCTGCGTGAGGATTCCACCCACCTGACCCAGGCGGGGATGTTCACCGCGACCCTCGCCTACGCCTCGCCCGAGCAGATGACCGGCGCCGAACTCGACCACCGCTCCGACCAGTACTCCCTGGCGTGCGCGCTGTACTGGCTGCTCACCGGAACCGGGCCGTTCGATTCCGAGCATCCGACCGAGGTGATCCGCGGTCATCTGCAACTCCCGGTCCCGCCCGCGAGTGTCCGCCGCCCCGGCCTGCCGCCGGCGATGGACGCGGTGATCGCCCGCGCGATGTCGAAGCGGGCCGCCGAAAGGTTCGGCAGCTGTAGCGAATTCGCGGCGGCGACGCGGGCGGCGTTGAGCGCGCCGGTGGGTGAGCTCGCCGGTGCGGGGCACCCGGTTGGGATGGGCGAGCCGAATCCGATGCTCCTCGGCGCATCCGGCGTTCGCCCCCCGAGCGGGTATCCCGCGTCGCCACCGGTGCCGACCGCCGTTTCCGGGCAGATGGGCCCGACTCGGATCCCGGCGGGCGTTCCTCCTGGTCAGCAACAGCTTTCGGCGCCGCCGGCCGCCATGGCGCCGACTGCAAACCTCACTCCGCGTCGCGATCCGATCGGTCCCGGAGCAGCGGTCCCGATGGGGTACCCGGTTCCGCCTACACCGTCCGGATATCCACCCCCGCCCGGCTATCCGCGACCGCAGAAGCGTTCCGGTGGGGTGGTGGCCGTGATCATCATCGCCGTGGTGGTGCTGATCGCTCTCGTTGCCGCAGTCGTCGTGGTGAAGCACAAACGATCAGACGGCGAAAGCCTCGACTCGTTGAAAGCCGTTTTCCCGCAGCTGGTCCAGCCGACCGGGTCGGGCAGCACCGGGGGCGGATACGGCGGTCAGTCGTGCTTTCGCGAGCGTGACGGCAAGAATTTGCGAACACCGGGACCCGGCGCTCCCGACATGCGACTCGATTCCTGGAAGGTGGCATGGGACTGCTGGGCAACACCGGACGTGCCGCAATATGCCGTGTTGTCCTACGATTCGGAGTCGGCCGCGCAGAAGGCGGTCGCCAGATTGCCGTACAACCACAAAGATCCCGGTTGGAGCCGCGGCGGCATCGCCTACACGACCTACCAGTGGATTACCCCCGCACAGGTGGAACCGGACCGAACCTGGATGGTCATCGAATTCCCGAATCAGCCCCGATCTCGATTCCTCATCGTCGTGCACAACGAATACTGGCAGACGTTGAAGAAGGGGAAGGGCAGCCAGGAATTCAGGGACTGGTGCTACGACATGCCCATGTAGGGCTCAGCTGCCAGGGTGAACCCGTCTTCGGTGCGCGAATGAAATATGGCGGCCGGTGATCCTGGCCCAGGCGGGGCTGGGCCTGATTACCGCCGCCGACTACTTCTCTCCACCGGCCATCGAGGATGCTCCCCGCCGCCGGGAGAGCCTGCTCGCGACCCCGGCTGCCGGATTCGAACGCGCCGCGGGCAATGGCGGGCCGGCTGAGCACGGCTCACCCGAAGAAGGCTGCGGCCTCCGCGTGCCGGGCGTGCGGCACCAGCTTGAGCTGTTTGGTGGCCTCGGCGAGCGACACCAGCCCGATCTCGGTGCCGTGCAAGGCCACCATCTGCCCGAACTGTCCGTCGTGGACGGCCTCGGCGGCATGCAGCCCGAAACGGGTGGCCAGCACCCGGTCGTAGGGAGTCGGCTTACCCCCGCGTTGCACATGCCCGAGCACCGTGGTGCGGACCTCCTTGCCGATGCGGCGCTCGATCTCGACGCCGAGCTGATGCGCCACGCCGGTGAACCGTTCGTGCCCGTATTCGTCCACGCCGCCCTCCCGCAGGTGGAACGAGCCCTCCGCCGGTTTCGCGCCCTCGGCGACCACGCAGATGAAATGGGAATCGCCGCGCTGGAAGCGGCGCTTGATCATGGTGCACACCTCGTCGACGTCGAACGGCACCTCGGGGACCAGGGTGAGGTGGGCACCGGAGGCGATACCGGAGTTCATCGCGATCCACCCCGCGTGCCGGCCCATCACCTCTACCAGCATGACGCGCTGATGCGATTCCGCGGTGGTGTGCAGCCGGTCGATCGCGTCCGTGGCGATCGAGACGGCGGTGTCGTGCCCGAAAGTCGTGTCGGTGCAATCGATGTCGTTGTCGATGGTCTTCGGCACGCCGACGACGGGGACCCCCTCGTCGGACAGCCAGTGCGCGGCGGTCAGCGTGCCCTCACCGCCGATCGGGATCAGGGCATCGATGCCGTTGTCGTCGAGCGTGCGTTTGATCCGGCCCAGTCCCTCCCGCAGGACATCGGGGTTGGTGCGCGCGGTGCCGAGGATCGTGCCGCCCTTGGTGAGGATGCGGTCGGTCCGATCGTCGTTGTGGATGTGGATCTTGCGATCCTCCAGTAAGCCGCGCCAACCGTCCTGGAAGCCGACGATCGCGTCACCGTAGCGGCCGTTCGCGGTGCGAACGACAGCTCGGATGACCGCGTTCAAGCCTGGGCAGTCCCCGCCTCCGGTCAAGACTCCGATGCGCATGCCGCCTATCTTGCCGCGCGCGGCCGCGGCCCGCAGCCCCGCCCCCTTCTACCGGCGGTTACAGCAACCGGCTACCACACACAGCGGTCACGGTGCCGCGGTGCAGTGGCCGGCCGGAAGGTCACCGAGATGTTTGGTCAGCAGTCCCGCCATATCGTTGAGAATCCGGGTCCCGTCCTCGAAGGTTCCCGAAGTCGCCTGTGCCGCAAGGGCGATCGCGACATCGCCCTCGGGCGTGCTGAGCAGGCCGAACTGGCGGACCAGGTAGCTTCCGGCCGGATCCGGCCCCCAGCCGCCTTTGAAACGAGTGTTGTCCAGATGGCCGAGGCCCCATTGCTGGCCCCAGACGACCTTGCCCATCAAATTCGTCACCTTATCGGCGTCGGGCAGGCACGGCAGCCGCGAGGCCCAGCGCACCTGATCCTCCAGGGACCAGTCGGCCTGCCCGAATGCCGAGTACTCCGCCCGGTTGCGGGTCGCGGGCACCGCCGTCGTGGTGTCACCGCCCTCGCGCAATACCGCCTGCACCGCCCGCGCCGCGGCGTCGGGGGTGCCCAGCGACTGCCACAGCCCGTCGGCGGCCGAATTATCGGATTCGGTGATCGTCGCCGACATCTGGTAGGTGCTGGTATTACCGTTGGTGCGCAGAACCGCCAGCGTCAGTGGCACTTTCATCGTCGACCAGGCGGGACCGGTCCGCCAGTCGCCCATCAGAGCCGGCCGCTGTCCGCCGACGGCCATGATGGCCATACCCGCGTGGCCGTCCAAACGCGGTCGCAGCGCGTTGAAATCGGCGGCCAGCGAACCCGGCAGTGCGAAGACCGTGGCCGGTGCGGCGGCCGTGGGCAGGCGCTCGGTCGTGGTCGTCGGGGTCGTCTCCGAGGCGTCCGAGCACGCGGCCGGGCTCAGGAGCAGACCGGCGCCGAGTAAGGCGGCGACGCAACGAAAAGCCTTGGCTCGCCGCGCCTTCCGCGCCGCCGCTGAATCGTGCCAGCGCTGCCTGTCCCGTGCGTGCACCCGTTCACCTCCACGATCCCGGACGGCCGGCCACGGCACCACCCGTCAGACGAGGAATTGTGTGCGGTAGCGCGGCGTGGGTCAAATGCGCTGGGTGCGAACGGCACAGATGAGACGACGGCGCTGTTATCGCGTGCACTCGCCGCCGCGCAGTTCGTGCACGTGGGCGGCCAGCAGCTCCGACATTCGGTCCAGCATCGTGACGGCGTCGTCGTAACTCCCCGAATCCGGCTGCGCCGCAAGGGCGACCGCCAGTTGTCCGGACCAGGTGGGGATCAGGCCGAACTGCCGGACCAGATAGGCGCCGGTGTCGTCGTCCGGCCCCCAGCCGCCCTTGTACTCGGCGCCGACGAACGATCCCAGCCCCCAGCTCTGGCTGTCGGTGATCTGCTGCATCAGGTCGACCACGCGGGAGGCGTTGCGCAGACACGGCAAGCGTGCCGCGAAGCGCAGCTGATCGACCAGACTCCACTGGGTCGCGCCGAAGACCATGGGGTCGTCGATCGATTGCCGGGCGTCGGGATTGTGCCGGTCGGCGACATCGGTGTGGGTGTCGCCGGCCTCGCGCAGCACGGCTTCCACCGCCTCCGCCGCGGGTTCACCACCACCGAGCGCGATCCAGAGCGCCTGTGCCGCATCGTTGTCCGAGGTCGTGATGGCCGACTCCGCGAGATCGGCCAGACCGACCGGGTCTCGCCGGAGCGCGGCCAGCGCCAGCGGGACCTTGATGGTGGACCACGCCACGCCGGTCGTCCAGTCACCCAGCGTGATCACATGATCGCTGCCCACGGCCATCAGGGCGAGTCCCATCCGGCCGGGCAACTGGGCCTGGAGTGCCGCGAAATCGGCCGCCAGACTGCCGGGCAGCGTCCGGGTCGCATCGGCCTCCGGCGCCGGCCGCACCATCTCCGTCGCCGGGCCGGAGATCGGCGGGTCGGCGGTGATCGCCGCACCGTGCGCCGCGCACGCCGAAACCAGAACTGTCATACCTGCCAAGAACAACCGCCGCCGACCCAGGCGCCCGGTGGGCGTCGGGTCAGTAGACATAGACCACCGCGTTGTCGCCACCCGTGCAGGTGACGACCTTGCCCGAACTGGTGCAGGTCATCGGATACGACCTGCCGGTCACCGGGGAGACGGCGATGATCGAGGTACTGGCCTCGGCGCTGGCGGCACTGGTGGCCCCGTGCGACTGCGCGGCCTGCGCGTAGGCCTTACGGACCGCCTCGGCGAAACCGCAGGAGGTGACCGAGGATCCGGTGGCGGCCTTGCCGAAGGAGGTCCCGGCGGCCGAACTCTGCCCGCACGGGGTGGCGCCGACCGGGAGCGCGACGGGAGCGCTGCTGGTGGTCGTCGGCGCCGCGGTCGTGGTCGGTGCGGCGCTGCTGGTCGCCCGCTGCTGTGCCGGGGCGGCCGGTGCGGCGGATTCGGCGACGGTGTTCGATCGGTCGTTACCCGACGATCCGAAGACCTGCCAGCCGACCACGCCGATGCCGGCCAGCACCGCCAGGCCCAGTACCCCGAGTACCACCGGAACGGCTACCGAGCGCGACCGCTTCGCGGGCGGCGCGTCGGCGGAATCGGCTGCGGCGAAGGCGAATTCGTCCTCGGCATCCGCCTCGTCCGGATCGTCGTCCGCGGCGTCGGAGTATGCGGCGTCGGAGTAGGCGGCGTCGGCGTAGTCGTCCTCGTCGTAGGGCGCCTCGTCGTCGTAATGAACCTCGTCGTAGCGAGCATCGTCGTCGTACGGCTCGTCGTCGTAGCGGGATCGGTTCGACCCGTCGTCGACTCGCGCGATGTTCAGGAACTGCGTGGCGGTGCCGTCGGCGGTCGCACCGCCGTCCCCGAACCGCGAGATGTCGAGCAACTCGGTCTTTTCCCCGGAGCCGGTCCCGGCTTCGGCTCGGGGGGTGGCGGCGAACTGCGCGGGGTCGAGCAACTGCGTGCGCGGGCCGGATTCCGCGAATTCCGAGTCCTGCCCGGCCCGGTCGTCGTAGGCATCGACGTCGGCCGGTTCGGTCGGCGGTTGCGGCCGGCGCGTCGGCAGCTTCGGAAGCTCCGGCGCCGCCACGGCGTCCGCGGGCAGCGTGAACTGGAATTCGCTCGGCTGGACCAGCGTGGGGTCGGCCGGACGGATCACCGGCAGATCGCCGGACGTATCGCGCTCGTCCCGGTCCGCCGGCGGGATGATCCGCAGCGACCCGGTGGTCTCGTAGGCGGGCGAATCGGCCGCTGGACCTTCCGGTTTCACTGCCGGACCAGTCCCCGCCGCGGCACCCGACAGCACGGCCGCGACCGGGCCGGCCGCGGGCGGCGGCGGGGCGAGTGGTCCGCGGGGCTGGAAGTTCGCCGGAATGGTCGGTCCGTCCGGACCGAACGGCTGGAAAGTCGTCGGCTCCGTCGGCCGGCGGTAGTCGCGGGCGAGCAGCTCCTGACCGAACATCGACGTGGTCGGCGAATTCGCGGCGGGCGCAGGGGCATCCGGTTCGATCGGCAGTTCGCCGCCGAGACCCAGCGCGGCCCGGGCCGCGGCCGCGAACTGTCCGGCGGTGGGAAACCGATCCGCGGGGGCCTTCGCCATCGCGCGCGCGAGGACCGAGTCGACCGCCTCGGGCACGCCGGCGCGTTCCCGGCTCGGCAGCGGTGGCGGCTCCGACAGATGCGAACGGATCAGAACGCTGACGCTCTGCGCCGGGAACGGTGTCGACCCGATGAGGCATTCGTAGAAGACACAGGCCAGCGAATAGATGTCGGCGCGCGCGCTGACCGGGCCGGAGTCGAAACGTTCGGGGGCCATATAGGTGTAGGAGCCGGCGGCATGACTGCCCGTGGTGTGCGCGCTGTCGCCCTCGTCGCGGGCGATCCCGAAATCGGTGAGATACGCGACGTCGGCCGGGGTGACGAGGATATTGCCCGGCTTCACATCACGGTGCACCAGGCCCGCGGCATGGGCGGCGTCCAGCGCCGACGCGACCTGCTCGACGATCGCCAGCGCGCGTTCAGGGTCCAGCTTTCCCTGGCGACGCAGCAACGTGCGCAGGTTCTCCCCCCGAACCAGCCGCATGTCGAGGTAGAGAACGCCGTCGACCTCACCCCAGTCGTGGATGGGTATGACGTGCGGTTCGGCGAGCCGGGCCGCGGCCTGGGACTCGCGGCGGAAACGTTCCTGATAGACGGGGTCCTGGGTGAGCTGCTCGGGCAGCACCTTCAACGCCACGACGCGATCTCGACCGGTGTCGAACGCCTCGTACACCTCGCCCATGCCGCCCCGACCGAGCAGCGAGCGCACCTCGTACGGGCCGAATCTGGTGCCGACCCGTGACCTCGGCACTTCCACCGGTGAACCTCCAACTCCTGGGCAAGGTGGCCAACCTGCCCGGCGCCGCACCGGGTTGCCTGCCCCTCAGAACGCCGATTCTCCGGGTGCGACCACGCCGTGGTCAAACGCGAACACGATCGCCGCTGCTCGGTCCCGTAACCCGAGCTTGCCGAAAATATGTCCGACGTGGCTCTTTACCGTTACTTCGGAGATACCGAGTTCGGCCGCGATCTCGGAATTGACCCGGCCGCGGCCGATGAGTTTGAGCACCTCGAGTTCGCGGGCGGTCAACTCCCGCATCCGTGCGTGCGAGTCGGCCGGCGCCGGGCGTGCCGTGCGATAGGCCGAGAGCACGCGGCCGGTGACCGACGGATCCAGCCACGACCCGCCCTCGGCCACGGTGCGTACGGCTCGGATCAGATCCTCGGCGGGGGAGTCCTTCAGGATGAAGCCCGCCGCACCCGCCCGCAACGCCCCCGAGAGCAGAGTGTCGTCGTCGAACGTGGTGAGGACGAGCACCGGCGGGGCGTCGGCGCGGGCGCGCAGCCGGCGGGTGGCATCGATCCCGCCGACCCGCTTCATCCGCAGATCCATCAGCACCACGTCGGGACGATGCTCGGCCAGCGCAGCCGGTACCTCGTCACCGTCGCTGCACTCGACCACCGCGAAGCCGTCGCGACGGCGCAGGATCCGGCGCAGTCCGCCACGGACGAGTTCCTGATCGTCGACGACGAGCACCGTGGTGGTAGCGGTCTCGCTGTCCGCGAGCGGGGACTGACCCGGATTCACCTGTCCTCCTGTCGTTTGCGCGTGAGTGCGGTGATCGCGTCGCGCACCATCCCCAGTGGATCGTCGAGCCCGGTCACCGGGCACACCTCGTCGGGCGCGAGCGGAATGCGGGCGCGGACCTGCCAGCAGTCGCCCGACCGCCCGGCGGTCAGGGTGCCGTTCAACGTGGCCGTGCGCTGGCGCATACCGCTGATCCCCATCCCGCGGCCGGTGCGGGGCGCCGGGCCCTGCGGCAGCGTATTGCGCACGCGCACCGTCACTTCCATGGGTGTGACCTCGATGTCCAGGGTCGCGTCGGCGCCCGGCGCGTGCTTGGCGATATTGGACAGCGATTCCTGGCTGATCCGATACAGCGCCAGACCCGTCGATGCCGAGACCGCGGCGGTGTCACCGGTCAGGCGGTAGCGCACCGGCAGGCCCGCGCCCACGAAGTCGGCGACCAGATCGGCGATGTCCTCCAGACCCGGTTCCGGTGTCAGCGCCGAGGGCCGTTGATCGAGCAGGCCGACGGTCTGCCGGATATCGGCCATCGCCTGCCGGCCGAGTCGTTCGGCATCGCCCAGCGCGTCGATCGCCTCGTCCACATCGCGATCGGTTTCCAGCGCGTGCCGGGCCGCGGTCAGGTGCAGCAACGTCACACTGAGCGAATGGGCGATCACGTCGTGCACTTCGCGGGCGATCCGGCGGCGTTCGTCGTCGGCCGCCTGGGCCGACCTGATGGCCTGGTTCTCGCGCTCCTGATCGAGTGACTGCCGCTGGAACTGCAGCATCAGCCCGACCATCCAGCCCAGCACGATCGCGACCACGTAGACCTGCACGAGTTCGCCGTAGCCCAGGGCGTAGAAGATCAGCATCTCGGCCACGGCCGCGAGCATCCAGAACAGGCTGACCCGTTTCGGCGCGATCGCGCCGATCATGCCCACCATCACGGTCAACACCAACGGCGAACAGTCGGGTGAGACCGGCTGCAACAGGAACAGCGCCTGGGCGGTAAGCGCGGACAGGCCGAAGACCACCGGCTTGGGGGTCAGGTCGAAGAAGAACAGCAGCGGATAGCAGGCGAACAACAGCGCCACCGCGAGGAAGGGCACGCCGGTCGAGAAGTACTGGCTACGCAGCGCCGCGGCCGCCACCGCCGACACCACCACCGCGACATCCGCGGTGACCACCACCGAGACGGGATAGCCGTAGGACATCTCCTCGACCCGCCGGCGCAGGGTACCGGCCGGATCCTGCACGAGGTCGACGACGCGGCGCACGACCCGCCCCAGCGCCAAGCGGGTCCGGCCCGGGCGCCGCGGCGCGTGCGGCGCTACCTCCGCACGGTCGTCGGCGCTGGTCAGATCCATAACAGTCAGGCTAGTCGCCGACGGGTGGTCGCTGCATCGTTCCGGGAAAGGGCCCGCGCTCCTACCGCGGTAGGACCCGAAGTCTCGTCTGCGGCACGACGTATCCGCGGGTCGGCCGCCGTAGCGTGAGTCGCACAGTGTCCGGCGGAAGGTTCGGGCACCCGGCCCGAGGAGATGGGTGCGATGACTTGGCAAGACCAGCACGCTCGTACCGAAATCCTGCACGAGGTCCTCGCTCGCGCGGCCGTCGATCCGGCCACCCCGGGACTGTTCTACGACCTGCCCGAATGCGACCGGCTCTTCGGCGGCCCGGCCGGAGTCCTTGCCGCCCTGCGGTATCGGTGGGACAACCACCTGCACGCGAAACTGGACCAAGCCCAGGTGCAGGGACAATCGCCGGCCGAGGCCTATCTGGAACTGGCCGCCGAACAACCCGTGCTGCGTGCCGTACTCGACGCACACGAGCTCCGGCCTCGGCGCCGCGAGCCGGCACTGGCCCGGTAGCCGACTCGAACCGGTTGCGGCACCGCGGAATTCGCGAGCCACGGCAACCGTCAGCAGAAAGGGGTGGGGCGACCGTCATGTTGGAATTGACCGACGTCGTCAAGGAATACCGGGTGGGTGAACAGCGGGTCCGCGCTCTCGACCACATCTGCCTGCGTGTCGAGACAGGGGAATTCACCGCCGTCATCGGCCCCTCCGGCTCCGGCAAGAGCACTCTGCTGCATCTGCTCGGCGCGCTGGACTCGCCCGACTCCGGTTCCATCACCTTCCGCGGCGCGGAGATCGGCTCCCTCGACGACACCCGGCAGTCCGAATTCCGCCGCCACCGAGTCGGCTTCGTCTTCCAATTCTTCAATCTGCTGCCGACGCTGTCGGCCTGGGAGAACGTCGCGGTCCCGAAACTGCTGGACGGCACCGGATTACGCAAGGCCAAACCCCGGGCGCTGGAACTGCTCGCCCGGGTGGGCCTGGCCGATCGCGCCGAACATCGCCCCGCCGAACTGTCCGGCGGCCAGATGCAGCGGGTGGCCGTCGCCCGCGCGCTGATCATGGATCCACCGCTGATCCTGGCCGACGAGCCCACCGGCAATCTGGACTCCAGGACCGGCGCCGCCATCCTGGAACTGCTCGGTGAGATCTCCGCAACGGGCACTTCGGTGGTGATGGTGACTCACGACCAGGGCGCGGTCGACTACTGCGACCGCGTGATCACCCTGCGGGACGGACGAATCGCCGCCGACGAGGTGGTGCGCGCGTGATCACGGCCGGCTGGGATCGGTTGCGGCTGTTCAATATCGGAGAGCTGTTCACCCATAAGGGCCGCACCGCCATGTCGATGGCGGTCATGGCGGTATCGGCGGGACTGCTGGTGGCGGTGCTCAGCATCTCCGGCTCGGTGACCGGCTCGGTGGACCGGCTGACCTCGGCGCTGGGCGGTAACGCCCAACTCGAGATCTCCGGCATCACCGACAGCGGATTCGGGCAGGACCTGCTGCCGCAAGTGCGGGCGGTGCCCGGGGTCGGGGCCGCGGTGCCGATGATCCGGACCGGAATCGGTAACCCGGCCGACCGCACGCTGCTCATCGGAGCCGACGCCTCGGTGGCCGCATTGGGCAGCGACCTGAATGCGGCGATGAGCGCCCAGGCGGCGAAGCTGCTCACCGTGCCCGACGGTGTTCTGGTCGGCGCGGGACTGGGCCGGCACGAGGGTGAGTCGTTCCCGCTCGGCGCCGGGCAGGTCACCGTGGCCGGGGTGCTCGACGACGCCACCTCGCGCAAACTCAACAGCGGTCATGTCGTGATCGCCACCCTGCCGGTCGCTCAGGGACTCGCCGGGCGGGCGGGGATGCTCGATTCGATTCAGATCGTGCCGAAGCCGGGAACCGGTGTGGCGCAGTTGCGTTCGGCATTGACCACGCTCGTGAACGGGCGTGCCGTCGTGGCCGAACCGAGCCTGCGCACCGCACAGGCGAGCGGGGCTGTTCAATTGGTGCGGTTCTCGACGACGATGGCTTCGGCTGCGGCTCTGATCGTTTCGGGATTTCTGATCTACAACGCCATGAGTATGGCGGTCGCACAACGTCGTCCGATGCTGTCGATGTTGCGTGCGATCGGCGGGCGACGCGGGCCGATGGTGCGCGATCTGCTCGTCGAAGCGGCTGTCATCGGGCTCGTCGGCGGGGCGATCGGTTCCGTCGTCGGCATTTTCGCCGGGCGACTATCGATCGACACCATCCCGTCGGCCATGGTCGCGGCGGTGGAGACCCGCACGGAATATCTGGTCCCCGGGTACGCGATTCCGTTCGCCATCGGGGCGTGCGTGCTCGCCAGTGTGGCGGCGGCCGCGATCGCGGCGCGTCAGGTCTACAAGGTGGAGCCGGTCGAGGCGCTGGCGCCGGTGGGGGTGTCCAAGGCGGATGCGGTGGGGCCGTGGCTGCGCTGGGGCGCGCTCGTGGGTGGTCTCGCAGCGGTCGCCGCCGCCGTCTCCATCGCACGGGCCGATCTGGGCCGGGGCTCGCTGGCGGCGATTTCGCTGTCCATCGCCGGTGCGGTCGGAGTGTGTTTCGCCGCGATGGGCCCGATCGTCCGGTTGGCCGCCCGGGTGTCGCGGCTGTTCGGCGCGCCGGGCGCGTTCGGCGCCACGACCGTCGAGCGGGCGCCGCGCCGCGTCTGGGCGACGGCGATGACGGTGATGATCGGTGTCACCGCCACGGTTGCCATGGGCGGGGCATCGGGCAACTTGGTGGATTCGGCCACCGACTCGTTCGCGGATCTGGCTCGGCGCGACGCCTACGTCAGCCCCACCTCGCTGGCCGAATTCCCTACGGGCCCAGTGCTTCCGGCTGATCTGAAGGAGAAGGTGCGGCAGGTGCCGGGGGTGGCCGATGTGGGCTCGGCGCAGATGGCCTTCGCCACCGTGGGCAGCGCCCGGGTGATGTTGCAGGCCTACCAGGCCAATATTCGTTCCTCCGTGCTCGAACAGTTGGGACCCGAGGTGCTGCGCCGGATGACGGCCGGCGAGGGCGTCGTGCTGTCGCGGGATGTGGCGCGCTCGCTCGGCGCGGGGACCGGTACCCAGCTGCAATTGCCCACCCCGACCGGTATCCATCGGGTACGGGTGCTGCAGGTGATCCCGTACTTCTCCGCGCTGTCGGGCATCGTGCTGATGGATCTCGACGTCCTGCGGCAGTGGTACGAACGGCCGGGGGAGACGATTCTCGGCGTGAGCTTCGAACCGGGCGCCGACCGGGATCGGGTGCTCGCGGGTATCCGCGCGGTGGTCCCGGCCGGTCTGCACGTCGATACCGGTGCACAGGCACTGGCCGCGGTATCGCAAGGGGTGCGACAGGGCACGTCGCTGGCCGGATCGATCCTGTGGATCGTGGTGTTGGTGTCGACCGCGGCCCTGCTGAATACGCTGATGCTGTCGGTCCTGGAACGCCGTCGCGAACTCGGGGTACTGCGTGCCATGGGCACCAGCCGCCGATTCCTGCTGCGCACGGTCCTCACCGAAGCCGCCGGGATCGGAGTGACCGGCGCGCTGCTCGGCTTGGCGGTCGGCGCCGCCGTCCAATACCTGGCCACCACGGCGATGAGCCACGCGATGACCATCGACGTGGTCTACCGCCCGAACCCCCTGCTGCTGGTCTACGCCGCCGCCGCGCTGGTCCTGGCTCTGCTCGGCTCGATCCCGCCGTCGCTGCGCGCGGCCCGCATGCCGATCGTCGAGGCCATCGCTGTCGACTGATCGAGCGAGGAGGGGAAGCTCCACGCAGCCGGGCGCGTGGAGCTGCTCCGGCGGCGGGCCCGGACGCCTCGGGTCGGCGCAGCGTCGTCGGTGCCCTTACATAAACTGATGGACATGACTGCACCCACGGTGGACTTGATGGACTATGCCGATGTCATCGACCGGTACGAGCCGGTGCTGGGCATGGAGGTGCACGTCGAACTGGGCACCGAAACCAAGATGTTCTGCGGGTGCCCGACGGCCTTCGGTGCCGAGCCGAACACCCAGGTGTGCCCGGTCTGCCTCGGCCTGCCGGGTTCGCTGCCGGTGGTCAACCAGAAGGCCGTGGAGTCGGCGATCCGCATCGGATTGGCGCTGAACTGCTCGATCACGCCGTGGGGCCGGTTCGCGCGGAAGAACTACTTCTACCCGGATCAGCCGAAGAACTACCAGATCAGTCAGTACGACGAGCCGATCGCCACCGACGGCTACCTCGATGTGCTGCTCGACGACGGCTCCACCTTCCGGGTCGACATCGAACGCGCCCACATGGAGGAGGACACCGGTAAGTCCCTGCACGTGGGCGGCGCCACCGGCCGCATCCACGGCGCGAGTCATTCGCTGCTGGACTACAACCGGGCCGGCGTGCCGCTCATCGAGATCGTCACCAAGCCGATCACCGGGGCCGGCGAACGCGCACCCGAGGTGGCCCGTGCGTACGTGACCGCGCTGCGTGACCTGTTGAAGGCGCTCGGCGTCTCCGATGTCAAGATGGAGCAGGGTTCGCTGCGCTGCGACGCCAATGTCTCGCTGATGCCCAAGGGCGCAACGGAATTCGGCACCCGGACCGAAACCAAGAACGTCAACTCGCTGCGTAGCGTCGAGGTCGCGGTGCGCTACGAGATGCGCCGCCAGGGCGCGGTACTCAGTTCCGGCGGCACCGTGATCCAGGAGACCCGCCACTTCCACGAGGGCGACGGCTCCACCTCACCGGGCCGCGTCAAGGAGACCGCGGAAGACTACCGCTACTTCCCGGAGCCGGACCTGGAGCCGATCGCCCCCGACGCCGAGTGGGTCGAGGAGCTGCGCGGCACCATCCCGGAGTATCCGTGGCTGCGCCGCGCCCGTATCCAGGCCGAGTGGGGCCTGTCCGACGAGGTGTTCCGCGATCTGATCAATGCCGGTGCACTGGACCTGATCATCGCCACCGTCGATGCCGGCACCTCGGTCGACGCCGCCCGCGCCTGGTGGGTCAACTACCTCACCGAGCAGGCCAAGGAGCGGGAGGTCGCGCTCGAGGATCTGCCGATCACCCCGAAGCAGGTCGCCGAGGTGGTCGCGCTGGTCGACGCCAAGACGATCAACTCGAAGGTCGCCCGGCAGGTGGTCGACTTCGTCCTGGCCGGTGAGGGCGATCCGGGGCAGATCGTCGAAGCCAAGGGCCTCGGCATGGTCTCCGACGATTCCGCCCTGCAGGCCGAGGTCGACAAGGCTCTCGCCGCGAACCCCGATATCGCCGACAAGATCCGCTCCGGCAAGGTCCAGGCCGCGGGCAAGATCGTCGGTGACGTCATGAAGGCCACCCGCGGCCAGGCCGACGCCGCCCGGGTGCGCGAACTGGTGCTGGCCGCCTGCGGCGCCGCCTGACGTCGGAACCCTACCGGCCCGAACGACGAGCCCGAACCGCGAAGGCCCGGTCCCAAGGACCGGGCCTTCGCGGTGTCCGGCCGGAATCGGATCAGTCCGGTCCGCCGCCGGCGCCACCCTTCGGCGGCGGAATGCGGACGATCCGGTCGTCCAGCGGCCCGGGGGCGGCCGGTTTGTTGACCGTGCCGACCCAGACGTTGCCGTCGCCGCCCAGCGTGGCGCCGCCGAGCGATCCGTACTTGTCCTGCGCGACCATGGTCGGCGCGGTCGTCACGGCGTGCGTGTTGGGATCGGCATCCGCGAAGGCCAGCGCCTTGGCGCCCGACATCGCGATCGCCACACCGTCCACGGCGGCCGCACAACCACCGGCACCCGGCTTGTCGGGCCAGGTCCAGGCGGTGCTCACGGTCCCGTCGGGGCCCAGCCGCTGCAACCGGTCCTCGGTGGCGGTGCGGTCGGTGAACCAGATGGTGTCCTTGTGGTCGGGGCACACCCCGCCGGCGCTGCCGACGCCGGACGCCACCACCTTCGGATTGGCATTGCCGGGCGCCGGATCGTCGATCTCGAGCAGTTTGCCCGCGAGCGAGCCGGGGTCGTTCGCGGCTCCCGGATTGCCGGCATCGCCGGTCAGCACCGCCAGTCTGGTCGGCGTGACGAAGGCGAGGGAGCCGTGATTCCCGTTCGCGCCCTTCGGGATTCCGGTCAGGATCGGCTTCGGCTCACCGCCGGCGCCGATGCGGACCACGCGGTTGTCCGAGGCGGTGGTGATGTAGGCGTAGATCAGGCCGTCCTCGCCGTAGCTCGGGGACAGCGCGACATCGCTGAGGCCGCCGTCACCGGTCGCGTCCACGTCGACCCGCGCCACCTCGAGCGGCGGCGGTGGCGCCTGGCTGGGATCGACCGCGGTGACCTTCAGGAGCCGGCCGGTGGTGCGTTCGGTGACCAGCGCCTGCTGACCGTCGGGCAGGACCGTCAGCCCGCCCGTGGTGTCCAGACACGACACCACCACCGCCGGATCCGGATCGATACACGGACCTGTCGGCCGCTGCCCGGTGGGCGGCGGCGTCTTCGGCTCGCTGGTCGGACCCTGTCCCTCGGGTTCGATGGTGGGTGCGGGAGTGAACGGTTTGGACGCGGAATCATCGAAGCGGGCACAACCGACCACCAAGCCGGCGGTGACGGCGAGGATCGACGCGACACGGCCGACGACAACCACACTCATTGCCCAAACGTTACGGAAATCCCGCCGCGCGCGCTCGCAGGGGTCCATGCGCGCTCCGACCGGCGTCCCGGTGACTCCGGTGCGACTCGACCGCGGCGCACTCGGCGGTCCCGGCCTCGACCGGGCCGGTGGCGGCTGACACGCCGGGAAGGGATCACGTGCGCGCCCGTTTCGCGTCATACTCTGTGCCCGTGACGGACAAGCCGAATCAACCACCGGAATCGCACCAGTCGTCGGGCTCGTCCGACGGTCCATCCGGATCGTCGGCAGGCAGCCCCTACGACAACCCGACCGGCGAATTCCCCTCGGTGAAACCCGCTGTGGGCAAAGACGTTCCACGGACCGAGGACGATCTCGGCATGGAACCGGAGGTACCCGCGGCAGGTGCCGCCACTCCGGCAGCCGCCACCCCGGCGGCCGGCGCCACCGCAGCGGCGGATGCCGCCGACCACCCGGCTCCGCAACCGACGTCTGTATCCGAGGGCGAGGCCGCCGACGCGCCCACCTACGCCTTCGCCAGCATTCCGCCCGCGCCGACCAACGGCGACGGCGAACGGCGCCGCCGCCCGCGTGAATGCCGGCGTGGCACAACGGAACTGGGTCTGCTCGGCCTGCGGTTGACCGTCGGGCTGACGTTTCTCTACCACGGCCTGCAGAAGCTGGCGGGTTGGTTTCACGGACCGGGCCTGGACGGCACCCGGCAGATGCTCGAGCACGGCGGCTGGAAACATATCGAGCTGTCCACCGCGATGCTCACCGTCTCCGAGGTCGGCGGCGGCGCGTTGATCATTCTCGGCCTGGCCACCCCGCTCGCGGCCGGTGCGGTTCTGGCCTCCATTTCGACCGCCTGGCTGTGGAAGCAGGGGATGGCCCCCGACTTCCAGTACAGGCCGGTCGAATTGGAGTCGATCCTCGCCGGTGCCGCGGCATCGTTGATTCTCACCGGCCCCGGTCGCCTGTCCTTCGATCGCAATCGCGGCTGGGCGGTTCGGCCGTCGTGGGGCTCGTTCGTATGCCTGATCCTGGCGCTCGCGGCGGCCGCCGCCGGCTGGATCTTCCTGCACGGCGGCAACCCGTTCGTGGGGATCTTCTAGCGTCCGGCAGGGGGCGGCGAAGCACAACTCCGGTGCCCCGCCGCCACCTGCCCCGGTGATTCGCGGCCGCGTCAGCTCTGGTCGGCGAGCGCACCGACGCCGGCCCGGGCGACGGTGATCGTGGCGGCGGCCGCGGCGCGGGCGTCGTCGACGGTTCGCCGGCCGAGCCCACAGGCGGTGGCCACACCGTATGCGGTCCGGCGCGACGCCTCTTCGAACAGGGTCAGCGCGCGGATGCTGCCGTCGACATCATCGGGAGACACCACGCCGGCGATCAGCTGCCAGGCCGGGTCCAAACCTGCCAACGGACGGTAGAACGACGGCGCGGACGGCGCCGGATCGGCGCCGTAGGCGCACGGGACATGGACGGTCGGCAGTGGCACCCCACGGGTGCCCAGCAGCCCGGAGACGTGGCCGAGCAGCTTCACCGCCGGCGCGAGGCTGCGAGGGGCCAGCAGATTCTGGTGCTTGTGGTCGCCGTAGCACAGGTGCAGGGTGGTCGCCGCGCCGATCTCGTGGGCGCGGACCAGGAATCCGGCGAGCTGGCGTGCCAGCAGCGGACCCAGTGCCCACTGCGCCCGCAGTTGTTCGGCCTTGACCATGCCGAGGGTGGCAATCGGTGATTCCACCTGCCAGACAACACGATCCCCGTATCGCGCGGTCACCTCGGCCATCTCCCGCAGGACGGCCTCGGTGAATACGGGTAGGTATCGAAGCGCGGTGCGAACCACGCCGAGGTTGCGGACCGCGGGCCCGACGGGCAGGCCTTGGGCGACCGCGGACCCGGCGAATACGAACAGGGCGATATCCAGCGGGTTGGGCTGGCTGATCTGAACTCGCTTATCCGCCAGCTCGGGTCGGCTGCGCTGCAGCGTTTCGAATTCGGAGACGATCTCGCCGATCCGCTCGACCCGGCGCATCGCCACATCCTCCGGCTCGAGGATGTGGCCGGGCCGCACGCCGTAGCCGCGCATATCGCTGTAGTCGGCGTAGTCGCCGGAGCGGACGACCTCGAAGGCGTCCCGAGTTTCGAGGTCTCGCAGATACGCGACGACCCAGCCGGCATCGAGATCGCGCGGTACCGCGGTGAGGGGCCAGCCGTCGCTCCGGTCTGCGAACCACGCCAGGACATCTCGATCGCTGGTCAGCAGGGCTTCGGGCAGGCTACCGACGAAATGTGCATATCTGGTCATGGTGGGTTCCTTCTGGCGACTGCAGGCAGCCGACAGCCATCCTCGGACGGGAGGCCCTGTCGTGCCGCGGCGTGAACAATGCGCATCGTATGTCCGGCCGCGGATGGCCGACTCACCGCTGACGGGAAGCCGAAATCCTTGTGGGCCTGCGCATTGCACGCCGGTCCGGGAACCCGGCCCGGCACCTGTTCGTTACCGTCGACCAGTGGCTGCGAAACGGTCGAGGGCGGGCCACCGCCCGCCCTCGACCACTCTCGACACGCTGCTCAGGGCACGCGCCGGACGGCGCCCTTGTCGGCGGAGGTCGCCAGTGCGGCGTACGCGCGCAGGGCGGTGGTGATCGGCCGGTCGCGGTTGACCGGTTGCCACGGCCGCTCCCGCGCCTCCATCTTGGCGCGGCGCTCGGCCAGCACCTCGTCGTCGACCAGCAGTTCCAGCGCGCGCGTGTGCACGTCGATGCGGATGCGGTCGCCGTCCTCGATCAGGCCGATGGCGCCACCGCTGGCCGCCTCGGGGGAGATGTGGCCGATCGACAGGCCCGAGGTGCCGCCGGAGAAGCGGCCGTCGGTGATGAGCGCGCACACCTTGCCGAGGCCGAGGCCCTTCAGGAACGAGGTGGGATGCAGCATCTCCTGCATACCGGGTCCGCCGGCGGGCCCCTCGTACCGGATGACGACGACGTCGCCGGGGGTGATCTTCTTGCCGAGAATCGCCGAGACGGCGTCCTCCTGGGACTCCAGCACCACGGCCGGCCCTTCGAAGGTGAACAGATCCTCGTCGATGCCCGCCGTTTTCAGGATGGCGCCGTCGGGAGCGATGTTGCCCTTGAGCACACAGAGCCCGCCCTCGACGGTGTAGGCGTGCGCGATATCGCGGATGCAGCCGTTCTCGGCATCGGTGTCCAGCGAGGACCAGCGGTTCTCGGTGGAGAACGGCACGGTGGTCCGCACGCCGCCCGGCGCGGCGTGGAACAGTTCGATCGCTTCGTCGGATGCCTTGCCGGAGCGGATGTCCCAGGTGTCGAGCCACTCGTCGAGGGTGGCGGTGTGCACGGTGGTGACATCGGTTTCCAGCAGTCCGCCGCGGCGCAGTTCGCCCAGGATGGCGGGGATACCACCGGCGCGGTGCACATCCTCCATGTGGTAGTCGGAGTTCGGGGCGACCTTCGACAGACACGGAACGCGACGGGAGATCTCGTCGATGGTGTCGAGGTCGAAGTCGATCTCGCCTTCCTGTGCGGCGGCGAGGGTGTGCAGCACGGTGTTGGTGGACCCGCCCATGGCGACGTCGAGGGCCATCGCGTTGCGGAAGGCCTTGGCATTGGCCACGTTTCGCGGCAGCACGGAGTCGTCGTCCTCGCGGTACCACCGGTTGGCGATCTCGACGACGGTGGTGCCGGCCCGCTCGAACAGCGCGCGCCGGGCGGCATGGGTGGCGAGGGTGGATCCGTTGCCGGGGAGTGCGAGACCCAATGCCTCGGTGAGGCAGTTCATCGAATTCGCGGTGAACATGCCCGAACAGGAGCCGCAGGTCGGGCAGGCGCTGCGCTCCACCTCGGCCAGTCCCTCGTCGGTGACCTCGTTCGAGGCGCTGGCGGCGATGGCGGTGATCAGATCGGTCGGCGCCTGCGCCACACCGCCGACGACCACGGCCTTACCGGCCTCCATCGGACCGCCCGAGACGAAGACGGTCGGAATGTTGAGGCGCATGGCCGCATTGAGCATGCCGGGCGTGATCTTGTCGCAGTTGGAGATGCACACCAGCGCGTCGGCGGTGTGCGCGTTGACCATGTATTCGACCGAGTCCGCGATGATCTCGCGGCTGGGCAGCGAGTAGAGCATGCCGCCGTGACCCATGGCGATACCGTCGTCGACGGCGATGGTGTGGAATTCGCGCGGCGCACCACCGGCGGCGCGCACCGCGTCGGCGACGATCTCGCCGACATCCTTCAGATGCACGTGGCCGGGCACGAACTGGGTGTAGGAGTTCGCGATCGCGACGATCGGCTTACCGAAATCGGAGTCGGTGAGACCGGTCGCCCGCCAGAGTGCGCGTGCGCCTGCGGCATTGCGTCCGGCGGTGGTGGTGCGTGAGCGAAGCGGTGGCATGAATACGGTCCTCGATGGTCGGTTCTGCGACGGGCGTGGCCGTCGCCGGGCGGCGCGGTGGCCGGAGCGGCTCTCCTGGTTCAGTGGCTCTGCTCGTCGGGTGCTCGTCGTCCGGTGGGTCGCCGGGGCCGGGGCCGAGGGCTGGTCGGCCGCCGTGCGGAGCTTCTCGTCGGCGAGTGGTGTCGTCGGCAGAGGTGTCTGTTCGCAAGAGCAGAGTGTCTGTTCGGCGCCTCAACGTTACTCCCGCCACCGGAGGGTGCTCACCGGAGGCGGGTGGTCGTGCGGCCGCGGGGTGGCGCGGCGGCACGACGCACGTCGAACCGGTCCGAACGGCCGGGCAACCGGGTGGGTCTCGACCGCGGACCCGCACCGCGACTCGATCATCGCGGCGACTGCGCCCCGAGTGGGGACGTAGTCAGGGCAGCGCCGCGACAGCGCGGATTTGTTCCCCCGAGCCGCAGGGCAGAGTGTGAAACATCCCACTCGCTTTCCCGTTTCGAGGGTCGCGGGGCAGGCGGGTCCGTCGGGCGGCGTGCTCAGTCTTCGGCGCCGGTCTCCGGCTTGTCGACCGATTCCGGTTCCGAGCCTGCCCCCGCCGAGTCCGTGGCACCCGAATCCTCGCCTGCCGTGCTCGGGCCGGCGTTCTCCACGGCCGGGTCCGCCGCGTTCTTCTCCGGCCGGGCGAACGGATCCGGAATCCGCCCGCCCGAGGCGGCGACCAGATCCTTCAGCCGGTCGTAGCTCACCGCGGGCAGCGCCGCCTCGGAGCCGTCGGTCAGATGTACCCGAACCCAGCCGCGCTTGGGAATTCGCAGTCCCTGCACCTGAGACCAGTCGATGTGCCGGGAGCCGAAGGTCGTACGCAGATCGAGCCCGCGGCCCGATACCGTGGTGCGCGACCGTTCCACCCACCACGCGGCCGCGATCGGGATCAGGAACAGGATCCACAGCACGGCCGGCCACCCGAAGAACGGGAAGGCCACGCAGAACAGCAGGATGAACACGCCGAGATGCCCGAGCCGGGGGATACGGATCACACGCCCCGTATCGGTTCCGCCCTCGGCGGTGTGGGACGATTGGGCTGGTGGCACGGACTGCTGCGGCGATGACACACCCCCATCCTCGCATCATGGTGAAGCGACACTCGAACCGCCCCGTCTCACATAATGAGACACCGCACGTCAAGTAATTTGACTCATCGACCCGCGCGCGCATACCGTCGAGCGCGTGAATCGAAACGAGCTTCTCGTAATCGGCCGGCGCGTCCAGCGCTGAGCCTGACGACTCGAGGTCGACTACGTCAGCTCGCAACTGCGACGCGCCACCCTCGCTCAGCCATCGGCTGACGGGGGCTTTTTTGTGTTCGGACAAGTTGTGTTCACGGCTTCGATGTTCGCTCGAGCGCCGAGCAGGCGCCGCGTGACAGCGAAGCGGTGAACGACAAGCAGTAAGGAAAAAGACGGTGAGCGCACCAACTGCACGGCCCGGGCCCTCGGCTCGCAGGCCAGCGCCCTCGGCCTCCCAGCCGACCCCCCGAGATGCCGGAGCTGCCGCCTCCGCTCCGGCGCGCCGCCAGGTCCCGCCCGAGAAGGTGACCGGCGCCCAGTCCGTCGTCCGCTCGCTCGAGGAGCTCGGCGTCGACACGGTATTCGGGATTCCGGGCGGTGCGATTCTCCCCGTCTACGACCCGCTCTTCGATTCCACCCGGGTGCGTCACGTTCTGGTCCGGCACGAGCAGGGCGCCGGACACGCGGCGACCGGTTACGCCCAGGCCACCGGCAAGGTCGGTGTGTGTATGGCCACCTCCGGTCCGGGCGCGACGAACCTGGTGACCCCGATCGCCGACGCGCAGATGGATTCCGTGCCGCTGGTGGCGATCACCGGACAGGTCGGCCGCGGCCTGATCGGCACCGACGCCTTCCAGGAGGCCGACATCTCCGGCATCACCATGCCGGTGACCAAGCACAACTTCCTGGTCAACGATCCGATCGACATCCCGCGCATCATCGCCGAGGCCTTCCATCTGGCTGCTTCGGGCCGGCCGGGCGCGGTGCTGGTCGACATCCCGAAGGATGTGCTGCAGGCGCAGACCACCTTCAGCTGGCCGCCGGAGATGCGGCTGCCCGGCTACCGCCCGGTCACCAAACCGCACGGTAAGCAGGTGCGCGAGGCCGCGCGGATGATCGCCGAATCCAAGGCGCCCGTGCTGTACGTCGGCGGTGGCGTGATCAAGGCCGACGCCTCGGCGGAACTGCTCGAGCTCGCCGAACTGACCGGCATCCCCGTGGTCACCACCCTGATGGCGCGCGGTGCGTTCCCGGACAGCCACACCCTCAACATGGGTATGCCCGGTATGCACGGCACCGTGGGAGCCGTTGCGGCGCTGCAGAAGTCGGATCTGCTGATCACCCTGGGCGCGCGGTTCGACGACCGTGTCACCGGCCAGCTGGATTCCTTCGCGCCCCATGCGAAGGTCATCCACGCCGATATCGACCCGGCCGAGATCGGTAAGAACCGGCACGCCGATGTGCCGATCGTCGGTGACTGCCGCGAGGTCATCTCCGAACTGATCGAAACCCTGAAATCCGATCCGACCTTCACCAATGCCGAGGCTCCGCTGCTGGATCTGACCGCATGGTGGACCTACCTGGACGGCGTGCGCAAGCAGTACCCGCTCGGCTACGGCCCCACCTCCGACGGTTCGCTGTCGCCGGAGTACGTCATCGAGACCCTGGGACGGCTGGCCGGACCCGACGCCATCTACGTGGCCGGTGTCGGCCAGCATCAGATGTGGGCCGCGCAGTTCGTCAAGTACGAGAAGCCGCGCACCTGGCTGAACTCCGGTGGTCTGGGCACCATGGGCTACGCCGTGCCCGCGGCGATGGGCGCCAAGATGGGCGCGCCGGACAAAGAGGTGTGGGCGGTCGACGGTGACGGCTGCTTCCAGATGACCAACCAGGAGCTGGCCACCTGTGCCGTCGAGGGCGTCCCGATCAAGGTCGCGCTGATCAACAACGGCAACCTGGGCATGGTCCGGCAGTGGCAGACCCTGTTCTACGAGCAGCGCTACTCCAACACCGATCTCGGCACCCACACCCTGCGCATCCCCGATTTCGTGAAGCTCGCCGAAGCGCTGGGCTGCCACGGCATCCGGGTGGAGAAGGAAGAGGACGTCGAGGCCGCGATCCGTGAGGCGCAGTCGATCAACGACCGTCCCGTGGTGATCGACTTCATCGTCGGCAAGGACGCGCAGGTGTGGCCGATGGTCGCCGCCGGCACCTCCAACGACGAGATCATGGCCGCCCGTGGCATCCGACCGCTGTTCGACGATGACGAGCAGGCCGCCGAACCCGCCGTCATCCACGAGGCCATGTCCCATGACAAGGCGACCCTGGCGGCGCACGAACGGGCTTCGCAGAAGGAGACCAACCTGTGAGCACCACCCACACCCTCAGCGTGCTGGTGGAGGACAAACCCGGCGTGCTGGCCCGGGTGGCGAGCCTGTTCTCCCGGCGTGGATTCAATATCGAATCCCTGGCCGTGGGCGGCACCGAAGTTCCGGACATCTCGCGGATGACCATCGTCGTCACCGTGGAGGACCTGCCGCTGGAACAGGTGACCAAGCAGCTCAACAAGCTGGTGAACGTCATCAAGATCGTGGAGCAGGACGCCGACGCCTCGGTGGCCCGCGAGCTGATCCTGGTGAAGGTGCGCGCCGACGCCAGCGTGCGCACCCAGGTGATCGAATCGGCCAACCTGTTCCGGGCTAAGGTCATCGACGTGTCGCCCGATGCGCTGACCATCGAGGCGACCGGCACCCGGTCGAAACTCGAGGCACTGCTGCGGATGCTGGAACCGTACGGCATCCGTGAGATCGTGCAGTCGGGAGTCGTGGCCGTTGGCCGCGGCCCCAAGTCGATCACGGCGACCCGCTAAGTTAGCTGTGATCGACAGTCGGTGTCGGTGCTCCCCGCGACGCGGGGCCCGACCCCCATATCGAACAAACCGCGCATCTGCGCATTACGTTTCCCCGCGTCGGCGGGGATGAACCACTCGGAAGGGACACAACCACAGTGGCAGTCGAGATGTTCTACGACGACGACGCCGATCTGTCGATCATCCAGGGCCGCAAGGTCGCCGTGATCGGCTACGGCTCCCAGGGCCACGCACACTCGCTGAGCCTGCGTGACTCCGGCGTCGAGGTGCGCATCGGCCTCAAGGAAGGCTCCAAGTCGCGGGCCAAGGCCGAAGAGGCCGGCCTGACCGTCGGCACCCCCGCCGAGGTCTCGGAGTGGGCGGACGTGATCATGCTGCTCGCCCCCGACACCGCGCAGGCCAAGATCTTCACCGAGGACATCGAGCCGAACCTGAAGGACGGCGACGCCCTGTTCTTCGGCCACGGCCTGAACATTCACTTCGGCCTGATCAAGGCCCCGGCCAACGTCACCGTCGGCATGGTCGCCCCCAAGGGCCCCGGCCACCTGGTGCGCCGCCAGTTCGTCGACGGCAAGGGCGTCCCGGCCCTGATCGCCATCGACCAGGACCCGAAGGGTGAGGGCCAGGCCCTGGCGCTGTCCTACGCCAAGGGCATCGGCGGCACCCGCGCCGGCGTCATCAAGACCACCTTCAAGGAGGAGACCGAGACCGACCTGTTCGGTGAGCAGGCCGTTCTCTGCGGTGGTACCGAAGAGCTGGTCAAGACCGGTTTCGAGGTTATGGTCGAGGCCGGCTACGCGCCGGAGATGGCGTACTTCGAGGTGCTGCACGAGCTGAAGCTGATCGTCGACCTCATGTACGAGGGCGGCATCGCGCGGATGAACTACTCGGTCTCCGACACCGCCGAGTTCGGTGGCTACCTGTCGGGCCCGCGGGTCATCGACGCCGACACCAAAGAACGGATGCGCGCAATCCTTCGCGACATCCAGGACGGCACCTTCGTCAAGCGCCTGGTCGCCAACGTCGAGGGCGGCAACAAGGAGCTCGAGGGCCTGCGCAAGCAGAACGCCGAGCACCCGATCGAGGTCACCGGCAAGAAGCTGCGCGACCTGATGAGCTGGGTCGACCGGCCGATCACCGAAACCGCGTAAGGTTTTCGACCGACCGAGGCCCGGTGTGTCAGGAGTTCCTGGCGCACCGGGCTTTTCGTTGTTCGCGCCCGGTCGACGCTACGCCGCGGAACCATCGGCCTGGTCGCGTCGATGGTGCCCGGCTGACCATGCGGAAAAGATTCGCCAGATGATTGCTGGGCGCGTCCGTCCGCGGGACACTGAAGGCATGGCGAATGCGCTCGTCGATGGGAACAGCAGCACAGCGTCGCCCGCGGGACGTGCGGTGCGTGCCACCGTTCCCCGCTCGTCGCTCGGCGAATTCCGTCCCGCCCCCGATCGCGATCCGATCGCGATTCTGCAGCGGGAGGACGCGACTCGGGTGCCCGATCTGGTGCCGATCCGCTATGCCCGGATGGCGACCGGGCAGTTCTCGTTCCTGCGCGGCGCTCCCGCGATCATGGCGGCCGACCTCGCCACGCTTCCGCATACCGGGTTGACCGTCCAACTGTGCGGCGATGCGCATCTTTCGAATTTCGGTATCTTCGCCTCCCCGGAACGGTCACTGGTATTCGACCTCGACGATTTCGACGAAACCCTGCCCGGCCCGTTCGAATGGGACGTCAAGCGGCTGGTGGCGAGTGTGGCCGTGGCGGCGGGGGAGAAGGGCTTCCCCGCGGAGGAGGCCACCGTCGCCGCCCGGACCGCGGCCACGGCCTACCGGGAATGTATGCGGCGCCTGGCCGGCATGGACGCCTTGGACATCTGGTACGAGCAGGTGGACGAGGAGACGGTGGCGAATATGGTGAGCCGCCCGCAGTTTCGTGCGTCCGTGGACCGCGCCTTCGGAGCAGCCCGCAAACGCACCAGTCTCGACGCGCTGAACAAGCTCACCTACACCGACGAGCAGGGCGTGCTGCGTATCCGGCATCGGCCGCCGTTGGTGACACCGGTCGATTACGTCGACGCGCAAACCGTCGAGGAGGTGTTCACCGCCTATCACCGGTCGCTGCCCGAGGAACGGCGGGTGCTGGCCGAGCGCTATCGCATCGTCGACTACGCGCACAAGGTGGGCGGGGTGGGCAGTGTCGGCACCCGCTGCTATGTGATCCTGACGGTCGACCGCGACACCGGCGGCCCGCTGTTCCTGCAGATGAAGGAGGCCGAACGATCGGTGCTCGAGCCGTACCTCGCGCCGAGCAGCTTCCAGCACCAGGGCCACCGCGTCGTCCACGGCCAGCGTCTGCTGCAGACCTCCAGTGACATCTTCCTGGGCTGGGTCTCCGGGCCGAACGACCGCAACTACTACTTCCGGCAGCTGCGCGATATGAAAGGTGGCGCCGACATCACGCAGATGTCGAAGGCCGCCCTCCGCGACTACGCCGGAATCTGTGGCCACACCCTCGCTCGGGCGCACGCCCGTTCCGGCGACCGCATCGCCATCGCCGACTATCTCGGCGGGGGAGCGGCATTCGAGAAGGCGATGACGCGCTTCGCCCTGGCCTATGCCGAACGCACCGCCGCCGACTACCGAGAGTTGTTGCGCGCCATCGACTCCGGGCGGGTGCAAGCCGCGGCTGCGGGGTCTTGACCGTTCGCCGCGCCGCTCGGTGAGCGTCGGCCGCGCAGCGAGGCGTGGCCCGGTGCCGAGGGCGCGCCGGACGTACGGCCGGTCGTCTCACCGGTATCCGCCTACTCGCTCGTAACCGGCGCCGCGCTCTAGGGTGCTCGGGACAACGGTGTCAGCGAACCGCACCAACTCTCGGAAGGACCCCTCGCTGTGCCGAGTGCATCGACCGCAGATCTGCCCGTCCCGACCGCCGCCGCCCGGCGTTCGGAGGTGATCCATCGCTTCCTCGTCAAGCCGGCCGACGCCGGCATCGTCGGTGCCGTCGACGGCGGCAAGCTCCTGGAATGGATCGACAAGGTCGCCTACGCCGGCGCCGCCCAGTGGAGCGGCCACTACTGCGTCACCGCGTACGTCGGCAATATTCATCTGGACCGCCCGATCGAGGTCGGCGAGCTGGTCGAACTGCACGCCAATCTGGTGCACACGGGCCGTACCAGCATGCACATCCTGGTCACCGTGTATTCGACCGACCCGACCCGCGTGAAGCCGGTGCAGAGCGCCCAGTGCCTGACCATCTTCGTCGCCGTCGACGACGAACGCCGCACGGTCGAAGTGCCGCAATGGCATCCGACGACGGCTCTGGAACTGCGACGGCATCGGCAGGCGAAGGTCCGGATCGCCGTCCGTAAGGAAATCGAAGCCGCGATGGCCGCCCAGCGCTACACCGCCGAGGGGACGGCGCCCAGCGCGACGTTGCGTTTCCTCGCCGCACCCTCCGATATCAATTGGGGCGGTAAGGTGCACGGCGGCCGCACCATGCAGTGGATCGACGAAGCCGCTTACGTCTGTGGCGCGAAGTGGGCCGGCCAACACGTGCTCACCTCGTACTTCGGCGGCATCCGCTTCTACCGGCCGATCGTCATCGGCCACGCCGTCGAGGTGACGGCCCGGTTGATTCATACCGGACCCCGCAGCATGCACATCAGCGTGCACGTCACCTCCACCGACCCGCATTCCGGCGAACCGGAACTGGCGGCACACGGATTGGCGGTGGTCGTCGCCTTGGATCCGGATGCCAAGGCGCGCTCGATCCGGCAGTGGATTCCGGCCTCCGACGAGGACATCGCCCTGGACGCCCACGCCCGTCATCTGATCGGATTGCGTTCGCTGGTAGAGGATTTCACCCCGGCCGACGCCGTGCCGGAGGACGCCGAGCCGAACCACTTCCGTATCACCGTCGGCTAACGTTCGGAGTCCTGCTGGTTGGGCCGGCGCCGAACTGCCAGGCCGGGTGGCGGTGTCGCGACGGGGGAGTGCCGTAGCGGACGATTTCCGCGCGGTCGGTCGATTCGGTGGTCGCGCGGCGCGGTCAGCTGGTGCGACCGAGTTGCGCGACCCGCGTGATCTGTTGCTGCTGTACTTCTTTCGCGACGCGCAGGAACTCGAGAGCGGTGCCGAGTTCCCCGATATCGAATCGCCCGAGGGCCTTCGTTCCCGCGCGGCCCACCGGTTCGAAGATCTCCTCCGCGACCCGGGCGGCCTTCGCGGTGGCCTCGATGAGCTTGCGGCGGCGGTTCTCGGGATCTTCTGTGCGCGTGACCATTCCGGCTCGGATCAGGCGGTCCACCACGGTGGTGGTGGCGGCCGGGCTCAGGCGCAGTGCGGTGCTCAGCTCGCCTGCCGAGAGCCGTCCGGCTCCCAGCACGATATCCAGACAGCGCAGGTCGGTGCGATTGAGCCCCAGATGAGCGGCGGCCGCCTCGTCGAAGGCGTCGAAGCTCTGCTGCAGCTGTCGCAGTTCCCGGGCGATCTCGCCGATCAGTTCTTCTTTCGACATTCGAAACTTTCTGTTATCGTAACGTTCGATAGTCGAATTCTAGCATCGAGAGGTACGACCATGAGCACCCAACTCGACACCCGAGCCGACGATTCGGCCCTGCGCGGCCTGTTCGACGACCTCATGAGGACGTGGACCGACAACGACGCGACGGCTTACGCGGCCCTGTTCACCACCGACTCCGACTACGTCTCCTACGACGGGACTCGGGCGACCGGCCGCGACGAACATCGGGCCAACCACGACAAGCTCTTTCGCGGAGTGCTCGCCGGTTCGGCGCTGGTCGGTGAGCTCGAATCGATCCGTTACGTCACGCCCGACGTGGCGATCCTGCACGGCACCGCCTCGGTGCTCATGCCCTGGCGCAGCCGCCTGCCCAAGCGCAGGGCGTCCCGCCAGACATTGGTGACCGTGCGCACCGAACGAGGCTGGGCGATCACGGCACTGCACAACGGACGAGTCCGGCCGGTCACGATTCCGGAGCCGGAGTCCTTCCCCTCGAAGATGGCTCAGCTGATGAGCCGCGTGGCGCGCACCTTCGGGCTGGGCCGCTGAGCGACCGGGGCGGGTGAGTCCTCCGTTCGTGATCGGTGACGGCGGATCACAATGGGCGCCAACGGAATCCGCGGCCGCCCGAAACGCCTCGAATGATTCCGCGAGTTCCCCGGTGGCGTTGCACATCACCTGGGTGCGGTTCTCGAGGTCGAGGGCGTGGCGCAGACTCGGCATCCACCGTCTGCCACATCGTCTCTTTCGTCATCCACACCGCGAGGGGGGAATGGGCGGCGATCTCCTCCGCCATGCCTTGCCTCCTTCGCGGTTCAGCGCGGGACGGTGCCGCCGTCGATGACGAATGTCTGACCGGTGATGAAACTGCCTGCGTCCGAACACAACAGCAGTGCGGGCCCGACCAACTCGTCCGGCTTACCGAGCCGCCGCAGCAATGGCGCCGCGGCCATCGCGTCCACCACTTCCTGCGGATTGTTGCGGACCATATCGGTATCCACCGCCCCCGGAGCGATCGCATTCACCCGAATCCCGTCGCCGGCGAATTCGGCGGCCATCGAGCGAGTGAACGACAACAACGCCGCCTTCCCCGCCGAATACATCGCCAGCCCGCCGGAAAACCCGAACGCCCCGATCGACGCGAAGTTCAATACCGCCGCGTGCTCGCTCTTACGCAGATGAGGCAACGCCGCCTGCACCAGAAACAACGGCCCCTGCACATTCACCGCGAACGACTTGTCCACCGCTGTCTTCTGCATGCTTTCCAACGGCTGAGCCAGCGCATTGGCGGCATTGTTGACCACGATGTCGACGCCACCGAACGTCTCCACCGTCTTCGCCACCAACGCCTGCAACTGGTCGATCTCGCCGAGATGGGTGGGCACCCCGATCGCCTCGGCCCCCAGTTCCCGCAACCGCTCGGTGGCTTTCTCACAGGCCTCCGGTTTCCGGCTCGCCACAACCACATTCGCGCCGGCACACGCCAGCCCCTCGGCGAGAGCGAGCCCGATACCCCGCGTGCCGCCGGTGACGATCGCGGTCCGCCCACTGAGGTCGAAGAGTTTCTGGAATGAGCTGCGGTCCACGGAGCCGGCCTCTCTTGCGGGTAACGCGGGTGTGCCCCGCCGCTGAACTGACGACGGTCGCTGTCAGTTCTACCAGTGCACCTGCGCCGGCGGCACCGTTATCCGGATTCGGCGTCGGCTGGTGCGTTTCAAAAACTCCACGCAGGGCGACGGCGATGTTGCCGATGTCGACGCCATCGACCTCACCGCGAGTTCGTCACTTGCGGCACTGCGGCGCAGCAGATCGGGCCTGCCTCCGCCTACTCGGTACTGGGCGGGTTCGCGATCGTTGCCGTGGTGCGCATGAACCTGCGTGCGGGCCGGGGAATCCGGCGAAACAGAGGGGTGCTCTGCAACGTCGGGCGGGAGCCGGGGGGACGCTCGCACTGGCCCACTGGCCCACTGGCCGACTGGCCGACTGGCCGACTGGCCGACTGGCTGGATCGCTGGCTGGCTGGCCGATTGGCTGACTGGCTGGATGGACTGCGCTGGGCGGGGTGCTCCGCGTCGGCGTTGCGTCCCGACGATCCCATCCGGCTCTGCGCGACCGCCGCCCGCTGAACTACGGTGGACTTCGACCGAACGCCCCGTCACCGGGAGGTGTCTTGCGCTCCACCGCCCGCACACTGCCGATCCTGCTCGTCCTCTTCGCGGCCGCCCTCCTGCTGCCGGTACGCGCAGGCGCCGACACCGCCATCGACGACACCACCTCCCACCGCATCGACGAACTCGTCGCACTACGCGCCGGCGCGATCGGAGCGAGCAAAGGCGAACTAATCGACCTGCTCTCCAAACAATTCCTGGGCACCCCCTACGCCGCGAACACCCTCATCGGCTCGCCAACCCGACCCGAACAGCTGGTAGCCGACTTCCGTCAGGTGGACTGCTTCACCTTCCTCGACTACGTAGAAGCCCTGAGCCGAACCACCGACCGAAACCGCTTCGAAGCCAACCTGATCGACACCCGCTACGCGGGAGCCCAAGTCGACTACACCCACCGCAAACACTTCTTCACCGACTGGGCACAGGTTGCCGACGTCGCCGCCACCGATATCACCGCGAATCTGTCACCAGCCGCAGTCACCGTCCCCAAACACCTCAACGCCAAGGGAGACGGTGATGTCTACCTACCGGGTATCCCGGTGGTCGACCGCAACATCACCTACATCCCCAGTGCGGCGGTAGATCAGGGTGTCATCAACGGCCTACGAACCGGCGACTACATCGGCGCCTACGCCGACCAACCCGGACTCGACGTCACCCATGTCGGAATCCTCACCATGACCCCGAGCGGCCCGGTCTTCCGAAACGCGTCGTCCCTCACCGCCGACAACAAGGTGGTGGATACCCCGCTGGGGGAGTATCTGCAGACGGTTCCAGGCGTGGTCGTCCTGCGCCCGCAGCCGGCGTAGAACTCGGCTCGACCTTGCGCGTCGGGCCTACCATGGCCCTATGTCCCTGCCGCGGATCGAACGCCCGGACCTCCCCGAATACATGACGTGGGAGGAACTCGAGCAGTTGCCTGAGGAGATCGCCGATCAAATCGAGCTGTGGGACGGACGAGTGGTGTGGGTGCGGCGAGGGCCTGCCGAGCATCAGGCATTCACCAGACGCGTGACGAACGCTTTCGAACGTTGTGCCAGAAAGAGCATGTCGGACCAGCCTGACGACTGCTGGCGCGTCGAGTCTGAAACCAACGTCTTCCTCGGAGCCAGTGGGAAAACAGACTTTCTGACCCCCGACTTCCTTGTCTACCGTTGCCTCCCATCGCCGTACCAGGATGTACGAGCCACCGACACGGTGTTGGTAGGTGAGGTGTTGTCACCGTCGAACACCCAGTCCGATATGGAGGCGAAGAAGGGGCGATACGCGACAGCCGGGATTCCTTGGTATTGGGAGGTGACGCTGGCCCGGGAGAACAGCGCCATCGCGACCGTCCGCGCCTACGCCCTGGAAACCGAACACGGAAAGCTCCCCGCAGGGGTACGACCACTGCGATCGGCCAACTACCTGCTGGCGGGGGAGTGGACGACTTCGGCCGAGGAAGGGATTCGTTTCGACTTTCCTTTCGCGATCACCATTCCGTGGTCTGAACTCGAGTACTGATCGAACGGACAGAGGTGAGGTGGCAACAACAACCAGGTTCCTGGCCGTGCGATAGACGGTCGCTCTTGTTTCGTCAACCTACCGTCGAATGTTGGTCAACTAGCGGCTTTGAATTCGTCGTATCGCACAGCAAGTCGATCCCGAGATGGTTTGTGCTTTCGTCGTGATGGCACAAACAGCTTGCGGCCGTTCATCTCCTGTAGTCCGTGCCGCAGCATCGGTCCGTCTTCGTCGTTCATAAGCTTCTGATTGATTCGGACCTCGTAGTCGGGCGAGATACCTAGGAAGTTGGAATCGTAAGCGGCATGGTGAATTTTGCACATACTCAAACCATTGTCGATTGTCGGCGTGCCGTCCGGCTTCCCGTCGGCGATGATGTGTGCCGCATCCAGTAGTTCACCGAGCTTGAGGTTGCAGATCGTGCATTGGTACTCGTAGGCATTCAGCACACGTGCTCGGAACTCTGGCTGATGAAGGCGCTGTTTCGTAACTCGCTCGATGTAGCGCCGTTCTATTTCGTCTGGATGGGTCGGGTCCGGCAGCCGACGGAGACTCTCGTCGAGCGCGATCAGAAATTGACGTTTTTCCTGATCATCCGCGACCACATAGACGGGGTATATGGGAACGAACAGGCCATCTTCGATCTTTCGTAGCAGGATCAGGGGTAGGTCGAGCTCATACGCCCGCCTCAATTTGCGATTGTCACCATTGATGCTGCCTTCGCGGTATGCGTACGCGAACAGGGATTCGCCCACCTCTTCGTCCGAGTAGCCGCTCTTGGGGTCCGACAGGATCGACAGCGTTGCATTCATATCCGCCGGATTCCGAATGCCCCGGTTCCGATCGATCAAACGATGGACTTTGCCGTCGACGATGAAGTCCCACAGTTGTTCTCGGGTGACGACACCCGTCTCACGCACCAACTCATCGAGGTGACGGAACATCGCCTCGCGAAGGGCCTGTTCGAAGGTCGTATCCACTAGTGAAGTGTGCCATGTTCGGTTCCGTGTTGTTGATCTTCTCGGTCACAAGCTCGACCCAGAAGTGTTCGTGCGCTACTGGTCTCGGCTCATGGCTCGGCACTGCCACATCGGGTGTGCTCCTATCTGCGTTGCATTGGCTCGTAGATCAGCACATCGAATTTGGGGGCATCGGGCCATGTCGGGCGGAGAGTGCCGATGCGGGACCATCCCCACCTCACATATGTGCGGTAAGCGCGGTCGTTGTCCGGTCGGACCAGCAGGGTCGCGCGGCGTTCGGGTCTGCCGCTGAGCAATTCGTCGTGCAGTGCCCGTGCGAAGCCTTGGCCGGTGAATTTTCTGCGCACCATGATCTCGCTGAGCGCGAAGGTGCGGTTGCCGTTCTCGGCGGTGAAGGCGGCGAGGTCGCCCGCGTCGAGCTCCAATCCGGACCACCACCGAGTATCCGGTCCTAGCGGCCAGCCCCATGCTTGTCCTGCCGGCTCGTCGCCGATTCGGGCGATGACCAACTCGAAGCCTTGGCCTCGCTGTGGGTCGGTGTAGGTGTCGAAGCGGTGCATGAATGCTTCGGGCGCTTCGAACTCGTCGCCGGATTCTATGGTGTCGGTGTAGGAATCTCGGAAGATTTGCTCGACTCGGTCTCGGACTGCTCGTGCTTCTGCGGCCGTGTAATGCTGGAACGAGAGGCCGTCGATCGAGGATGGGGCGGCGCTCATGAGACACCTATCGTTTGGCGCTGGAGGCCGTCGTAGCGGCGGGCGAATTCGTCATCCGGGATGCTGTCTGCGATCGCACGGACCGGGGCCAGCAATCGAAGGGTGCGTGTGGACGATACGGCGTTCTCCAGTTCTGTCAGGACCGAAAGGCCCTGAGTTATGGCGTTGTTGACGTCGCCTGTATTGCCGAGTGCTGCAGCCAAACTTGCCCGGTAATTGACACGGTTGCGGATTCCGACCCCTTTTGTGTCTTCATCGGCGATCAGTAGAGCCAATGCCTTCCCGGGCTGGCCGAGGTCGCCCAACCCACGGGCTTCTTGTGAGCGGATCTCGCTCGCGGTCACGAATCGCAGCCATCGGGGACATTCGGGAAGCGGTTCGTGGGCGTTGGCGGCATCCAGTTCACGCCACGCTGTCGCCACTGCGCGGTCGAACGCCACTCGGTCCTGCAGGAGTGCGTGGGCGAGTGCTTCTCGAATCGCGATCAGCGCATGAATTCGGCTGGGAGGTCGGCCATGTGTGAGTTGGCGTGCGCGCTCCAGATGGCCGAGTGCACGCTGTGGGTTGCTTTCTCCGGTCCGGCTGAGTGCGATTGACTGATGTGCGGCATTCAGGCAGACGTGGACTGTCAGATCGTCGTCACCAGCCTGATTGGCGAGCGCGAACGCGTCGGCGTAGACCTGGCGGGCCAGTGGGTGCAGGTCGGCATCGTAGGCCATCCAACCCGTAATCGTCGCCAATTCACCGGCGGCGCTCATGAACAGGCATCCGGCCCGATCGGAAAAGGTGCCGGTTTCGAGCAGTCGCTTGGCGATGGCGAGATCTCGAAGGCCGGTCATCACAAGCGGGGTGCCGCCTATCGTCTGCTCGCGCTGAGCGAGGTCGGTTACGCGTTCGGCCAACTGGCGGGCTTCGCTTACCCCGACCGTGTGGGAGGAGCGCGGAGCGTCGGCAGTTGCCGTCAGTGCGGCGACACCCATGAACACTCCGAATTCGCGCCGCTTCACCTCGTCCTCGATTCCGTAGGTGCTCAGCTCATCGTGCTCACCCAGGTTATCGGTTGTGTGGGTCGGAGTCTTGGGGTCGCGCGCAGCCCGACTAGACGCCTTATCGGTAGCGACGACGGCCTTGAACCGCTCGCGTTGCTCGTCGGTGAGCCGGGACAACTCCACATCCAAGGCCGCGGCTGAATCGCCGCGCACCGGGCGCTCGTGAGTTGCTCTCTCCCACTTGCGGATGGTCGGCGGTTGGAAACCGAGCCGTTCCGCCAACTGCTCCTGGGTACGTCGAAGTGCGGCCGTGCGAAGTGCACGTACTTCCGCGCCGGTCCATGTGCTGACGATCATCCTTGCCCCCGATCGACACCCTCAACGGCCAGTGGCAGAAGCGTATTACTTCGGTGCGCTTCCATGCCTTCGGTTTGCGACGTTTCTCCGTGAAGCTCGAATCGGCCCCGCCGCCGGGTCGATGTCCGGATATCCGTGCGCCATCCACAACCGGCGGTGATCCTCGGCGGCGGGTGCCCTTCAACGAAAACCGAAGGAGCCAAATGTATCTCATTGTGACCGTGGGGAGGACGGTATGACACTTCCTACCGCTTATGTTGCGTCGGCTGGGCTGCCGAAGGGGCCGCCTCGTGCTCTCGGCTATATCGACCGGACCTTGCCGGGGTGGCCGGCGAATGAGCAGCAGGTGCTCGCGCATGCGGTGAAGTTGGGGTATTCGCCGGTGCGGGTGGTGTTTCGGACAGCGGGGGATATCGATGATCCGATCATGCGGCTGCTCGATCGGATCGGTGGGTACAACGCTGCGGCGGTGGTCGTTCCGACGGTCGAGCATCTCGGTGAGCGGCTCCGAATCGTCTGCGCGGCATGTGACGTGGAGGTGGTCGAACCGGAGGTTACCTATGCGCGGGCGCGACCCACGATTTCTTCGGAGCCGGCCTCGGGTGCGCGTGATTCACGGGCCGAGCCAGATGATTGAGATGTGGGGGTTGATCGCTTCGGTGGTGACCGTTGTCGGTGTGGCAGCCTTGGCGGTTGCCGCGGTTTCCTGTGCTTGGCCGGAGGTCGGGGGCGATCGAAAACCGGGACAAACCACACGTCCCGCTGCGAAAGTCGTTGTGCGCCTAGATGTCCTGTGGTACTCGCATGATCCATGCCGCCCGGTCGTCGGTGCCGACGGTGGGGGAGACGCACGAGGATATGCAGCTGCACGTGGAATGTGATCCCACCCTGTGCGCCGCGAAGGCGGTGGCGATGAGGACTCTCGTGGCCGCCGGGCGGGTGCGGCCGGACCGATCCCGGCGGCTGTGAGCGTCAGCGCTGTGTTCACGCACGACGGATTGCCCGGCCGGTGGGTCGGGTGTCAGGCCGCGCTGGTGTCGGGCGGTCGGGAGCGCGACTGCGACCAGCGCTGGTGTTGTTCGCGTTCGCGTTGGCGGCGTTGCTCCCGTTCGCGTTCGTCGCGCACATGGATGCGCGTGAGTATCGCGGCCAGGAGTTCGTCGGGGTGGTGGCCGTGGTTGATGCGGGGTGTCCGGGTGGGGTCGATGTGTTCGGGGGCGATCCATGCGGTGCGGCCCGGGTAGGGGGAAAGTTCGTCTTGCGCAATCGTTTTCCAGCCTCCGGGGCCGTCGTGGATCAGCGAGTGGCAGGCGTCGCAGGCCAGGACGAGATTGGTGATGTCGGTGGGGCCGCCTTTGGCGTAGTCGCGGATGTGGTGGGCGGCGCAGAGGCTGGCGGGGGCGTCGCATCCGGGGCGGGAGCAGCCGCGGAGGGCGGCGATGAGTGCCAGGCGCTGGGCCGGGGAGGCGAGGCGTTTCATCCGGCCGAGATGCAGGGGGAGTCCGGCGTGGTCGAAGATCGCCAGATAGGGGCGGGATCGTTCGGCCAGGCGCAGCGCTTCGGGGATCGGGACGACGCCGCCGGTGGCGGTGGTCGCGGCGCCCGAATCCTTTTCCAGGTCTTCAAGTTTCATGGTCAGAAGGGTGGTCACCGGCATGCCGCGGTGGTGGCCGAGGTCTTCGGCGACCAAGCCGGAGCGCAGGATCGCGGTGAGTGCGTCGTGGTTGCGTTGGGCGGCACTACGGTGATCGGCTCGTGCTGCCTCGGCCAGCGCCGTGGGGTCGGCGGTGTCGACATTGACGGCGGGGCTGTTCGGGTCCTCCGGGTTGCAGAGGCCGGGGCGGGCGTACTTGGCCAGCAGGGGGTCCAGGAGGGCGCGCAGCACGGGGTCGATGTCGCCGCGGATGGGGGACATGCCGTCCGGGCGTTGCCGACCCACGACGATGCCACGCATTCGGGCGCGGTCCTGGTCGGTGGTGAGGCGGCCGTCGGGGTCCAGGTAGGCCAGGATTCGGTCGCCGACCTTGCCGATGTCGTCCGGCGAGCCGGATCGGGCGAATTCGGCCAGCAGGTGTTCCGCGGCTTCGCGATCCGCGTCGGATACGCCTCGGGGCACGCGGTTCATGACCTGCGCGATCCCGCGCACGTGATCGGCTGAGATGTCGCCGTGGGTCAAAGCGGCTGCGGTACAGGGCAATTGCGGGTCGCGCAGTTCGCCGTCGAGATCGTGGAAGGTGCCTACCGAGCGGGCCGCGTTCACGCGGCTTCCCGCGTCGGCGCTCGATACCCGCAGGGTCTCCATCAGGAACCGCTTCACCGTCTTCGCGCCGGTGCGCGACGGCAGGGATCGCTCCTCGGCTTCGATCAGCAGGCGATGCTGCATCGCCGTCAGTCGGCGCGTGCAACTCTCCACATCTCGCATCGCCTGGATCAGTTCTTCGTCCGACAGCGGCGTCAGCGATCGTTCGAACAACTCGGAAACCGCAGCGAGCAGCGGTCTCGTGACCTGCTCGCCGGACTCCTCGTTGTTCGAATGCATGTTCGAATTTTATCAAGAAGGGGAGGGGTGTGCACCCCCTCGGCCCGTGTGGATTTCGACGTTCATTCTGAACAAGTGACCGAAAAGTCTTGCATTGCAGTGGGTTTCAGTGACCACAACAAGGCCGGCGTCCGGCCGCGGTCGGCGCTGTGCGAAACTCGCGCGTTCGAATGTCGCTCAGGGCGGAACCTGCGGGCAGTCGTTGTCGCAACTATTCCCAGCGGAGACCTGCCAGGGTGCGGCGGCACGGCACAGGGTCGCCCGCGTGGGCGCGATGACGAGCCGGTCGCTTTCCCAGCGTGCCGTCGACGACCAACAAGTAACCTGTCGGCTCTCGCGGCGCCCAGCCCAGGCTCACCGCCGGACGGGTCCCGCCATTGCCCTGAGTATGGCTACCGGGCGTGGCCACGTGCACCCCGCGCGTGGAACCGCATGTGCTGGTACCAACCGGGAAGGGAATTGTCGCCGATGCTGAGCTGGACGAGTTCGTACCCGGCGATCACCCGCCCGAGCTCATCCGGCTCCACCTTGGAATTCACGTACCGAGCGCACGTAGCGCAGCGCTCCGCGAAGCGAGGCGGACGCTCAAGCAACCTGCGTCAACAGCACTACCCCGAGCACGACCATCGTCCCCGCCACGAAGACATCGAGCACTCGCCACGCCATGGGCAGCGACAGCACCGGCGCGAGCAGTCGAGCCCCGTATCCCAACCCGGCGAACCACACTCCGCTCGCGACCATCGCGCCGACGCCGAAGGCCCAGCGCAACGACCCGTGTCCGGCGGCGACCGAGCCGAGCAGTAGCACGGTGTCGAGGTAGACGTGCGGGTTGAGCCACGTCATCGCCAGGCAGACCAGGACCGCGGTGCGGATGGACGCGGTGGAGTCGCCGGTGGTCGCGAGCGCCGCGGTGGCGGGGCGGACTGCGCGCCGGGCCGCGACACCGCCACATGCGATCAGGAAGCACCCGCCGGCGAGGCCGGCGACGGTCAGTGTCGCCGGATAGGCGCCGACCAGCGCGCCGAGACCGCCGACGCCGCACATGATCAGAATGGCGTCGGAGGCGACGCAGATGGCGACCACGGCCGCCACGGCTTGCCTGCGTACGCCCTGGCGCAGGACGAACGCGTTCTGCGCGCCGATGGCGACGATCAGGGACAAGCCGGCACCGAATCCGGCGAGCGCCGCCGAGAAGATACCGCTGTTCACGCAGCCGACGCTAGGGACCTCTACGGGATCAGTACAGCTAAAGGTTCTTAACTATCATTAGCGATCGTGATGTCAGAGCTTCCGGTTGACCAGGTCCGCACATTGCTCGCGGTCGTCGACGAAGGAACGTTCGACGCCGCCGCGGCCGCGCTGCATCTGACACCGTCGGCGGTGAGTCAACGGATCAAGGCGCTCGAACAGCGCACGGGACGGGTGCTGTTGATGCGCACGAAACCGGTGCGGCCCACCGAATCCGGACAGGCCGTCGTGCGTTTCGCCCGCCAGCTGGCCGCCTTGCAGGCCGCGACGCAGCGCGAACTGGGAATGGCCGGAGAATCCGAACCGATCTCGCTGTCCATCGCGGTCAACGCGGATTCGCTCGCCACCTGGTTCCTGCCCGCGCTCACCCGGGTGCCGCAGGACCCGCCGGTCTACTTCGACCTGCATCGCGAGGACGAATCCCATACCGCCACGTTGCTGCGGGAGGGGCGGGTCATGGCCGCGGTGACGTCGCTGGCCGATCCGATCACCGGCTGCACCGCGCGGCTGCTGGGGTCGGCGCGGTATCTGCCCGTCGCGAGTCCGGAATTCGTGGAGCGCCATCTCGCTGCCGGGCCATTGCCACAGCGCTTGCCCGAGGCCCCGGTGATCGTGTTCGATCGCCGCGACGAGCTACAGGACCGCTACGTGCGCGCGGTGACGTCGGGTCGTTCGGGAGCGAGCCGGCTCCGGCACTGTGTTCCCACCTCGGAAGGGTTCCGCGACACGATCGCGGCCGGGCTGGGCTGGGGGCTGGTGCCCGAAACGGACGCCGAGCCGCTGCTGCGATCGGGCGCCCTGCGGCACTTCGCACCGGGACAATGGGTGGACGTGCCCCTCTATTGGCAACAGTGGAAATTGGACGTGCCGGCGCTGGCCGTGGTGGCGGAGACGATAGGGTCCGCGGCCGCAGAGTTCTTGCGGCACTGAGGGAATGTGCGCGGGCCGACCGAGCAATCCGCCGCCGGGGGTCCGTCAGGCCACGGTCGATGTGCTCGGAGGCAGCCGGGAGGCCGTCCGAGATGTCGGCGGGCGAAGTCCATCGGCGCCGACGCCCGTTCGCGGCGAAGTCGACGTTGCGACCAAGGCGATGCCGACCGCCAGCAACCAGATGACGGTGAGCCCGGAAACCGTTGCCGTAGTGCCCCATCCGTTGGCCGCGTAGAAGTCGGCGGGAGCGTTCCCGAAGAACAGGGACGGCGCGAACGCCACGTTCACCACGGCCAGTGCGGCGGCGCATCGTCCCACCCAGCGCGGCAGGATGTGTGTCCGCCGGATCGAGATCGCGGCGGCGGTCATGAACAGGGCGGTCAGCAGCCGGGTGACCGTTCCGTAGAGCACATACGTTCCGGATACGGCGATGGTGGGATCGATGGGGTCCGGGGCCTGGATCGCGGCGCCGATCTCGAGGCCCATGCCGACGAAAGCGATAGTGGTCCAGAGTAATCCGGCGGTGCCGGCCAGCGTGCCCAGCCATTCCCAGCTGCGGTCGGCGGCCTTCACCAGATGGCCGAAGGCGGACATGAACACCACCAGGCCGATCAGTCCGACCAATCCGATCAGGCCTCGACCGAGGATGTTCCCGTCCGACGGCGGCCCGTCGTAGACGAAGTAGAGGGGGATTTCGACGAGCATCAGCGTGGCGCCGCAGATCGCGGCGATTCCCGCGATGCGGCGAAGGGTTTCGGTGGTCACGGCTCGTCCTTCCGAAGCAGAACACATTAATATATGTCTTAAACTATATCGGCCATACTAAGCTTCCGAGGGGTGATTGTCGACGACGGGATGAACTGGATGACTCGGGAGGTTCCCGGCCCCTTGGCCAGGCTGTGGCGGCTGCCGGTGGACAACAAACTGGGCCGCCCGGCCGCGCTCGACGTCGAGCGGGTGGTGGCGACAGCGGTGGAGCTGGCCGACCGCGACGGCCTCGCCGGTGCGACGTTACCGAAAATCGCTGCGGTGCTCGGCGTTACGCCGATGTCGCTGTACCGGCACATCGGCTCGAAGCAGGAGCTGCTGGGTCTGATGGCCGATGCCGGGCTGGGCGCGCCACCGCATCTTTCGGCCGGCCCATGGCGGTCGATGGTGCGCGACTGGGCACGTGCGCAACTGCAGGTGCATCGCGCCCGGCCCTGGCTGACCCAGCTTCCGATCACCGGCCCGCCCAGCGGACCGCACAATGTCGCCTGGATGGACGCCGGACTGCGCGCACTGCGCGAGACCGCGCTGGATTGGCCGGCGAAGGTCGGCGCCCTCATGGTGGTCAGCGGCTATGTCCGCGAAGCATTCGTCACCGCACGGCAACTCGAACAGGCCAGGGCGGCAGTCGATCTCGACCCGGCGACCGCCCTGCACGACTACAGTCGCCACTTGCGCGGACTGGTGGACCCGGAAGAGCTTCCGGATATGGCCGCGCTACTGGCCTCCGGGCTGTTCGACACCATTGAGCCCACCGACGCCGATCCGGACCTCGACTTCGCCTTCGGCCTCGATCTCGTCCTCGACGGCGTCGCGACAGCGGTGTCGGCGGCCGAGTCGGGTTTCCCGCCGGCGGGCCGAGACGCGTAGCCGTCGTCAACCGACAGCGTCGAGCGCCGCCGTATGCTCCGGCACGACGGTGAACAGCGCGGCCGCTGCGGCGCGGATGTCGTCCATCCGCAGATCGACCAGCTCGCCGGGCTGCGGTTCGAAGTACAGATAGGCCGCCGCGGCGCACGAGCCCATGCTGCCGCCGTAGGTCTCACCGACGCGCACCCGGAGGTCGGCATGCGCCACCCCCGGTATGGCTCGCAGCTGATCGACGGTCGGTACCGCGATGACGAGACCGTTGGCCAGCGGAACGCCGACCGCCACCAGCGACCGGTAGGCGCGCGGCGTGGGCCGGCCCGGGTCGCGGCCCACGGCGATCTCCACGCCGGCGGCAATCGTGTTGATGCCGAACAGGATCTGGGCCATCATCGGCAACCCGGCGCCCCCGGCGCGGCAGGCGATCTCGCCCAGAAGGTAATCACCGGAGCGGGTGCGGAAGATCTCGCAGTGCACCTGTCCGGTGCGCAGGCCGAGCACGGCGATCGCGCGGGTGGTCAACGCCTCCACCGACTCCGCTTCCGGATCATCGGCGGGGAGCCCGATGAATTCCGCGATACGCCCGCTGCCGACGGCATCCAAAATGGTTGTCGGATAACGGGTTGTCAGCGCGAACCGGCGTTCGCCGTCGACCACGACCATATCGCAGCTGTATTCCGCGGCCGCGTCCACACAGCGCTCCACCAGAAATCCGTCCGGCGCCGCGTCGAGTGCGTCGTAGACCCCGGAGGCGCGCAGCATTGCGGCGTAATCGTCACCGTCGCCCACCTGCGGGGTGAAACGCCCGGCGGCCGCGAACTCCGACATCTGCTGTGCGGTCTCGACTTTCGTCGTGCCCAGGGCGCCGAAACCCCGGCGTGGCTTGACGACCACGGGCCAGCCGAGCCGGTCGGCTACGGCGCTCGCCTCGTCGAACGAGCGCGCCACCCCCCATCCGGTGACCGAAATACCGGCCTCGGCGAGGCGACGCTTCATCGTCGCCTTGTCGGTGAAGGCGAGCGCTTGTTCCCATCCCTGTCCGGCAACACCGAACCGCGTGCGGAGGAAACCGGCGGCGGCGATGGTGATTTCGTCCGTGCTGATGATCCGGGTGACGGGCAGCGGCGCGACGGCCGCGGCCAATGCGGTGTAATCCGACCAGGAACCCACGGTGTGCAGCGGCGCCGTGACGCCGGCGGCGCGCCAAAGATGCTCGGTGCCGGCGGGAATCAGGCAGTGGACCGGGCCGTCGATGCGGGGGAGGTAGGGAGCGACGAGTTGCGGACGGGTCGCGACGAGGACGGTTACCACCGGATTCACCCTTTTCGACAGCCCCGGAGGGCGGTTTGCTCGGTTGACGAAGCGAAAGGTAATCAGCGGTGTTGGCCGAGTGGGGAACTGTCGTCGACAGTCGAGTGACACATCGACCGTGCGTCGGAAACGGTCGGTAACGACGAGCGGCCCGGCACCTTCGTGAGGTGCCGGGCCGCTCGTTCGACCGAGATCAGCTGCTGCCGAACCAACCCGGCGGCACGATCTGGCGGAAACCGTTCCAGCCGTGGCCGTGCCGGTCGAACGGGTTGCAGTCGCCGCGGTGGTCCCAGCCGCGGTCCCAACCACGATCCCAGCCGCGGTCCCAGTCGCGACGGCCGTCCCAGCCGCCGTGGCCGTGCCCGTGGCCCGGGTGGGCAACCTCGGTGGCGACCTGGTCGCTCACGACGTCGGCCTGGGCCGGAACGGCAAGTGCGGCAAGGGGTGCGGCGACGATGGCGCCGGCGACGGCGATACGCGCTACGGTGCGTTTGGTGCGATGTTCGCTTGTGCTCACGGTGAATCCTTCCAATCCGGTTACACCCTACGCAGTCTGACGCAAATCGGACATGGCGTCACGGGTGCTGGCACGAGATTCAGGGGTGAATCGTCCTCGAGGACCACCCCGAGTGGGGGATGGCCCGGAGTGAGACGCGAATCAGCAACTGCCGAACATGCCCGGCCAGTAGTACAACCGCCACGGGTAGTAGCCGTAGTACCAGCCGAGCGGCCACGGTTCGACCGGAACGACCTGCAGATACGACCACTGTGCCTGCGCGGCCGCGGGCGGTGTGTTCGTGGTGGTCTCGGCGCCGGCCGTGGTGCCGGACCCGGCCGCGCCGGCCAGCGCGATCATCACGGTTGCGGCGACCGTCGCCGACGCCCGGCGCAACCTCGTGGGCGTGGCAATCGAGGACACGTCCAACCCCTTTCAACTCGCTTGCCCCGCAACTGTGTCCGATTCGGACGCGCACGTCACGGCCGCGATACGCCCAGGGGTGAGAAGGCGGCTCAGCCGACGTCGCGGGCGTCGCCCTCGGGGTTCGCGGGGTCGATGTGCCAGCTCCGGATCCGCCGCGGATGGATCCGAATGACGGTGTGCGAGAACCAGTCCGGCGCGACGGGCGGCGTGTCGATGTCGAGGATCTCGCCCACGCCCCGGATCTCGACCCCCCGACCCCAGCCGGGCTTCACCTCGGCCGGATCGTCCGGAGTCATATCGTCGACGACGAGGCTGACATTCGGGTTGGCCCGCACATTGCGGTAACGCTGCGCCGCGGGAGTGGGACCGCCGATGTCGATGGTGCCGTCGTCGTTGACTCGGAACCCCACCGGCACCAGTTGCGGGCGACCGTCGCCGGTCACGGTGGCGAGCCGACCCAGCGACTGTGTGGCCAGATACCTGCGTTCGGCAGCGGAGAAGATCATGCGTCCACGCTAAGAGCTGAACCGCACTCGAGGTCAAGAGTCGGTGGTGGCCGCGCCGACGGCCGCGGTGTCGATCGGGGCGGGGCTTTCGCCGCGTCGGCTGTCGTCACCGTTCGACCAGGCGAATTCCGACAGTGCGGGGTCCAGGGGTGCGCGGGTCAGGCGATTGCCGAGGGTGGAGAGGGTATAGGCGCCGATGCCCAGGACCACCTCGAGCGCTTGCTCGGTGGTGTAGCCGTGGCTCAGGAAGGCGCCGAGGTCTTCGTCGGAGACGTTGCCCGCGGTGTCGACGACGGTGCGGACGAACGCCTGGCAGGCGGCGAGGCGATGGTCGGGCAGGGGAAGCCGGTCGCGGAGGGCGGTGATCAGTTCGGGAGCCGCGCCGATCGCGGTCAGTTTCGCGGTATGCATGGCGACGCACAGGTGGCATTCGTTGCGCGTCGCCATCGTCATGATCAGTACTTCTCGGGACAGTTGGTCCAGCGTGCTCGCTTCGAAGAGGGCGCTGAGCTTCAGGAAGCCGTCGAGCAGGCGCGGCGCGGTGGCCATCTTCGCCACGGCCGCGGGAAGGTAACCGAGCCGGGCGCTGCTCGCCGCCATCGCTCGGCGGGCATCGGCGGGGGCGGAGTCGAGGGTATGGGCGGGGAAATGCACGGTCGATTCCTTCAATTAGACAACCAGGTTGTCTAAATAGTAAACCCGGTTGTCCAATGATGCAAGGTCGACGGTAGCGGTCGAACCTCGAGTTCAGCCGCCGAACCACCCGGCGACGTCGAGCCGGAACGACTCCGGCGCCACCATCTTTCGCAGGGCGGACTCCATATCTCGCACCTGTTGCGCGCCCAGCTCCCGGACCCAGCGTCGCCGCAGGCGGTCGAAGATCTCGGCTGCTTGCCGGAGCGAGTCGATGCCGCGCGGCGTCAAGCGCACGATCTTGCGCCGGGCGTCATCGGGATCGTCGACGCGCTCGGCGTAGCCCAGCGCGGTCAGCTTCTCCACGGTCTTACCCGCGGCCTGTTTGGAAACGCCCAATCTGCGGCCGATCTCACTGGCTGTCGCGCCCTGGGTGCCGATTGCCTGCATGGCGAAGCCGTAGGCCGGGCGGACGTCGGGATGTCCCCGCTCGGCCAGTTCGGCGTGCAGTTCGTCGATCAACGAGCGAAAGCCGGCGAACAGCAGCAGTGGCAGTTCGAACCCGGGACCGTCGACCGAATCCGGGCCACGCTTTCCGACAACCATGTTGACGACAGTAGTGCGCGGGATCCGCGCGTGTGTCGCCGGTCGCGCCCGATCCGGTGGTGTTCAATACAGCGTGAGTTGTTCGGGCGAGTGCTCGCCCCGTTCTGTCGGATACCGGAGGCACGATGAGCGACAATCGCGCA
>NZ_BAGM01000096.1 GCF_000308855.1 Nocardia veterana NBRC 100344 | reverse complement strand
GGAGTCACGGCTCCACTTCTCCAGCAGGGTGCGCTCGGAGTAGCCGACGGCGCCGGCCAGTTCGACCGCCTTCAGCGTCACATCGGTGCCCATGCGGCCGGCCTTGGCCTTGGACATGGAGGCCTCGAGGCTGTTGGGCTTCTTGTTGTCGGCCATCCAGGCGGCCCGCAGCGACAGCAGGTAGGCGGCCTCCCAATCCGATTCCAGGCGAAGGAATTCCGCGGCGGCGGCGGACTGGTTGTTGGCGGGGATGTCGTAGGAGATCTCCACGCCGGACTCCTCGAGGATCTTGCGCAGTTCCTCGAGTGCGGCGCGGCCCACGCCGACCGCCATCGCGGCCACCAGCGGGCGGGTGTTGTCGAAGGTCTGCATGACCCCGGCAAAACCCTTCTCCACGTTGACTTCCGGGCTGCCGAGGATGTTGTCGGCCGGAATCCGGCAGTCCTCGAGCCGCAGTTCCGCGGTATCGGAGGCCTTGATGCCCAGCTTGTGCTCGAGCCGAGCGACGGTGAGGCCCTTGGCATCTCGCGGTACCACGAACGACTTGATCGCGGCGCGACCCTTCGACTTGTCGACCGTCGCCCAGACCACGATGTGGGTGGCGCGCGAGCCGGCGGTCACGAAGATCTTGGTGCCGTTGAGCACCCACTCGTCGCCGTCGAGCACCGCGGTGGTCGACACCGCGGCGGAGTCCGAACCGAACGAGGGCTCGGTGATGGCCATCGCGGCCCACACCTTGCCGAAACGCTCCAACTGCTCGTCGGTCGCGACCGCGGCGATGGCGGCGTTGCCCAGGCCCTGGTAGGGGATCGACAGCATCAAACCGACGTCGCCCCAGCAGGTTTCGAGGGCGTTCAGCAGGGCCGACATATTGCCGCCGTTGCTGTTGCCGAGCAGTTCGGTGGCGTGGCTGTCGCCGCCGGCCTCGCCCGACTTGGCCTTGCGGCCACCGGTGGCACCGGAGATGTCCTGGGTGCCGGAGTCGGCCAGGCCCTCCACCATGGCGGCCATGGTGTCGAGTTCGACCGGGTACTCGTGCTCGGCCAGGTCGTACTTGCGCGAAATCGGGCGGAAGATCTCCGCGGCGACCTGATGGGCCTGGTTGGCGCTGGCCCGCAGCTTCTTGGGGAGTTCGAGATTGATCATCGGAATGTCTCCATCAATAAAGTTCAGGGGTCGAGGAGACCCGGATCAGACCAGCACCACACCCTCGGCGACGCCGATGGCCCGCAGATCGCGGTACCAGCGCTCGACCGGGTGCTCCTTGGTGTAGCCGTGGCCGCCGAGCAGCTGCACACCGTCCAGGCCGATCTGCATGCCCTTGTCGGTGGCGAGCTTGCGCGCCAGCGCGGCCTCGCGGGCGAACGAGAGCCCCTGCTCCGCGCGTGACGCACCCCGCAGAGTCACGAGCCGCAGTCCGTCGAGTTCGATGGCGATATTGGCGACCATGAACGCCACCGCCTGCCGGTGCGCGATCGGCTCACCGAAGGCCTCCCGCTCCTTCACATACGGCTTGACGTAGTCCAGGACGGCCCGGCCGGTCCCGGCGGCCAGCGAGGCCCAGCCCAGACGGGCGAGCCGGACGGCGTCGGCGTATTCCTCGGCACGCTGGGCGGCGTCGCCGTCGCCCAGGACGGCCTCGGCCGGCACCGCGACGTTGTCCAGGATCAGCCGGCCCAGACCGGCGGCGCGCAGACCCATGCTCGGATCGGCCTCGATCACCACACCCGGGGTGTCCGACTCGACGATGAAAAGCGCGGGGCGCCCGTCGATTTCGGCGCCGACGATGAACAGCTCGGCATCGGCCGCGGCCGGCACCAGGCTCTTGACGCCGTTGATCCGGTAGCCGCTGGGGGACCGGGTCGCCTTGGTCTGCAGCGCGAACGGATCGAACAGCGCCCGCGGCTCGCTGATCACGACCGACGACTGCGGCACGTTCTCACCCGTGAAGGCGCCGAGATAGGTCTGCTGCTGGGCGTCCGAACCCCACTGCGACAGCGCGACAGCCACCCCCGACGGCGCCAGGATCGGCAGCGCCAGGCCCATATCACCGTGCGCGAGCGCCTCGGCCACCAGCGAATTGGTGACCGCGCCGCGCTCGGTCGCCGCACCCTCGAGCTCCTCGGGCACGTTGATCAGGGTGATCCCCAGCTCCGCGGCACGCTCCAGCAGATCCTTCGGCGCCTGAGCCGAACCGTCGGCCTCGTGGGCGGCCGGGCGCAGGATCTCCGCGGCGAATTCGCGGACCGTCTCGACGATCATCTGCTGCTCGTCGGTCGGGGTCAGATCGAAGTAGTCCTTGGTGCGGGACTCGTTGGCGGGCAAGCGCTTCGGCTTACCGCCACCGGAAACCTTGCCGAAGGCGCGGGTCGCGGCGCCGAGCGTGCGGAAGCCGGTCTTGGTGCCCTCGTAGGTGAGCCGTTCGATGGGCTTGCGCAAGTTGTACTTCTCGGCCAGCTCGGAACCGGTAATGGTCGTCATGACCCGCATGGCCGCGCCCATCCAGTCGCGCTTGACCGGGTTGAGGCCGACAGCGGAATCCGGACGTCGCTTCGTTGCGGAGTCTCGAGTACTCATAGTCACCAGTCTTCTCGGGTGGGGGTCGGGTGATCGGTCCCAGGATCTTACTTTCGAGTAAGTCTATCTTACTCCAGAGTAAGAACGCAGTCGAGAGGCTGCGGATATCACCGTGATCTCGATCCCATTCGGATCCCCGCAACCGCTCGGCGTAAACCCCGATCGGTGGCCGTTCGGCCCGGCGCGGACGTGCGCAGAACGACGAACGCCGCATCCGGCGGATGCGGCGTTCGCAGTCGAGGAGTTACCGGATCGGATCCCGGCGGGTACGCGGTCAGCCGCGCAGAGCGTTCAACACGGAATCGTGCAGCAGACCGTTGGTGGCCACAGCGCTGCCGTGGTGGGGGCCGGGGGCGCCGTCCAGGGCGGTGAAGCGGCCGCCCGCCTCGCGGACCAGCACATCGAGCGGCGCGAGGTCCCACAGGGAGACCTCCGGTTCGGTGGCGATGTCGACCGCGCCCTCGGCGAGCAGGCAGTAGCCGAAGAAGTCGCCGTAGCCGCGGGTCCGCCATACCTGATCGGTCAGCTCGATCAATTGATCACGCAAGCCCAGGTCGCGCCAGCCGGACAGGCTGGAGATGGCGAGACTGGCCGAATTCAGTCCACCCACCTCGGAGACCCGGATCGGCTTCGGCTCGCCGGACTCGAATCGGGTCCAGGCGCCCGCACCGGTCGCGGCCCACCAGCGCCGGCTCAGCGCGGGCGCGCTGACCACCCCGACCACCGGTACCCCGTCCTGCAGCAGGGCGATCAGACTGGCCCACACCGGGACGCCGCGCACGAAGTTCTTGGTGCCGTCGATCGGGTCGAGCACCCACTGCCGCCCGATGAATTCGGCGTCACCACCGAATTCCTCGCCGAGGACCGCGTCGTGCGGGCGGCGCTCGATGAGAATTTCCCGCAGCGAGCGCTCCACCGCCAGGTCCGCATCGGAGACCGGCGTCAGATCGGGCTTGCTGTCCACCTTCAGGTCGAGGGCGCCGAACCGCTCACGGGTGATCGCATCGGCCGCGTCGGCCAAGTGCAGGGCAAGTTCGAGATCGCTGGCAAGATCGCTCACACGGCAACCGTAATCGGCGGGCCCGGCCGGGACCATTCGTGGCCGCGCCGGCCCCCGCCGCGAACCGGGTCTACTGCTGCGGGCTCCACACCGCGGGCCAGTCCTTACCGCGGAAGGCGGCATCGATGCCGCCGTCGCAGAAGATCACCGAGCCCACGAAGAATCCGGCCTTGTCCGACAGCAGGAATGCCGCGAGTTCGGCGATCTCCTCGGGCCGCCCGGCGCGGCCGATCGGGGTCATGGCGAGGAACTGCTTCATACCCTCGCCGGTGAGCGCGTCCTTGCTGCCCTCCTGCGTCATCGGGGTGTCGATGATGCCGGGGGCGATGGCGTTGAGGCGGATGCCGTCGGCGATGTAGTCCGCGGATTTGGTGCGGGCATACCAGGCCAGCGCCGCCTTGGTCGCCGGGTAGGCCTGGATCGCAGCCAGGTCACCGAAGGATTCGGCGATGCCGCGGGCGCGTACCTCGTCCCCGGCCAGGCAGGCGTCGGCCAGTTCGACCGGCCACAGTGGTTGTGTCGTGGTCGAATTCGACGACACCAGGACCACCGACGCGTTCTCGGATTCCCGCAGCAGCGGCCGCAGGCCCTCCAAGACGGTGACGGCGCCGAAGTAGTTCACCGAGACCACCAGACCGCCCGGCCGCCCGGTCGCGGCCGCGATACCGGCGAAGGGCAGGAATCCGTCCAGCCGGCCCGCGCTGATCCGGGTGATCTCCGCGACCGCGTGCGCCCGCCCGTCGGGAGTGCCCAGATCGGCGGTGACCTCGGTATCGCGTAGGTCGACACCGATCACCCGGTGACCTTCCTTCTCCAGATGGGCGGCGACGGCCGCCCCGATCCCCGAGGCACTCCCGGTCACGGCGATGGTCCCCATCGACCCTCCTGTTTCGGCTGGATGAAACCACGAATCAGACATTCGGACCCGAGGCTAGTTGCCGCCGCGCCCCGCGGCCGCCGGCGTTCCACTGAGCGGGCAGTGGGGGCGGCCGCGGTGGGTCGGCGCGGACGGGCCGGGTGTGGGGCAGCTGGGCGGGTTCGCGTCGGCCGGTGCTCAGGCGGCGACCCGCGCGGCCGCCAAAGCCGATGCCCACCAGTGCAATTGGTCGAGCATGCCGGCGGCGGCCGCCTCGTGTTCGTCCGGAGCCGTCAACCGCCCCTCCGCGTCGAACAGCTGGTAGTAGCGCGGGAACGACACGTAGTCGCGGATGGTGTGCGCGTTGAGTTCGGCGAACACCTGCCGCAGGTGCGCGATGGCGTTGAGGCCGCCGCTCGCCCCGCTGTAGCCGACGAAACCGATGGCCTTGCGGTCCCATTGGGTGTAGTGCCAGTCGATGGCCGTCTTCACCGAGGCCGGGTAGCTGCTGTTGATATCCGGAGTGACCACGACGATCGCGTCGGCCGCGTCCAGCCGGGCGGTGAGGTCGAGCATGCCGGCCGGGCGGGTCGGATTCGGATCCATGCGCGGTGGAACGGCGGGCAGGGCGGTCGGCAGATCGGCCTCGGCCAGGTCGATCAGGTCGACCTCGAACGCGCCGTGCCGGCGAGCCTGATCGGCGAACCACTCACCGACCACCGGACCGAAGCGGCCCTCCCGGACGCTGGCCACGATGACGGCGAGACGCAATGTGCTGCTGGACATTTCGAAGCTCCTTCGTAGTCGCGATGTTCGCTGACCAGAACTCTGCCGGGTCGCAACGGTCCCAGGGAGTCCGCTGCGAGGGTGGTAGTGCGAGGGCCACCCTCCGCGCGGATCTCGCTGCTACCGTTTTTTCGTGAGCGATAACGAGCTGGGGTTGTTCCTGCGAACTCGGCGCGAAGCGGTCACCCCCGCCGCGGTGGGGCTGCCCGCGGGGCCGCGCCGGCGTACGCCCGGCCTGCGCCGGGCAGAACTGGCCACTCTCGCCGGGGTGAGCGTGGAATATCTGATTCGTCTCGAACAGGGCCGCGATCGGCACCCGTCCGCCGCGGTGCTGTCGGCGCTCGCGGACGCGTTGCGGCTGACCCCGAGCGAGCGGGTGCAGCTGCACCGCCTGGTCAAGGCGGCCGATCCGGGTTTCAGCTGCACCGGCGGCGCGCTGCCCAATCGTCGGGTACGGCCCGCCGTGCAGGCGATCCTGGATCGCCTGGCGCCCACGCCGGCGGCCGTGTTCAACCGGCTCGGTGAGGTGCTGAGCTGCACCGACGGCTATCGGGCGCTCGTCGCGGGTACCGGTCTGCTCGATGCCGGCTTGCCCGCCGGATATCCGCGCTGGCTGTTCACCGACCCCCGCGCCCGCACGGTGTACCCGGATTGGGAACACCGCGCCGACCTCGCGGTGGCCTCGCTCAAGGCCGGGCCGTTCCGGTCCGACCCGACCATCGCCGTACTGGCCGACGAGCTGGCCCTGCTGGCCGGCGCGGAGTTCACCCGCCGGGTCGCGGAAATCGCGGGCCTGCCCGACACCAGCGGCATCAGCCGGATGGACCATCCGGAGGCGGGCTCGCTGCGGTTGGCATACGAACGACTCGACCTGTCGGCCGACGACGACCAGTACATCCTGGTGCACGTGCCGGCCGACGACGCGACCGCGGCGGCGCTCGACGCGTTGGTCGGACGCCGTCCCGGCGGCCTGCGAGCCGTCTCCGGCTGAGCCGGCGCCCGCCGGGCCGGACCGCGCTCCGCGCCGCCTCGCCGCATTTCACCCACTACCGCGGGACCGGTAGATTGGACAACCGTGCATCCTGACGTTTCCGCTGATCTCGCCGAACTCGACACCACGTTGAAGACTGTCGAGTCGGTGCTGGACATCGACGAGCTGCGTCGTCGCATCGATGAACTCGAGCATCAGGCCGCGGACCCGGACCTGTGGAACAACCAGGAGCACGCGCAGCAGGTCACCAGCGAGCTCTCGCACGCCCAGGGCGAGCTGCGCCGGGTCACCGAACTGCGGCAGCGGCTCGACGATCTGCCGGTGCTCTACGAACTCGCCGAAGAGGAAGAGGGGGAGGCCCGCGCCGCGGCACTGGCCGACGCCGACGCGGAACGCGCCGCCCTGCACGCCGATGTCGAGGCGATGGAGGTCCGCACCCTGCTGTCGGGCGAGTACGACAAGCGCGAGGCGCTGGTCAACATCCGCTCCGGCGCGGGCGGTGTGGACGCCGCCGACTGGGCGCAGATGCTGATGCGCATGTACGTGCGCTGGGCGGAACGGCACAAATACCCGGTCGAGATCTACGACACCTCCTATGCGGAGGAGGCGGGCATCAAGAGCGCCACCTTCGCGGTGAAGGTCCCCTACGCCTACGGCACGCTCTCGGTCGAAATGGGCACCCACCGGCTGGTGCGGATCAGCCCGTTCGACAATCAGGGCCGCCGACAGACCTCCTTCGCCGAGGTCGAAGTGCTGCCGGTGGTCGAGGGCACCGACCACATCGAGGTTCCCGAATCGGAGATCCGGGTCGATGTGTATCGCTCGTCGGGGCCGGGCGGGCAGAGCGTCAACACCACCGACTCCGCGGTCCGGATCACCCATATCCCGACCGGCATCGTGGTGACCTGTCAGAACGAGAAGTCGCAGCTGCAGAACAAGATTTCGGCGATGCGCGTGCTGCAGGCCAAACTGTTGGAACGTAAACGGCAGGAGGAGCGCGCCGAGATGGATGCGCTCAAGACCACCGAGGGCGCGTCCTGGGGTAACCAGATGCGCTCCTATGTGCTGCACCCGTATCAGATGGTGAAGGATCTGCGCACCAACTTCGAGGTGAACAATCCCACCGCGGTTCTCGACGGGGATATCGACGGCTTCATCGAAGAGGGAATCCGCTGGCGGATGCGCCAGGACGGGTGAAAGCGGCCTATCACGGCACAATCACGGCTTATCGGTCGCGGTGCCACCGTAGTAGCCTGTCTGGCGTGTGTTCGGTCGGCAGAATGGCTTGTGTCGGTACGCGGTTGACACCGGAAGGGATTTGCCGATGACAACTCTCGCCGCCGGCACCGGCCCGGAATTCACCTCGTGGCTGCGGGGCAGCGGACTCGAGATCGTGCTGCTCGTCGTGGGCGCGATGCTGTTCAGCCGGTTCGCCACCTTCGTGCGTGATCGCATCACCCGGCGCATCGACGCCGGGTTCCAGAGCAGCGATTCGCTGGTGCGCACCGAGGCCGCCAAGCACCGGCACGCGCTGGCCCAGGTCATCACCTGGGTGGTGCTGTCCATCGTCTACTTCCTGGTCTCGCTGGAAGTCTTGCAGCGCTTGGGCTTTCAGCTCGGCGGACTGGTCGCCCCGGCCGCCGTGCTCGGTGCGGCGCTGGGTTTCGGCGCGCAGCGGATCGTGCAGGACCTGCTCGCGGGATTCTTCCTGATCACCGAGCGGCAGTACGGTTTCGGTGATGTGGTGCGCATCGCGGTGACCGGCCAATCCGAGCCGGCCGAGGGTACCGTGGAGGATGTCACGCTGCGGATCACCACGCTGCGCAATCCCGACGGCGAGGTGATCACGGTCCCCAACGGCCAGATCGTGAAAGTGACGAATCTGTCGAAGGATTGGGCCCGCGCGGCGATCGACGTACCGGTGCCGGCCACCGCCGACATCAACAAGGTGAACGAGATCCTGCACGATGTGGGCGCCAAGGCGTTTCAGGATCGCCGCCTGAAATCGCTACTGCTGGACGAACCTACGGTGATGGGGCTCGAGGATCTCACCGTCGACCAGATGAACATCCGCATGGTCGCCCGCACGCTTCCGGGTAAACAATTCGACGTCGGGCGCGAGCTGCGAGTGCGAGTCGCCGCGGCATTGCGCCGGGAGGGTTTGAGTGAAACCGCGTAAATCCACCGCGATCCTGCTCAGTGTGTGGGTCGCGACGTTCGTGCTGTATGTATTCGTGAAACCGGCCACACCGGATCATTCCGGATTTTCCAAGATCACGTATCCAGTTTCCGGTGTCGCGGCGACGACCGCGCCCGCGCGCTGACTTCTCTGTGACAAGTCGCATGCCGCGGTGTGGGTGGGAGTATGCCGTGACGTCGCTGGCTACACTGGCACCTCGTGATCACCCTGCGGAACGTCACCAAGTCGTATAAAACCTCGACGCGACCCGCGCTGGACAACGTGTCGGTCGAGGTCGGCAAGGGCGAGTTCGTCTTCATTATCGGACCGTCCGGGTCCGGTAAATCGACGTTCATGCAGCTGTTGCTGAAAGAGGTCAAACCGACCAGCGGCGAGGTGCACGTCGCCGATTTCCGGGTCGACCGCCTGCCGGGGCGCCGGGTGCCCAAGCTGCGCCAGCGCATCGGCTGCGTCTTCCAGGATTTCCGGTTGTTGCAGCAGAAGACCGTCGAGCAGAACGTGGCATTCGCACTCGAGGTGATCGGCAAGAATCGCAAATTCATCAATCGGGCGGTGCCGGAGGCGCTGGACCTGGTGGGTTTGTCCGGGAAGGCGGATCGGTTACCGACCGAGCTGTCCGGCGGTGAGCAGCAGCGGGTGGCGATCGCTCGCGCGTTCGTGAACCGGCCGCTGGTCCTGCTGGCCGACGAGCCCACCGGCAACCTCGACCCCGATACCAGTCAGGACATCATGACGTTGCTGGAACGCATCAACCGCACGGGCACCACGGTGCTGATGGCCACGCACGACAACCACATCGTCGACGCGATGCGTCGGCGGGTCGTCGAGCTCGACCGCGGCCGGCTGGTCCGCGACGAGGCCACCGGCGTATACGGGGTGGGCCGGTAATGCGCGCGAGCTTCCTGTTCGGCGAGGTCTTCAACGGCTTACGCCGCAACGTCACCATGACCGTCGCGATGATCCTCACCACCGCGGTCTCGCTGACCATGCTCGGCGGCGGCATGCTGGCCGTGCGGATGGCCGACAAGACCGAGCAGTACTTCCTGGACCGGCTCGAGGTGCGGTTGTACCTGACCGAGGACGTGTCGGCCAACGACCCGGACTGTTCGCAAGATCCCTGCAAAGCGCTGATGTCGGGGCTCAAGGCCGAACCCGGCGTGGAATCGGTGCAGTTCCTCAACCGTGAGGAGGCGGTGCGGGAGGCGAAGGAGAAGACCTTCAAGGACCAGCCCGAGCTGGCCAAATACGTGAGCGAATCACCGCTGCCGGCGTCGCTGCGGGTCAAGATGACCAATGCCGAGCAATATCCGCGCATCTTCAAGGACTTCCAGGGCAAACCCGGCGTCGGTTTCGTGCGCAACGACAAGGACATCGTCGACCGCCTGGTCAGCCTGTTCGACGGTCTGCGCAACGCGGCCTTCGGCCTGGCGGTCCTGCAGGCGCTGGCGGCACTGCTGCTGATCGCGAACATGGTGCAGATCGCGGCGTTCACCCGGCGCGAAGAGGTCGGCATCATGCGCCTGGTCGGCGCCACCCGCTGGTACACGCAGTTGCCGTTCCTGCTGGAAGCGGTCGTCGCGGCGCTGGCCGGTTCGGTTCTCGCGGTGATCGGCCTGATGATCGCCCGGCCGCTGGTCATCGACCGCGCGCTCGGCGACCTGTTCGCCTCCAAGGTCTTCCCGCGCATCACCGGGGACGACATCGCGGTGGTCGCGATGACCGTGGTGCCGGTGGGCATCGTCTTCGCCGCCCTGACGGCGTACGGAACGCTGCGCTACTACGTGCGCGAATGAGCGGTAGCGCCGGGCAGCGCGCGACGGTCGCGGACGGTACGGGTGCGGCTGTGGGGCGAAGGGTTCGGCTCGTCGGTGGCGGTCCGTAGGATGGCGGGCGTGAACCCACCGGAGACGCTCGAGACGGTCGACGCTTCCTCGCGTGCTGTGGAAACCGATGCGGCACAAGAGGTTTTGCAGCGAGTATTCGGATACGACAATTTCCGTGGGTTACAGCGCGAGATCGTCGACCAGGTGATTTCCGGTGGCGATGCACTGGTTCTGATGCCGACCGGCGGTGGAAAGTCGCTGTGTTACCAGATTCCGGCACTGGTGCGCCCGGGCGTCGGGGTGGTGATCTCGCCGCTCATCGCGCTCATGCAGGACCAGGTGGATGCGCTGACCGCGCTCGGGGTGCGGGCGGGGTTCCTCAACTCCACGCAGTACCCGGACGAGCGGCGCACGGTGGAGGCGCAGTTCGTCGCCGGCGAGCTGGATGTGCTGTACCTGGCGCCTGAGCGGTTGAAGCTGGCATCGACCGCGGAACTGCTCGACCGCGGCAAGGTGTCGGTTTTCGCGATCGATGAGGCGCACTGTGTCTCACAGTGGGGGCACGATTTCCGGCCCGACTATCTGGCGCTGTCGGTACTGCACGAGCGCTGGCCGGAGGTGCCGCGGATCGCGTTGACCGCGACTGCCACCGAGGCCACCCGCCGCGAGATCGCCGAACGTCTCGATCTCACGGGTGCGAAGCATTTCGTCGCGGGATTCGACCGGCCCAATATCCAGTACCGGATCGAACCGAAGAACCGCGCGGATCAGCAGTTGCTGTCCTTCATCCGCACCGAGCACCCCGGCGACGCCGGCATCGTCTACTGCCTGTCCCGCAATTCGGTCGAACGCACCGCGGAGTTCCTCTGCCGCAACGGCATCGAGGCCGTTCCCTACCACGCCGGGCTGGACGCGCGGACGCGTGCCACGAATCAGGCCAGGTTCCTGCGGGAGGACGGGCTGATCGTGGTCGCCACCATCGCCTTCGGGATGGGTATCGACAAACCCGATGTGCGGTTCGTCGCGCACCTGGATCTGCCGAAGTCGGTCGAGGGCTACTACCAGGAGACCGGCCGCGCCGGCCGCGACGGTCTGCCGTCGACCGCGTGGATGGTGTACGGCCTCAACGATGTCGTGCAGCAACGGAAGATGATCGATTCCTCCGAGGGCGACGCGGCTCATCGGCGGCAACTGCAACTCCACCTGGACGCCATGCTCGCCCTGTGCGAGACCGTGCAGTGTCGTCGGACCCAGTTGCTCAACTACTTCGGTCAGTCCGGCACCGACTGCGGAAACTGCGATACCTGCCTGAACCCCCCGGAATCGTGGGACGGCACGGTCGCCGCGCAGAAGGTGCTCTCGGCGGTCCTGCGGCTCGAACGCGAACGCGGCCAGCGGTTCGGCGCGGGGCACATCGTGGACATCCTGCTGGGTAAGTCGAATCCGAAAGTCTTGCAGCACAAGCACAACGAGCTGAAGGTCTTCGGTGTCGGCACGGATCTGCGCGACACCGAATGGCGTGGCGTGATTCGGCAACTGCTGGCCCAGGGCCTGCTCGCGGTGCACGGTGAATACGGGGTGCTGACGCTCACCGAGGCCAGCGCCGAGGTGTTGTTCGAACACCGCAAGGTGATGATGCGCCGCGAACCGGAACGCGTGAAACCACCGCGGGCCGCCAAGGCGAAGGCTTCCAGCGCGCCCGCCGTCGAGTTGGGTCCTGCCGCCCTGGACATGTTCGCACAGCTGCGCAGCTGGCGTGCCGCGGTCGCCAAGGAACAGGGCGTACCGGCCTATGTCGTGTTCCACGACGCGACGCTGCGCGAAATCGCCGGCCGCGCGCCCACCTCCCTCGCCGAACTCGGCGCGATCAGCGGAATCGGCGAGAACAAATTGGCGAAGTACGGCGAGGGTGTGCTCGAGGTCGTCGCGGGATCGACGCCGGCCGACCCGGGCGGGCAGTCGCAGACCGGTCCGGCGAGCGCGAGCGGCCGCGCGGGTGCCCGCGGATCGGCCGCACCCGGACGGCGATCTGCTGCCGGCCGTGAATCCGCATCGGCCGCTCTCGGGCAGGCTCGGCGCCCGGCGCCGCGGTCGCGGTTCGAGCCTGGAGAACCACCGCCCGGCTGGGATATCCCGGACCCGGACTTCGAACCCCCGCCGGACGAGGGTTACTGAGGAACACCTGCCGGGCCGGGCCCGGCGACACGCGGCGCGTCACCTCGACGTGGCGCGTAGGCGTGGCGACGACCACGACGGCGTTTACGCATCCCGTTACCCGGGGTACTTGTGTCGCCATGACCAACGGCCAGGACCCGGTGATGCAGAGCAACGGCCTGCCGGGACACCACGGCGTCGCGGCAGGCGCGGAGCCCGATCCGCTCCGGATCGACGTGCGCTCCGACGCAAAACCGGTGCGGCGGTTCCGTCGGCCCCGGCAGCTGCCCCGGCCACGAACCGGTATGCGACCCTCGACCGTGGCCTTGGTCATCGTGTGGATTGCCGTGTTGGGGCTGTATCTGGCGGTGCGGCCGGGCGGATAGCGGTAGCGTGCCGCTATGTCCCACGACCATCACGACGACCGCTCCGACCAGTCGTCCGATACGGGCCCCGGTGGTGACCCGCCGGACGCCGCCAAAGCCGGCCTCCGTCGCGGTATCGCGGATTCGGTGGAGGCCGGGTGGCTGCGACCGCGCGGGCGGCCGCTCGGCCGTCCGCGGGTATCGACGGTGGTACTGCTGATCGCCTGGATCGGATTGCTGATTCTGTATCTCGAGGTGCGGCCGGGAGGTTGATCAGCGCTCGGCGCCGACTCGCTCCCACATCATCGACTCGTGCCAGCCGTAGCGCTGAAAGGCCCAGTCCCGCACGGTCTTTGCGACCAGTTCGAAGGCGGGGGAGTGGGGTGTGCCCCACCGTGCGTTGTCGCGCACGCTGGCGCGGAACTGCATACCGGGGCTGCCGCCGCCGTATTCGACGATATAGCCACGACCGTCGTCGGGATCGATGCGCCGATCCATCTCGACACGTAGATACTGTTGGGCCGCAGGCGAACCCGGCCGTTCGACGACGAGCTCGGGTTCTCGATAGTCCAATTCGGCCAGGAGGGCGTGTAGTTGCGCATCGGTCGGGTCGTCGAGTACACGATCCGAGGCTGTGCTCACTCTGAATCTGGGTACCGTTGTCACACAACTATTTTGCGCGCCGCTGCCGCCGCGGGCACGGGAATCGGTTCCCGGCGATGGGGATGTCCGCATTCGTCCGCTGCGCGCGCCGGCTCGGGCCGTGGACGCGGGTGCGGTGGGGTGTGCCGTGCCGGCCGGAAGGCGGGCGATTCGGCGAGAACCGCGAGTGAGCCGGATCACGGCATGATCGGTCCCGGAATTTCGTTTTCCTTCTGTTCGGCTGCCGTGTAAACCGGACAGGTCCGGACAGGCACAATGAGGAGCGGCAGCCGGGCTGTGCGGAGTCGAGGAAAGGTGTTCATGAAGGAGAAGGGGCGCAAGGTCATCGCCACCAACCGCAAGGCGCGGCACAACTACACGATCCTCGACACCTACGAGGCGGGGATCGCGCTGGTCGGCACCGAGGTGAAGAGCCTGCGGGAGGGGAAGGCGTCGCTGGTGGACGCCTACGCCACCATCGACGACGGTGAGGTGTGGTTGCGCGGCCTGCACATTCCCGAGTACGGGCACGGCACCTGGACCAATCACGCCCCGCGCCGCACCCGCAAGCTGCTGTTGCACCGTCGTGAGATCGACAAGCTCACCGGTAAGACCAAGGAGAGCTCGCAGACCCTCGTCCCGCTGTCGATGTACTTCACCGATGGCAAGGTGAAGGTCGAACTGGCGCTCGCCAAGGGTAAGCAGGATTACGACAAGCGCCACGACCTGGCTCGTCGGACCGCCGAGCGGGAAGTGACCCGCGAACTCGGCCGCCGTGTGAAAGGGATGCGCTGACCGGCGGGAATGTCCGACGGCGAAGTGATGTTATTATGGGCAGCCCGGCCTACCAGCCGGGTGCTCAACTGAGTTGACTACGGGGCTGATCGGTTTCGACTGCGTACGTCGATTCAGGGGAAGCGTGTCGGTGCAGGCAGGAGACCACCGTAAGCGTCGCTGTAACCCAATAAGCGCCGATTCTCATCAGCGCGACTACGCTCTCGCTGCCTAAGCAGTAGAGCGTGTCTGTCAGTCCGGGTTTGCTCTCGGCCCGGGTACTGGCATCAGCTAGAGAGCTCTACCGTGCGGCTCGGTCGCGGAGTCGTACGGGACAACGAACAGCGACTGGGATCGTCATCTCGGCTTGTTCGCGTGACCGAGAGATCCGAGTAGAGACACAGCGAACTGCACACGGAGAAGCCCTGAAGAAGCGGCGGAGGACCCGGGTTCAATTCCCGGCAGCTCCACCACAGGCCCCTCACCTGAGCCCCAGGTGAGGGGCCTTTTTCCGGTCGGCCGAGGAGCGGCCACGCCCGCCTGAGCTCCAGCGGAGCGCCCTGATCCGCCACAGGGGTAGAACTGACAGTGTGACGCGGTATGCATACGAGCCGGGGGCCGGCGCGCTCGTCGCGAGCTGGGGGACCGGGCGGGGAGATATGGCGCGGACCATCGCCCGACTGCCGGAGGATATCGAGCCGGAGGTCGCGCTGGCGGCGGCGGCGGCCTTGACGAAACTGTCGGAGTATCAGTGGCGCACCTACACTCATCCGGCGTCGGCGGCGGGGGATCCGGAGGTGCCGAACAGTATCGCGTGGCACCGGGCGCAGGAGCGCAACCGGTTCGGCGAGGTGGAGGCGGCGGTACGGGAGCCGAACCTGCCGGACGAGGACGGGATGATGGCGGTGTCCTACAGCGTGATCGAGGAGGCGGCGCATCGTGTCGGCCGGGTGGCGCATCTGATCGGTGATACGGCGCTGGTGGAGCTCCTCGTCGCCGAGGTGCGCACCGAACAGGCGGCGATCGAGGCGGCCGAGCTGGGCGATCTGTCCGGGCGGGCCCGGCAGGCGGTCGAGCTGTCCCGGGCCGACATCTCGCCGGTGCAGGCGCACGCGGCCGACGCGCTGCTGTATGCCGACCCGCTCGCGACGATCGACCGGTTCACCGATATGGACCCCGCCGCTGCCGCGGTGGCCGCGGCGCGCTGGCTGTATCTCGCCGCCCAGGTCGCGGCCGAGGCGGCGGAGGTGCACCCGGTGCACGTGGTCGCGGAGGCGGACAATCTCGAGGCGCTCCAGGTGGAGACGCCCACCCTGGTACTGGAACGACTGTCCGCGGGCGAGAGCCCCACCGAGGTCGTGGTCGACCTGATCGCCGACGCTCTGGCCGCCGCCGAGGGCCGGGTGCGCAACCCGGCCCGGATCGTGGAGGCGGCCGAGGCGATCGAACGACGTATGCGCGGTGGTGAAATCGACGAGGACGGGCTCACCGCCCTCACCGACGAGTTCCGTATCTCGCGCCTCGACCCCGCCCGCCCGGCGGTCGACCTGCTGGAGGATCTGCTGGCCGCCATCCGCGGCTGCCTGCTGCTGTACTGCGAGGAGTACGGTTCCGGATTCGAGGATGCGGTGCGAGCCGAGGCCGACAACCGCGGCAGGCCCCTGCTGTGACCGGAAGGCCGGCGTGACCTGGTGGCGACGTTCTACGGCCGCCACTACGTCCCGCTGACCGCAGCGGGTGCGGTACCCAGCCCTTATGGATGGTATTTGTCCTGAACGAGCCCAGCAGCCGGTTCGCCCAGCCGCAGCGGGAGTCCTATGATCGGTCCGTCCGGTGGCCGATCGTGGTTCGCCGCAGGAACGAGCTCGGGGGGTTGGTGTGGACGCAGCACCTGGCACCATGCTGGCGGGGTACGCGATCGAAGGGGTGCTCGGGCGAGGCGGGATGGGATCGGTGTACCGGGCCCGGCATCCGCGGTTGCCGCGGGTGGTGGCGCTCAAGGTGCTGAACCAGGACGTGTCGGCGGATCCGGAACTCCGCGCGCGGTTCGACCGGGAGGCCGATATCGTTGCGCGACTGGATCATCCGGGGATCGTGGCGATCCACGACCGCGGGATCGAGAACGGGCAGCCGTGGTTGGCGATGCAGTATGTCGAGGGCATCGATACCAGCAAGCTGGATCCGGCGGCGGTCGGTGCGGAACGTGCCGTGCGGATCGTCGCCGAGGTCGCGGCGGCGCTCGATTACGCGCACAGTCGAGGTGTGCTGCACCGGGATGTGAAGCCGGCGAACATCCTGCTGGCGGCGACGCAGGCCGGCCGGGCGGAGCGCGCGGTGCTCACCGATTTCGGTATCGCCCGGCTGCTGAGTGCCAACACGCAGTTGACCTCGACCGGAACCTTCACCGCCACATTGGCTTACGCCTCGCCGGAGCAGCTCTCCGGTATGCCGATCGACCATCGATCGGATCAATATTCGCTGGCCTGCACGCTGTTCGCGTTGCTCACCGGGCGAGCTCCGTTCGCCGCGGCGGATCCGGGGCAGGTGGTCGCCGGACATCTGGCCCACCCGGTGCCACCGGTGCTTCGTCCGGACGTGCCGCCGCAACTGAATGCTGTCATCGCTCGGGCCACGGCGAAGAATCCGGCCGAACGGTTCACCAGCGCCGGAGAATTCGCGGCCGCGGCGCAGCAGGCGATATCCGGGCCCGCCTTCGCGGCGCCGCCGTATCCTCCTCCGCATCCGGTCCGGCACATGCCGCCACACCTGCCTCCCCACGCCCTGCACCATCCGGGATGGCCGGCTCCTCGGTCCGAGCTGCCGGTGCGCAATCCGTGGGCTGCGGCGTGGGCGATGGCGATCGGCTGCTTCGCCGTGCTGTTGACATCCGGCGCAGTGTCGGTGGGCCTGCCGTCGATCCAACACGACCTCGACGGCACATTCGCGGTCGGTCATTGGATATCCGACGCATACCTGCTGTGCGCTACGGTTCCGTTGCTGATCAGTGGACGCCTCGGCGACCGGTTCGGTCCCAGGACCATCTATCTCGTCGGTGTGGGGTTGTTCATGCTCGGGTCGGTGGCCGCGGCTGCGACGCCGACCTTGCCGATCTTGATCGCGAGCCGAATGGTGCAGGGATTGGGCGCTGCCTTGATCATTCCGCAGACCGTGGCGGTGATCGTCCGCCTCTTCCCGCCGGGCCGACGTGGCGCGGCTCTGGGTTTGCTGGGTGGCCTCGGCGGACTGGGCGTGCTGCTGGCGCCGCTCGTGGCCGCGGCACTGGTCGAAAGTTTCAGCTGGCGCTTGGTTTTCCTGCTCGCCGTGCCGCTCGGATTGGTCATGATCGTCTTGGCGGGCACGCTGGTGCCCGCGCTGCCGACCCAGCGCGCGGCGGCGAACCCGGTCGGCCTGTTGGTATCCGGCGGCGGAGTGTTGCTGATGGCGCTGAGCCTCGGGCAGGGGATCCAGCAGGGGTGGGCGATGTGGGGCCCGGTCCTGATCGCTGGTTCGGCCCTCCTGGGACTGTTCTTGTTCCTGCAGGCGCGCGCGGCCGCCCCGCTCGTCTCGAAAGCGGTACTGCGCGACCGCAACTGGTGGTTGGCGATCGTATCGACGTCGGCTTCGGCGGCTGCGGTGAACATGGTGTCGACCGTGATCGTGATCTCCCTGCAGATGGCGGAGCACATGGCCGTAGAGATGGTGGGCTGTGTGCTGGCGCCCGCGGCCGTGGTCACCGCCGTTTTCGCGCCGGTCTTCGGCACGGTGGCCGACCGCACGCACCCGGCCTTCTTCCCCGCGGTGGGATTCGGCACCGGGGCCGCGGCCGCGGTGGCAGCCGGATTCGCCGCCGGAGCGGAGGTGCCCAGCCCGGGTGCGGTCTTCGCCCTGATCGGCGCGGTCCTCGGATTCGCCTCGGCCTGCCTGTGCGGGCCGCTCGCTGCCTTCGCGACCGACGCCCTGGCCCCGGCGCAGCTCGGTACCGGCTCCGCCCTCTATTCGACGGCGGCCGGTCTCGGCACCGCGATCGGGGGGACCGCGAGCAGCGCCGTGTTCGCGGCGCATCCGATATCCTTCGACCCGCGACTCGGCGACGGACTGTACGACGCGCTGCGTGAAGTGGGATTGCTCGCCGGCGGGTTGTTCGTGCTCTGCGCACTCGCGGCAGGGTTCTTCACCCGGCCATCCGACCCGGCCGGACCCGCTCGTCCTCCGTTCCACCACTAGCTTCGGTGGCGGGCCCGCGCCGCGGTCCGTCGGTCACGCCCCCGGTTCCCCGTAGGCCGCCGCGATGTCCTGCGAACCGGCCCAGCGGCTATAGGTCGGGGATTGTGGCCACCCTTCGGGGGAGTCCTGCCAGACCTCCTGCCGACCGTAGGGGAGGATGTCGATCAAGGCGAAGGTGTGGCTGAGTTGTTCGGTACCGCGGCCGTTGGTGTGCCAGGTCCGGTAGACCGTGTCGCCGTCACGAAGGAAGACGTTCACCGCGAACCCGCCTCCGGGCGGGGCGCCCACGTCGGAGCCGAACGAACTGTTGGCGGTCGAGTACCAGGGCATCGTATTGCCGACGCGGCGCCGGTAGGCCAGTGCTTCGTCGATCGGGCCCTGGGTGACGATGACGAAGCGGGCGTCGTAGTTGTCCAGGAACTCCAATCTCGTGAATTGCGAGGTGAATCCGGTGCAGCCCGGACACTGCCACTTCTCACCGGGGAACCACATGTGGTTGTAGACGATCAGCTGCGACCTGCCGTCGAAGATGTCGGCCAGCCGGACCGGACCGGCCGCGCTGTCGAGGGTGTAGTCGGGCATCTCGACCATCGGCAGCCGACGACGCTGCGCGGCGATCGCATCGAGTTCTCGGGTCGCGGCCTTCTCCCGGACGCGCAGCGCGTCGAGTTCGCGCTGCCAGGTTTCGGCGTCGACGACGGGCGGCAAAGCGTTGGTGCTCACAGGTCCTCCCTTGACCGGTCCGCAATGTGCGAGATGTAGATGTAGACGGCGCCGGTCGGGCGAATTCATCGGCCGGCCCGCGCGGACCCGTCGATCCGGGGGGTGAGCGCGGCGGAAGGCGGCTCGGTAGTCGCCGGGCCGCTGCCCGGCGTGCTTGGCGAAGAGGGCGGCGAATGTACCCGGATTGCGGTATCTCTCGTCCGCTCGGCGGATGCGCGAATGTCGAGCCGCCGCCGTCACGCGAATCTCCTTCTCCCGCAGCGCTGTCTGCGCCCGCGCGCGTAGTCGGCTAGAGTTCCGGGAACTCTGTGAAGTGATGGGGAGCACTGACAATCGAGGATGACGATGGCGGACCGGGCGCGGTATCTCCGCAAGTACTTGAATGCGTTGCGCGCGGTAGCCGTTCCCGACGAGCGGCCGCGCATTCTGCCGACCGTGCTGCGCCCCCGGAAGAAGCGCCGGCTGCCGCCGCCGATCGTGCGCCTGATCGCCGCGGAGACAAGCGATTTCGACCGGGACGCCGGCCTGCTGCCGCGCACGGGCGAATGGCTCGGCGAACCGGGCGGTCGGCGGGCGGTGCCGCGGGCGGTGATCGATGTGACGTCGGTGGCTCCGGATATGTTCGACCCCGCCTTCTCCACCGTCGGCGACCAGGAGCTCGACGGGCACTGCCTGCCGATCGTGCACGAGCTCTACACCTGCTTCGCCAGCGACGATACGGCCATGGGGCCCATTCCGTTTCCCCGTTATCGGACCGCGGACTGGTTGACCCGGCAGCGACTGACCGGGTCGGCGACGGAGGCCTCGGAGCAACTGCGGCAGCGGTTGCCGAATCTGCTGCGCGGGGTGCCGTCGGCGGATCGTTCGGCGACCGCACTGGGAGCGGTGGGCGGTACCGTCGCGCGCATCCTGACCGTTCTGCTGTCGCTGTGGCCGGTGGTCCGGCTGTGGTTGTTCGTCAGCTCGCATATCCCCGGTTTGTCCCGGGTGGGTTATTGGTTCATGCACCAGCGCTATCTGACCCCGCGGCTGTCGCACAGCTTCGTCGGCTTCGGCGTCCGCCTGGCCGAACCGATGCGACGCCGCGAGAATGCCGAGCAGATTGCGAAATTGCTGGTGAACGCCTTCCTGGAGGATCTGCGCGCGGCGTACAAACGCACCCTGTGGCGGCCCTCGGGCTGGCGCCGCACCGCATATCCGGTCGCGCTCCTCGACCACGTGACCCCCGGCGACGGCGCCGACCGGATCATCCGATTCGTCAACGAGATCCGCAACGAGACCGGACTGTTCGATCCGCTGGTGATCATGGCGCGGATCGAGGGGTCGGCGGAGACACCGGCGGCCCGGTTCGCCGACCTCGGGGTGACGGTCGACGGTGAGACTCGCGATCCGCTGCGGTTGTGGTGGGCCGATATCGACGCGCGGCGTCGCCACCGCGACACCGACAGCTGGTATCTCACGCTGCCCCTGCCGGATTCGCTGAGCGGTCCGCTGCCGCGCTTCGAGCGGTCCGATCTGGCCTACCCACCCGCACCGCCGTGGGCGGCCCGCCGCTCGGTGGTCGCCGCTGTCGCGCTGCTTCCGGTCGTGGCACTGGTGGCGGCGGCGGTGGCCGTCGGCGAGCCGAGGATCGCCGCCGGGTGTACCGCGTGGCCGTGGCGATCCGGGGTGGACGTCACCGTCCGCGGCACCGAATGTATCGGGCTGAGTACCACTGCGGCACAGATCTTCTCCGACGATCCCGAACTCGACGAGATGCAGCGCGAGGTGTTCCACCAGAACGCCGTGGCCGACCGGTTGCGGCACGACAATCCGCGCCGGCCCCTGGTCACCCTGATCTACTTCGCCGGGATGACCTACATCGACCGCAACGGGCGCTATCCGCATGCGCAGGCCGAGGAGCTGGCCGGACTGGCCGTGCGGCAGCGCTGGGCCAACCGGCAGGGCGGCGCCTCCGAACCGCTGCTGCGGATCGTGATCGCCAACGGCGGTACGACGATGCGCTATGCGACCTGGGTGGTCGATCATCAGATCAGCCGGTTGGTGCGCTCGGACCCGACCGTCGCCGGGGTGATCGGGCTGGACCGCAGTACCGCCGAAACGCGCCGTGCCATCGCGCGATTGGGGCAACTCGGCGTGCCGACGATGGCGACCACCCTGTCCGCCGACGGGCTGGAGGAGGTCTCACCGCTGTACTTCCAACCCGTACTACCGAATTCGATGCAGGCGAAGCTGATCGCCGAGTACGTGCGCGGCGCGCGCAACCCGGACGGCAGTCCTCGCTACGGCAAGGTGTACGTCTACACGTCCGACGATCCGGCCGACATCTATGTCCGCACGTTGAACAACGATCTGCGGCAGGAACTCGGGGACCGGTTCGGCGAGGTCGCTCCCTGGACCGATCAGGGGCAGATCCCCGGCCGCCCGATGCCCTGCGCCGCCGGCGACCGGCCGAGCGATCTGCTGTTCTTCGGCGGCCGCAACCCGGATTTCGGGCCCTTCGTCAGCGCCGTTGCCCAGCACTGCGGTGCCGCCATGCCGCCGATCCTGGCCAACGACACCGCGACGCGCGCGGTATCGGACAAGCTGGTCCAGAGTTCCGCGCCGATCGGATTTCCGGTGCACTATGTCGCCAAGGGCGTTCCCGCGCTGCTGGCGGGCCGCAACTGTGTCCGCGACGGCGAGCCCACCCGGCCGGCCAGCCCGAATATGCACACGCTGTGTTCGGAGTTGCGGGATCTGCGCAACACGCTCCCGCATTTCCAGGTCGGCTGGCCGGGTGATCGCACCGGGATCGGATTCGATGTCGCCGAGCTGTTTCTCGGGGCGGTCAAGCGCAACCGGGCCCGTCCGGAGTATTCCGGTGCGGTGGTGAATCGCGCGGCGATCGCCCTCGAATTGCGCCGGGGTGAGCTGGACGCCGACACGGTGACCGGGAATCTCCGGTTCGACGGACCGCGCGGATCGGTGACCGGCGCGTCGATCGCGATCCTGATGACCTCGGATCTCAACGACGCCGAAAACCCGCCGATGTGTCTGCTGCAGTTGCCCCTCCCACCGGACGGCGGAAACGGCTGTCCGCCCGGAACCGGAAGCGACACCGAGACCTGGGTGCGCCCCGGCGGGTGAGCCTGCGCGCCGCAGGCCGGCGCCGGTGCGGTAGTAAGGATCCATGGAGGCCTTCTATCGCCCGGATCCGTCCGATCCCACGCTGTTCCATTCGACCGAGCTGACCCGCGGTCCGTGGTCGCCGGACGCGCAGCATGCGGGGCCACCCTCGGCGCTGCTGGGGCATGTGATCGAGCGATGCGAACCGCGGCCCGGGTTCCGGGTGGGGCGGGTGGCCGTGGAGATTCTCGGACCGGTGCCGATCGCGCCACTGCGCGCCGAGGCGCGTGTGGTTCGGCCCGGCCGCAGCGTGGAACTGATCGAGGCCACCGTCGCGACCGATCGGGGTCCGGTGCTGAAGGCCCATGCGTGGCGGCTGCGCGTGGCCGATCCGGAGATCGAGGTACCGGCCGATGCGATCGCCACCGGTGCCTATCCCGGCCCGGACACCGTCGCCCACAACGGCGAGTTCCCGAGCACGCAGGAGGTCGGATTCCACACCGGAATCGACTACCGCTTCGTGGCCGGGTCCTTCCAGCAGCCGGGGCCGGCGGTGTGCTGGATCCGGCTGCGCTATCCGATCGTCGCCGGAACCACGCCGAGCCCCTTGGAACGCGCTCTGGCCGCCGCCGATTCCGGCAACGGGGTCAGCGCCGTGATGGACTGGAACCGTCATCTCTTCATCAACACCGACCTGACCGTGACGCTGCATCGAGAACCGACGGGGGAGTGGGTGTGCCTCGACGCGGTGACCTATCCCGAACCCAGCGGGATCGGGATGGCCGAATCCCGGCTCTACGACGAGAAGGGGCCGGTCGGCCGCAGCACGCAGACATTGCTGATCGGGAACCGGTAGCGGCGTCGTGTCGGACGTTTCCGGCGGGGCGTGATCGACACCGCTCGCCCGGTGTTCCCCGGACGGGTGAGCGGTGCATCCGTCGGCTACCGTGGCGCTGTGGACGAGCTGGCTGCGTGCGGGGCTGAAAACCGTTGGTGACGAGCACTTTCCGGATCGGTGCGGTCGTGGTGGCGGTTGCCGCGTTGCTCACCACCGCCGGTGCGGCGGTCCGATCGCCGGTAACCGGTATGGACCGGTTCTATCTCCAGCGGGTGACGTGGAAGCCGTGCGGACTCGACAATCTGGACACCGCGGGCGGTGCGTGCGCCGATGTCCGGGTTCCGCTGGACTACGCCGATCCCGACGGGCGAACCCTGACGGTTGCGATATCCCGGATCGCGGCCGCGGATCCGGATCGTCGGCGCGGAGTCCTACTGGCCAATCCGGGCGGCCCCGGAGCCTCCGGTCTGGACACGGTCGATCTGCTGGGTGACGTGCTCGCACCGGATGTCCGGGCGCAGTACGACCTGATCGGCATGGATCCGCGCGGCGTCGGGCGGTCGGCCGGCGGTCGGGCCTGCGGCTGGCGGCCCGGTGAGATGATCCGGTCCGCGGGGGTGGGGCTCGACGGTTTCCTCGCCGACACCGGCCGGGCCGCGCGCCTGGCAATGGATTGCCTGGCAGGCGATTCCACCGCATTGCGGCAGTTGACGACCCGTAACACCGCGCGCGACATGGACGTGATCCGCCGAGTTCTCGGTGCGCCGACGCTCAGCTTCTTCGGCGTCTCCTACGGCACCTACCTGGGAGCCGTATTCGCGCAGATGTTCCCGCAGTCGGTCGATCGGATGGTGCTCGACAGCGCGATCGATCCGGATCGGTATTGGACCGGCATGGTCCGCGACTGGGGCGCCGCGGACGAAGCGGCCCTGGACGACTGGGCAGTGTGGGCCGCTCGACGGGATCCGGACTATCACTTCGGAACCAGCGCGCCGCAGGTGCGCGAGACCGTCGAAGAACTGATGAATTCGCTTGCCCGGCAGCCGGTGACGGTGAACGATTTCGTGGTCGACGACCATTGGTTGCCGTTCCTGCTGCACAACCTGCTCGCCAACTTCCGATCCGACGAGAAGACGGCCGCTACCGTCGCCGAATTGCTGGCCGCGGCGAACGGGACACCGGTTTCCGAGCACTCCCCGTGGCTGGCCGATACGCTGGATTCGCTTCGGAATTACGAGGATTCGGCTCTCGCCTTCATCGCCTGCGGTGACGATGCGGCGCCGGAGGAGCCCGCGCGTTACTGGTCCGAGATCGAGGAACGGCGCCCGGCGCAGCCGGTGTTCGGTGCGCTGGCGGCCAATATTCAGCCCTGCGCGTTCTGGCCGCGCCCGGTGGAAAGCCCGACGACGGTGCGGAATTCGGTGCCGGCGTTGATCGTGCAGGCCACCGGCGACCCACGCACGCCCTATCCGCACGCGCTGGCCTTACATCACGATATGGCGGGTTCGCGGTTGGTGACGCTTGCCGGGGTTCGCATCCACATGACGTTCCGGCCGGGCCTGAGCCGCTGCGTCGGCGAGGCGATCAACGGATATTTCATCGACGGCCGGCTGCCGGCCACCGATGTCGTCTGCCGGCCGGACGCCGCGCCGTGACGCGCACCCGCACGTCACCGCTCGGACCGAAGAGCGAAAGGGCCCGGCTTCGCGGCCGGGCCCTTTCGCGCAGGCGCGAAATCAGCGGGGCGCCATGCGGATTGCGCCGTCGAGGCGAATGGTCTCACCGTTGAGCATCGGGTTCTCCACGATGTGGCGGGCGAGCGCCGCGTATTCGGTGGGGTCGCCCAGCCGGGCGGGGTGGGGGACCTGCGCGCCGAGGGCCTTGATGGCCTCCTCGGGCAGGGTGGCGAACAGCGGGGTGTGGAACAGACCCGGCGCGATGGTGACCACGCGGATGTTCACGCTCGCCAGGTCGCGGGCGATCGGCAGGGTCATACCGACGATGCCACCCTTGGAGGCGGAGTAGGCGGCCTGGCCGATCTGGCCGTCGAAGGCCGCGACCGAGGCGGTGTTGATGATGACACCGCGCTCCTCGCCCTCGAGTTCGGCCGCGGCGATACGCTCGGCGGCGAGCCGGATCACGTTGAACGTGCCGATCAGGTTGACATTGATGATCTTGGTGAAGTCGGCGAGCGGGAACGCGCCCTTCTTGCTCACCGTCTTGATCGCATTGCCGATCCCCGCGCAGTTCACTGCGATCCGCAGGGTGCCCAGCTGGGCGGCGGCGTCGAGCGCTGCGCTCACCTGTTCCTCGCTGGTGACGTCGGTTGCGGCGAAGACCACGCCGTCGCCGAGTTCCTTGGCGATCGCCTCACCGTTGGACGACGGCAGGTCGACGATCACCACCTTCGCGCCCTGACCGTGCAGCTCCTTCACGGTGGCCAGGCCCAGACCCGACGCGCCGCCGGTGACCACGGCGACCGCATTCTCGAGCTTCATACGAGGTCCTTTCTGATCGGTCTCGGCGCAAGACTAATCGCCGCACCGGCAACAAGTAAATACCAATTCGCTGGCAGCGTGCCTGATTGGGCGTGCGCATACGTACCAGTTATCTCAGCATCAACCCAGGTCGAGTCGGTACATTCGGCGATCCTCGGCCGCTGGTCCATCCTCGATGTTCGGCTGAGTTCGCTGAATCCACCCGCTCTGTGCAGATTAGAACATGTTACAGTTTCGCGCCGTGGGACACCAACTGCCGAGCTCGGAACCAGTTCGGCGGTTGCGGGCGTGTTGGTGGACGCGGACGCGGTCACTGCGCCACGATCGAGAGGTGAGCAAGAGCGGCTATCACCACGGAGACCTCCGCGCGACCCTGCTGGCCTCGGCGGCCGAGCAGATCGCCGCCGAGGGGGTGGACGCGATTTCGCTGCGCGCCCTGGCTCAGCGTGCGGGCGTCTCCCATGCCGCGCCGGCACATCATTTCGGCAACCGGCAGGGTCTGCTCACCGCGCTCGCGATCCGCGGCTTCGAACTGCTCGCGGAGGAATTGCGCGGCGCCCGTGCGGATTTCCGGGAGATGGCGGTGGCCTACATCCGCTTCGCGCGGCGCCACCCCGGTCATTTCGACGTCATGTTCCGGCACGATCTGCTGCGTTCCGACGATCCGGAGCTGCGCGCGGCCCGCACCGCGTCGGGCGAGGAATTGCGTTCCGGGGTAGCCGAATTGGGCGTGCCGGAGGAGGCTCGCCAGGCCACCGAACTGGCAGCCTGGTCGCTGGTTCACGGGTTCGCCTCGCTGTGGCGCGAAGGCGCACTGACCGATTCGGATCTCGGCGGCGCCGATCCCGAACAGCTCGCCCGGCAGATGGTCGGCACCGTCGACTTCCTCGACGCGAAACGGCAATAGCCGCAGGCGATACCTCAGCGCTCGTGCACCATCTCCGCGACGCGGCGCTGCGCCTCGGTGGCGTCGGTGTCCACGGCGGTGGCGGTGGTGGCGTTTTCGCTCCGCCCGGCGAGCAGGTCGCGGATTTCGATCAGCAATTCGGTCTGGGTGGGAACCGCCTTCTTCTTGCGGCTGAAGCGTTTCTGCAGGGTGTTCATCGGAAGAATGAGCACGAAATACAACACGGTCGCGACCATGAGGAAATTGATGCCGGCGCTGATGATCGGTCCGATCGCGATGAATGTCGCCGGTTTCCCGGCCACCAGCTGAATACCCAATCCGAGCTGACCGTTGGTTCCCACGACCGCCAGCAGCGGTTCCACGATGCCCTTCGTCACCGAGGTGACGATCGCGGTGAAGGCCGTGCCCATCACCACCGCGGTCGCCAGTTCGATGACGTTGCCGCGCATCAGGAAGTCTTTGAACCCTTTGAGCATGTCAGCCTCACGATCGATCCGAACACATCTTCGCTGTCTCGGCCCTGGAGTCTAACGGCGAGCAGCGAACCGGCAGCAACTCGTTGTGCCCGCGATCACCCGGTAGCCGGCCGGATGTCACCCCGCGGCGATAGCCTCGGACATATGAGCGACGTCCGCCCGCCGGCCTACCGGGAACGGGCTTCCGAAGCGGTGGCGGGTGCGGTCGTGTGGCGGCGCCGGGTGACGCCGGACTCCGCTGCGGTGCTGCCGGACGGATGTATGGATCTGCTCTGGCTGGACGGCCGCATGCTCGTCGCGGGACCCGATACCCGCGCTTATGAGAGCACCCCCGCCGGGACGACCGTGTACGGCATCCGGTTCGCGCCGGGCACCGCACCGGCGCTGCTCGGTGTGCGACCGCAGGAATTGCTCGACCGACGCGCCGAACTGGCCGACCTCTGGTCGGCGGCACGGGCGCGGATCACGGCCGATCTCGTTGCCGCTGCCCCCGACCCGGTGCTCGGCCTGGAGGAGATCGCTCGCCGGTGCGCGGCCGCCGCCGCCCCGCCGGACCCGCTGGTGCACCGGATCGTGCACCGGCTCGCGGCGGGCGAGTCGGTCGCGGCCACCGCCGACGCGCTCGGGTTGGGGGCGCGGCGGCTGCATCGCTTGTCGGTCGCGGCCTTCGGGTACGGGCCGAAGACCCTCGCCCGGGTATTGCGTATGCGCCGGGCATTGGACCTGGCCGGCGGCGGCCGCGGGCTGGCCGAGATCGCCGTCCGCGCCGGCTACGCCGATCAGGCCCACATGACCCGCGATATCCGCGCCCTCACCGGCCGGGCACCCGGCGTACTGCTCGGGGCCCGCTCCGGGCGTCCGGATCCGGGTCAGCCCAGCGAGGCGTAGAGGTCGACCGCGTTGCCGTCCGGATCGTGCACGGTCGCGTAACGCTGCCCCCAGACCGCGTCGAAGGGCTTCGTCTCGCCGTGATATCCGGCCGCGACCAGATCGTCGAACACCGCGTCCACCTCGGCGGGTGACGCGCATTCTACGGCCAGGCCGATCCGGCCCGCGGTGGCGTCCCATCGCCGGTCGCCACCCACGTCCTGGGCGATGTTGTCCTCGGAGTCGAGCAGGAGCCGGAAGCCGCCCGGCAGTGCCGCTTCCACATGTCCGCCGCCGACGATCTCGCCGAATTCGAGTCCGAGCCGTCGATAGAAGCCGAGCGCGGCCGTCAGATCCGAGACGACCACGCCGATCGCGTTGAGTTGAGGTGCCATGCGGTCACCGTAGGTGCGCGGCGAGACCGTGGTCTTGAACGAATCGGACACGGCGCGCGGCATTGTCACAATTCGGGATCGAAGGACTTGTGACCAGGACCAATCTATTCCGGGGACGTGCCGACCACCACAATCGGCGTGAATTTCGGTCGAAACGCTGCCCGTAATGATTAGCGTTTCCCACAACGTGTTCGGGGACGCGAATGAGGGCAGGAGGGATATGGGTACCGACCAGACATTGCTGCATCGTTTCGTGATCTCGCAGATGACCGACGCCGGGATCGATCGTGACCGACTGCTACGCGAATGCGAACTTCCGGAATGGACTCTGGCCGGCGAAGGCGTTCATGTGCCCGCCCGGGTCTTTTCGCGGTTATGGGAGATCGGTGAGAAATGGCTCGACGACCCGGACGTGGCACTGCACGTCGCCAGTAGATATCAGCTGGCCGCCACCCGGCTCTACGACTATCTGTTCGCCAGTGCGCCCACGGTGGGGGCGGGCCTGGCGACCTGCGGGCCGTACGTCACGGCGGTGACCACCAACCACCGGTTCGACCTGGTCGCGGAGAACGACGCCGAGACCACCCTGTATCTGGACATGATCGAGGGCGAGGGCCGGGGGCGTGAGCTGGTGCAACTCTGGGGTCTGGTCGCGGTGCTCACGCGCGCCCGCCGGGTGGTCGCCGGGCCACTCGATCCGATCCGGGTCTCGTTGCGGCAATCCGCGCCCCGGCGTCTCGATACCTACACCGAGGTATTCGGTTCGGCCACCGTGGAATTCGGTGCGGCCGTGGACGCCTTGACTTTTCGGTCGTCCGATATGGACCTGCCGCTGACCACTGCCGATCCGGTGCTGGCCGAGGTGCTGCAACCACTGGCGGCGGCCCTGCCGCCGCCACCCCCGTTGGCCTCGGCCTGGCCGGAACGGGTGGCCCGGGCGCTGGCGGACGCCTTCGCCGACGGCGAGGTGTCGCTCGACCACGTCGCCCGCCGGCTCGCCATCAGTCCACGCACGCTGCAACGGCGTCTGGCCGAGGCCGGAACCACATGGCGGCGGGAATTGGATCGGGCCCGACAGGCACGCGCGGCGGCGGCCGGTCCGCTGAGCCGCGAACGGCAGGCCGCGCTGCTCGGTTATGCCGATGCCGGCTCCATGCGCCGCGCGGCTCGCCGCTGGTCGATGGTGGCGCACACCCGCACCGCGGGTTCCTTCGACTGCCAGGCCTGATTTCGCTCGATCACCGACCTCGGCGTCGGCACGTGGCCGACGCCGGAGTTGGTGATCGCGCGGCACGCGGGCCTAGGCCCGCAGATTGCTGGCCGCGATGCTCCAGAACGTGTGCCGATCCAGCGCCTGGAAATCCCAGCTCTCGGCGATCGCGTGGGAGGTGGCGACGATGGCCGGCACATCGAAGTCCTCTCGGCTCGCCGTGCCCTTGGCCTCCAGTTCGGCGATGACGTACTGGGTGGCGGTTTCGAAGGTGTACAACACGGTGCTCTCCCATCGGTCGTAGGTACTCATACGGTCGATCTCGGGTCGTGTGGCCGCTGGTCTTCGCGGCGTGTGCTCCGAACCGACACCGCGCGCGATGCGCGACGTCCAGGCCCTCGACGGGCTGCCGGGGTCTCCGGCGAGTACGCCGTGGGCGGTTTCCGGGGTGCCGGTCCGCGCTGCGCGTACTTTGTCAGTCTTGTCAGGCTGTCACCATTGGGCCAGCACCGAACGCGCCACGTCCGGGCAAATGCGCCATTTTCAAAATCTTGCGGCGCGAACGATTCTCGGCAACAAGTCTGTACCCACGACCTGGTCGGACCAAACTTTTCAACGGGGCGTGCGGGAATGCCGAGGGGCCGATACGAGACCGCCACACCGGTGTCTCATATCGGCCACTGCGATCGGTCTCGCCGAGGCCGGCGAGCAACTTTTCGGCAATGCCGCAGCGATCGGTTAGGCGGTCGGCTGGGCGATCAGATCCTCATATCGATATTCGCCGGGGAGCACGGTGCCTTCGGCATGGGCTGCCTCCTCTCGCCGCCGCAGTTCCACGCGGCGGATCTTGCCCGAGATCGTCTTGGGCAGATCGAGGAATTCGATTCGGCGCACCCGCAGATACGGCGCCAGATGATCGCGGGCGTATTCCAGAATGGCTCTGGCGGTTTCGCGATCCGGCTGCCAGCCCGCGGCCAGCGCGACATACGCCTTCGGCACGGCCAGGCGGGTGTCGTCGGGCTGCGGGACCACCGCGGCCTCCACCACTGCCGGATGCTCGATGAGCACGCTCTCGAGCTCGAAGGGCGAGACCTTGTAGTCGGAGGATTTGAACACGTCGTCGGTGCGGCCGATGTAGGTGATGTAGCCGTCCGCGTCCCGGGTGGCCACATCGCCGGTGTGGTAGTAACCGCCGGCCATCACCTGCGCATTGCGTTCCGGGTCTTGCAGATAGCCGTTCATAAGGTTCACCGGGTGCCGGCTCAGGTCCAGGCAGATCTCGCCCTCCTCGGCGGGTGTGCCGGTCACCGGATCCACCAGGACCACCGGCACGCCCGGCATGGGCCGGCCCATCGAGCCGGCTTTGACGGGTTGGCCGGGGGTGTTGGCGATCTGCAGCGTGGTCTCGGTCTGGCCGAAACCGTCCCGAATGGTCAGGCCCCAGGCGTTTTCCACCTGCGCGATCACATCCGGGTTGAGCGGTTCTCCGGCGCCGAGGATTTCGCGCAGACCGGCGGGCCGCTCACCGAGCTCGGCCTGAATCAGCATGCGCCACACCGTGGGTGGCGCGCAAAAGGTGTTGACCTCGGCCCGGCGCAGCTGGGTGAGCAGCGCCTCGGCATCGAAGCGGCCGTAGTTGTAGACGAAAATCGTCGCCTCCGCGATCCACGGCGCGAAGAAGCAGCTCCAGGCGTGCTTGGCCCAGCCCGGTGCGCTGATCGCGAGATGGATGTCGCCGGGCCGCACCCCGATCCAGTACATGGTGCTGAGATGGCCGACCGGATAGCTGATCTGGTTGTGCTGCACCATCTTCGGCTTGCTCGTGGTGCCGGAGGTGAAGTACACCAGCAGCTCGTCGCCGACCTCGGTCACGGTGGAGAACGGGCCCGCCGAATCCACCGTCGCGGCATCGGCATAGCTGTGCCAGCCCGCCACCGGGTCCCCGACCACGATCCGCTGGTAGTCACCGGGGACCTCGTCGAACTTCCCGGTGTCGCGGGTGTTGGTGATGACGAAACGCACTGCGCCACGGGTGATCCGGTCGGTCAGGTCCTCCGGGCCGAGCGCACCGGTGGTGGGCATGACCACCGCGCCCAGTTTGGCGACGGCGAGCATCGACTCCCACAGCTCGACCTGGTTGCCCAGCATGAGCACGACCCGATCGCCGTGGCGCACACCGAGCCCGGCCAGCCACGTCGCGACCTGATCCGAACGCCGGGCCATCTCGTCGAAACTCACCCGCAGCTCGCTGCCGTCCTCCTCGACGATCCACAGCGCGGTGCGGTCGTTGCCCCGGGCGATGACGTCGAACCAGTCGATGGCCCAATTGAATCGGCCGGTCAGCCGCGGCCACCGGAAGGTCCGCACCGCGGTGTCGTAGTCGGTCGCCAGCTCGACCAGCCGGTCGCGGGCTTCGCGATACAACTCGGTGTTGGACGTCACGACTGAACTCCTGTCTGTTGCTGATCGCGTTCGGGCACACCGAACAGCCGCACCGAGGCCGAACGAATATCGACCTTGCGTACCTTTCCGGTGACCGTCATCGGAAACTCGTCGACGATGTGCACGTAGCGCGGAATCTTGAAATGCGCGAGCCGGCCGGTGCAGAACTGCGCCAGCGCTGCGGCGTCCAATGCCGGTGCGCCCTCGCGCATCCGGATCCAGGCCACCAATTCCTCGCCGTATTTCGGATCGGGAATGCCGACGACCTGGGCATCCAGAATATCGGGATGGGTGTAGAGGAATTCCTCGATCTCGCGCGGATAGATGTTCTCCCCGCCGCGGATGACCATATCCTTGATCCGGCCGGTGATGGCGACATAACCCTCGTCGTCCATGGTCGCCAGATCGCCGGTGTGGATCCAGCGCCCGGCGTCGATCGCCTCGGCGGTCTTCTCCGGATCGTTCCAATAGCCGAGCATCACCGAATACCCGCGGGTGCACAGCTCACCCGGTTCGCCTCGGGGCACGGTGCGCCCGGTGTCCGGGTCGACGATCTTGACCTCGAGATGCGGTCCCACCCGGCCGACGGTCGCGGTGCGCTGAGTGATCGTGTCGTCGCGGCGAGTCTGCGTGGACACCGGCGAGGTCTCGGTCATGCCGTAGCAGATCGACACCTCCGCCATGCCCATCCGCTCGATCACCTGCTTCATCACCTCCACCGGGCACGGCGAGCCGGCCATGATGCCGGTGCGCAGCGAAGACAGGTCGTAGGACTCGAAATCCGGTTCGGCCAGTTCGGCGATGAACATCGTCGGCACCCCGTACAACGAGGTGCACCGTTCCTCGGCGACCGCGGCCAGGGTCGCCTTCGGTTCGAACGACGCGGCCGGAATCACCATCGCCGCACCGTGACTGGTGGCGGCGAGATTGCCCATCACCATGCCGAAGCAGTGATAGAAGGGCACCGGGATGCAGATCCGGTCGGCCTCCGTGTAACCGCACAACTCGCCCACGAAGTAGCCGTTGTTGAGGATGTTGTGATGCGACAGCGTCGCGCCCTTGGGGAAACCCGTTGTGCCCGAGGTGTATTGGATATTGATCGGATCGTCGGCCGACAACTGCGCTCCCGCCGCGGCCAATCGTTCCGGATCGCCGGCGCGTCCGGTCGCGACCAGCTCCTCCCAGTCCGCGGTGTCGAACAGGATCACCCGGTCCAGCTCCGGGCATTGAGGCCGGACCTGTTCGATGAGGTCGGCGTAGTCGGACGTCTTGAACCGGCGGGCCGAGATCAGCACGCGGATCCCGGCCTGGGTGAGGACGTAGCGCAGCTCCTCGCTGCGATAGGCCGGGTTGATGTTGACCAGGATGGCGCCGATCTTCGCGGTGGCGAACTGCACCAGCGTCCACTCGGCCCGGTTCGGCGACCAGATGCCGACGCGATCGCCCTTGGCGATCCCGGCGTCGAGCAGCCCCAGCGCCACGGCGTCCACTTCCCGGACGAGCTCACGGTAGTTCCAGCGCACTCCGGTGACCCGGTCGACGAGTGCGTCTCGGTCTCCGTGGACGTCCGCCGTGCGATCGAGATTGGCCCCGATCGTTTCGCCCAGCAGCGGTACGTCCCATACCCCATGTGTATAACTGGCCGGCCGGACCCGGCCCATACTCGCGCTCACGGATATAGGATTCACGTCACACTTCTGCCCACACCACCCCCGGAAAGGGGTACTGCCGATGAGCGCCGATCTGCTCCGCCCGCGCGACGCCGATGCGTTGCGGGCCGAGTTGCGGCAGGTCGCGGCGGTCTCGGGAATGCCGGTGGTCTTCGGCGGCGAGGTATGCGACGGCGCGTTGATCCTCAGCGAGTTCTTCGGGACCCGGACCGCGGCGATGCGCGGTCTGGTGGTCTCGCCCACATCCGGGGTGGGCGGCGCCGCCGTCGCGAGCCGGCGGCCGACCTCGGTGGCCGATTACCGCGCGGCGGCGACCATCACCCATCACTACGACGCGCCGGTCTCGATGGAGGGCCTGCGTGCGGTGGTCGGCGTGCCGGTGGTGGTCGGCGGCGATTCCCGCGCGGTGCTGTACGTCGCCAGCCGTGAGCCGGGGCCGATCGGTGACCGGGTCGCGGAGCTGGTGTTGCGCTCGAGCCGGCGGCTCGCCGTCGAATTGGCGATCCGGGACGAGGTGGATCGGCGGTTGCGGTTGCGGTCGGCGGCGTCACCGTCGGCAGCTGCCGCCACCCCGGATGCGGTTGTCGCCGAACAGCTTCGGGACCTGCACGCGGAAGTGCGCGGTATCGCGCAGACCCTCACCGACGCGCAGGCACGGCAACGCCTGCGAGCGGTTTCCGACACCCTGGTGCGCCTGATGGGTGGCGCCGACGACACCGGCCCGGCGCCCACGCTGTCACCGCGTGAGGTGGACGTGCTGTCCTACGTGGCGCTCGGATGTACGAACAGCGAAGTGGCGCAACGGCTCTCGCTGCGACCCGAGACCGTCAAGAGCTATCTGCGCAGCGCGATGACCAAACTCGAGGCGCATACCCGGCACGAGGCGGTGGTTCGCGCGCGGCGCTGGGGTCTGCTGCCGTAGCAGGCCTGCCGCAGAAGCACTGAGGCGGCCGCGGAAGCGCTGAGGCCTACCGCAGAAGAGCGAAGGCCTGCCGCCGCAGGAGCCCGCAGACGACGAACTGCCGGCCCACAACGACCGGGCCGGCAGTTCCGCGGTGATATTCGTCGACTAGTTCTGCGGTTCGATGAGCTGGATGTCCAGCTCGATGGCGACCTTGTCGCTCAGCATGGCGGTGGGCAGCCCCGGCGCGACGTCGAATTCGCTGCGCTTGATGCTGCCGGTCGCGCTGAAACCGGCGTGCCGCCGGCCGTCCTGGAACTCCTGGACGCCACCCCACTCGACCTCGAGCGTGACCGGCTTGGTCACACCGCCCAGGGTCACGTCACCGGTGACCTCGAAGTCCTCGGCGATGCGTACCGGCTCCACCGCCTTGAAGTGCAGGGTGGGACGGGCCTCGACGTTCAGCAGTTCGGCGCTGCGGACGTGCTCGTCACGCTGGGCGTTACCGGTGTCGAACGAGTCCAGGTAGATGGTGGCCTCGATGGTCGCGGCGCCGGACGCGTCGACCACGAAGCTGGTCTCGAAGTTGTTGAAGCGGCCGCGGACCTTGGAGATGCCGAGGTGGCGGACGGTGAAGTTCACCGAGGAGTGGGCGGTGTCCAGGTCCCAGGCGCCGGTGGCGAGGGTGCTCTGCTCGGAAGTCGTCATGGCTTCGAGCTTTGCGGACCATGGTCCGGTTAGCCACACCGTGGTTATCCTGGGACTGGCAGGGCGTGGCTGACAGGCCCAGGACAGGGACAGGATGGAGACGTGGCACGTTCCGAATTCGGCGAATTTCTCATCGCTCGGCGAGCTCAGCTGCAACCCGAGGATGTCGGGCTGCCGGCCGGCCGGCGTCGCCGTACCCCGGGTCTGCGCCGGGAAGAGGTCGCGGCCCTGGCCGGGGTCAGCGTCGACTATCTCGCGCGCCTGGAACAAGGGCGCGACACCAACCCGTCGATGGCGGTCCTGGCCGCGCTGTCGGACGCCCTGCGACTCAACGAGGTCGAGCGGCACCACTTCGGCAATCTCGCCATAGGAATGGAACATGCGCGCGAATGCCCGTCCTCGGGCCAAGCGCGGGAGCAGGTGACCGAAACGGTGCAGGCGGTGCTCGACGCCATGCATCCGACACCCGCGTTCGTGGTCGGCCGCTGGCTCGACCTGCTGGCCTGGAACCCCGCGTGGCGGGATTTCGCCGAGCCGCTGGGCCTGTTCGACGAGGCCGCCGAACACAACCTGGCCACCTACTTCTTTGGCCATCCCCGGGCGGCCGAGCTGTGGCAGGACTGGCCGGTGGCGGCCGAGATGACGGTGTCGGCCTTGCGTGCCGCCCGTAGTCAATGGCCCGACGACAGCGATCTGGACGCCCTGATCGAGCGGCTGCAACGATTTCCGGAATTCTCCTGCCGCTGGCGCGAGCACCGGGTCACCGAATTTCGGTCCGGGGCCCTGCATATCGCGCATCCGCAGCGGGGCGAGGTCGAGGTGGAAATCCAAACTCTCAGCCCGGCAATCGATCAGAGTGTGCAGGTGTGGCTGGTCGATCGCCGTGCCGCTCGGACGCCCGCGCTGCGTTTGGTGAACGAATAGGCTGCTTGCCGACCCTCGGGACCCGGGTTGCCGGCGGGAGCCGATCAACGATCCGGACACAGCATCGGTCAGTCGGCAACCGCTGAGACAACGATCACGCATGATCCAACGTGAGGATTCCTGCCCGCCGGTGTCAATCGATTCGAGCAGCGGAGGAGGTGCTGTGTGACCGAGGCGGCAACGGCACCCGAGGCAGCGTTGGACGATGCCACCCTGGCCGGGCGGGCACGTGACGGCGATGTCCGGGCCTATGAGCAACTGGTGCTGCGTTATCAGGGAGCGATGTTCCGGCTGGCCTCGCGCATGCTGGCCGACCGGGCGGAGGCCGAGGATGTGACGCAGGAGGTGTTCCTCACCGCGTGGCGCCGTCTCGCCCAACTGCAGGACGACGCCGCCTTCGCGGGATGGTTGTACCGGATGACCACCAACCGTTGTCTCAATGTCATCCGGTCCCGGCCGGTCCATGCCGACGTGGACCCCGATACCACCGAATCCCCGCAGCGCGCGACGCAGCCCGAGCATGCCGCTCAGGTCAGCAGTCAGATGGCGGCGTTGACCGCGGCCCTGCAGCGGTTGACACCGGAGCAGCGCGCGTGCTGGCTGCTTCGGGAAGTGCACGGACGCTCCTATGAGGAGATCGCCGGAATCGTCGGCACCAACACCACCGCGGTTCGAGGGCGGATAGCCCGAGCCCGGGCGCAATTGGCGGAGGTGATGAAGCCATGGCGCTGAAGGAGATGACCGACAGTGGGTACACGCTGCCCTGCGGGCGCAGCGTCGAACAGGTGTGGGACCGGCTCGATGCCGTCGAAGCGGGTCTGGCCGACGAGCACGAGCTGAACTGCCCGCACTGCACGGCGGCCCGCGAAAGCCTGCGCATGCTGCGCGACGCGACGCGGGAGTTGGCCGAAGAGCCGGATCCGCCACCGCCGGCGATGTTCGATCGGATCATGTCGGCCGTGCGTGCCGAGGTGCGGCGCGGGCGCATGGTGGAGTTGGCCACCCCGCATCCGGGGTCGGTCGAGGTGAGCGAACAGGCGATCGCGGTGGTGTTGCGCTATGCGGCCGACACCGTCCCCGGGGTGCGGGCCCGCAGCTGCCGCATCGACGATTTCGGCCCCCAACCCGACGGCCGGCACGCGGTCGCCGTCGCGATGACCATCTCGGTGCGCCACGGGGACACCGCCGTGGAACGGATCGTCCCGCAGGTCCGGGAACGCGTGCGGGCGGCGGCCTCGGCGCGGATCGGGCTGGTGCTGGAGCGGCTCGATATCGCCGTGGTGGATATCTTCCAGGAGGACTGATGAGCTCGGCTTCCCAGGCATTCGCGGAAAAGGCGGAATATATCGCCTCGGATGCGGTAATCGCCGCAGTAGCGGCTCGGGCCGCGGCCTCGGTCCCCGGGGTCGTCCGGCTCGAACCCGGCGTCCTCGGGTTGCTCGGCCATCTCGCGCGGACCGGGCGGCAGTGGTGGACCAGTCAGGACATCGCGCCCTCGGCAGGGGTGCGGATTCGGCGCAGCGGCGGCTGGCTGAAGGTCCAGGTCGACCTGTCGGTCTCGGACGGATGTCACGTCGGCGAGGTCGGCCGGGCGGTTCAGCAGGAGGTGGTCCGGATGGTCGCCGAACAGACCGGAATGGCCGTCGACGCCGTGTCGGTGGCGATTTTGGATATCCAACCGGGAGAGTTGTGACTGCTGTGAGCGAGGACGAGCGTACCGAGGGCGACGCCGCGGACGACGTGGTCGACCGAATCGTCGCCGCGATCGATGCTGTGCCCGGATTGCAGCCCTCGGTGCCGTTGGGAGTGGAAATCGCCGATTGGGTGCCGCGACTGGGCCCGCGGTCGGCGGTGGACCTGAGTCCGGATGCCGTCGAGATCCGGGTGAGCGCTTCCTCGCTGCCGCTGCCGCCGCTGCTCGACAAGCTGGCCGGCGGCGTTCGCGAACTGCTCTGCGACACCAGGTGGGCAGCCGCGCGGCTGCGCATCGTGGTCACGGATCTGGAGGCGGCGGCCTTCGATACCGAAGTTACCCAGATCACCCGTCGTCCCCGTGACGATTCGCACCCGCCGGGGTCATAGCACCGAAGGTTCGTTATCCGCTGTACCGCAAGGGAATCGGGAGGTAATCATGACCAGCACGACCACCGGTAAGACCAGCGACAACGCCGACAAGAACGCCGGCGCCGCGACTCCGAACGCCGAGCAGGGCGGATCCGCCGCCAAGCCGCCGGCCAAGACCAAGAGCGCTCTGGTCACCGACCAGGGCACCACCACCATCGCCGATACCGTGGTGCAGAAGATCGCCGGCCTGGCCGCCCGGGAGGTGCGCGGTGTGCACAATCTGGGCGGTGGCGCGGCGCGTGCCTTCGGCGCCTTCCGCGATCGCATTCCGGGCGCGTCCGCCAGTGTGGGACAAGGAGTTTCGGTCGAGGTCGGCGAGACGCAGGCCGCAGTGGACCTGGAGATCGTGGTCGAGTACGGCGTCTCGATCGCCGAACTCTCGCGCGCGGTGCGGCGCAACGTGATCACCGCGATCGAGCAGATGACCGGCCTCGAGGTGGTCGAGGTCAACATCAACGTCAACGACGTCTTCATCGAAGAGGACGAGGACCAGCAGCCGACCCGCGAACGGGTGCAGTGAGATGAGCGCCACCACGATCTGCCTGATCTTCGGTCTGTCCCTGGGATTCGCGGCGGCTTTCGGTGGTTTCGGAGCCTTCGCGGTGGTGTTGATCTTCGGTGCCCTCGGCCTGGTGATCGGCCGGTGGCTCGACGGTCATGTCGATCTCTCCGGTCTGATCCGGTCGGCGCAGGATCGAGGCCGTAAATGACTGCCGCCGAGGCGGCCCCGGCTTCGCCGTCGCTGCTCAGTGCGGCCGAATATCGGGGCCGCACAACGGTATCCGAGCGCGCGGTGCGTCGGCTGGCGGCCCGGGCGGCACGTGAGGTCGACGGCGTCGCCGCCGAGCCCGAGGTTTCGGCCCGAGTCACCGGCGACACCGCGGTCCTGCGGGTTCGCCTGCCGGTCAGTTATCCCCGACCGGTCGGCGTGGTCACCGATGCCTGCCGGGCGCATCTGATGGAGCGCACGCACGAACTGTCCGGGTTGGTGGTACCGCGGGTCGATATCGAGGTCACCGAGCTGGTGAATCCGGTCGAGCCGGCGAGGAGGGTGCGATGAACCGGCGACCCCGACGGATCACACCGGCCGTTCTGGTGGCGGTGGTCGTGCTGGCGCTCTGTGTCCTCGTGGCGATCTCGCTGATCCAGAACCTCGGCAATTCGAAGGAGCTCGTCTCGTACCACAGCGTCGCGACGCGGTTGCACGACACCACCTGGCACAGTTACTGGGTGCTGGGGGTGGGCATCGGCGCCGCGGTGATCGGCGTGGTGTTGCTGGTGGCGGCGCTGTACCCCGGCCGCCGCGTCGTGGAGGCGCTGGAACCGGAGGAGGGGATGGACGCCGGTATCGCGCGGCGCAGTCTGGACGGTGCCCTGCACGATGCCGCGGTCTCGGTCGCGGGATTGGAGGGTGCGCGAGTTCGCCGCACCCGCAGGCAGATTCGAGTGCACGGTCGCGCCGCGCACCCCGACCACGCGGATCTGGAACAAACCGTCAACGCCGCGGTCGGGGACCGCTTGGCGCGCATCGCCCCCCGCTCCGCACCGCCGGTCAGCACGCGCTTGCGAGCCACCCGGCAACCGGTACCGGAGGAGGCACGGTGAGCGACAATAGCGTAGCGGCTCGCGGTGCCGACCGGGTGCGGGTGTCCCGCAAACAACAGGAGGCACGGTGAGTACCTCGGCCAATCGTCCGGCGCGGCTGAATCGGTTTCTGCTCGGGTTGATCGGGCTGGTGCTGATTCTCGCCGGCGCCTATGTCATCGCCGCGTTCGCCGGCGAGCTGAACTGGGTGGATCGCGACGCACCGCTGGTGCCCGGTACCGCCGAGCCGTCCCCGTGGGTGTTCGTGGCGGTGATCGCGGGAGCCGTGGTCGTGGCGCTGGCCGCGCTGCGGTGGATGGCAGCACAGTTCGTCCGCATGCCCAGCCGGATGCGCTGGCATATCGGCACGGTCGGCAGTTCCGGTGAGACACTGCTCGATTCGAATGTGGCCGCCGCGCCGGTGGTCGCGGACGTGGAATCCTACGACGGGGTGCGATCGGCTCAGGCCAGGCTGTCCGGTCCGGGGCGCGCACCGGAATTGCATCTGCTGGTGACCGCCGAACCCGATGCCGATCTCACCGCGCTGCGCCGGCGCATCCTGGCCGATGCGGTGCGCCGGCTGCGCGAGGCGCTGCAGGTCGACGCGGTTCCGGTGTCGCTGGAATTGCGCCTGGCCGATCGCGGCCGCACCGCGCGCGCGAAATAGATTGGGATCCAGGTAGTTCCGCGAACGGGGCTCGGCGCGCGGTCAGCTCAGGGGGCCGAGAACGCGTTCGACGTAGGCGTTGGTGAATCGCCCCTTGGGGTCGAGCCGCCGCCGAACCTCCTGGAAGCGGTCCCAGTCGGGGTAGCGTCCGCGTAGCGTTTCGGCGGTCTGGAAGTGCCGCTTCCCCCAGTGCGGGCGCCCGTGATAGCGATCGAAGACGGCTTCACACGCCCGGAAGTACGGTTCGTAGTCCATGCCCCGGTACTGGTGGACCGCGATGTAGCAGGTGTCGCGGCCACCGGCCGGGGACAGGAACGCGTCGTCGGGGGCGACGAAACGCACCTCGGTCGGCATCGGCGAATCGTACTGCTGCCCAACGGCTTTGATCTCGCGGATCGCCTCGGCCGCGTATTCGCGCGGAATGGCGTATTCCATCTCGGTGAAGCGAATCAGCCTGGGGGAGGCGAAGACTCGATACGACCGGTCGATCTGGCGGCGGTAGCTTCCGGCGTAGGCGGCGCCGCGGTGGATCCACGGAATCAGGCTCGGTTGCCGTCGTCCGAGCCGGCACAGCGCGTCGAACGCGTGGTTGGACATCAGGATGTCGGCGAACCAGTCGACGGCTCTGCCACGTGGCTGTTCGGGAAGTTCGACGCGGTTGTTGCGCTTGGTCATGGCCAGCGGGCTGTGGGCGAACATGTAGAACTCGAAATGTTCGTTGCCGTCGACGAAGTCGTCGAGATCGGTCAGCACCTCCTCGACCGGAATCGGACGCTCGACACCCTCGAGGACGAACGAGGGCACCAGTTGCAGGGTGACGGCGGTGACGACGCCGAGGGCGCCGAGGTTCACCCGGGCCGCCCGCCAGCCGTCCGGGTCGCCGGCTTCGTCGAGTTCGACGATGCTGCCGTCGGCGAGCATCAATTCCACCGAATGCAGTGCGGCGGAGATGTTCTGCAGGGTCGCGCCGGTGCCGTGGGTGGCGGTGGCGGTGGCGCCGGCGATGGACTGCACATCGATATCGCCGAGATTCGGGAACGCCAGGCCCAGCGGATGCAGGGCTTCGCTCAATTCGTGCAGGGTGGCCCCGGCCTCGACTCGCACCAGCCCGGACTTCCGATCGACCCGCAGGATCCGGTTCAGCCGCGACAGCCGCAGCAGCGTGCCGTCGGTGAGCACGGTGTCGGTGAACGAATGCCCGGCTCCGGCGACGCGCACGGTGTGTTCGGCGGCCTCGGCGCGGGCGAGCAGTTCGGCGAGGTCGTCGAGCGAGTGCGGGTCGGCATAGGTGGCCGGCGCGCACCGTTGATCGCCGGCCCAGTTCACCCACGAATTGGTCATGCGTCCAACTTTAGAACACGCCGGAAATGTGCGCCAGCCCTCGTTCGGGCCCGAACGTGTCACATCCCACGTCCACCGGTGGGGATATGATCCCCGGGGTGGACGCGGGTCGGTCGGTAGCGTTGTCGGTGATGGATGCCGAACAGCGAATTATCTTCTCCGGCAGGCGAAAACCGCTTCCTTCGCCTGGTCCACCTCAGCGTCGTCCAACGGGGGGACGGTGAGCGGTAGCCGGGGGATGTCGTCGGCTCGAACGCCGTCGAGGATGATGCCCAGATAGCGTCGCCAGACGTCGGGGTTCACGGGTTTGGCGAAGCTCGCGATCGCCTCGACCATATTGACCATCGCGAAGAAGTCCGAGGCCGCGATGCCGGGGCGCAGGACACCCTCACTGACGGCCTTGTCGACCAATCGGGTGACCATCGGCTTGATCCGTTCGCGCACGGACACGAAACGTTCCATGGCGTCGGGCAGTTCGAGCATCACCTCGCCGAATCCGCGGTTGTGGGCCATGTGCTCGCAGCACCATTCGAACAGTCGGGTCAGCCCGTGCCAGGTGTCGGGATCGGCGTAGGCGGCCTCGGCGGCCTCGGCCATCTCGGTGACGGTCTGGTCGAAAACCTCGCCGATGAGTTCTTGTTTGTTCGCGAAGCGCCGGTAGACCGTGCCCACGCCGACTCCCGCCGCCTCGGCCACATCGTCGAGGGTCACCTCGAGCCCGCGCTCGGCGAACAGGTCTCTGGCCGCTCGCAGGATCCGCGCGTGATTGCGGGCGGCGTCGGCGCGCAGACGCCGGGGAGCGGGGGCGGCCGTGGCGTGATTCACACCCCGATATTACCAAGTTTCGGGATTAACCGGAGGCGGTCTCTCCGTTATCGTGATAGCTTTCCAGTCAAGCGGAGGTAACGCCTCCGCTTCACCCTCCACCTCAACCGTCGCAGGACAAGGGGACCCATGACTTCCGCGATCGATCTCGACAAGAGCCGGTCCGACCAGCCCGCGAGGCAGTCGACCGGCTCGGCGGGCCGCCGTGGCTCGCACGCAATGCGCTGGTGGGTGCTCGCCGTACTCGGCGTCGCCCAGCTGATGGTCGTGCTGGACGCGACCGTGGTGAATATCGCACTTCCCGAGGCCCAGTTGGACCTCGGATTCTCCAATGCCGATCGCCAATGGGTGGTCACCGGCTACGCGCTCGCCTTCGGCAGCCTGTTGCTGCTCGGCGGCCGGCTCAGTGACCTCTTCGGCCGGCGGACCACCTTCATCATCGGGCTGGTCGGCTTCGCCGTCGCCTCCGCGGTCGGCGGCGCCGCCAACGGCTTCGAAATGCTGGTGGTCGCCCGCGTGGCCCAGGGTGTCTTCGGCGCGCTGCTCGCGCCGGCCGCGCTGTCACTGCTCACGGTGACCTTCACGGAACCGTCGGAGCGGGCCAAGGCCTTCGGCATCTTCGGTGCCGTCGCCGGTACCGGCGGCGCGCTCGGCCTGCTGCTCGGCGGTGCGCTCACCGAATGGGCCTCGTGGCGCTGGGTGATGTATGTCAACCTGATCTTCGCCGCCGTCGCGCTCGTGGGCGCGGTGCTGCTGCTCGCCAAGCACACCACCGATCAGCGACCCAAGCTCGACATTCCGGGCACCGTGACGGTCAGTGCCGCCCTCTTCGGCATCGTGTACGGCTTCTCGCACGCGGAATCGCACGGCTGGTCCAACGGCCTCACGCTGGCCTTCCTGATCGGTGGCGCGGTGCTGCTGGGCGTCTTCGGCTGGATTCAGACCCGGGTCGCGCATCCGCTGCTGCCGCTGCGCATCCTGTTGGACCGCACCCGCGCCGGCTCCTACATGACCGTGTTCGTCATGGGCATCGGGATGTTCGCGATCTTCCTGTTCCTGACCTACTACATGCAGCTGACGCTGAAGTACTCGCCGATCATGACCGGCGTGGCCTTCCTGCCGATGATCGCGGCGATGGTCGCCTCCTCCACCACCGTGCCGTCGCTGCTGCTGCCCAAGATCGGGCCCAAGGTCACGGTGGCCGCCGGCTTCCTGGTCGCCGCCGCCGGGATGGCCTGGTTGACCCGCATCGGGCTCGACACCGGTTATGCCTCGCACATCCTGCCGGCGCTGATCCTGCTCGGCCTGGGCCTGGGTGGCGCCATGTCGACCGCCTTCCAGGGCTCGACCGCCGGTGTGCACCACGAGGACGCCGGTGTGGCCTCCGCGATGGTGAACACGAGCCAGCAGGTCGGTGGTTCGATCGGGACCGCGTTGCTGAGCACCATCGCCTCCTCGGCCGCGGCCGACTACCTGTCCGGGCGCCAGCCCACCCAGCTCGCGGTGGCCGAATCGCTGATCAAGAGCTACACCACCAGCTTCTGGTGGGCGACAGCGATTTTCGTCCTCGGTGCGGTCCTCGCCGCGGTGCTGATGCCCAGCACCGCGCCGGCGCCGGCCGAAGGGGAGCCGGTCCTGGCGCACTGAGCCCGGTTCGGCGGCGGGGTGAACGGCCCTGGGTGACAATCGGATAGAAGGCGGCGCCTCGGACTCGCACGGAGTCCGGGGCGCCGTCCTGTCCGATGGCCGGGCCGGGGAGCCCGGCCTCGGACGTCATACGACCGGTGCCGCGGGCACCCGGGCAAATCGATGGCTAGCACTCCGGCGGGCCGTCGCGCCGTCCCGAGCGGACGCGGATCGGTCGTTCGACGAGTACCGGCTGCCCGGTGGTAGTCGACCCGTTCAGGGCGAATCGACGTCGGGCACATCGCCCGGTCGCAGCCGCCCCACGCCGGTGGACGACCCGCCCGGCCCGGACGCCGTCGGCTGCCCGATCGCTGACAGTTAGCATGGCTGCACATATTCGGTCGGGCAGGGAGGTGCACCTGGTGGGTTCGCGAACCGGCGCCGCGGAGTGGGAAAGGCCGGAGCCGTCGACCGGCCTCCGCCTGAGTTTTTGCTCGTCGCAAGCGAATCCGTTAGTCTGGACAGCTCTCTGTGGCAGATCGGACCGCCGATTCGCCCGTCCGGCCGAGGCTCTAGACTGCACGGACCGGATGTGGTGGGTCGGCGCTCGGATGTCCGGGCGGACGGTGGTGAATTCGCGCGGCGCGGCAGGACGGACAACTGGTACACCGACGACGACAGGGGGCAGGCGATGAGTGAAGCACCGGACGAGTCCGCGATGCAGATCGTCACCGAAGCCGATGCGTGGCAGCCGGATCCACGCTGGCGGTCCGCGGCCCGATTGACGGTGTTGCTGGGGGAGGACGACCACTACAAGCATCGGCCCCGCTACCACGAGATCGTGCGCCGCGCTCGCGACGCCGGCTTGGCCGGAGCCAGCGTGTGGCGTGGGATGGAGGGCTACGGCGTGTCCTCCCGCATCCACACCACGCGCATGCTCGATCTCGCCGAGAACCTGCCCGTGATGGTGATGATCGTCGACGATTCCCAGCTGCTGCGCGATTTCGTGGTGGCCAATGCCGAACTCTTCGAATCCGGCACCGTGACCCTGTCCGCGGTGCAGGTGTGGCAGTCGGGCGGGGTGTCGCCGTGATCGTGATGACGAGCCGGGCGCAGGCGATGAGGAAGGGAGGCCCGAGCATGGCCCACGATCGAGCCGGACGACCGGCGCGGGCCAGCGATCTCGAGGATCTGCCGCATTTGGTGACGGCGTACTACAGCCGGATTCCCGATCCGTCCGAACCGGCGCAGCAGGTGGTGTTCGGTACCTCCGGGCATCGCGGTTCGAGTCTGGATTGCGCGTTCAACGAAGCGCACATCCTGGCCATCACCCAGGCGATCGTCGAATACCGCGCGACCCGGGGCATCACCGGGCCGGTGTATCTGGCCCGCGATACCCATGCGCTGTCGGAACCGGCGTGGACCACCGCGCTGGAGGTGCTGGCCGCCAACGACGTCTCCGCGGTGATCGACAGCCGCGGCCGCTACACGCCGACCCCGGCGTTGAGTCACGCTGTGCTGCGCCACAATCGGGGCGGCACCCGGCATCAGGCCGACGGCATCGTCGTCACTCCCTCGCACAACCCGCCGCGCGACGGCGGGTTCAAGTACAACCCGCCGCACGGCGGCCCGGCCGATACGGTGGCCACCGACGCGATCGCCGAGCGCGCCAACGAGCTGCTGCGCGGCGGCCTGGCCGGGATCAAGCGCACCACGCTGCAACACGCCCTGGCGACCGGTGTCCAGCGCTACGACTACCTCGACCAGTACATCGCCGATCTGCCGAACGTCTTGAATCTGGACGCGATTCGCGGCGCGGGCATCCGGCTGGGCGCCGATCCGATGGGCGGGGCCAGCGTCGACTACTGGGAGGAGATCGGCCAGCGCTACGACCTCGAACTCGAGGTGGTCAATCCGTTCGTCGACCCGACCTGGCGGTTCATGACCCTCGACAGCGACGGCAAGATCCGGATGGATCCGTCCTCGCGCTATGCGATGGCCTCGCTGGTGGCGATCCGCGACGACTACGACATCTCCACCGGCAACGACGCCGACGCCGACCGGCACGGCATCGTGACACCCGATGCGGGACTGATGAATCCGAACCACTTCCTGGCCGTGGCGATCGAATATCTGGTCGCGAACCGGATGGGGTGGGACGCGCTGACCAAGATCGGCAAGACCGCGGTGACCTCCTCGATGATCGATCGAGTGGTCGGCGTGCTGGGCCGGCAGACCCACGAGGTGCCGGTCGGCTTCAAATGGTTCGTCCCCGGATTGTTCAGCGGCTCCCTGGCTTTCGGTGGCGAGGAGAGCGCCGGGGCCTCGTTCCTGCGACATGACGGCACGGTCTGGACCACGGACAAGGACGGCATCCTGCTGGCGCTGCTGGCCGCCGAGATCACCGCGGTCACCGGGCAGAGTCCGTCGGCGCGCTATGCCGAACTCGAAAAGCGGTACGGCACACCGGCATACGCTCGTATCGATGCCGCCGCGAACGCCGAACAGAAGCGGCGGCTGGCCGCGCTGACGCCGGACGACATCACCACCACCGAGATCGCCGGGGAACCGGTGTTGTCGGTACAGACCCGCGCCCGCGGCAACGGTGCGGCGCTGGGCGGGGTGAAGGTGACCACCGAGAACGCGTGGTTCGCGGCCCGCCCGTCGGGCACCGAGGACAAGTACAAGATCTACGCCGAATCCTTCGAGGGGCCCGACCATCTGGCCCAGGTGCAGGCGGCGGCGGAGGAAGTGGTCGGACGCGCGCTCGGGATCGAGGAGCACGCGGTCGACTGATTCGCGGACATGTGGTGAACGACGGAGACGGTGCCGGTTCCCGGCTGCCCGCCGAGACCTGGGTGCTGATCGGCGCGGCATTCATCATCGCGCTCGGATTCGGGCTGGTCGCACCGGCACTGCCGCAGTACGCGCGCAGTTTCGGCGTCGGTGTCGCGGCCGCCTCGGCGATCGTGAGCAGCTTCGCGCTGATGCGCCTGCTGTTCGCGCCGGTGAGCGGGCGGCTGGTCCAGCGGTTCGGTGAGCGGGCGCTGTATCTGACCGGTCTGCTGATCGTGGCCGTGTCCACCGGTGCGTGCGCGCTGGCGCAGACCTATTGGCAGTTGATCGTGCTGCGGTCGCTGGGCGGCATCGGATCCACCATGTTCACGGTGTCCTCGCTGGGATTGGTCATCCGGTTGTCGCCGCCCGGCGAGCGCGGGCGGGTCTCCGGGTTGTGGTCCACCAGTTTCCTGATCGGCTCGCTGGCCGGTCCGCTGCTCGGCGGTGCGCTGAGCGGGCTCGGATTGCGCGCCCCGTTCGCGATCTACGCGGTGGCCCTGCTGGCGGCGAGCGCTGTGGTGTTCTGGAAGCTGCGCGGATCGCAGCTGGCCGAACCGGTGGGCGCGGAGCCGATGCCGGTGGTGAGTTTCGGCCGCGCACTGGCGGATCCGGTGTACCGGGCGGTGCTGTGGTCCAATTTCGCCAACGGCGCGGCGGTGTTCGGGGTGCGCATGGCGCTGGTTCCGCTGCTGGTGGTCGAGGTACTCGGCGAGTCGCCGGGAGTCGCCGGGGTGGCGTTGACGGTGTTCGCCGCGGGAAATGCCGCGGTACTGCTCGCCTCCGGCCGGATGTCGGATCGGTGGGGGCGCAGACCCTTCCTGATCACCGGCACCCTGGTGTGCGCGACCGGCACGATCGCGCTCGGGCTCGCGCCGAATCTGCCGTGGCTGCTGGCGGCCTCGTTCGTGGCCGGTCTGGGCTCGGGAATGTACACACCCGCCCAGCAGGCCGCCGTCGCCGATGTGATCGGCCCGCGGGCGCGCGGCGGCCCGGTGCTGGCCGGATTCCAGATGGCCGCCGATCTGGGCACCGTGGTGGGACCGGTCGCGATCGGGTGGCTGGCACAGCGGGCATCGTTCGGCGTCGCGCTCGCGGTGACCGGTGCGCTGCTGGTGGTGGCCGCGGCCGGCTGGACGGTGGTGCGCGAGCCGCTGCGGCGGCATCCGGTCACCGCGACCGTCGGCTGACTTCCGTCACTTCGCCCGCCCGGTCCTACCTGGCGGGAGGATCGGCCTTCGACCGCCGCGATCGCCCTACCCTGTGGCCGACCTAACGGATCCACAGATCGGAGATCACTGTGCCGGCTCGTCGAATGCGGAAATCGGCTCGGATCGGCGTCGGCGTCCTGGCAGTGGGCTTGGTGGCCGCCGCCTGCTCCGGTGCCTCGGATACCGATTCCGGCACCGCCACCCTGCGCGCGGGGCAGGTGCTGACCGCGCGGCCGCTGACCAGCGACGCCGCCCTGGCCGGTGCGGCGAGCACCCGCCTGATCACCTATGTCTCCGACGATGCGCACGGGCAACCGATCGTGGTGTCGGGCACGGTCGCGGTGCCCCCGGGAGCGCCGCCGAAGGACGGCTGGCCGGTGCTCAGCTGGGCGCACGGCACCACCGGCTACGCCGACACGTGCGCCCCCTCCGCCGACACCGCGGACGGCCCGGATCACGACTACCTGGGACCGGTGAACCGGATCCTCGAGACCTGGATCGCCAAGGGCTACGCGGTGGTTCAGACCGACTACGAAGGGCTCGGTACGCCCGGCGGGCATCCGTACATCAACGGCACGAGCGAGGCCGATACGGTCGTCGACATCGTGCGCGCGGCCCGGGCACTGGATCCCACGATCGGAAAACGCTGGGTGGTCGCCGGACACAGCCAGGGCGGGCAGGCGGCATTGTTCACCGCGCAGGCCGGGGCCGAGCGGGCTCCCGAGCTGGAACTGAAGGGTGCGGTGGCGATCGCGCCCGGCGGGGTGGGGCTCAGCGGCACCGTCGACTACCTGCGATCGAATCGCCCGGGCGCCGAAGCCGCCGAGGCGTTCCTGCCGGTCATTCTGCTGGGGGCACACGCCGCCGAACCGGCCATCGATCCGGACGCGTTGGTGACGCCGCAGGCCGCGCCGCTGCTCACGGCCGCGCGGACCGGATGCCTCGCCCAGATCCGCGCCGTGCCACCGGTGCCGCCGGCTGAGGTCTTCGCGCCGAACGCGGATGTCGGACCGCTGACCCGTTATCTGGACGCGCAGGACCCCAGCCGCGTGACACCGGCCGTCCCCACCTTGATCGCCCAGGGCACGGCCGATGCCGCCGTCGCGAAGCCGGGTACCGATGCTCTGGTGAAAACGCTGTGCGACCGGGGAGTGCATGTCGATTACCGGGTCTACGCCGGCCAGGATCATCGCGGCAGTGTGCCCGCGTCCCTGGCCGACGCCCAGGATTTCGCGGCGCGGGTGCTGGCGGGCGAGTCGACCGCCCGTTCGTGTGGGCACTGAATAGCGCTGTGACACAAGGAGTCTCGCCGCCGAACGGTGCCGGTGGCGATTCGTCGTGCGCTGCCGCAGGTGTGTGCCGATAGCCGGCGCATAGGGCCGGAATCCCGGTTCACCGCGAGTGTCCCGCTGACCGAGAGGCATGCCCCAGCTCACGCCGCGCTGTGACATGTTCCACATGCATGTTGTTTGCACATCACCGTCGCCTGTCCGGCAATTCCGCAGTGCCACGGTGGATTTCGAGAGGAGAACCGATGAAGGTTCAACGCTGGGTAGCCGCCACCACGCTCGCCATCGCGACCGTCACCGCCTCGTCCGCCTACGCCGCGGCCGACCCCGTCTCGCCGGATGCCGCAGTGCCCGCGGCGCCGAACGCTGCCGTACCCGACGGTGCTGTGCACTACCGGGCTGTGAATACCGGTGCCGCGGCGGTGATCACGACCGATTCCGGTTCGATGGACGTCTCGGACGGGATCTTCCGAATCCGATCCGCCTCCGGTGCGGTGCTGGCCGGAATCCCGCTGTCGATTCGCATCGACGACGTCGATTATCCGGTCGAGGCGTCGATCCGGGACCACACCGCCACCCTCACCCCGGTCGCGTTGCCCTTCGAGGACGAGGCGCCGTGGCGCTCCCGCTACGAGCGGGAGCAGGCGGCGTTCTCCCGTGCGGCACTACAGATTACGACCGCCGCAGCCGGTGGCGCGGCGGTCGGCACCGCGATCGGCGGTATCGCCGGATGCGTGGGCGGAGCGCTGGTCGGCGCCGTCGTCACCGGAATTCTCGCGGCGTTGTTCGGCGCGGGACCCTTGGCGGGCTGCCTGGCCGGTATCGCCGTGGGGGCGGGAATCGGCGCCTTCGCCGGCGCCCTGCTGGTCGCGGCCCCGGTGGCCGTCGCATCGGTGATCCAGTACTTCACCACCGTCAACGAGCCGTTCGTCCCGAAGGGGCAGCCGGCGAAGTGAGTGTCACTCCGAAGCTCGCGCCGGTGGCCAGAGGCGTCCGGCGCGAGTTCGGTGTCGGTCCATGAACAGCGTTGGCGCAGAGCGTCTTTCGTTCAGCGAATGGTGCCGGCTCCAGGAACGAGAGGCAGGTCCAGCGGCGTCACCCAGCCCGGTGGCAGGGCGTTGACCGCGGGAACGGCATTCAGCGCCCGCATTCCGGTGGCGAGACATCCCGCCACGGCCGGAGTGCGCCCGGATCCGTCGGTGAACCGGAACGAGGTCTCCTGGGAGATGGACGGCGAGCCGACGATATCGACCCGGTACACATCGTCCTTGGTGCCGGCGGGCCAGTCGGGAGCCGCGTCGGTGCCGATGCGGTTGACGTGTTCGAGGGTGATGACCTCGCGGCCGTGGTAGATGCCGTTGATGGTGAACCGGATGGCGGCGACGTTGCCCGCCGCGACGACGCCCTTCGCGGACGGGCGATCCACGGGCGTCACCCACTTCTCCCACGTGGTGGTGACATCGTCGAGTTCGATGCCCACGGCGGCCGCGATCATCGGCACGGTGGCGCCCCACGCCATGATCAGCAGTTCGGGGATCTCCAGCATGGCCTGGTATTCCGGCGGCCGCCCGATACCCATTTCGACTTCGTAATCGCCCTCGTAGGCGGTGTAGTCGAGCAGTTCCGAGGCGCGTACGGACTCCACCTCGCCACACAGGCCCAGCAGGGTCATCGGGAACAGGTCGTTGGCGAAGCCGGGATCGATACCGGTGGTGAAGCAGGACGCGCCACCCGCGGCGCACGCCTCGGTGATCGGGTCGCGCCAGGCGGCCGGTGTCTGCGCCATATCCGGCCACACCCATGGTGTCATCGCGGTGGAGCACACGTCGATACCCGCCCGCAGGAACGACCCGATGACCCGGATGTTCTCGTCGGCGAACTGCGCGGTCGGCCCGTAGTGCACCACCGCATCCGGGCGCAGCGCGATCAGTTCCGCCACCGAATCCGTGGCGCGGATACCGGTTTCGCCGCCGCCGCACAGCGATCCGGCGTCGCGCCCGACCTTGTCCGGGTTACTGACGCCGACGCCGACGAGTTCGAAGCGTGGATGGCGGATGATCTCGGCGAGCACCATGGAGCCCACCACACCGGTACCCCAGAGGACGATTCGCTTCTTCGCGTCGGTCACCGGAACTCCTTGTAGCCGTGAGTGTTTCAGTTGTGATATTCGCCGCAGTCGACGGTGAGAATCTGGCCCGTCACGGCGGAGGCGAGGTCGCTGGCGAGGAACAGGGCGGCGCGGGCCACCTCCTCGGGCGCGGCGAGGCGTTTGAGGTCGGTCGGTTCGGCCTTGCGCCGGTAGATCTCCTCGTGGGTGACGCCGTCCTGCGCGGCCAGCCAGTCGAAGTAGGCCTTGTTCACGTCCTCGTAGATGTAGGAGGGCGCGACACTGTTGACCCGGATGCCGCGCGGGCCCAGTTCGGTCGCCAGCGACGAAGCCAGGTGCGCGAGTGTGCCTTTCGACAGCTTGTAGCCGGCGTAGATCGGCTCGGAATCGAAACTCACACAGGAATTGAGCATGATGATCGAGCCGCGTGCGGCGGCCAGCGCATCGGCGAACAGCGTCGAAAGCCGCAGGGGCGCAAAGACATTGGTCTCGTTCGCGGTGCGCAGGGCGTCCAGTTCGATGCCGGTGATCGGTTCCATCGGCGGGATGGCGAAGGCGTTGTTGATCAGGCAGTCGACCCGGCCGAACTCGGCGAGGGCCCGGTCCACCAGCGCACGCCGCTGCTCTTCGTCGGTGATGTCGGTGGGCGCCACCAGCGCTTTGCGGCCGTGCGACCGCACCACCTCGGCCATTTTCTCCAGCCGGCGTTCGGTGCGGCTGACCAGCACCAGGTCCGCGCCCATCCGGGCCGCTTCGGTGCCCAGCGCGCGGCCCAGCCCCGGACCCACACCGGACAGCACGACGACCTTGCCCTCGAGTAGGGGGAGTGGCCGGTAGGTATCCGCGGCGGCGATCGGCTGGTCGGTAGTGGACACGACGTCTCCTCGAATTCAGCAGTTACAGAATGTAACGACTCAGATGTGACAGACTGTAACGACTGATGCCTGCGCTGACAAGGACGGTTGTGTGGTGAACGCTCGCCATCGGCTCGGCCCGCATCGTGATCCGGAGGTGGATCGAGCGGTGCTCGCGGCGGCTCGCAGTCTGCTCGAGGAGCGCGGATATGCGGCCGTCTCGATCGACGCGATCGCTACGCGCGCCGGGGTGAGCCGGCCGGCGATCTATCGGCGCTGGCCGTCGAAGGCGCATCTGATCGCGCGGGCGGTGTTCCCCGATGTCGGCAGCGCCGAGCGGGCCGACGATCTGGTCGCGGAGATCCGCAAGGTGATTCGCGGGACGATCCAGTTGTTCGGCGCTCGCGCGGCGCGTGAGGCCATGCCCGGACTGATGACCGAGATGCGGGCCGATTCGGGTCTGTACCAGAAACTTTCGGCGCGATTGGATACGCCCACCCGGCACGAGTTGGCCCGGTATCTGGAATCGGGAACCGCGCGAGCGGGGGTCGATTCCGACACCGTGCTGGATATGATCGCCGGCGCGGCGCTGTTCGCCATGTGTATCCGCGATATCGACGATGTGGACGGTTTCGCCCGGTCGCTCGAGGAATTGGTGCTCTACGGCCTGGTGGGTGTGCCCGCGGGCGCGGTGGACTCCGTGGACGACGAGAGCTGAGACGCCGGTTTCCTGGCCGCGGCGACGGCGGACCGGTCGGACGGTGGCGGAATACGGCGGCCGAATACCTCCGGCTGCGGGGCTTTGGCAAAGTGGACGCCGTGAATTCTTCCGGATCGAAGTACACGCCACGACCGATGTCCAACCGCATCACCTATGCGCTGGGCGCGGTGGCGCTGGTGGTTGTCGCGGTGATCGTGGTGCTTGTCGTGCGCTGGAACAGCGACCATGGTTTGACGGTGCAGGACGACGGATACGGTGCCGCCCACGATCCGGCGGTGCAGGCGCTCCTGGATTCCGACGGAGCGATCGTGCTCGGTAAGACCTCTGTGCCGAAGACGATCGATATCTTCGAGGATCCGATGTGCCCCTCATGCGGCTCGCTCGAGCACTACTACGGTCAGCAGATCTCGAAGGAGATCGACGCGGGCAAGTTCGCGGTGCGCTACCGGTTCGTGAACTTCCTGGACTCGAAGTCGGGAAGTAAGGACTATTCGACGCGCGCGGTGGCGGCCGCGGAATGTGTTGCCGACGCCGGTGACGGTCCGGTGTTCGCCAAATTCCATATGGCGCTGTTCACCACGAAGCAGCCCACCGAGGGTGGCGGCAACCTGACCAATGACGAATTGGCCGCCATCGCCAAGGATTCCGGGGCATCATCCGAGGTGCAGCAGTGCATTGCGAAGGGTGATCGTGTGGATTCGGCACGCAACCACGCGCAGTCCTCGCTGACAGCGCTGAAGGACGCCGTCGGTCAGGTGCAAACGCCGACCGTGCTCGACGACGGTGCGAATGTCGATGTCGAGAAGTCGGATTGGGTCACCCAGCTCGCCGGCTGAATCGGGCGTGTCCGTCGTGATCCGGCCCGGGCGGTATCCCCAACCGTCCGGGCCGGCGCCTTTCGGCCGATGTCAACCGATCTCGTCGTCGCCGAGTAACACCTCGTAGATGCGGTTACGGGCATCCGCGATCGCATTCACGGTATCGCGGAGCTGGCCCGCCATCGCGGCGTATCCGGCGCCGGCGGCCGTCCGGTCGAGTTCGGATTCCAGTCGCAGTCGCAGTTGCTCCAACGCGGCGATCCGTTGTCGCTCCACCCCGGCGTCGATGATCGTGGGGGCGGGTGGACGATCCTGACAAGTCATGGTGTTCGCGGTGTCCTCCGATCACTCGTTGGGCTGATTGAACGACTGCGGCTCAGCGACCGAAGCTTTCGCCGGTCAGCGTGCAGTCCTCGGGTGTGCCTTCGGCGAGGCGCCGATGGATCAGTGCGTGGTCGTCGATGGGGTAGGTCGGATCGAGCGTGGAAACCGCTACTGCGACAACGGAAGTCGGCCCGGGGGTGGGCTCGATGACCGGGGCCTCGGAATCGCGGTGTGGGAAGAGATATCGCATGTCCTCGTCGACGGTGGTGCGTATGTCACCGGTCGGACTCACCCAGCGGACCCGATCGGTGTCCAGCCAGCGCACCTGCCACCGTGTCTTCCGTTGTGCGGTAAGGGTTGCCAGTCGGCGGTGGTGTGCACACAATGCGATCGGGCGGATCGGATGGTGTCGGTGGTCCCGGGGTCGAGATGGTTCGGGTTGTGACGCCGCGGTACGTTCGCCGGAAATATCGTCGGCCGTGGCACTTTCGTCTTTCTCGCCGTTGTCCAGCGGCGTCGGCGCGGATCTGGCCGGCACGGTGCAGCCGGGAAACCGGCACGTGCGGTCCGGCGAGTACACCGGCGCGCCGACCGCCCGCGACGGACCGGTTCCCTCGTGCGAGAGATCGAAATCTTCCCGCCGCTCGTCCGTGCTCGATCGGGTTCGGCCACTGATGCGTTCGGTCGCCGCGACAACGATGTCGCCCCGTTCGGCGAGGCGGCGGACCAGGTCCGCGTCGATCGGCCCGTAGCCGACCAGGTGCCCGGGTTCATCGCTCTCCCCGGTCAGGGTTCGCGCGCTGACGCCGATGTGGATCAGCGGGCGCCGGGTCGCCGTCGATCGCGGACCGCGACCGCCGTTCGTCGCGTCGGCGGGACTCGCTGCGGGGCAACGACTTCCGCGTCCGCAGCGGCAGTGCAGCTGCCCGGAACCGTCGGCGAGTGCGACCAGGGCATCGGCGCGGCGCTGCGGGAGTGTTCGCGGGTCGGCGTCGCACACCTCGTTCGCCATCTCCCGCAATCGCATCGCCACGGTCTGAGCCCCGTCTGCGGGAAGTAATCCCGCGACGACGGCCACACCGTCCTGGACGGCGGTCAGCCGGATATCGCGGCAGTCCTCTCGCTGCTCGCGTCGACGCTGCTCGCCGGCGCTGTCCAATCGGCTCAACCAGCGTCGCGCGGTTTGCCGCAGCCGTGCCGGAGTCGTCCGCACTCCCGCTTCGACCAGTGGACCTTCCAGGTCGGCGAGCAGATCGCGCGGCAGCCCGCGGGCATTGTCGACGATCACCTGCACCCGAGCCAGATCCAATCGGCCCGCACCGAATGCCTCGCGGGTCTGCGGCAATCCGTCCAGTGCCAATCCGATATCGATCAGCGCGGCCGCGACCTGCTCCGATACCTGCACCGCCATCGAGACCTCCGCCGCGGCGAACTCTCCAGCCCGTACCCCACCGGGCCCCGGCGCGGCGTTCTCGGCGCGATGGCGCCGATACAACTCCCGCACCGCCCGCACCTCCGCCGCCTGTGCGAATGCCGCCGCCCCATGTGCCCGCCGCAGCGCATCGACCAGCCCCTCGTCGCTCATCGCCTGAAGCTCTCCGCCGTCGAACATGTGTTCGAGTCTATCGTTCGAACGCGCGTTCCACCAGCCCCGTATCCAGGCGATTTGGTTCGGTGAGTCCGGGTGGTGTAACTTCTTTCAAGCACGCGGGGAACACCCCGAGGTGCGAAAACCTGGGGCTATGGCGCAGCTGGTAGCGCACCACACTGGCAGTGTGGGGGTCAGGGGTTCGAGTCCCCTTAGCTCCACCAGGTAAAAGGCCCGGCAATTGCCGGGCCTTTTGTCCGTTCTGGCGACACTTCCGACGACAACTCATACCGCGCTGCCGTCGTCCGGCTGTTCGAACAGCGATCCGATCGAGTCGGGGTGCCTTCGGCAGCGGCATCCCCGGCTGAAGTCACCGCCACCGTGTTGTCTTCCGCGGCGCTGGCTTCGACCTCATCTCGGTCGAAAAATCTTCGCCGCCGCCGGGACCGGATGCCGTTGGTCATCGGACGAGGGGGCGGACTTTCTCGGCGATGAAGCGGAAGAATCCGACGGGATCGGGTTCGTCGGGGGTGGGTTCGAGGATCACGGTGTCGGCACCCGCTTCTGCCCATTGTGCGATGGTGTCGGCGATCGCCCGCGCATCGCCGACGGCGCAGAGGCCGTCGGTGATGTCATGACCTAGTTTTCGCACTTCGGCTTCGGCGCGGGCGTCCGCGTCGGGGCCGGTGGCGGCCACCAGCTGGACCATGAATGAGAAGTCTCCGCTGTGCTCGCGCGCTGCCCGGCCCTGCCGCGTCAGCTCGACGGCCTGTCGCATTCCATTCAGCGTGGTGCCGGTGATGACGCCATCGGCGAACTCACCGGCCAACCGCAGGGTGCGCGGTCCGAAACCCCCGACGACCACAGCCGGCGCGGTGACCGGGGGCCAGTCGAGAGCGACGTCGTCGAGTCGGGCATAACGGCCCCCCACCGTGATTCGCTCGCCCGCGAGTAGACCCCGCAGGGCATCGAGGTATTCGTGCAGCAAGGTGAGCGGCGAAGCGACCCGGCCGCCGGCCTGGCCCATCCACTGCTGATTTCCGTGGCCGACTCCCCACATCGGCCGACCGGGGAACATCCGCTCCAGTGTGGCGATCTCCATCGCTGTGACCGCGACATTGCGCAGTGGCGCCGGGAGCACCCCGACACCGATCCGTACCTGCTCGGACCAGGCCAGCGCGGCTGCGGCGGTCGAGATACCGCCCTCGGCGAAACAGTCTTCGCACAGCCAAAGCTGTTCCAGCCCGGTCGAATCGGCCACCCGCACCACCTCCCGCAGGCGCTCGGGAGGATTCTGCGGTTTGAACACCACGCCCAGACTCGTCACATCGGCATCGTTACCTGTCGGAGCCCTCGCGGTCGACCGAATATTCGGCACCGCACCTGCCCCTGATCTCGATCTCACCCAGCCAGGGGGAGAGCCACGTTCACGATGGTGGCAGATGCGACGTGCTGGGGATCCTGCGCGTCCGTCACATTCTGTTATGGCCTGGTTGTGATGGTGGTCAGTCGGCGAACATGCGGGCGGCCAGGTGCCGGGAGTTGTCGATGGCCTGGCGGCCGCGGGGCAGCATGACCGTCTGATACGCGGCGACGGCTTCGGTGAGTGTCTTCTGGCCCCGTGCGGCGGAAAGGATTTCGCCGGCCAGAGTGGCGGCGTCGGCGAGGGCGGTGTTCGCGCCCGCCCCGGCGGTGGGTGGCATGGTGTGGATCGCGTCGCCGAGCAGGGTGACCGGGCCGGGCTCCCATATCGGTATCTGCCCGCTGATGCGAAAGGTGATCGGGAAGAACGTCTCGGTATCGGAGCGGGCGTAGATTTCGCCGATCGCGGGGTGCCAGTCGGCGGTGGTCTCGACCGAGAGTTTCCACAGCTGTTGCGACGACATGTCGAACAACACCTCGTCGGTGACGCCCAGACGGAGCGGGGTCGCTATGAGGGTGACCATCAGGTAGTCGGGCCGTTCGTCGAGCGGGGTGCGGAACCGAACGGTGCCGAATCCGGCACCGCACGTGCTGTCGCTGGACACCCAGCACAGTCCGCGCTCGAATTCCTCGGGTGACAGTCGGCTGGTGAGGGGCATTCGGCCGTAGATGCACCGCAGCCCGAAGTCTTCGACCACGGCATCGGGTAGCAGTTGGCGGCGGATGGCCGATCCGACCCCGTCCGCGCCGATCAACAGATCGCCCTCGTCGCTGCCGCCATCGGTGAACTCGACCCGCACCCGGCCGGTGTCGAGCACCTGATAGCCCGATACCGCGCGCCCGAACTCGACGATCTCGTCGAGGGCCGGTGAGCAGCCCCTGGCGGAAGGTGTTGCGATCGACCGCGGTGATCTGATCGTCGGGGATGTCGGGGAATTCCTGCGCGAACACTCGCTGTAGCCCGGTGGTGAACGTGGTGACCAGGTTGCCGTTGCGTCCGCTGGTGCGGCGCAGCAGATCCAGCACCTGCGGCGTGAGGCAGTCGGCCAGTGCGGCATTGCCGGTCGGGTCGATGTGGATGCGATAGCCCTGGTGACGTGTGCGCGGCGTCGGGTCCTGCTCGTAGACGGCCACGTCGACTCCGTCACGGTGCAGCGCCTGCGCCAGTGCCAGGCCTCCGATACCACCGCCGGCGATGAGAACTCTTGTGCTGTCGGACATTTCGATCTCCCTTACTGGGTGCGGCTGCCTGTCGACCGGGCTCGTGAAGCCATCGTGAGCCCTCCGCCCGACAGTTGTCAATCATTCATTTGAAACTGACAAAGATATGTTTGATAGTGCTCGGTGGTTGTATGATCGGCGGCATGCCTGCGTCCAAGCCCCGCCGGTCACCCGCGCCGCAGGAGCGGCAGCGCGATCCCGAACGCACGCGCGCGCTGATTCTGGACGCGGCGACGGCCGAGTTCGGCGCCCATGGGTATGCCGGTGCCCGGATCGGAGCGATCGCCGCTCGCGCCGGGGTGAACGTGCAGCTGATCTCCTACTACTTCGACGGCAAACAAGGCCTGTATCAAGCGATTACGCAACGCTGGCAGCAGCGTCAGGGTGCGCTGGTCGCGCCGGACACGCCGTTGCCCGAACAACTGCGCCGCTACGCACTGGAGGCGCTGCACAATCCGGACGGGGTGCGCCTGCTGGCCTGGAACGGACTCGAATACCGCGAGAACCGTGAGACCGGAGCCGAATCCCCCTCGGACACTCGACCGTTCGCCGACAGCATCGACGAGCTGCGCAACCTGCAGCAGGCCGGTCGTCTGCCCGGCGATCTCGACCCCGCTTGTCTGGTGATCATGCTCATGGCCGCGGCGATGGCGCCCACCACGCTGCCGCACATCGTCGAAGGCGTCTGCAACGCCGACCCGCGCTCACCGGAATTCCTCGAACGATTCGCGGACCAGGTAGCCATCCTCGCAAGCCATCTCGGGCTCGGGTCCTCCCCGCTATCCGGACACCCGGGGCCGGCGCTGCCCGCCGAGACTCGGACATGACCACCACCGGCGACCCCTGACGGTTCGTTGCCATGTCTACGAGCCACTCGCGCATCGTCTGATACCAGGGTGTGCGACAAGCCGCCGATCCGCGCTCGCACAGCTCGTCTGCGACTCTACGAAACAGCAGAATGACGGGATGCCGTGACGAGGCCCGTAGTTCAGCGAATGGTGCTTCCTGGCGTCGCTCGATGCCCCGCGGGCCGCGCGTAAGGGATCGACGACCTCCGCATACGCGCTTGCCGCGTCGAGGAACTGCAGGGAGGGCGGGATGTTGAATCCGGTGCGGAACGCGACGGCTCGACCAGCACGACATGGATACCGAAGTCTGCGATCTCGGCCGCACCGATGATCGCGTCCGGCGTTGTCGGCCAGTCCATCACCAGGGCGGGACGCGAGAATCGCGGTTACCTTCGCGACATCGTGAGCGGCATGATCCGCATGCTCTGGCTGCCGATCCGTTCCGGGTCTGTACAGCCATGCCTGAGCACGTCCGCCTCCTGCGTGTGATCACCACCTGCGGATGGCCGATGCGGACTGCCATACCTAGGTATTCATCCTCGTGGTATCCGGACGGAAGGGCGCGGGAACGCGATGGATGAACTCGGTGCGGTGGCCGTCGAATCAGTGCGCCGCGTCAGCGCGGATTCAGCACTGATCTGCGGCAATGCTCGCAGAAAGCCGTGGTCCTCGCCGACCACAGAGAGGAATGACAGGCATGACGAGACCGCTTCGATTCGGGGTAGTTGCACCACTCATGACCGATCTGCCTACGTGGCGAGATCGTGTGCGCCGGATCGCCGACAGCGGGTACTCGACCTTCCTCGTGCCCGACTTCCCGCTCACGCAACCGGCGCCCGCCGCGGTATTGGCCACCGTCGCGGCCACGACCGACCTGCGTGTGGGTACCTGGGTGTACGCCTCGCCGCTGCGTCCGCCCTGGCTGACCGCATGGGAGTCGCATTCGCTCTCGCTGATGACCGGAGGCCGTTTCGAGATGGGCATCGGTACCGGCAGGCCCGGAATCGAAGATGAGCTGCGTGAGAAGGGAATGCCCGTCGTGTCGCCGAAAGAGCGGTTGGCCCAGGTGCGTGAGGCCGTCGAGCAACTGCGTGGCTTCGACGGCCCCGATCGTCATACACCCGTCGCGATCGCGGTTCAGGGACCGAAGGCTCGTGCATTGGCGGCCGAAATCGCGGACACGGTCACTTTCGCCCTCGGTGCCCAGTCCCGGGCCGAGGTCACGCAGATGGCCGAAGACGTTCGTTCCCGCAGGGACGTCGAACTCGCACTCGCGGTGCCGGTGATCGGCGACTCGGTCGCACCGCACATGGCACCTCCCGAAACCGACCCCGCCGCACTGCGCGCCGCGGACGCGGTGGCTGTTCTTCCGGACGATCCGGCAGCGGCGATCGACGAAATTCAGCGACGCCGGGAGGAGATGGGCTTCTCCTACTTTGTTTTCGGTGCCGATTTTGCTGAAAGGTTCGCTCCAGTTGTCGGCGAACTCGCCGGCCGATAGCTGAGAATGTCACATGCGGCAGCACATAATAGCGTTCGCAGCCGCTCACGCTGATCGGCGATCGGAACGAGAGCGTGTCCGCCGGTTGCGTTTTCGCATACACGCGCCCAGCTTTGTGGAGAACGCGATTGTGGAAGGGCGAATTGCGACTCCCGCAGGTAGGGCATACGAATTCGATCTGCAGGCTTCGGATGATCGATTCCTCTGTGAAAACGGAATGGACGTGGTTTGTTCGTCGGCGGCACAGGCGGAGCCGGCCACGGCCGTGGTGCACTGGCGGCAGCGATGAACGACGTACTTCAGATAGCAGGGGCACTGCTGTTGTTGGCTGGTTTCATCTCCGCGCAGCGTGGCTTGACCGATGACGGCTCGACTGCATACCTGGTCGCGAACATGGTGGGCTCCGCGATGCTGGCTGCGCTGGCGTACCTGGGTCACGACTGGGGATTCTTGCTGTTGGAAGGCACCTGGGCGATTGTCTCCGGGTCCTCGCTGTGCAGATCCCGGTGGGTATCGCGGACAGGGTGCGTGCGCCGGAACCGTACCGCGGACCTGCTGCGACAGGCCCGCACAGCTCGAGACCGGCTCGGCAAGCTGCCGCGTCCCGTGCGAGGGGATGAGTTGAACCGCCCCGATCGACTGATTCACTTTTTCCGCGATACCTACGCGGGTTCGCAAGGCCGCCAATGGCTGCAGCCGCATGTGATGTGGTGGATGCTGGCGTTTCTGCGTGACCATGGTGTGCGGCCCGATCTCGACCTGCTCGCCGCGCCGGATCTGGTCGACCGTACCGCGGTGATGGGGTTACCGCGAAGCCATCAAAAGGTGACGCCGCCGAATCATGTAGAACTCAACTTCCGGTTGTGGTGGTCGATCCTCATCGATATCGCCACTGTCGTAGATACATCTCGTTGGCGGCGGCTGCTGGGCGCTGTGAAGCTACCCGGCGCCGCGCAGCTCGAGATCCGCGCACAGCGTCTCGGACTGCGGCCTTGGATGACGAGCACAACGTTCGAGGAGTTGGCCGGCATCGCGACGTCGCTCGCTGTGATAGCCGCACACGAGCGTCGGCGGCCGGTACGCAGTGACGAGATCATGCTGCGTGTTCTACTCCCTGGATTGTTGCTGGCCGAGATGCATTGGCTCCACATTCCACCAGGGCGATCGCCCCGCCATGATCGGTCCTCGCCCGACATCGTCCTACTCCGCCGATGCGCGCTCGCTCACGCTCGGTGGTCCGACGGGCGCTATCTCGATCCACTGGACCAAATGTATTTGTGCGCAGGTGATTTGCTCGATCGCCTGACCCTGCTGCCCGACAACGAGCATGACGACGAGACGAGGCGGATCGTGTCGCTGTACACCGAACTGCTCCGCAGCGAGTGTTCATCCGGCGGCGCTACTTCGAGCAGCGATTCGACGCGATCAGTGGCTGCAGCGGCGGGTGAGAGCCGAAGAACGGCCGGGGCTCCACGAGCGTTCGACATCGTCGGTGCCTCGGTCGGCGTTGGTGAGCAGGGCCGCGCGGCGTTATCGATCGACGCCGAGACGGCCGAGCCTGATGGGGGTCGGCGTGAGCGACGAACTGAGAATTGATACAGACGCCCTGCGGCGCGACGGTGCCCGGCTTGCCGAACTCGGCGACCGAGTGAGCCTGACCCATGCCGGGCTGCGGGATTCCCTGGCCTCCGTGGACGGGTGCTGGGGCGACGACGACCTGGGCAACGCGTTCGCCAAGGATTTCACGCCGCAAGCAGACCGGCTGCTCGAAGACTTACACGCCTTGGAGGAGAGCCTGCGTGGGACGGCACGGCAGGTCGGCGCCGCCGCGCAGAACTTCGAGGCCCACGACCTCGCCGGCGGCAATCGGATCGGTGCGGTGGGCAGCGAATCGTTGCTCCCGGATCAGTCCTCCGGGACGGGTGCACAGTCGGCTCCGTTCGCGGCGCCCGTTGCTGGAGAACCGGCGGCCTCGACCTCGACGCGGCATCCCGGTGCCGCGGGCGGGGTCCAGAACGGGAATCCGGGTTCGAATCGCGCGGACACCAGTGAACGCGCGTCCGGCGTTCCGAAGGGCGATCACCCGATGCCGGATCGCGCTCCTGCCGCGGACCGTGCGTCCGTCGCACCAGCGGGATCCTCCGCACCGAAAGATCTCGCGCTCCCGACGTCCGAGACGCCGGACCGGCCGGGCAGTCGACAGCCGGCAGCGGACCCCCGCGGCCGGACCGAGCCCCCACGGGTGACATCGCCGACCGCGGCCAGGCGGGAAACACCCCGCTCCCCGGGGGCGCCCATGCCCACCCGGCCCGCCCAGGAGCCGATGCGGTCGTCGGGTCCTGTCGCCATGGGAAAGGGAGGGACACCGTGGTCTCGGCGTCCGGCCCAGGGAAGCAGCGGGCCCGAGGCTCCGGGGACGAATCCCTCGGGCCCTCGGTCCGGCACCCCGCCACCTTCCCCGATGCGCAAGCCGCAGCGGCGTGGTCGGCGACCGGACGCGGACGGACCGGGCGACGAGCGTACCGCTTCGCCGATATTCGCCTGGCTGGCCCGGACATTGCGTGACCGGCACGGTGTCATCGTCATCGGATTCGACCTCCCGGATCTGCAGGAGGCGCCGGTGCGCGAGTTCGTCGCGGCCGTCGACACGGTGCTGACCGACTATCCGATGATCGAACTCGACGTCGTCGCGGTGGCCGACGCGGCCGGCGACACCGGCGATGTGTGGTGGCGTAGTGAGTCACGCGGGCCGGCAATCGCGCGGTCGATCACACTGAACCGCCGCCTCGCCTGCGATCCGGACTCCGGCTCCGCGATGGCGAAATCTGACGCTGAAGTGGATGATTCGCCGGTCCGGTCGGCTACGGTGCGGGAGATGGGCCGGGCCCTGGACGACGTCGGCGGTGGCGTGGTCCGTCGCACCGCGCAGCACACCATGATCGCCGAGTACATGCGGGAGGTGGCGGGGCGGTATACGACACTCGGTGAATTGGTGGGGGGTTATCGCCGCTGGCGGGCCGAACTGGCCGGGGCAACTGATCCGGCGGGTCGCTTCGAGGCGGATCGTGCAGTGGGGACGGCGTTCGCCGACGTCGTGTTGAACGGCAACCGGGCATGCGCGGCGGCGAAGACCTTGCACACGGCTCTGATCCGCGCGGCCGTGCCGGAATAGGCAGCGCCCGTGACGGATATGTTGTCGCTGAACCCGGTGGTTCAGCTGCGGACGATATTCGAGACCCTGCCCGATCCGGTGCGGCGGCCGATCGAGGCGGTGGTGTTCGGCGGGGATCTGCCGCGAGCCGACATCTCGAAGATGCGGTGGATGGCCACAGAGCTGCGGAACAAGGCCGCCGACTTGGAAACTCACACCCTGGACGTGGAAAGCTTGCTGACACAGCAGGATTCGCTGGGCGCGTTCGGTGATCGACTGCGGGAGGCGCTGCGCGCGCAGCAGGACGGCGGCGCCAAGCTGCGCGAGCGGGCGCTGACGTTGGCCGATCAGGCCGACGCGGCGGCCAACGAAGCGGAGAAGACACTGTGCGTGATGTTCGCGTTCGGCATCGAGCTGGGCTGGCGGATTCTGCGGATCCTGACAGCGGCCGCGGTGACCGGCGCGGCGGGCCAGGTAGCGGCCGCGCCGGCCGTAGAGGCGGAGTTGACGAATGGCCGCGCCGAGGTCGAGGTGATGCGAGCGGGCTTGAAGGAGGCCTACGCACGGCTTGCGGCGGCCGCGGCGACCAAGCTGTCGGGGGTGGGCGCCGTCCGGTTCGCGGGCACGGTGGGCCGCGCGGCATTGGTGCCCGCCGCCGTGGACGGGGGGGTGCAGATGTTGCAGGTCAAGGCCGGATATCGGAACCTGTCGCCGGTAGGGGACAACGGCGAGAACCCGACCGGTATCGATAGGAAGTCGATTCTGGCCGCGGCGGCATCGGGTGCCGGTGGTGCGGTAGGCGGGGCGCTGTCCGCGGCGGTCGCACCTGCGGTGTTCCCGCGGTTGCAGACCAGCCGCGCGCTGGCCGGGCTGGTGCACGGACTGGCGGGGGCAGTGGCGGGCGTGGGTGCGGCAGCCATGGTCACCGGCTGGCCGGAAGGCTTCCACCACATTCTGGCGCCGATGATCAACGGCGCGTTCGCTGGATCGGTGCACGCCCAACCCGGTGCCCACTCGCGTTCCGGCGCGGCCGCCGAACCGGTGATCGACGGCCATGGCCAGTTCACCCGACCCGATCCTCCCGCAGGCGCGCCTCCGGTGCACATCTCGGCGGAATCTCGGCAGGCGTGGGAGACCGCGCGGAGGGTATGGAATACCCAGCCGGACAACGCGACTCCAGACGCTGCCCCGGGTGGGCCCGGGAACTCAGCGGCCGCCGCTGGGCACGGTGCCGCGCCGGTGCCGACCGTGGCGACCGCGCCGCCGGTCCCCACCGCCACACCACTGCCGTCCACCGCGGCCCACCCGAGCGGGACGACACCGGTGTCGTCCGGCGCGGCGTCGTCCGCCCCGTTGGCCGCCGCAGCACCCCACCCCGCGCAGCGCGCCCCGGGTGGTGACGAACTCGCCCGCAACAGAGCACCGGTTTCGCCGCGCGTGAGTTCCGGCACGGAAACCGCTGCCCCGCCGAAGGTTTCGACGTCGGCCACCCCACGCGTGGGCGACGAGGCGGTTTCCGTTCCCACACTGCCTCCGGGTGGCGAAGATCAGGGCTCGGCCGCGGCTGTCCCGCGTGGTGAGCAGCAAGCAGGCGGTGAGGGGCAGCGTTCCGGCTCGGCGCACGGAGCGCAGGTGCGCGAAGGACGAAGCGCAGAGCACCCCGGCGACGGGGAGGCTTCCGTCCCAGCAGACGGCCCGGCGTCCGAGCAGGCTCGCGGCAGCGAAAGCGGGGACGCCGCACCATCGTCCGGGCGACCTGTGGCCGAGGGGGGAGGCGGCGCCCGGGGTGACCAGCGGCCCGGCGACGGCGAAGCAGAGGGCTCGGCTGCCGCGCAGCGTAGGGAAGGCGAGGGCGCGGGCATCGTCGCGAAGGACGGTGCGGCGACCGGGCGGCCTCACGGCAGCGAAGGGGAGGGCACCGTCGCTGAGGACGGTGTGGTCTCCGGGGAGCCGCGCGGCGGCGACGAGCCGGGCTCCGTTGCGGGAGACGGTGTTCGGGGCGAGCAGCGGCCGGCTGGTGAGGAGCAGGGGGCCGATGCCGAGCGCGATTCCCGCGACGGGCAACACGAAGGTGAGGATGCCGCCGCGCAAGACGGCGCACACAGCGGGCAGCAGGGGGAGGACGCGAACCCCGCCGACGGTTCCGCGGCGGAGGACAGCGCGGCCGGGGAACAGAGGTCGGGCAACGAGGACACAGGTGACGCAGGGGAGGACGGCGCGCAGGGGGCCGAGGCGGGCCGGCGCGCCGGGGAATCCGGCGACGAGCCAGGACCGGATTCCCGAGATCGGGCCGAAGAGGTGCTGGCCGATTTCCACGCGCGGTCGGGGGATGACGTTCCCGAGGAGCTGAGGCTGTCGAATCTGCCGGACGAGGTGTTGCAGGCCAGGTTGTTCCACACGGACGCGCACGAATCCCTCATCGCCGGAATGGAAATCATCCGGCGGCAGACGGCCGACAGAGTGCCCGGCGGGATGGTGCTGCGGGGCCCGCAGTTGCAGGGCGGATTCGAGATGGCCCAGCGACCGGTGCAGATGCTGCCGGGCCAGGGCAAGACGCTGATGTTCATGTCGTACTCGCTGCACCAGGCGGTCCAGCACGGCTCGGTGCTGCTGGTGACGACCGCGGACGGGTTGGCGCACCGGGAGTTCACCGAGTATCGGAAGGTGCTGAGCCGCTACGGGATCGACGTGGTGCGCGCCGACCAGCGGACCGGATTCGGCAACCTGACGCCGGGTCGCCACACGATCGTGGTGGCCACCGGCGAGACGGTCGGGCACCTGTGCAACGCCGGCCACAAGCCGCCGCGCCGCGCGGTGATCGACGAGATGGACGCCATCGTCGACCGCGGCGAAAAGACCTTCATCCGCTCCGAGTCGGCCCCCGGCGGCGCGCCCGAGGCGACCGCACGTGAGGTGTTCGCCGCCCACGACTTCCTCGCCGACGCGCTCGCGAAAGGCGGACTCTCGCACGAGGATTTCGGCTTGAAGCAGCTGGCCGAGGAAGTCGACGTGCAACTGCCCGACGGCACCTGGGAGGTCGGCACGGAGTACTGGTACGACGGTAAGGCGGCGCTGACACCGGCGGGCAGGGCGAAGGTCGAGGCGTTGCCGGGCGGACAGCGGTGGCTCGACGGGATGGGGAAGTCGCGGCTCGAGATGGCCGCCGCCGCGGAGTTCACTACGCGCAACAAGACGCACTACGTGATGGATCAGGGCAAGATCGTCATCGTCGATCAGGGCGAGCACGGTCTGCAACGCAACACCCAGACCTCGAGTGAATCGCGGTGGAGCGCCGAGAAGGGCAAGGCGAGCCTGGCGCAAGCGGTGGAGGCCAAGGAGATTCGCGCCGCCGAGGCGATCGGGATGAGTCCCGAGCAGCACGGCATCGTGGTGCGGGCGGACACCGATTCGCCCGAGAGGATCACCGCGGCCGAGATCTACGGCACGGACCGCTTTTTCGATCACATCACCGGCGCGTCGGGCACGTTGACCGATCTCGGTCACGTGTTGAAGATCGTGTACGGGCTGAACGAGCCGCACGCGATCGATCCGTTCAATCCGTCGCGGTTGGTGGAGGGCCAGCCCGACGTGCACGAGAACACCAGGGCCAAGCTGAACGCGCTGGCCGGTTACGCCCATGAGATGTGGGACGGCGGGCAGGGCCGCTTCCAGGAAATCCTGTGCCACCGCAACGATCTGGTGGACAAGCAGGTCAAGGCGCTGCTGCGGGCGGGGGTGCCGCGCGAGGCGATCGAGGCAGTCGACGCCGACCGGATCGCCAAGTGGGGCGCGGACTGGGAAAGCAAGCTGCAGGAGGTCTTCGACGCCGCCGGTGAGCAGGGCAAGATCCTGGTGATCAACCGCCAGGGCCAGCGCGGTGTGGACATCTCGGTGTCCGATGCGGTCGAGGCCAAGGGCGGCATGCACGTGTGGATGACCGAGGTCCCCGAGCACGAGTACATCTACGAGCAAGCCAAGAACCGCACCGCCCGCAACGGCAAATCCGGGACGGCGCAGGCGTTGATGTCGCCACAGGACGCGTTGATCCGCCAGGCCATGCACCTGCGCGGGGTCCGCGAGGCGGTGATCACGTACCAGGACGCGGTCGCGGCCCATCGCGACGATCCCACGCCGGTCACCCACGATCAGGTCGTCGAGGCCGCCGACAAGCTGGGAGCGTTGGTGCCCGGGCTGCAACAGCGCGCCCACCACCACGCCACCGACGCCTTCATCCGAACCTACGCGCCCCTCGTCAACTCCTCCGCCGAGCTCGGCCCGCAGACCGCCTGGGCGCCAGGCGATCCCGACCAACCCGACACCCTCGCCGACCGCTCCCGACGGCTCGCGACGCTGCTGGGCATCCAGCCCTCGACCGCGACGGCGCTCGCGACGGCGCTCGACGAAGGCGCTGCGCGGGGCCCGAACACCGCACTCGCGCAGAACGAAACGCTCGGCCGTGACACCGTCGCCCGTACGGAGGCGCCGAACCGCAACGACGCGCTGAACCGGGAGGACGCGCTCGACCCGAGCCTGGCCCGGGACACCGCGCTCGACGAGTCCGCCACCCGCACCGACGCACTGTCCGGACTGCTCGCACGGGCGGACCTCCTGCCGGCCGCCGAGACGCTGCGCCAGCACCTGGACTCGACCGCACCCGGAAAAGCCGTGCAGTACGCCCTGTTCACAGACGAACAGGCGCGTGCGCAACTCACGCCGCTGCGCGACCGGCTGGCCGAAACGCTCGGCCTGGACCCCGCGGCCATCGAGGGCGCGGAGGGTATGCGTCATCTCGGCGCCGCGGCCACGGCCGCCCAACTCGACCTGGCCCGTGCCCTCGACGAAGACGCGGCCCGCTCCAGCGACGACGCGATTCGAGACCCGGCCGTACCGATCTCGGGCATCACCCCGGCCACGGCACGTGATGTGTTGGGCGAGGCCATCTCTCGGCGACTGCTCGAGGAGAGCACCGGCACGCTCGCCGACCCCGCGTCCCATCGTGCCGACGCCGACGACGTGGTCGGCGCGGCATCGCTCTACCTGGCCACCACCGCCCTGCTCGACCTGGTGACCGAAATACACCGGCGCAGTCTCAACAGCTGCGTCAACAACGGTGTGACCGCCATGCGCGTGTTGTACGAGAACAACGCCGACCAGTTCACCATGCCGCGCGGCGGCATCCCGCTGCGAGGGCACCTCTGGGACACCGTGCAAGCGTCGTTCCGCGGCGGCTCGGCGAAGTACTTCCTATCGCTGGACGAGGCCGTCGAATCGTTGAAGAACCGTCCCGGCGGCGCGCAGGTCCTGGTCTACAGATGGAAGAACACCGAGAAAAAGGGCAGCAGCGACGCCGACAACCACCTCGTGGTGCTGGTCAACGACAGCAAACCCGGCGAAAAGCCGAACCTGGTCGTGGTCGACCTCGCGGCCTCCCGCGACGGCAGAACCGCCGACGATTTCGACGCCATGGACCTGGCCGACCGCCGCACCCTGCTCAACAAGGCCGTGAAATTCGACAAATGGCGGCGCGAACAGCAGAAGTATCTCGACCGTCTCCCTGAGTCCGAACACCTCTTCCAGACAATAGATTTCGACGCGAACGGCGATTTGGTCACCGGCGCGTCGATGCGCGATATGCCCCCCGAGGAGACCCTGGATCAGCCCGTCCCAGTGGACGAGGATTTCCGGGACCAGGTGGAGCACGCGTTGGCGGGGGTGTCCGCTCTCGCACTCACCGGCAGTAGGCCGTCGGACACCTCGACTACGCGAGAAGAGGATTCGGGCGCCGGTGTCACCGACGGTGTCGGTAGTCGTCCGTTCGATGACCCAGCCGTAGCGGAGCTGTGGGAAGCGGTGCGTGAGTTCTGCGATGAGCGGGGGCCGTTCGGCAACGCGCTCCTCCGGCCCGGGCCCGGGAACGCGTGGATAGTCGGCGGCGACGATGATTCCGCGCGGCTTGTCGTGGTGATGACAGACCACCCGGCGGGCGGTGGTGTCGATCGCCGGGTGGTCGATGCGCTGGTCCAGGCGGGTATTCCGGTGGAAACTCAGGTATTCGGAGTAGGTGAGGACGGTCGTCCGGTGCGGCGTGTCCAGTCGCTCGAGCCGGCAGTGCCGGGCGAGAGCGCGATCTGGCAACGGCTGGGTGCTCTATTACCGAGAGTAAGGGAGGATTTGGCCGGTCGGCTCGGGGTGGGTATCGACTCTGTGGTCCTGTCGCGACTGGCGTATCCGATGACGGATGTGGGCGAGCGGCTGGCAGGTCTGGACGAGCAGGGTTGGGCATCCCTGCGGCACAAGCTGTCCAGCGAGTGGGTGGGCCGGATGCAGCAATGGATGGGTGCGGCAGTGGTTCTCGATGCCGACAAGCAGAGGTTCAATCTGAATGACGCCGAGCGGGAGGATTTGACGCGCAGAAGTCGCGAATTGTCCGCCGGGCTCGACTCTCTTATCGGGGAGCTTCCGAGCGATGGCCTCGCGGCCAGGGCGTTGCCGGATAGGGACGAGCCGGTGATGTGGTTGCGGTGCCTCGAGGCCGAATCCAACGCCGGGACAACCTCATCGCGCGCCCAGGCGGCGGCAGGTCTGGCCGAGCTGTTGGTGGCTTACGAAACCTTCACGATCGTCGAGGGCTTGTTGCTGCCGTCCCGCCCGGAGCGCAGGGGGTGGACCGGTGAGGGACAGGCCGACGCGCCGTCGGTTGGTGCCCGGCCGTCGGACTCGGGATCGGGCGAGGAGGCTCATCGTGCAGCGATCGAGCGTGAGACGTCCGTCAGTGGGGTACGTGGATCCGCGCCGGATCTCGCAGTCACCGGCGGTAGGCCATCGGACACCTCGACCCCCAGCGACACCGCCCGCGAAGTCCCGCGAATACCGGAGGAACTCCGTGCGGCCCTCGGTGAAAAAGTCCTCGGCCGGATAGCGCCTGCCGATCGCGACCCGGCGAACGCGCGCGACGCGAAGAAATTCGTCATCGAGTGCTACTGGGATTACCAGCGGCGCGGACAGAGCGAATACTCCGCCGCGCGCAGCGCCCGCCAAGTCGTCGTCAACATCGAGCGGCTCGCCAAGAAGCGCGGCGTCGTTGTACCCGACCTCCTCGCCGACCTGTACCGGGCGGGAGCGACCGCGTCGACGTGGAAGGCGGTCTGGGCCGAACGGCGATCCAAGGGCTCCGACCGCATGGGCAGCCGGCCGTACTCGGATCCGGAAATGGTCGCCACCGATGTCGATTTACACGGTGCGATCGGCGGCAGACCGCTGGACGACTTGGACTACGCCGCAATCGCACCCATGGTCCACGGAAACGAGTGGTCGACCGACCCCGCGCTCGGTGAAATCTGCAAGCAGCGTGGGTTCGACGGGTTGCCGGTCGTCGCGGCGGGGACCGAACTGGACGAGCTTATCGCCGCGGGCGGCCGCGAGTTCTTCCGGGGGGTGAGCGCGGCGGAGCACGTCGAGCTGTTCCGCAGCGGCCCCTACTTCCCGGGACGATGGCAAGGTGCCGACCACGGCAACGGCACGTATGTCACTACCAGCAGGGAATCGGCGCTGGACTACGCCGAGGATGACCCGGAGCACGTGATCCGGATGGTGATGCGGCCCGAATCCCTGGCGCGAGCTGTCGATTTCAGTCGAGTACGCGCCGAGCAGCGCGCCGAACTCGACGCCATCGACGGCGAACTGGAACGCCTCGCCGACCTGGCGCGGGTACCCGAGGTGCTCGCCCGCGAGAAATATCTTCGCGACCGCCGAGCCGTGCTCGCGGACACGGGGCGGTTCGCGGCGGCGATGGGATACCCGGGCTACCATGCCGTCGATCCGGGGCGTCGCTTCGGTGAGGTCTGGGTGATTCTCGACCGGACGTCGGTCACGGTTGACGAACTTCCCCAGGCTCCCGCACCGGCCCCGCGGCGGCCCGCGCGCACCGTGCCCGAGCCCGTCGTGCGAGCGCCGGGTGAGATCTCGCGAATCATCGCCGGCCTGGGCGATCCGCGGACGCCACCGTCGGACACCGAGCAGAAGCACGAGCATTCCTCGGACGCGGCGCGGCCGGACCCGCTTCGCGCGACGCGAGAAGAACTGGCGCAATGGGTCACTCGCCTCTCGGACGACGCGCTTCGGACCCACCTTGCCGATGCTCACAACGACACCTCCGCACGCATCTCCGCAATGCGGCGCGGGCAGCCGCCGGCCGTCGAGGCGGTTGTCGGCGCGGCTCGGATGCAGACCGCGCTGGCCGCTGAACAGTGGCGGCGCGTCGACTACGGCGACACCGCGGCGGTGTCCGTGGTGGCGGCGGCCGCGACCGACGTGTTCGACGTCGTCGGAGCGCTCCATGATCCCGCAGGACGTTCCGTGCCCGGCGATCTCGACGAACTCACCCGATTCCCGGAGCGTGTGGTCGCCGCCGCGGAACTCGGCACTGGGCGCATCATCGACGCGGCGGAGTGGGCGAGACTCGCCGACGAGCACCTGATCGCGAGCCGGGACGCCGACTGGGATCCGGAACTGATGCACGCGTTACGCGAACTACCCACGCGCGCAGCCGAGTTCGACGCCGCCCACACCGCCTCGGACCGGGTCTTCGGCGAGGCGGCGTGGCGGTATGTCCCCCATGCCTACCGCGCGGCGCTGTATTTCCTGACCCGCACCCGCGATACCGAGCGCGCTCTGGCCGTGTTGCGTGATGCGGACCATGCGGTGGCGGCCGCGGCGGACCGTCTGGGGCCCGGCACGCCGGCCGCGGCGCTGGGACTGTCGCTGTATCAGCTGCGCATGGACGTTCATCAGGCGATCGTGGCGGCGGGCGGCGCGGCCGCCTCGGTCATGCGGACTGCCGCACTGCACGCCCTTGCGGCGCATCCTATTCTCCCGCAACTGTTCCAGCGCGCCGTAGACGATCTCGACGTCCTGGCCTGGCAGGGCTCCGACACGCCGAGAGCGATCCGGCCGTCCTACACGGCGCATCGGCTCACGTCCGAAGACCTCTCCGAGGACCCCGATGCGCGATTGCTCACGGTCCCACCCCGAGCCATCGGTGTGAACGCCGGACATTTCGTCGCGCCGAATGGTTCGTCGGTGGAACGTCTGACCAGCGGGTCGCGCGACATCTCGTTCATGTCGTTCGTGATGGACCGGTGGGGACGCATGATGGCCGCCGACGACCACGAATTGCTACTGCGGCTGATGTCGGCCATGGGGGACGAACTCGCCGGCTGGGGCACGCTGGCCGTCGACGACTCCGGTCGACCGGGCGGCCCCGTTCGCCCCTACCGGGCCGGGGAGATCTTCGATCCGATGGGCACCGCGCAACTGCGCGATGTCCTGGAACGCGGCGGGATTCGCCTCGACGACAGCACCTTCGACAACGAGAGCCTGGGCGGGGTGTGGCGAGGCGACCGGCCGCCGATACCGCATCTTTTCGACATGGCGGCGGTCGGTTTCGAACGCAGCATCGAGGCACTGTTCGCGGGTTACGGCGACCGATTCTGGGTGAAGCCCGACCGCGAGAACATCGCGCTGAGCCACAACGAAATACGAATTCAGTTGTCCCTCGCCCCGCTGCGCCGCCGGCCCGGCAGTCTCGAGGTCGTCGTAGAGCGACAGCGCGAGCGCGTCACCGTCCGTTATCGCGACGCACAGCTTGGCACCGAACCCGACCAGGTCGCCCCCGTCTTCGCCGCGCTGCACCGGCGCATGACCCGCTGGGTAGCCGACTCCGGCAACGTCGACTGGCACCCGGACACCGCCGAGGTCGTTCGCAGTTTCGAGCAGCACCTCGACCGAGCACAGCGGGAAGCTGCTTCCGAGCTGCCGCCGGACAGCGACGACCTGCCCGGCCTCGTCGGCAGCCGTCCGTCGGCCGACGAAATGTATTCCGCCGAAAGCGAATTCGCTGACGATGTACGTTCGGTGAACGAAGCGGTGCGAACCGGGCGCGGGCCGCTACGCGCCGAGCACTTCCCGCTGCCGGGTATGCGGACGCGGACCGATGATCCGGACGTCCTCGCCCGCTTGCGGTTGTTCGCCCTGTGGCAGGCGTCCGTGGCGAACCGAGGTCTGGGCAAGCTGGCCAGCCGGTGGGAGGCGGCGGCGACACCGAGCGCGCGGCGCAGAGTGCTCGCACAGGTGTACTTCTGGGTTTCGCACCAGCGTTATTTGCCGCAGGTGCGGGCGACCGAGCGTGGCCCCGTCGGCACCCCGGCGCTCGCCACCGCCGAGGCCATCGGCCGCGTGATCCGAGCGCGGCTGGACGACGAGGCGCCGGGAGAAGCGACGCTGCGGAACACAGTGCGATTGCCCGACGGTACCCGGGTCGACGGCAACAGTCTGAGCGCGTTCGCCGACGGCCGATTCGTGATCGAGACCGCATGGCCTGCCGATCAACGGGTGATCTTCGATGCCGCACTTGTCGTCCTGGCCGAATTCGCCGAGCAGAGGTCGGCGAATATCTCGGTCGACGCGCTGGGGCGTTTCGCCGACGCGGTGTACCTGCTGTATCAGGCGCCGCTCATGTCGAGAGGCAGTGACGCGACCATTCGGACCTTCGCAGCGTCGGTGCTCACCTTCGTGTCGGGCCGCCCGCGGGGGCTACCCCACGATGTCGATTTCCAAGCGATGGCGCGGGGCCAGTCCGACTTCGCCGACTGGCTCACCGGCATACTCACCCGCGAAGCCGACCCCCGAACCGTGTCTGCGGACCCCGCGGCACACGGGCCCGAGCACCCCCGCGGCCTGATCGGCGGCCGCCCCTCGGAGGAGGCCGCGCCCCTGGCGTGGGACGGCGTCGACCCGGCTGTCGTCGCCGCCGAATTGACGGCCAAATGGCCGCGGCTGGAACGGGTTTCCGGGTTCGATCTCCCGGGCGCGGATCCCGAAGCGCTGCGCGAGATCGCGCGCGCCGTCGATGACCTGTATACGCGCTATCCGCACATCAATATCCGCGAAGTGCGGGTGGTCGACCCGAGCGAACTGCCGAACAAGGACAGGGCCGGGCGCACGGTCCCGACGACCTACCCGGACGGCAGCCCCGGCAGCATCATCAAGGTCAACGCGCATCGGCTCCTCGACGCGGACCGCTACCGGACGATGCGGGAGGGATTCGTCGAGAGCGGGTTGCATCGCCGAGGTTCGGAGGTCAGGCCGTTCTACCGTTTGATCCAGCATGAAGGCGGCCACGCCCTGGATTATGCCCGGCCCTACAGCCACATGGTCCTCGCCGATCTCCTCGAGACCTATCTCAACCACACCGATCGCACACTGCCGTTTCTCACTTGGCTCGACACGGGACCCGAGAACGACTCCGACGGCACTGAACCGTCCGGGCACATCGGCAGCAGGCCGTCGGACGACTCGTACATCCTGGGAGGCCTCACCTCCCAGCAGGCCAGGATCTTCGACCGGGCGCGAAACGGACTGACGCACAGTGACATCGCAACCGACGAGACGGATCCGGCCGCCCGGCTGGCGGTCGCCCACTACGCCACCGAGCGCCGCGCCGACCTGCTGCGGGAACTGTCGGACCTGCTTGCGCCCGAGAACATCGCTCCCGAGGAACTGCTGCGCACCGGCTCACCCGACTGGGAAGCATGGTTCTCGAGGTACCGGGAGATGCGGCGCGATCTGGCGCGAAAGCTCGAGATCGAGCGCGGCGCGGAGGCGGACGACCGGTGGCTCCGCCACGTGCTGGACGGCTGGCGCGAACAATACTGCGCGACACCGGAAATCCTCGCGGCCGGACGCGAGTTCGACCACATGGTGCCGATCGCGAGGCTGGTCGACGACATCCAGCGCCTCGACACCTGGGCTCGCACGGTCGAGGCGGTGGAGGCAGAACTCGACCGGCGCGCGGCGGACCTGTCCGGCCTGCTCGGCCGGGCGCACGGATTGCTGCGGGCGGCCACCGACTTCCGGGCGCACGGGGAACTCGTCCCGATCCTCGGCGCGGCACTCGCGACGGCCGAACGGCTCGCCGCGGAGCGGCAACGCCTCGAGCGGCAGGCGCGCGAACTCTTCACCCTGGGCAGGGCTGTGGCCGAGGACGAACGGACGTCGTTCGACGCCTGGAACCGGCGTCTCCGCGTGGCGGCTCGGCGCTATCAGGTGTCGACTTCGGATTCGTGGCACGGGATGACACTGCTGCACGCCCGGCTGCGCTGGCTCGCGGCGGCCGCCGAGGACCCCGAGCACGAGTTGGCGGCCGATATCGACGAGTTGCGACTGCTCGCGGACCGCGCGCAGGCGGCGGTCGAACGCTACGACAGAACCCACCTGTTGAACGCCGACCTCGACGCAGCACTCGACCTCGCTGATCGGACACTGACCGGAGTGCCCGCCGCGACGGACGGGGCGACGTGGCAGCTGTCCCAGTTCCCCGATTTCGCGTCGTTCGCGGACCGCCTGGCGGCCGTCCGGGACGATGTCGCGCACCGGCGGCAACGGGCCGTCGTCGCGCTGCGGGACGATCCACGCGGCGAAGACGAAATCGCCAGGGCCAGTGCGCGACTCGGCCGGATCGACACCGTGACGGCGGCCTTCGACGAAGCCGCGCACCGGAAGACGCTGGGCCGGGTGAACCTCATCCGCCGGATGAACGAGCATCTGCGGCACTATCCGCTGGACCGGCGGATGGCCCGGGGCGAACTCGAACCGGAGCTGGCGGTGGTCCTCGAGGCGTGCCGCGTCAGCGCGGCCGCGCTGCCCGACGACGGGTGGGCGGAGCGGAGTCCCGCACAAGTGCGCCGGCATGTGGACGAGTGGCGGCGCGACGGTGAACCGGCGCAGCTGGTGCAGCAGGGCGAGCGCTACCTCAGCCTACGGCTGCTGGCGGAGGCGTTCGAAGACGACAATCCGTGGAACAACTGGCATCGGTGGCTCATCGGGCACGCACCCACGCTCGAACAGCTGATTCACGCCCGGATGACGGCCGAGGAACAGCGCGCTACGACCTACGCCCGCCTGCGGGAGCTCGCCACCTCCGGCGAACTGGACCTGAGCCGGTGGCGTTCCCTGCCGGAGCTGCGCAAAGCGTTGCACCGCAGGGTGAATGAGGAGCTACGCTGGCTGAGTTCGGTATTGGGTGCGGAGGCTCCGGCGGCGCTGCACCAGCTGATCGATGCTCCGGGGGACACGGTGTCGGTGGCCTCCCTCGAGACGGCGGTCATCGAGGCGACCCGGCTGCTGCCCAGCGGTCGACCACAGGACCTCACAGCGCACCGGCGTGCCGAACATTGTCTCGACGTCATCTCCGCGGTCGACGCCATCGACCATATCGACGACCAGACCGCGGAGCTCGACAAGTTCGACGCCGATCTGGACGCATGGCTGGACAAGGCGATGGACACCGTCGGCCGCGCGGGCGGGCTGGCGATCGAACCCGACGAACCGAGCGGCACCATCGGCGCTCGCCCCTCCGACGAGCCCGGCGGCGCCTCGGAAAACGGTGCGGCCGGGGTCTTCTCGCCCGGCATGTCCGCCGCCGAGGTGCGCGCCGCCGTCGCGGGCGCGTGGACCGACCCCGAGGGCGCGCCGGTGGAGTATCCACCCGAACTGACGAATGTCGCTGCGCTGCTGGTGGATTACGCGTTGCAAGGCTCCGGTGAGTACGGCGTGCGGATCACGTCGTCGACGACTTCGACCGGCCCCGGATACACGGTCCGCGGGTCCGTCGGAGGTCTCCATGTCCCCGCCTCCTACCAGCCGCTGATCGACAACTGGGGCGGCGAAATCTTCGCTGATTTCGAATGGACCGACCCGGGCGACGGCTCGGCTGCCACGTGGTCCGCGCGGCTGTGGGGAGACCGCAAGCGCTTCGAGCGACTGTCCGCGACCCTGCCCGCGCAATTAGCCGACTCGATCCCGGGTTTCCCTGCCCAGCAGACGCTTCCGGCGCTCACCGAGGCATTGCAGACGGCCTCGACCGGCAAGGGAGTGGGACGAGGCGGGGGCGGCCTGGGCATCGAATCGCGGGACGGCCGGCTGCGGGTGCGGGTGGGCGACGGCGCCGCGTTCCTCCTGGGGACGCCTGGCGCTTATGAGCAGACGATAGCTCCGGGCGACCCGCAGGGCCCGTCGGGTTTCATCGGCAGCAGACCACATGACCCGGCGATTCCCCCGATCGATCGGATCGAGCAGCTGGAACGGCGTCCGGGAGTAACGATCGAACGGCTGACGTTCGCGGACGGGTACCAGACCATCCGCGAGACCTACGACGATGTGTGGGAAGCCGTGGTGAAATGGACCGACACGTTGATCGGCCGCTCGGTCGGAGCGCCGGTCGGCGAAATACGGATGGAACCGCCCCGATACCACGTTCTCTACCGAGACTGGCTTGCCGTCAGGCCTCGCGCTGTTCCCCATGCACTGGATCGGCTCGCAATCTACGAAGCCATTACCGGGCAGCGGACCGGCCTCGCCGAGGTCTTCGTGCGCGGTGCGGGCCGGCGCAGGGTATGGCGGGACCACCACATCCCCCGGCAGACCATCATCGACATCGGCCGGCGGGTGAGCATGCTCGGAGACATGCTGTGGCAGTTGCCCTTTCCCGACGCGGTCGTGAACACGGCGCTGGAGAGGCAGCAGGAGGCGATGGACGCGCTTCGCGAGATCGCGGCGCACGCCGGGAAGCCGCTGTTCGCGATCGGGCTCGACGACGCGGCGAAGGCAAAGACCCGACTGGTCGAAACGTTCAAGCTGAAGCATCCCTACATCGAGGTCAGCGGGTTCGACTCGCCCTACGTGCTGGAGAGCGCGGTCGAGCAGATCCTCGGGAAGCTGGACGTCCTCCTCGACAAGTACCGATACACTCCGGGTTTCCGGAAGCTCATGACGAATATCCGTGTGCTACGAGTCGATTTCCTGGGCTCGACGGTGCGGGCGGAAGCCGGATTTCGAGGCGATCGGCATACGGATCCCTTCGAGGGCACGAAAGTGACGTTCGATCTGCGGTGGGCCAGTGACCGAGAACTGGGCGAGGAGGGCGCCCGGGAGAAAGCATCTTGGGGAGCGAAGACAACCGACGGGCAGCCGTACGCGGACACCGCTCTCCACGAATTCGTGCACGCAATCGACCACGCGTCGAAGTACGAACTCAGCAACAATCTGCTCACGGTGTTGCGCGAAGCCCACTCGAAGCTGAAACAGCACGGTTTGATCGACAGTTTCGAAGAATGGCTCGGCCGTCTGCCCGGCAATGCTTACTACCCGCATCTCACCGAGGTCCGGGCGCGGCGGAAGGCGCTCGTCGTCGGATTCATGGACGCAGAAATCGGCGGCACCTACGTCGGCACCCCCCAATGGGTGATCCACGAGTACGTCACCGATCTCCGACCACCCGAGATCAACCGGAATACCCGAATAGGCACAAAGGCCGACTACTCCGTCGGCAGCCGTCCCTCGGATACCCCCGACGGCCTGATCGGCGCTCGCCCCTCGGATTCCGAACCGGGCACGCCACGGCAGATCGACCACACCCATGCCTGGTGGACCGGCATGCCCGACGACGTACGCCCGCCGAACGAGGAAGTGGCCGATTTTGCCGCCCGCCACGGCTATACGTTGTCGCAGGCCACGATGGTGTGGGAGTACCGCAACGAGTTGGGCGCGCTTCCCGGCATTCCGACGGTGGCGCGGCGGCAGGCGAACGAGTGGGTGGCGCGGTCGGCGACGCATCCCGACGCACGTCTTCTCTCGGCACTGCCGGCCATCCCTCAGTCCGGCGTCCCGGCTCCCGCGCAAACGCTGCGGCACGCCGAATTCGCGACCGGCGAATACGAATTCGTCCTCGGCGCCGATCCCGAGTGGGCGGACAGGGTCGTCTATCTCGCTCTCGACCGGGCCGCCCACCCCGTCGCCGAGTATTTCGGCACCGCCGTTGAACTCGCTCGGCACATCCGGCAGTTGACTCCGGGCCTGCGTGTCTCCGTCGTGGCCTGGCGGCGCGGGCCGGCGGGCGACGACGCGGAAGCACAGCAGGCTCGCGGACAGTTGCTGCGCCGACAAATACTGGCGGACAACCATTATCGAAGCCTGGTGAACCCGGCACCGGCCGACGTCACGGTGGTGGCGGCGGGTGGTGGCTGCCTCGCCGCGACCGCCACCGGTTTGTCTCACCTGGACGGGCTGCACGGCGTGGTGCTGGCCGATCCGCGGCCCGGCGCAGGTTCCCCCGCGGATCCGAATCTCGGTGCGCCGGTGCGTATTCTGTCGTCCGAGCCGACCGGCGAATGGTTCTCGGCCGGTGCGGCGGCCGCCCTGTTCCGCGCCGCATCGCCGACTGAATCGAGTGCGCAGGCACGTGAACGAGGGCGGGCCAACAGCGCCGTCGCCGCCGAATTCGTCTATCCGGGCGGCGATTCGGGCACCTGGGCGCGGCTTCCCGAACTGCTCGGTGACGTCGACGGTATGGCCGCGAATGTGCGGTCCGGCATCAACGACGCGAAGATCTCCCGCGTCATGAGGTCGGAAGGTCCGGACTCGGTCGCGGCCCTGGTCGCCGACGCGGTGACGATGGCGCGGAATTGGGCCGACGAGCACGATCTCGTATTGCCGCACACCTATTCCGCCGACGTGTCCGACCCGGACCGCGCCGAGGTGACGTTGTCCTTCGGCGACCTCGGCGCGCAACCGGCGCTGCCTGCGGACCTCGCCGACCTGATTCCGCCCGGGAGACCGGCACGGAAGATCCTGACCTTCGTGTTCGACGTGACCGACGACCCGGCGACGCTCGCCGCCCAGGCGGTGGCCGCGGCCGCCCGGTTCGCCTGGGCCGGGCACAGATACGGCAGTGACCAGGTCGCGATGCTGGCGCACTTGCGATTCCGCCGGTCCGGCGCCGACGACACGGAGTCGCCCGAGATACTGGCGCGCCGGCTCGTCCGCCGCCTGGACGCACTGCAGGGTATGCGGCAGTGGCCGGCCACACTGTGGGTCGAGGGGAGTAGGGAGACCCGCCTGATCGTCGCAGAAATGATTCGCGCCGACGCCGACGAGGCGGCGGGCGAGGCCGCGGTCGCGCCGCCGCACGACGATTCCGTGATCTCCGGCGATCCCCGAACGCTCGTGGGGGATCTGTGGCCTGAGCTGCGGCAGTGGGAGCTCCAGTACCGCACCGAGGCCGAAACACTCGATCGGGAACTCGCTGGAGACCTCCCCGCCGGCCGGCGGCCGGCGCTGCGGCAGCGACGCGACCATGTGCGTGACCTGGCCCGCGGCATCGCAACGGCGGCGGGCCGGTATGCCGACGCGCAACACCGCCACGACGCCGCGAGAGCGCGCACGCCGGCCGAATCGCTTTCCGATGCAAGGTCTCCGGAGGAACTCGCACGTCACAACGCGGACGTCACCGAGTTGATCCAGGCGAGTCGACAGCATCACCACGTGGCCGGCAAGATCATGATGTTGCACGACGCGCACACCGCTCTGGCGGCGCTGGAACCCTTCCACGCCGACCGCCTGCACACCGATCCGCCACTGCGGCTGGACTGTTCGGACCCCGAGACCTACGCGATGATCGTGGTCCCGACCCCGGTCCACGACGATCGGACGCGGCCGGAGCCGGAACGCCTCTACCGGGCATTCGGCGAACCGGATGCCACCGGGCAGTTCCCGCTCCCGTACGGCCTCGCCGAAGACCCGGCCCACGGCCACCCGGACCGCATGCGGTGGTTGCGCACGCGGCAATTCCTCGCCGACCTCCGCCGCGGCGAGCGCGGCCTGTCCGAAGAGGCCCTGACCGACCATATCGAGGCCCACCACACCGCGCTCCGACGACTCCGAACCGTCCTCCGCGGCCATTTCGACTACCCCGCCGCGCCCGACGGACCCGAGGGCATGATCGGCAGCCGTCCCGCGGAGCACCAAGAACTGTCGTGGCGTGCGGAGCTGCTGCTGGCAGCCGGGGCGCTGGGTGTCGACCCCGGGTTCGCGGCGCCGGGGACCCGCGGACGGCGGCAGCTGGAGCAGCTTCGGGACGGTGCGCTGCGCGCGTTCAGCCGGGAGCGGCGGGCGGCGGGCGATCCTCGGCTGACCGGCGACCCGGATGCGGTTTTGACCGTCGCGGAGATGGAAACCACGCTCGCGCAACTGGAGTCGGATCCACTCGCCGACGGACAGCAACGTGCCGTCGGCCGCCAGTGGCGGAACGCGCACCGATTGCTCACCGCGACAGACGAACTCGACCGGCCGACCGGGATCGCACCGCCGGGCGAGCACGTCCTGGACCGCTTGGCTGCGGCTATAGAGTTGTGGCGCACGGCCACCGGCGCAGACTCGTACCGGGAAGCCAACAAGGCCGCCTACTATCCGGAGTACGTCGCCACCTCGCTCGATGCCGTGGACGCGAGCACCTGCCGCGCGCTGCTGCACCGCTACGACGAGCTCGACAGCGCGTTGGTCGCTCTCGGGCGCACCTGGAACGAGCGGCGGGACGGGAGCGGGTCGGACGCCGTCCTCGACGCCGTGACCGGAGGCGTGTGGCAGCACGTCTTCGCCGGGCTCGAGCCGGCGACCCTCCACACGCTGCCGGCGACGATCGATACGGTCGTCAGCGCGTTGCGCCCGTTCGTCTACGGTCTCGACGAGTTGTCGACGGCCTTGCTGCGCGCGTACGCCCTGCTGGATCTCGAGCGCCGCTTCCTGGACAAGCTCGTGCCGAGCCTGCGTGCCCGAGCCGACCGGCTCGACGAGAGCCCCGCGGGCGCGCGAGAGGAATCGGCCGGACGCGATGACGGCGACGTGTCGCCGACCGGCCACATCGGCAGCAGACCGTCCTCGGACGACCTCGGCGGCATCGGCGCCCGACCGTGGCACGAACGCATCGCGGCGGGGCATCCGAGCGATGACCGCGCCACCGGCTCGCGGGGGCGCGTCGACAGCCCCGACGTCGCCTGGCTCACCTCGGTATTGGGCCCTCTCGCAAGACATTTCGATATCTCAGGGGACAAGGCCGTACTCGTCGACCGGACCGAGGGCGCCCTTGCGACCGAACTGCTGCCGCTGTGGCACCGCCTAGGCGCACTCGCCGCCGAATTCGAGAACCGAGGGCTGGGGCACTGGTACGAGCGGACCATGCTCGAATTGAAACCGATTGTCCGACAGGGCAACTCGGGCGACACCCGGGCGCGACCGGAAGGGCTGGGCGCGCCCCGGGCCCGGAACGGCTCGGCGGGGCTGATCGACGGCCGCTCACAGGACGATTCGCCGGAGCGGGAACCGGACGCCACCGATACGTCGGGCACGACAGCCGCGGTCGGTGAACGCGAACTGCCGACGCCGTGGAGCATGCGACGGGCAGTGGCCGAGTCGCGACCGGTGTCGCGCGAAAGCAGGGGCGGGGAGGGGCACATCGCGAGCCGGGCCGAGCCGGGTGTCAGGCCGAAGGCGACGCCGTGGTCGGCGGCCGCGGGCTCCGAGGGTGTCGGTGCCCGGCCGCATGATTCGGTGGATGGCTCTGGACGGGAAGCGGTTCCGCACCCGCACGGGTTCGAACGTGTCGAGAGCTGGTTGCGTGCGCTGCGGGTGGCGCTGCCGCACCGGCACGAAGAGATAGACGCGATTCTCATGTCCCCGGCGGGGGCCTCGAACGCGATCGCCGAGTTGCGCACTCTGATGCGGCGCGAGCCGGAGGTGCGGCGGCTGTACGCCGCCTTGGCGCAGCACTTCTTCCCCGCGCTCGGGACGATGCGCGAACCGGTCGTCGGCACGGCGCTACGGTTCTTCCGGGAGCAGGCCGGTTTCACGCCGGGCGGGTTCGCCCATCGGCTCGGCGTGCTGGAAGTGACTGTCGCGCACCGGGAATCGTCGCAACGGCTGCCTCCCGCCACAGCGGCGTGGCAGTCGCACCTGCGGATGCTTGCTGCGGGTACCGGTCCCGTCGACGACGGCGCGGAGGTCGGTGCCTGCCTCGGGGCGCTGCGGGCACGCGTAGGCCTGCCGATGCGGTACGTCGCCGAGAAGATGGATGTCGCCCCCGAGGTCGTCGCGGACCTCGAGGCTGGTCGGCGGTGGCCGAAGCGGCCCGAGGTGGAGGCGTACCTGCGTGCCTTGACGCCCGGCAAGCCACGCTTTCCCGAGGGGTACCGGCACGTGGGCGAATATCTGAGGTTCCTGCGTGCGGACGCGGGCGTGCCGCTCGCGGAGGCCGCCCGCCGCGCGGGCATGTCGAAAGCGATGGTGGTCAACCGAGAATCGGGACGGGCGCATCTCGCGCCGGAGTTCGTGGGGCTGTACCTGCGGGAGTACGGGCAGGACACGGTGACGCCGGTTGAAATCGCGGAATTGTCCGGCCTCCCGCAGCCTGTCACAGGGCCACGCACGGGGGTTGCGCCGCTCGACTGGGTCTTTCCGGGCGTGGCCGGCACCGGGCCGCTGGATGAGTACATGGCGGTGTCCCACCTGTCCGGACCGGACGGCCGCATCGGAAGCCGGCCGAACGATCACGATCAGCAACTCGGCCGAGACGGTGTCCGCGCGAATTCGTCCCCGCCGTCACCTTCCGAGATCGAGAAGATCTGGCGGCAGCGGCGTTCGGCCGGGAATCGGCTGCGGGCGGTGGCAACGCGGCTCGGGTTGGCGCCGTTCGAACCCGGTCCAGACTCGCTGGCACGGATGAGGGAGCGTGCGCAGGATGCGCGCGAGTCCTTGGCTCCGCTGCTCGGGGTCGCATCATCGGAGCTCGAGGTACGTCTGCACCTCGAGGAACCGATGAAACGGCTGCAGGGCTATCTGCGTTCGCTGGATGAGGTCGGGTGGTCGCGGATGGCAGGGGTTGCTCCGGCGGCCCTGCGTACGTGGATTGTCGGCGCGATGCACTTGGAAAGGGATACCCAGGAGGCGACCGCGCGCGCGATCGAGGGGGACCGCACATTGACCGAGGCCCTGCCCGCCCGCCGCGCGGCTGCGGCCGCGGCATTGACCAGGCTGACCGGCACGACGAAACCGACGGCGGAGCCCGCGGGCGCTGACGGTGATCCGATGGCGGAACTGCGGCGATTGAGCGCAGCGGCCGGCGAGGAAACCGCGCGGCTGGCCGATGCTGTTGTGGAATACCTCGAGGCGTCCACGCTGGTTCATCACACTGCGGAATACCTCGAGCTGCAGCAGCGGGCCCGGCGGTACGGTGATCATGCCAACCCGTTGTTGAACCGGACGGGACCGTTCGGATTGCCGCGTCTGGATCTTGTCGAAGTCTCGGATATCGTTCCAGCCGCGAAACGCGCGGTAGAGCTGTGGCTGACCGATATTGCCGACCTGGTGGAGATGATCGGGAATCCCGGCCGATGGACGTTCGACCAGATATTCGACCGCTACTGTGCGGCGGGTTCCCAAGTCAGGCCCGTATTCAACGCGGTGCGTATTATCGACGCTTCGGACCCGAACAGCCATGCGGGAATTCGTGGCGCGTGGGCGGCTTTGTGTCAGATCGTCGCCGAAGCACGACACCGTGTCCTGACCGATGCGGAACTGGGCGGCTGGATCGTCGATATGTACGAACGCCGCGCGGAATTGAACCTGGGCCCACGGAAGCTTGCCTTGTTGGAACGGGTTCATGTTGAATTTCGCGCTGCCGGCGCGGGTCTGGCGGATGCAGACAGGGCGGTGATCGCTCGCATCGACGCGAGGCTGGAGCAGCTCAAATCCCGGTTCCAGGTGAACAAGGCTAATGCGCTGGATGCTGCCGCGGTGCCGGTGGCCGAGCATGAGTTAGCGGGGTTGCCGACCGACCATCCGAGGATCGTCGCCGCTGGTGACGGCCGCTTCTTGTTGCAGCTCGAGAAGATGACGACAGGTAGCTGGCAGCCGTTGTTGCGTCTCCTGGAGAACCGTGCTGTGCGGAAAAGAGTCCATCGGACGGCGACACAGCTCTGCCGCGGCGGGCGCTACGACAATACCGAGATCGTGGTGGAGATGATCGGTCTGCGAGCCGAGCGAGCCGCGCTGCTCGGATATCCGCATCATGCGGCATTCATCGCGGACCAGGAACCTGTCGCTCCCGAGGTGGCGTCGACGGTTCTACAGAAGCTGACGCCACATATAGCGGCGGCGGCGCGCCGGGAAATACGCGAAGCGGCGACCGTCGCCGGCGAGGACCACCTCGAGCCGTGGGATATCGATCATGCGCTCGCGACCGCAGCAGCGCGGCGCGGCGGAATCGATGACCAGGTCGTCGGTCGATACCTGGAACTGAACCAGGTACTTGTCCAGGGAATATTCCAGCTTTACCAGAGTTTGTTCGGAGTGGAATTCACCGAACGCCGAGATATCCCGACCAATCATGCTGATGTCAGAGTCATCGCAGTCACGGATTCCGACGGGGCGGAGATCGGACTGCTTCTGTTCGATCCATACCAGCGGCCGGGAAAGAAGGGCGGGCAGATCACCTACCCGGTCATGGACAGATTCGGCCCCCTGGGTCGCATCCCGATCTCGATGATCTGCATGAATATCGCCAAGCCACGCGACAACGCAGATGTCACGTTGCTGACCTGGCCGGAGACGGAGGGGCTCTTTCATGAGTTCGGCCACGGGCTGAACGATCTGCTCGGTGAAGGTGTCAACGTCGTATCGGATCGGCGCCTGCCGCGAACGTGGACCGAGGGCGTCGGCGAACTGGGCGGCGTATTGGCGCTCCAGTTCCTGCCGAAATATGCATTCCACTACGAAACCGGCGACCCAGCTCCTCCGGCGATATTGGAGCACATTCGAGATTCGGCTCGCGAATATCGTGGTTTGGAGCTGGCGAGGCTCATGGCATTCGCTCAGCTGGATCTCGCGTGGCATCGGCTCACGCCGTCGGAAGTCCCTGTGTATGGAGACTTGGCTACCAAAGTCGAGGAGTTCGAGAACAATGTCCTGGTAGCGGCCGGCCTTGGCCTCCCGACGGTTCTGGGGGTCGGCCCGCTCCAGCTTTTCGGGCATATGTTCGAAGCTGATTATCATGCGACGTACTATTCGTATCTCTGGAACAAGGTTCTGGCTTGCACTGTCGGGGACGAAGTCGAGCGACTGGTCGACGAAGCGGGTGGCTTCACTCGTGCGGTCGGTGAGTGGCTGTATGACAACATCTTCCGGCACCAGGAGTTGCTCCTCACCGACGTGATCGCGAGGTTCCTGAATCCGGATTCCGACCTCCGTCCGTATCTCGAGGCCAACGGCCTGGTGGAGCCGCAGATCGATCCGGAGGAGCCGGAGGAGCGCAGCGATCGCGAACCCCGGCCGGGCGGGCCCGAGGGCCTGATCGGCAGTAAGCCGTTCGAGGGCCCGGAATCGCAGACTGGTGCCGAAACTTCCGATCTCGTGCCTCCGCTACCTCGGCATCGGCAGGACGAGTCGCGCATCCGGCTGGAGGTGGCGCGCCGTGCCTGGGAGCGAGCGATGCAGTTGCGGCAACAAGTGGCCGACCGGCTTCAACCTGATGATGCCGACGCCGGGAAACTGACGCGCGCCGGCTCGCCCGCCTGGGCAGCTCGGCTCACCAGGCATCGTCGGCTTCGCGACGACCTGATCGACATGCTCGGCATCGAACTCGACGCGGCGGTCGACGACGCATGGATACAACACGTGGTGCGCCAGCGGCAGGAACAAGGCCTCGCCGTGCCGGAGCTCGTAGCCACAAGCGAGGCGTTCGCCGAATCCTGCTCGGTGACAAGTCTTGTCGAGAAGATTCATCGGTTGTCCGCGTGGGCCGAGGCGGTCCAGGCAGTGGAGACGAGCCTGATGCGAGAGGCCGCCGAAGCGATGCGACTGATTGCCATGCCGCTGGCTGCGTTGCACGGCATCAAGAGTGCGGCAGCGGGTTTTCGGCCGCTGGGTGCCCTGATTCCGGTGATCGACTCCGCTCTTGCCGCTGTGGTTCAGGCTACCGAGCCTGTCCATCGGCTCGCGTCCGAAGCGGACGCGCTGTATGCGGTGGGAACCAGGACAGAGGAATACGAGCAGGTGTTGCGGTCCGCCGAGACCTCACGCCAGGAGATATTTTCGGCAGCATCGCAGTATGGCCTGGCGGCCTGGGATTCCCGTGCCGGGGTGATGCTGCTGCTCGAACGGCTGCGGCGCCTGTTGGCGGTTGCCCGGTCGTCGGGTGATGAGGCACAGGTCGCCGAGGTGCGTCGACTGATGCAGCGAACGACCACCATCGCCCAGCTCGAGGACACGACGCATCTGCTGAACGAAGACCTGGCCGCGGTGGTCGAACACGTGACCTCCGCGCGGGCCGACGTGGCTGCGACAGGGGGTGAAATACGGAACCCGGTGCGAGAACAGTCCAGTTCCGCACGGTTGCGCAGACGTCTGGCCGCGATGCGGGAAGCGGTTGTGGGTCAGCGCCGCACGGCGTTCATGGCTTTGCTGGATGGTTTGGGCAGCGAGTTCGGAGTCCAACTTCCAGTGCTCGACGAACTGGGTTGGGGCGGATCCGAATTGATCCGCTTGATGAACTCGCAGGCAACGAAGTCTGCCCGGTTGGCCGCCACGATACGCATTCTTCGCGGTATAGCCCGAGCGAATTCGCTTCTCGGCCGAATCGACACGGTGATAGCGGCGCTGAACGAAGCCGGACTGCGCCGCAACGACCGATACCGTGTCATTGTCGACGCGGCCACTCGGACGGCCGATCGCTCTGTGGACATCGGTCGCTACGACGCGGACCTGGACGAATGGCTGGACTCGATACTGGAGATCGCGGAAGTGACAGGCGACCCGTTCTTCGCTCGCCCGAGCAGCTCGGACAGTACGGCACCGGCGGTCGATCTGGAACGAGCGGACATCGAGACGTTACAACGTGCCATGACCGACGCAGCGACGACGTCGGTGAGGCTGACCGAAGGGTACATACATCGAATCAGGCTGTCCGACAGCACATACCCGCCGCTGAACGCGGTTATTGCGGTCAATCCGAATGCGCTCGCCGATGCGGAGCGCCTGGATGCCGAACGTCGGGCAGGAATTGTCCGAGGTCCTCTGCACGGGGTGCCGGTCATAGTGAAGGACAGCATCGACGTCGAAGGCATGCCGACAACCGCGGGGTCCGACGCGCTGCGGAACTCGTATCCGGTACGTGATGCGGAGGTCGTGCGACGTCTGCGGTTGGCGGGAGCAGTGATCATCGCCAAGGCCAACATGACCGAACTCGGCGACTGTATGAGCAGCCTGATGCCGGCCGGTTACAGCGCTGTCGGCGGACGCGGGCACAATCCCTACTCGCCGTCGGCCACGACAGGAAGTTCGAGTAGCGGTCCGGCGGCAGTCGTCGGGGCCGGGCTGGCCGCAGCAGCTATCGCCTCTGAAACCTCGGGCTCGATTGTCAGTCCAGCCGTGTGGCAGTCGGTGATCGGCTTCAAACCTATCGATCTTCTGGATACGGACGGGATGGTGCCGGGGGCGAGTTCTCTGGACACGCTCGGCGTGATGACTCGATCCGTGCGGGACGCGGCAATTCTGATCACCGTGTTGACCGGACTCGATCCGGCGATTGCCACGACAGACAGCCCTGCCGATCGGGCGGGCACGGACTACACAGCCGCACTGTCCACAGGGGCACTGCACGGTTGCCGTATCGGGGTAGTCGGCGCCCCCGATAATCTCGCCGGAGCACACGCCGTGCTCCGCGCGCTCGGCGCGACGTTGAATCCGGTAGATGTTCACAACGCAGACCTACCCCCTCTGCTGTTTCCGTGGGAATTCAAGCGGGATATCAACCGGTACCTGGATCGCCTGCCCCCCAACGCGCCGATCAGATCCCTCAGCGAAATGATCCGATACCTCGAGGTCACGGAGGGCGCGGCCGCGTACGGGTGGGACCATCTGGCCCACGCCGAAGCCATCGACCTGACCGATCCGGAAGTCTTGGCGGAGTACCACATCCACCGCGATCGGGTGATCGGCACGGCCCGGGAGCGACTCGATGCGGCCTTCGATGCGGTCGGAGCGGACGTGCTGCTGTTTCCGCAGGACGCGACAGTGCAACTCTCCGGCAGGGCCCGGTACCCGGCAATCACACTTCGCATCGGATACAACCCGCGCACCGGTGAGCCTCTCGGCATGACACTGGTCGGTAGGCCGGGTACGGAGGCTGCGCTGCTGGCCTACGCGAATGATTACGAGGAGGCGGCGCAGGTGTGGCGGCCGCCGTCCGAAATCAATCCGGCGCTGTTCACGCAACCGGAATTCCCGATCGGACAACAGAAGTCGCCCGAGACGCAACTTGTCGACTGTTTCAGACAATGCATGCGTCGGGTGCGGGAACGGACCGGACGGACCGACCTCGGCCATCTGCGGCCCGGGGAGATCGGCTTGCGTGGCGTGTTTCCGCTGTCCGCCCAGCGTGCCACCGGTGGTCGGTTCCGGGAGATCGAATCGTGGGACTCGTTGGAGCGGCGGGTGTTGGCCTTGCCGCCAGGGGCGATCGCAGTGGTTGCCTGGCAACTGGTGGACCCGGACCACAACCGCATCAGCCTGTCCGACAGTGGCCCGGGCTCGCATTTCGTAACTCTGGGGCACAGCAGGAACCGACCCGGCACTGTCGAATATTTCGACCCGGACGGCGACGAATTCGTCTATACCGCCGATCGGCGTCCACCACAGCTACAAGTGCACGACCGTCGTCTTGTTGCGGTGCTCTACAACAGTGAGGGCGATGTCCAAGACCTGCCGGGACCTCTTGCGTTGCCGATGTTCCCGGGCGCCGGAACAGATTCCGGTGTGCCGTCCTCCGAGCCCGAAGAGCAGCCGGCTGTCCGTGCTGCCGATCCGGCCTCGGTATCCTTGGCCGAGCTCCTGGCTGTCGGCGAGCCCGACAATGAGCTGCTACTGCGCCGGCTTCAGGGACTGGACGGGCAATACGGGCGCCTCATATTCACCGTCACCAGGGCTGGTTACACGGTCGCAGAGAATCCGTCGATGCCACGTGACACCGGCGTGGTACGCCACGTGCAAGGTCTCGTCTTTTCCGGGACGCTGGAGGACCCCGAAAGGGGCCTGGTTGTGTGGTGGCCGGAATTTTTCATCGAGTTCGATCGGGACGATAAGATTGTGGTCCGGGTTTCCGCGAGCGGAGTAAACCACCGAGGGAAATATCCTGTAGAAGTTTACAGCTCGTTCTTCGCCCGGCTGGACGATGAGTTCTTCGGGCCGGCCGCCGACCGCATGGAGTTCGCCCCCGAGATCGAAGCAAGCGTGCTGGTCGCCGGCGAGCCCGGTATCCGGTGGAACGATGCTGACGGCGTGTTCGCACTGACCGTCGAGCGATTGTATGAGGGTGCGGAAGCCATCTTCACCGACGCCAGCCCCTCGGACCGACGGCGCGTAGCGGAATTTCTGGGCCGACTCGAGCGGTCCGGCGCGGCAGGTTCGTTACCGGCGGATGTGCTGAATCTGACCGGAGACGATCCGGACCTCGGAAGGCGGTTGCTGATCGCTTCGGGTGTCGCCGTCGTCAGGGACTATGCCGCATATATGGCAACCGAGCCATCACAACGGCGGGCGAATCCGGAGTCGATGACAACCCCCTACCTCGTCCCGCCGGCAGTCGGTACCGCGGCAGATCTGTCGTTCCGCGAACTACTGACGCATTCGGAACCCTACAACGGACTTCTCGTCGGTGTCGGCCTCGAAGAGGGTCGATACGGGCCGTACTGGGTGAAAGGCGCACGGGCGCGATATCGAGCCGAATGGTGGTTCGAAACCGCATTGGGTGAGAATTCGACAACGCGATCGTATACTCCGGCCGTCAGCGCGATCGTCATCGGTGGGGAGATCTTCGACGAGAATGGCGATAGTGTTGGATTGCTGACCTTCGACATCGAAATGGACGAAGACGGACATATCGTTGTCACCGACGAGTCGACTCTGGATGAGAATGTTTCGGACAACGGTTTCTACGAAGCCTTTTCCGCTCGCTTGGAAGCCGATTTCCGGCGAAGGGGTGTAGACAAGATAGTCGTGTGGTCGATCACCGAATACGGTGCTGCTGCGATGCGGGACGAATCGGCCCGGTGGTCCGATAACCTGGACCAACTGTACGGGTCGGCCGAGAGCATTCGGAGGGCGGCGGCGGCCCTGCGGCGGCGCAGCACACCGGCTGACCGAGAACTTCTCGATGAGATTCTGCACCGGTTTTCCGGACTCTCGGCCGACTTCCCCACACCGCGCGAACTGAGTGAACTAGCGGGTGACAATCCTGGACTCGGCCGTGATCTTGTTGTGGTGACTCCCTGCTGCATCGTCAAAGAACTCCGGCCGAACGACGTCGATGCCCGGTCCGCGATGGTGCGTTGGGCCGAAGCCGAGATCGAACGGCTACGGCAATCCCTGCGGGGGCTGCTCGGGCGGCTCTCGGCGCATCCGGCGCATCTCGTGTCGCCCGAGACCGCAACGTCGGAGAACTGGCTCACTCAGTATCGGGAGGTCAGTGACGAGCTGAAACGACTGCTCGGCAGCGAGAACGGCCGGGTATCGGACCACTGGATCGCACAGGCAGCCGCGCGAGTGCGCAGCATCGGGGCGCCGACGCCCGAGTTCGCCGCGGCCACCGACCGGTTCGACATGTTGGAGCCGGCAACGCAGCTGATCAACCGCATACGGCGTCTGGAACGGTGGACACGGACGGTTGGAGCAGCCGAGGCAGAACTGACCCAGCACACTCAGCAACTGCACCGGTCGCTGGCGCGGGCTTTCGGCCTGACAAGCGCCGCCCGCGCTCTGCGCTTCCCCCGAACGCTTTCCGCCACGCTCGAAACGGCCGTAGCGAGAGCGGCCGAGGATGCGTCGTCCTTGCGAAGGATCAAATACCGGGTCCAACACCTGTATCGACTCGGTGCGACGGTGGTGGAGGCCGAGCATCAGCGGGATTCTCTCGTGTGGACGCGCGGGGATTTCAGCGATGCTTTTCGAGAAGTCGGCTCGGAATTTCTGGATCTCCGACTCGCCTCGTTCGTTCTCCAGGACCGCTTGCGCCGAGCAGGTGCCGACACAGCGGACTCCGAACAACTTCGCGACCTGATTCGGGATGCGGGCACGCTCACGGCGAGCGACGAGGCGGTTCACCGGCTGAGCGGTGATCTGGAATATCTACTCACGCAGGATCGGTCGGAGGCATCGGCCGGTCGACAGCCCGCCGTAACCGCCACGGACGCAGTGCCGAGTTCGGGTCGCCTGGATGCCGCCCTGGTTCCGATATGGGATGCACTCGTCGCCCGGAGACGGACATTGCTCGCCGCGCTGGAGAACCCGGGCTCACGGTTCGATCTCGATCTGACCAGTTTGGGCGAGGGCAGGGCCGGCGCCCGCGAGCTGGCATGGTTGAACGACCTACGTGAACGGATGCTTGCCGAGGAAATGAGTACGGAGCAGATCGCTCTGCTCGAGCGAGTCATCGACACGACACGGCTTGTCATGCGAACGACCACACAACTCAGCGGAATGGCGGCGGTCGCAGCGGCCCTCGCCGAAGCGGAGCAACGCATCCGCCTCCCCGGCGTATCCGACGAAAACGAAAAGGAGCGATGGGCGAAGTATCGGAATCGGCTCCTTACCGCGATAGAACCACTACGGGACACCGCGTCGCGTATGGGCGGCACCGAGCCGGAGCTGCGGGAGGCGCTCACTGTCATCATGACCGAAGTCGACGCCGACGGCACGAGCCGGCGCGCGATCGACGAGTTCCGAGAGCTGGCAAGCGAATTCGGCATCCGGCTGACGGCGGCTCTGGCAGCCGCGTCATGCCTGCCCGGTCTCGAATAACCGGATGTCATCACGTTACGTGACCTGCAACGCGCCGCAGGTATTTACCGGTTCCAGCGCACCCTCGGATGGCGCACCGAGGAAGAGCTCGACGGCCCCTGTGGTCCCACGGAGGTATCGAGGTGAGCGACAACGAGACCGTGTCCGACGTGACCGCTGAATTCGCCCGGCACGCCGTATGGACGAGCTGCGCGCGGGCGTGTAGGTCACTGTCCGTCGGAGGCCGGCATCGGCGGGAAGGTCACCGGAAGGGCGGCCAGGGCTCGATGGAAAGGCCCTGGCCGCCAAACCAATTCGGCGGCCGGTACCGACAGCCGCAGATCGGGGAGGGCGTCGAGTAGTTGGTCGATGGCGTCTTGTGCGATCAGATACGCCGCGGACCGAGCCGGACACGCATGGGGGCCGGCGCCCCAGGCCAGATGGGAGCGATTGCCGGTATGGTCGCTCCCACTGTCGACCAGGTCGTTGTTGCAGCCGGCCATGCTGATCACGACCGGCTGATCCGCCTGCAACCACATATTGTCGATCAGGATCGGTTGCCGCGGATAGGTGACGGAGAAGTTCGCCATGGGCGGGTCCAAAAAGAGGACCTCGTCCAGCGCATCGCGCGTGGACAGAGCCCCGCCGAGAACACTGCCGGCGAACCGTTCGTCGGTGAGTATCAGTAGCACGGTGTTGACGATCAGATTGTGCAGCGGCTCGATGCCGGCACCGTAGAGCACGACGATCTGATGGATCAACTCCGCGTCGTCGAGGCCGGTGGGATGTGCGATCAGTCGTGAGGTGATGTCGTCTCCCGGATTCCGGCGCTTGAGCTGGACCAGCTCGAGTACGGCTTCGCCCAGCATTCCGTTGCCGCGCTCGGCGTCACCGCTGTCGAAGATGATCGCGGTGGCCTCCGCGATCCGCTGTCCGATCTCCGGCGGACAACCCAGCATGGCGTTGACGACTGCGAAGGCGAGCGGAAAAGCGTACTGGCTCACCAAATCCGCAGTTCCCAGGTGGCCGAAGTTGTCGATCAGGCCGGCTGCGATGTTCTCTACCGTCGCGTGCATCGAATGCAGGTCGACGCCGTTGATACTGTCGGTATTCGCCTGGCGGTAGCGGGAATGCGCGACTCCCGTGTTGCGCAGCGCATTCGGCCGCCACTGCAGGACCGGAAGCACCGGGCAGTCCGACGGAACTCCGCGTTCCCAGGCCCTCGGGTCGGCGGGAAAGTGCGCCGGGTCGTGCAATATTCGTAGTGCGGTCCGGTAGCCCACGACCAGTGTCGCGGGTACGCCCGGTGCCAGCTCCACCGGGGCGAGTGAACCGTACTGCGCGCGCAACCGCCGGTATGTCGTATGCGGATCCGCGGCGAATGCGGGGGAATACAACGCAATTCGTTCTCGATGGTCGCCGGTAGGAGCCCCATGCCGGCCGGCCGATCCGGAAGTCGGGCGGGGGAGAAATTCTGGCCTGGTCAAGCAGCCTCCAGATGACGAGCGCGCGGCATGGTAAGGCGCCGACGGGCGCCCATGTTCATGCTTACCTTCTGGGTGTGACTGTCGGCATCGGTACATCATGGGTAGGTCGTCCGGTACCCGCGGGAGGTTCACCCGGTGTGCCACACCAATTCCGGGTGGGTCGCGCGGGGAAGGTCGTGGCCGAGCAGATGCCGGTCGAGCCAGCTCGCCACCGCGTCGCGGGTGACGATCGCCGCTCGGTCCGCTGGCAGTGTGCCGCACTTGTCGGGACCGCCGCCCAGGGCGCACAGATCGGTCGCGGTGTAGTGGCCGCCGTCGCGCACCGACGCGTAATCGAATGCGCTGTCGTGGAATTGCGCCCAGGAGGGATGTGGCAGCTCGCTGGATCCGAGCAGCAGCACCGGACGATCGAGGGTTGGGGGTGCCGCCGTACCGGCCCACCCGGCCGAACCGTCGAGGACGACGACCGCCCGCACCCGCGGATCGATGGCTGTCGTCTGCACCGCGGTGAGGCCTCCGTAGGAGTGTCCGACCATCGCGATCCGCGTGGGGTCGAGATGGGGGCCGACGATCGGGAGTGTCGGCAACCGATCCAGCGTGATACGGGTGTCGTGCATGCGGTCGCCCAGGCGTGCCCGCATGTACTGGCTGTTGTCGGGCATCACCGGACCTCCGGCCGCGAGCCGCCCGTCCGGGAGTTCGACCGCGGGCGCCTCACCGGTGTGGTCCATGACCACCGCCACCCAGCCCCGGGAGGCGAGGTCGCTCGCCAGGCCGGACAGCAGGAAGCGCGGGCAGGCCAGTCCGGGCGACATCAGGACGACGGGCAGGCGATCACCGGCGACCGGCGCGACCTCGGTGGCGGCGGCCTGTGCGCCTGCCATGGTCGCGACGCCGGGAGTGCGCAACCACGCGGCCGACTCCGCGGCGATCTGCAGCTGGGTGGCCGGGCCGGTCGCGGGAATGTAGGGCGCCGGCCTGCCCGTTTCGGTGGTCGGATACCAGGCGGAGACGATGACGGTACGGTCGGCGTCGGTGACGGCTGTGTCGACGCGGCCCACCGCGGCAGTGCCGGCGGGTGCGGCTACGGGCGACGGCCGCACCGCGATGGACACATTCGGCACATCGGATGGATTGGCGTGTGCCCATCCGAGGCCGCTGCACGTGACGGCGAGCGCCGCGAACCCTGCGGCGACGAGCCGGATCGGCAACCGGGCCACCTCCTCGGTGAGGGTGAGCCGACCGAGCAGGCACGACCAGCGAAAGAGCGCTGGTCGACCGGTCGATCCTGCTCACACTGGCCCTGTGAGTGTGCGTCGCGGAGTCCGGTGATCGGGGCAACCCGGCTCGGCGTGTCGCGAGTCGCCGGGGAACCAGGATCATGATGCGCGACGTGCAGCGGCGAATCCGCAAACGGAAGGTTCTCGTCTGAACGCGGTCGTCCTCAACGTTGCGGGCCGCCGGTGAGGCAGCTCGTGGCCGTCTCCAGAAATCGCATGACCACCTGCTGGTCTTCGGATGGCAGGTCGGTGAAGGCGGGGGAGAGGCGGGTGGCGAATTCACGGTAGGTCTCGGTGATGAGGTCGTGGCCGACCTCGGTGAGCGACGCCAGAATGCGGCGGCGATCGCGGGGATGCGGGGTGCGGAGCACCCAGCGGCGTTGTTCCATGCGATCGAGCAGGTCCGTGATCGAGGCCGTGGTGACACCGAGCCGCCGCGCCAGATCGGTCGGGGTCTGCGGACCCTGCACGAGAAGATGGCCCAGCGCCACGATATCGATCACCGCGACCCCGCCGGCCGCCTCGGCGCGGGCGCCGCGGTAGGAGTCCACTCCCCGGACGAGTGCCCGTACTGCCATGGCCATCGCCATGGTCCGGTCCGTTACGGGCGTGGGCGGCGGCTCGATCACGGTCATCAGGTTACCTTGTAACTAGGCTCCCTAATGAATACGATGATCCCATCGCGCGTCTCGATGCCGAGCGCGTGTAGGTCTTTTCGGACGGCACGCCGGCTCGGCGAGTGCCGCATCGGGAGCCGACCGGGCACGGGGCGGCTCATTCCATGGGGTCGGGGCCACGACATCTGGAGAATGCGATGACCCGAACGGTGAGCTCCGATCTGGGAGCGCTGCGCTCGAACATGCAAGGTACGGTCCTCGGCGGTGACGATCCCGGATTCGACGAGGCTCGCTCGATCTGGAACGGCGCCATCGACAGACGCCCCGCGGCGATCGCGAAGTGCCGCCGTGCCGAGGACGTCGCCGCGGCGCTCGGCTTCGCCGCCGCCCGCGATCTCGAGGTGTCGGTGCGCGGTGGGGGCCACTCGTTCAGCGGCGCCTCCGTCGGCGACGGCGGGATGATGATCAACCTGGCCGAGATGAATCGGGTTCAGGTCGACCCCGAGGCCGGCCGAGTGCTGGTCGGTGGCGGCGCGACGATGGCCGATATGGACGCCGCGACCCAGGAGCACGGGCTGGCGGTCACCGGCGGCGTGATCAGCCATACCGGGGTGGGCGGTCTGACCCTCGGCGGTGGCATGGGCTGGCTGACCCATCTACTCGGACTGTCGATCGACAACCTGACCGGGGCTCGCGTCGTCCTCGCCGACGGTCGCATCGTGCACGCCGACGGCACCGAGAACGCCGAGCTGTTCTGGGGGCTGCGCGGCGGTGGCGGAAACTTCGGTGTGGTAACCGAATTCGAGTTCCGAGTCCATCCCGTCGGCCCGATGGTGCAGTTCACGATGATGTTCTGGCCGATGGATCAGGGCCCGGACGCCTTGCGTCTGGGACGGGAGTTCGTCCCAACCTTGCCGGAGCGGGCGGGGCTGCTGTTCGCCGTCGGCCTGTCCGCGCCGCCGGCCCCGTTCGTTCCGGAGCAATACCAGCTGATGCCGGGATACGCCCTGCTCGTCGCGGGCTTCGACGGACCGGACGAGCATGCCGCGACGGTCGCGCCGCTGCGGCGGACGCTGCCGCCGCTGTTCGAATTCACCACCACCATGCCCTATACCGCCCTGCAGAGCCTGCTCGACGACTCCGCCCCGTGGGGCATTCACGGCTACGAGAAGGCACTCGATCTCGACGAACTGTCCGACGAGGTGATCGCGATCGTCGCCGAACATGCCGGGCGCAAGGCATCGCCACTGTCGTTCATGCCGATCTTCGCCCTGGACGGCGCATTCTGTGACGTGGCCGAGGACGCCACCGCCTTCGGCGGACGTCGCACCCCGCATTTCGTCTGCAATCTCGCGGCGGTCGCACCCGATGCGCAGCTGTTGGAGCTGGATCGGATGTGGGCGCGACGGGCCTGGGACGCGTTGCGGCCCTGCGCCGCCGAGTGCGGCGGCTATGTCAACTTCATGGCCGAGCCGGACGAGGAGCGGACGCGCGCGTCCTACGGATCCAAATACGGGCGGCTGGCCCGGATCAAAGCCGAATACGATCCGGGCAACGTCTTCCATCGCAACGTCAATATCCGGCCGGCCTCAACCGGCCAGTGAGCGCGCGATCACCAGTCGCTGAATCTGGTTGGTGCCCTCGAAGATCTGGGTGATCTTGGCTTCGCGCATATAGCGTTCCACGCGGAATTCGCGGGTGTAACCGTAGCCGCCGAGGACCTGCACGGCATCGGTGGTCACCTTCATCGCCGCGTCGGTGGCGACCAGTTTGGCGACCGAGGCATTGCGCGAATACGGTTGCCCCGCATCGCGGCGGCGCGCGGCGTCGAGGTAGGTGGCGCGCGCCGAATCCACGGCGGCGGCCATATCGGCCAGCAGGAAACCGAGGCCCTGATGGTCGATGATCTTGCGGCCGAACGTGGTTCGCTGCTGAGCGTAGGCGACCGCCTCGTCCAGGGCGGCCTGCGCCAGGCCGGTTGCCACCGCGGCGATGCCCAGGCGGCCGGAATCCAAGGCGCTGAAGGCGATCTGCAAGCCCTGCCCCTCCGCGCCGATCCGGCGGTCGGCGGCGACCAGGGCATTGTCGTAATGAGCCGAGGTGGTCGGTATCGCGGTGAGGCCCATCTTTTCTTCCGGCTTGCCGAAACTCAGGCCCTCGGTGCCGGCGGGCACCAGGAAACAGGAGATGCCGCGCGAACCCTCGCCGGTGCGGGCGAACAGGTTGTAGAAGTCGGCGACGCCGCCGTGGGTGATCCACGCCTTGGTGCCGTTGATCCGGTAGCCGTCCTCGGTGGCGGTCGCCTTGCAGGTGAGCGCGGCGGCATCGGATCCGGCCTGCGGCTCGGACAGGCTGTAGGCGCCGATCGTGCTGCCGCTCAACATCTCCGGCAGCCAGCGTTGCTTCTGCTCCTCGGTGCCGAAGGTGAACAGCGGATGGCAGGCCAGCGAGTGCACGCTCACGGCCACCGCGACCGCGGCCCAGCGCGCGGCGATCTCCTCCAGTACCTGCAGATACACCTCGTACGGCTGACCACCGCCGCCCCACTCGACCGGGTACGGCAGGCTCAGCAGTCCCGCGTCGCCGAGGGTGGCGAAGACGCCGTCCGGATAGGTTTCCGACTTCTCATGGCTGTCCACGATCGGGGCGAGTGTCTTGTCGGCGATATCGCGGGTGAGCCGGATCAGATCGTGCGCTTCGTTGGTGGGCAGCAGGCGGTCGACGGCCACGGCTACTCCTCGGGGGACGGGAAACAGTACTGGATTACCGCTCACAGTACTGGTTCCGGGCAGTACTGCAAAGCCTCGCCCAGTACTATCGCGCGCATGGACCGGTTGACTCCGCCCGAGTTCGCCACCCGGCGGCGCGGTGAACTCTTCGACGCCCTGGTCGATCTGTTTCTCGCCGAGGGATTCGCGCATCTGACCCTCGATGACATCGCCGCGCGGCTGCGGTGCTCGAAATCCACGCTGTACGCCCTGGCCGGCAGTAAGGAGCAACTGGTTCGCGCCGCCACGGTGCACTTCTTCCGGCGGGCGACCGATCAGGTGGAGGCTCGCGTGTCGACGCTGTCCGGTGCGGCCGAGCGCATCACCGGCTATCTCTCGGCGGTCGGCGTCGCGCTGTCGGCGGCCGCTCCGCGCTTCATGGCCGACCTCGAGGCCTTCGCACCGGCTCGTGAGGTGTACGAGCTCAACACCCGGATCGCCGCCGATCGGGTGCGTGAGCTCGTGACCGAGGGTGTGGCGGCGGGTGAGTTCCGCGATGTGCACGCCGCCTTCGCCGCCGATCTCGCCGCGGCGATGATGGTCCGGATTCAGCAGGGCGGGGTGCGCGCGGCCACCGGCCTCGACGATGCGCAGGCCTATCGCGAGTTGGCGGCGCTGCTGACCGCTGGAATCAGGCGCTGAACTGTGCGTTGGCGCACTAATAGTTTGTGCATTAACTATTAGCGCGTTAATCTGGCCTCCGGCACGAGGAGGTGTGGGTCATGACGACCGGAGTCGACGATCCGTTGCGATTGGATCGGCAGGTGTGTTTTGCGCTGGCGGTCGCGAACCGATCGGTGCTCACGGTGTACCGCCCGCTGCTCGAGCCGCTGGGTCTGACCCATCCGCAATATCTGGTGATGCTGGCGCTGTGGGGTGAGGCGCCGATGTCGGTGAAGGCCATCGCCGAGGCGCTTCAGCTCGACTCCGCGACCCTGTCGCCGCTGCTCAAACGACTCGAGTCGGCGGGGCTCATCACGCGCCGCCGCGATCGGCGCGACGAGCGCACATTGCTCATCGACCTCACCGACGCCGGGTGGGCGTTGCGCCGGGAAGCGGAGAAGATCCCGCCCGCCGTCGTCGAACGACTCGGAGTCGGCCTGGCCGATCTGGAGGAACTGCGGGAGGTTCTCACCCGCGTCAACGAGGCCGCGCGACGGGCCGCGCACGCCGACACCCAGGGAGTTATCGATGAGTGAGCAGAAGCCGAATCCCGTTCAGCGCGTGCGCTACATCTGCGGTGCGACGCTGCCGCCGTCGATGCGGCAGTGGGTGCTCGACGATCTGACCGGCCCGGGCGCCGCGCGCCGCTACCTGCTGCGTTTCCTGGTGCCGATCATCCCGGTCCTGTGCCTGTTTCTGCTGGTCCCGGGCCCGCTGTGGGTCGGGCTGTCGATGATGGCCCTGCTGTACCTGCCGCTCGTCTATTTCACGGTCGCGCTGATGTACGTGTATCGGCGCCACCGTCTACTCAAACACGGCCTCGACCCCGAACTGGCCGATATCGGGGAGCGCCGGCGGGCGGCCGCCGAGCGCGAACAATACGAGCTGCGGCACGGGCGCGGCTGACCCGAGCCGGAAACCCCGGGCGCCGAACGGATTCCACGAAGGCCGACCGGAGGCGTCCGCGGCTCGTCCCGGCCGCGGACGTCGCTGCGGGGTGTACTGTTATCGCAGTCGGTGATGCATCGAGTGCCGCCGAGGCGCGCGAGTCCGGCCGTAGGCCGGCGGAGGCGTCGACGGAAATCGGCATGGATTTCGACTATCCAACGGTTGCGGACGCTCGGTGATGCCGCAGGGAAAGGACATCCGATATGAGTGAGCAGCCGAATCTGTTCAGCCACAGTCCGGTACCCGTCGAAACGCCGACGCCGGCCGGTGGAGTGGCGCATCGTCCGCTGTTCCGCAGCGCGGGGAATTCGGCCGGATCCGACGGCGCGGAGACGCCCGCGGACGACGGCACCCGCTGATTTCTCGGTCTCGCCGGCCCGGCGTCGGGACACGATCCGGCAACGGGCACGGCGGTCAGCGTCCCTCGTTTCCACGCTCGAACGCGAGGATTCCGTGCTTGCGCACGGCATTGATATGGAAGAGATATCGGGCGCGACCGAACCGTTAGCAAATCATCATCGAATCGCAGAAATTGCTCCGTTCCCGGTAATTCGAGGCGGAAGCGGCACTTTCGGGCACGGGTAGTGTCGGACCCGCAATCATTCGGCTAACGAATCGGCGGGGTTTTACGCCCAGGCGTCACCTGCCCGGAACGGAGCCCGGCGTGAGTGCTGTGACCTTCGGTTCCCCGGATCTGCGGGAGCACGCACAACGGCTGTCGGCCGGTGTCACCGGTGCGCAGTGGCTGCGATCGGCGGCCGAGACCTCGGCCGCCTGCGTGACGGCGGGTGTCGCCGGCCTGGCGATGATGATGCCGATCAGCCAGTCCTGGCTGTCTCCCGGCTCCGCCTTGCAGGTCGATCTGCTGATCTTCAACATGCCGCTGGCCCTGACCGCCGGCGCCCTGATCGCCGTCATCGCCGTGTCGGTCTCGGCCGCGATCGGCAACAGCCGGCTCGCGTGGTGCGCGGTCTTCTGTGCCACCGCGGCGATGCTGGTGAATCATGTGCTGCTGGTCCGGTTGGAGACGCGGACGCTGTCGACGCTGAACTATGTCGATTCCATGCTCGCCGGCGTGATCTTCGGCTGTCTGGCGGCGGCTGTCTGGCATCGCCGCGCCCCGGCCGGCGGATATCTGTTCGGGGCGCTCGCCTCGATCCTGGTCGCCGACCTCACTCCGGCCCCGGATTTCGCTTCGACCGCCCCCGGTGACGATCTGCTGCGTGGAGCGCCGCCGGTGTGGCTGATCCTCGCCGCGATCGCGCTGATGCTGATCACCGCGGTCCTGTTCCGGCAGGAGCGCCACCCCGAACCGGACGACTGCGCGGTCGTCCCGTTGAAGCCGGTCGTCTCCGCGGTCGTCATCGTGTCGGCGACCCTGGCGACCTCGGTGTGGCTCGCCCGCAGCGGCACCCTCGTCGCGATTCTGATCGGCGGCGTCGTCCTGCTCGCGGCGACCGCCGTCGCGGCACTGCTGCTGCCCGGGCGCGACGGCATGCTGGTGGTAGCGATGGTGGCGTTCGCGACGGCCGGTTCCACGGTGCTCACCGTGCCCCGGCCCGCCTGGTCGACCGTCCTCGTCGTCGCGACCGCGGGCGCGGGACTCTACGCGGGGTGGCGGATTCGGCAGCCGCTACCGGCGGTGGCCGGCTCGGTGGCGCTGGCGATCCTGGCGGCGGTGACAGCGGCCGTGGTCGAGCGACCGCCCGCGGTGGTGACCGTTCCCGGCTGCGTCCTGCTCGCCGCGGTCGCCGGCTACGCCCTCGGCTGTGCGATCGGTCCGCGCGCGACCAGCGCGGTGGTCGGCATCGTGATTCTGTTCGTCCCGTCGGCCGGAGTGGCTCTGCAGGGGCGCGATATCGGCCGGGCGGAATATTCGCAGACCTGGTTCCGCAGCGCCGACACCGCTCAGACCGCGGTACCCGGGATCGTCGCCGCCGGAATCGGGCTCGGCTGCGTGGGAATCGTGCTCCTGCTCGGCCGCCTCCGGCCATTGCCTCGAGTCGAGAAGGTCTCAGGCGCGGCGTAATTCGCTGACCACTTCGAAATCCACACCGTCGGCGTCGGCGAGGAATACCGGCTGGGTGGTGTGGGCGCCGCGCACCTTCACCTCCCCGCGGGGACCGCCGTAGCGGACCCGGGCCGCGTGCCGTTCGATCTCGCGGACGTCGAGGCTGCGAGCCGCCTCGGCCAGCGAGGCGAACAGCAGCAGACCCTCGTAGCAGGATTCGCCGATGTTGTTCAGCGCCGGGGCGAAGGTGCCGTAGCGCGCGGTGTACCGGCTGCCGAAATCCATCGCCTCCGGTGACACCACACTTTCGAAATATCCCGAGGCGGTGAACAATCCGCGGGTGCTGTCCGGGCCGCCCGCGTACAGCACATCCTCGCCGATCATCATGCTCAGGCGGAGCCGGTGCTCGTCCAGGCCGGCGTGGGCGAAGGCGCGGTTGAACGCCGCGCAATCGGCGCCCACCAGCAACAGCAGCACACCCTGCGCGGAGGAGGTGCGCACGAGGTCGAGGGCCGGGCCGAAATCGCGCCCGCCGAGTGGGACGAATGCCTCGCCGACGATCTCGATATCACCGAAGGCCGCGGCCTCCCGGGTGACCCGCGCCGTCTCCCGTGGCCAGACGTAGTCGTTGCCGATGATGCACCAGCGCCGGATTCCCTTCTCCGCGCGCAACCAGCGCAGGGCCGGGAACAGTTGGTGGTCGGGAGTTTCGCCGACCATGTACACCCCGTCGGAGTTCTCGCCGCCCTCGTAGAAGGTGGTGTAGACGTAGGGCACCCGACCGGCCGTGCGCGGGGTCAGCACCCGGCGTGCATTGGACAGATGCCAGCCCACCACACCGTCGACGGCCCCGGTGCCGATCATCCGGTCGATCCGTTCGGCCAGCAGTGGCAGCGGCGCGCCGGAATCGACGGTGTGCAGGCGCACCGGCCGGTCGAGGATTCCGCCCGCGCGATTCACGTCCTCGACCGCCAGGGCCGCGCACGCCTCACAGGACGGGCCGAACAGGCCCGCCGGTCCGCTGCCGGGCACCACCAATGCGATATCGACGGTCTCGCGCCGGCCGCGGGAGTTCGAGAATCTCATCGAAACCTCCGCCGCCCGATCGTCTTCTCCGAATAGTCGCACCTCCGGACGCTTGCGTTAACGCCGGCCGGTCGAGGCCGGGAGGGATCGGCTCGCTCGGCGTCGATGCGCCCGACGATCGACAATACCCCGCACGGGTATGAGGTGTGCGCGGCGCGGAGCCGTGCCGTGAACGGCATCGTCGTCGCCGTGAACGCGTCGGAGCCGAAGCTGCTCGATCACCGGGCTCGCGCGGCCGGGCGATCCGCGCGGCACGGTATCAGTGCCGAGATCTGCGCCACCAACTGCCCGGGCCGCTCGGTGTCGGTGGTGGCCTTACCGCTGGTCAGGACGGCGCCGGAGAGGCCACGGTCGAGGTCGGCCCAGCCGTACTGGGTGGTCAAACCGCTACGGCCGAAATGGGTTTCGGTGTGGGCGCCGAATTTGGAGCGCCGAGCGCCCAGTTCGAAACCCGCCCGGCTGACCCGGCCCGCGATCCCCGGTATCCGGGGCGCCGGTGCGATCGCCCAGCGGAGCGTCTCGGGGGAGAGGATCCGGACCCCGTCGAGTTCACCACCACGACAAAGGATTTCGTAGAAGCGTGAGAGCTCCGAGGCGGTCGTGACGAGATTGCCCGACGGTAGTTCCGCGGTGAGGAACGCCCGCGTCGCCGAGTCCGGCATGGACGCGCTCATCCCGCCACCGAGTGCCTTCCCCGCCACCATCGACCAGGCCCGCGACGGCCGCGGGCCGGTCCGCACGCTCGGCACGACCGCGTCCACATCCTCGGGTCGCACGCCGAATGTGGTCCACCGGAAGCCCAGCGGGTCCAGGACGCGTTCGGTCAGATGCTCGCGCATCCGCTTACCGGTTGCCCGCTGGACCAGCAGGCGCAGGATCAGGCCGCTGGTCAGGGCGTGATAGACGCGGAAGCGCCGGGGCGGCCAGCTCGGCCGCAGTGCGATCAGCGCCCGGAGCGCGACCTCCTCGTGCACCACGGCATCGAAACCACGAAAACCCGCCGGCATGAACGGTACTCCCGCGGAATGGCTGAGCACGTCGCCAATCGTGATGCGCCCCTTGCCGTTCGCCGCGAATTCCGGGATGTGGTCGCACACCCGGTCGTCCGGGGTGAACGCGCCCTGCTCGATCAGCATGGCCATCACCGTCGCGGCCACCCCCTTGGCCGTGGAGAAGCCACAGAACGGAGTGTCCACGGTGAGTGGTTCACGTTCGATCTCCGGCCCGTCACCCGGAGCGTTCCCGCGGCTGTGGCCGATGGCCCGGTTCAGCACGACGGCACCATTGCGGCGCAGGCAGAACTGGATCGCCGGTGTGGTCCCCAGCCGGTACCAGGCGCGGACCGACGCCCAGATCGTCTCGACCTCGTCGCGGGTCAATCCGGCCGCAGCCGGATCGTCTTCGGGGCCGACCGCGGTCACGGCGTCCAGGTCGGCGGGAAGGGGAACCAAGGGGATACCGGGCACGGCCGCCAGCATAGTGATCGGCTCGATCGGCGCTGGTCAGCGCCGTGATTCCCGGCGAGGAGATCGGCCTGCCGAAGCGCCGGCCCCCCCGGGATCGTGCCGGCACTTCGGCCGTTGCCGTCGGGTTCGGCGAGATCACCGCGCCGAGCCCGACGCCGGTTCCCAGGCGCAGCAGCATTTCCCAAGTCGGCAGGAGAACACACCTTCGATCGAGGCGAGAACTCGCGGGCGCAGGCCAGCCCGGCCGACGGGCGCCCGAGGCGATGCGCGAGTAGTCGCCGAGTGAATTTTCGGCTAACCGAGGGGCGGGAACCAACACTGCCGCGGCCCGCCTGATTCGACCCGGCGTTCGGGGGTAGTACGCCCACAACAGGGAGACGTGTGCCCTGTGCCCGAAACCGGATAGACGGAGGTGCCGAGATGACGGAACCGCAGACCGCACGTGGACGCTCGTCCGAGGGGCGCCCCGACCGGCGACGCACGCTGCGCCCGCCGCGGCGGCACGCCGGGGAAGGGATCGAAGACACCTACAACATTCCGGGCATCGTGCTGTGCGCTCTGGCAGCGGTGGCACTCGCGCTGGCGCTCACCGCCGCAGGCTACGGCTTCGGCGGCTGGGCCATCGTGGCCGGCATCGTCTGCGCCGCCTGTTTGATCAGCGGGATCGGATGGGTCGCGCTGGAAAGCCGCCGGGTGCGCAGGCGTGATCAGTGGGAGCCGCACGAACGTCAGGGTCACTGACCACCCGGAGCAGGGGAGGGCGCCGGCGCCGCGCAGCTCGACAGTTATGGTTGGAGAGGAGAGATATGGTCAACCCGATGACCGGCAACTTCACCACCGATGATGCCGGTATCCCGGTCGCCAGCGACGAGGACTCGCTGACGATAGGTCCCGACGGCCCGATTCTGCTCAACGACGCCTATCTGATCGAGAAGATGGCCGCGTTCAACCGTGAGCGCGTCCCCGAGCGCCAGCCCCATGCCAAGGGCGGCGGTGCCTTCGGCGTCTTCGAGGTCACCCAGGATATGAGCGCCTACACCTGTGCCAAGGTGTTCCAGCCGGGGCAGAAGACCGAGATGCTGGCGCGGTTCTCCACCGTGGCCGGTGAGCGTGGCAGCCCGGACACCTGGCGTGATCCGCGCGGGTTCGCCCTGAAGTTCTACACCGAGGACGGCAACTTCGATCTGGTCGGCAACAACACACCGATCTTCTTCGTGCGGGATCCGATGAAGTTCCAGGACTTCATCCGGTCCCAGAAACGCCGCGCCGACAACAACTTACGCGATCACGATATGCAGTGGGACTTCTGGACGCTGTCACCGGAGTCCGCTCACCAGGTCACCTGGCTGATGGGCGATCGCGGCATCCCGCGTACCTGGCGGCATATGAACGGCTACTCCAGCCATACCTATATGTGGGTCAATGCCGAGGGCGAGAAGCACTGGGTCAAGTACCACTTCCTGACCGATCAGGGCGTGGAGTTCTTCACCCAGGACGAGGGCGACCAGATGGCCTCGATGGATACCGATTACCACACCCGGGATCTGTGGGAGGCGATCGAGCGCGGCGACTATCCGAGCTGGACGCTGAAGATGCAGATCATGCCCTTCGAGGCGGCGAAGACCTACCGGTTCAACCCGTTCGACCTGACCAAGGTGTGGCCGCACGGCGACTATCCGCTCTACGAGGTCGGACGAATGACGTTGAACCGCAATCCGTCCGACTATCACACCGAGATCGAGCAGGCCGCCTTCGAACCGAGCAACGCGGTCCCCGGCACCGGTCCGAGCCCGGACAAGATGCTGCTGGGCCGGTGGTTCTCCTATCCGGACGCGCACCGGTACCGGATCGGCGCCAACTACAAGGAATTGCCGGTCAACGCCCCGAAATCGCCGCGGCACTCCTACACCAAGGACGGGCACATGCGGCACCACAACCCGGGCGACCCGGTGTACGTGCCGAATTCGAAGGGCGGCCCGCACGCCGAGCCGGATCGGGCCGGGCCGACGGCGGGGTGGTACACCGACGGTGAGATGGTGCGGCAAGCGTACACGTTGCGCCGCGACGACGACGATTGGGGCCAGGCCGGCACCCTGGTGCGCGAGGTGCTCGACGACGCGGCGCGGAATCGCTTGGTGGACAACATCGTCGGGCATCTGCTGAACGGGGTGAGTGAACCGGTGCTGGTGCGCGCGTTCGAGTACTGGCGCAATGTGGACAAGGATCTCGGCGACCGGGTCGAGGCCGGGGTTCGGGCGAAACAGGACGAGAAGGATCCGAAGGCGGCCGGACAGGCCAATCCGGCCCGGTCGTCGGCCCAGGAAAAGGCATAGAAACAGGCTCGGAAAAAGGCTGGACAGGCCCGGCACGGAGACGGGGCGGTTAGCTGGTCGCGGTCGTGGTATTTCCCGATCATGATCGCGAATCCCGCTGCCGCCCCGCACGTACTGCGGGAGTACGCCTTTCTGGCCGATGGCCGTCGCGGCGCACTGATCGGGCCGCGGGGCGACATCTCCTGGATGTGCATGCCGGGGTGGGACGGCGATTCGATCTTCGCGAGTCTGCTCGGCGGCGCGGGAATCTATGCGATCACACCCTCGAACCGCTTCGTCTGGGGCGGCTACTACGAGGACGGCACCCTGATCTGGCGTTCGCGCTGGTTGTCCGGCACGGCCGAGATCGAATGCCGGGAGGCGCTGGTCTTTCCGGGGGATCGGCATCGGGCGGTGTTGCTGCGGCGGATCCTCGCGATCACCGAGGACGCCGAGGTCGACGTCGAATTGCGCCCGGTCGCGCAGTTCGGCGCGCGGTCGGTCCGGGAACCGCGCTGCGCGGACGGGGTGTGGACCGCGCGAGTGGGCGCGCTGCGGCTGCGCTGGGCCGGGGCGCCGACGGCCGAGATGGACACCGAAGGCCGCCACCGGGGGTGGCGTGATCGTCTCGTGGTGCCCGCGGGCCGGCACCACGATCTGATCCTGGAACTGTCCGACCACACCTTGCCGAAGGACCTACCGGATCCCGATATCTGTTGGGAGGCAACCGAAACGGCGTGGCGGTGCGACCGCCCGGACCTGAGTTCGAGTATCGCCCCGCGCGACGCGGCTCATGCCTTCGCGGTACTGCGCGGCATGACCTCCGAGTCCGGGGGCATGGTTGCCGCGGCCACGACGAGCCTGCCCGAGCGCGCGGACAAGGACGAGAACTACGACTACCGCTATGTGTGGATCCGCGATCAGGCGCTCGCGGGCCAAGCGGTCGCGGCGGCCGGTCCCCATCCGCTGCTCGACGACGCCGTGCGGTTCACCTCGGCCAGGCTGCTCGCCGACGGACCCACGCTCGCTCCCGCCTACACCGTCGACGGGGCGGCAGTACCGCCGGTGAAAGCCATCGACCTGCCCGGATATCCCGGTGCCCGGCCGGTGATCGGAAACCGGGTGCGGGGGCAGTTCCAGCTCGATGTCTTCGGGGAGACGCTGCTGTTGTTCGCGGCGGCGGGCCGGCACGACCGGCTGGGCAGTGACCATCGCCGGGCGGTCGACATCGCGGTGTCGGCGATCGCGGACAACTATCGGCGACCCGACGCCGGTATCTGGGAGATCGAGGATCGGCTCTGGACCCATTCCCGGTTGATCTGTGCGGCCGGGCTGCGAGCGGTGGCCGCGTGCCCGAATACCGGTGCCGATACCGCCCACTGCACCTCGCTGGCCGATGTGCTGGTCGCGGAGGCCGCCCGCACCGGCCTGCACCCGAGTGGCCGGTGGCAACGCGCCCCCGGCCTGCCGGGCGTGGACGCCGCGTTGCTGCTGGCCATGATCCGCGGCGCGATTCCGGCCGACGACCCTCGCTACGCGGCGACGTTCTTCGCGGTACAGCGCGATCTCACCACCGACTACTGCGTGTATCGCTACCGGCACGACGACCGGCCGCTCGAGGTGAGCGAGGGCGCGTTCCTGCTGTGCGGGTTCACCATGGCGATGGCGGCCGCCCAGCTCGGCCATCCGGTGACGGCGATGCGCTTCTTCGAACGCAATCGGGCCGCGTGCGGAACGCCGGGTCTGTTCGCCGAGGAGTTCGACGTCCGGCAGCGCCAGTTGCGCGGCAACCTCCCGCAGGCGTTCGTCCACGCGATACTGCTGGAATCCGCACTGCGACTGCGTCCGTTGCAGCCGCAACTGCCGCCGCCCGCCGCCGCGGCCGGCCCCGACTAGGTGATGTCGACGATCGGCAGGCGCAACGCGGCCGGGGCGTCGGCGGGCACCACGGGCGCCTTCGGCGCGATCGGGGCCAACCGCCGGTAGGGCGCGCCGAGTGCGGGGCGCGGATCCGGTTCGCCCTTGTTCGGCCACAGCGCGAGGGCGCGTTCGGCCTGGGCGGTGATGGTCAGCGACGGGTTGACGCCGAGATTGGCCGAGATCGCCGACCCGTCGACGATGTGCAGCCCCGGGTGCCCGTACATGCGGTGATACGGGTCGACAACGCCGGTGGCCGGGGAATCGCCGATTACGCAGCCGCCGATGAAATGTCCGGTCATCGGAATGCCGAACAGACTGGTGATCCCGCCGGTCGGGATTCCGTCGATCTTCGCCGCCACCCGGTGCGCGACCTCGTGACCGGCCGGGATCGAGGTCGGATTCGGTTGTCCCTCACCCTGTCTGGTGGTCAACCGGCGGCCGAACAGGCCCCGTTCGGTGTAGGTGGTCAGCGAATTGTCCACCGACTGCATCACCAGCAGGCCGATCATCCGCTCCGACCAGTGCCGGGGGTTGTGCACCCGCACCAGATCGCGGCGGCGGCGCCAGTTCTCCCGCAACCACAGCCGAATGCGGCCGGCACTGCCGTCCTCGTCGTACATCACGGTGGTCATCAACGACAGCACGTTGCTGCCCTTGCCGTAGCGCACCGGTTCGATGTGGGTGTCGGCGTCGGGATGGATGGATGAGGTGATGGCCACCCCCCTGGTGAAGTCGGTATCGGTGCGGCGACTCCGAACCGAGAGCAGCTCTTCGGAATTGGTGCGGGACAGGTACCCCAGCCGCGGTGAGATCCGCGGCAGTGAGCCGCGGTCGCGCAGGCGATGCAGCAGACGCTGGGTGCCGAGTGCGGCGGCGGCGAAGACCACCTGTTCGGCGGTGAAGGCGCGGCGGCGCTCGGCGAGCCAGCGGCCGGTCCGCACGGTGTCGACGCGGTAGCCCCCGGACGGCAGTGGCACCACATCGACGACGGTGGTGCGGGGATGAACGACGGCGCCGGCCTGTTCGGCGAGGTACAGATAGTTCTTGACCAGGGTGTTCTTGGCGTTGTGGCGGCAGCCGGTCATACATTCACCGCAGTGGGTGCACGTGCGCCGGGCCGGTCCCACCCCGCCGAAGTAGGGGTCGGGCACCTCTTGGCCGGGCCGAGTGTCCTTGCCGCCGAACAGCACCCCCACCGGTGTGGGCCGGAAGGAGGAGCCGACGCCCAGCTCCTCGGCCACCTCGCGCAGCACCCGGTCGGCGGCGGTGGTGGCGGGATTGGTGGTGACGCCGAGCATCCGTCGGGCCTGGTCGTAGTGCGGTGCGAGTTCGGCGGCCCAGTCGGTGATGTGCGCCCACTGCGGGTCGGCGAAGAATTTCGCGGGCGGTTCGTAGAGGGTGTTCGCGTAGACCAGTGAGCCGCCACCGACGCCCGCGCCGCTCATGACGAAGGTGTTCTTCAACAGCGTCAGCCGCTGGATGCCGAAGCATCCCAATCGCGGCGCCCACAGGAATTTCCGTGCCCGCCAGGATGTTTCGGCGAATTCTTCGTCGGCGAAGCGGCGGCCGGCCTCGAGGACGCCGACGCGGTAGCCCTTCTCGGTCAGACGCAGCGCGCTGACACTGCCGCCGAATCCCGACCCGATGACTACCACGTCGTAGTCGAACCCCATCGCCGGCGCCTTTCCTCGTCCCGATCCGTCCTCGTACCGTAGGTGCGGATCAGGGGCGGGGCGCAGAGATCGACGGCCAACAAATCAATAGTTCCGGTCACGGCGGTAGGCGGCGGGTGTGGTGCCCGTCCAGCGTTTGAAGGCATGGATGAACGGTGTCGCCTCGGCGTAGCCGAGTCGGATGGCGATGTCGTCGATGGTCAGCGGGGTGCCCGAGAGCATTTCCTGGGCGAGCGCTCGGCGCACCTCGTCCAGCAGTGCGCGGTAGCTGGTTCCCGCCTCGGTCAGGCGACGGCGCAGGGTACGCACACTCATATTGAGTTCCCGGGCCACCGTGTCGATCGGCGGCGGGGTGGTGATGCCGGTCGCGCCGCTGCCGGGGAGCAGTCGCTCGCGGACCTCGGCGGCGATTCCGGTGCGGGCACTGCGGCGCTGTACCAGATCCCGGCACTGCGCGATACATACCGCCCAGGTCTGCTGATTGGCCTGCGGCAGTGGCTGAGCCAGAATCTCCGGAGCGACGGTGAACATGGTGTGCGGTCGGCCGAATCGCGGTCGGGCGCCGAGGACGGCCTCGAGTCGTTGCGCATGCGGCGGTTCGGTGTAGCCGAATTCGATTCGGGAAAGGGCGAAGTCGTGGCCGAGGAGATCGCCCATCACCCGATGCATGGCGACGATGTCACGCTCGACCAGGAACGGCTGCACGTCGGACGGGATCAATTCGTGGTGGATCCAGGCGACCACATCGTCGCGCCGGTACTCCACGATCGGCGTGCAGAAGGCGAAGCCGAGCCGGTAATAGCGCAGTGCGAGCGAAATCGCCTCGCGCAGTGTCGGACTGGTGACGCACGCGAAACCGAAGATGCCGAAGGTGCTCAACCGGTAGCGGCGGCCGACCTCGACCCCCAGCGCCGGGACGGTGCCGAGTTCGGCGACCAGATTGCGCACCACCGCCAACTCCGCCTCGGCCGGAATCTGCGCGCCGGGATCGGCCAGGGCGCCCGCGCCGATACCCGATCCCGCGAGCAGGCGCCCCGCCGGAACGCCGTATTCGGCCGCGAATTCCGTCATCACCGCCACGCTGGCGATGCCGCGGGGGAAGTTCCAGGTCCGGACATCGGGCGCCTCGACGGTGTGCATCTCATCATTATGGCCGGAAGTATTGATAAGGGGTCGCGACCGGGCGGAGATAGGGTTGTCGGATGGAGCAGGCGCAGCCGGCGGGCGGCCCGGCCGATCGAGAGTGGGACCGGCGGGAACGCGGTGAGACCGAAACCGAGCAGCTGGACCGCAATCTGACCAGTCTGATCCAGGAACTGCGTGTCGTGCAGACCGGCGTCCAGCTGCTCACCGGTTTCCTGCTCACGCTTCCTTTCCAGGCCCGATTCAATGCCGTCTCCACCCCGATGCGTGGGCTGTACCTGGCGGTGGTCACCGCGTCGATCGCCGCGACGGTCTTCCTGATCGCACCGGTCGCGGCCCACCGCATCCTGTTCCGCCGGCATCGGCTGGCCAGTGTGGTCCGCACCGCGCACACCTTCGCGCTGGCCGGGTTGCTGTTGCTCGGGATCGCGCTCACCGGCGTGGCCGTGCTGATCTTCGACACCGTGGCCGGCGCCGTGGCCGCGACGGTCGTCGGAATCTGCTTCGCGCTGTTGTTCATCGGGGTCTGGTTCCTGCACCCGTGGCGCGATCGACGGCGCACCGCGGCGGACGGTGAATGACCTCACAGCCCACCGGAAATCGCGAGGTCGCGCGTTTTGCCCAGGGGGTCACGGGTATCGCGCCGGATGTCAGTGATTTCGACCTGCTGGAGGTGAATCTCTTGTCCGAGCACGAGAAGGGCGGAGTCCGCGGAGGTCTCGAGGGCGCCGTGGAAGGCGTCAAGGGCAAGACCAAGGAAGCGGTCGGCCAGATTTTCGGAAACGACGACCTGCGTGAGGAGGGCTGGGCGCAGCAGAGCCGCGCCGACTCCCAGCGCGAAGCCGCGCAGAAGGAGGCGGAGGCCGAAAAGCATCGTGCCGAAGCCGGATTCGAGGAGAAGCGGCAACAGGTCTACCAGGACGACAGCAGCCGCGGCTGACAGCTCGCGACAGCGAAACGAAAGGGTGCCCGGCCGCTGTGGCCGGGCACCCTCTCATTTCGCGGGCCGCTGGGACGACGCTATTTCCCCAGCGCGTTCGCGAGTTGTTTCTTCGTCATCTTGGAGCGCCCCTTGATATTCCGTTGGCGCGCTTCGTTGTACAGCTGATCGCGGGTGGGGCCCTGCGAGCCTTTTCCGGAACGCTGCCCGCCGCGCCGCTGGGGCGACATGTCGTTCGTGGAACTGCGGCTGGCGGTGCGCGTCTTACCCGATTGCGCGCGATTCTTGTTCACGGTGCGCGCCGCGATTTCCTGGGCGCGCCCTTTGCTCTCGCCGCGTTGCCGCGCAGACGATTTGACGTGCTCGTATTGGCGTTCTTCTTTTGCTGACCATTCCTTGGGCATGATCACACCTTTCCGGAGAGGGGACGTCTGGACGGATCAGGTCGGCTGTGGTTCGCAGAGTGCCTGCTGCCGCAGGTTTTTCAGTGTGCGGGACAGGATGCGCGAGACATGCATCTGGGAGATGTGCAGTTTCTCCGCGATCTGATTCTGCGTCTTGGATTCGAAGAAACGCATGACGAGAATTCTGCGTTCCCGGCTCGGCAACGCGTCGATGAGCGGCCGCACCGCCATCGCGTCCTCGGTCAGTTGGTAGCACTGTTCCTCGGTGCCGAGCTTGTCCAGCATGGCACCGTCGTCGGCGTCGACGACGGCGTCGATCGAATTGGGCTGATAGGCGTTGCCGGCGATCATGGCCTGCACGACCTGGGTGTCGTCGACATCGAGGGCGTCGGACAGTTCCCGCGCGGTAGGCATCCGGCCGAGTTCGTGGGCCAGTTCTTCGGTCGTGGGCCCGATGCGCAGCCACAGTTCCTTCACTGCGCGCGGCACCCGGGTCGACCAGGTGTAGTCGCGGAAGTGACGGCGGACTTCTCCCATGACGGTGGGCACCGCGAAGGAGAGGAAGGAATTTCCCCGGGCCGGATCGAAACGATCCACGGCCAGCACGAGCCCGAGGCGCGCCACCTGATGGAGATCGTCGAAATTTTCGCCCCGGCCGGAGAATTTACGGGCGATATGCTCGGCCAGCGGCAGGCAGAGTTCGATGATTTCGGCTCGAACCGACTCGCGATGCGGATCGCCCGGCTCCAGGGCAACCAGCTTTTCGAACCAGGGTTCGATGTCGTCGTAACTGTTGGCACCGTGGCGTGCGGCGGTTTCGGCACGACGGGCGATCGGTTCATGTGTCATTCGAGATACCTCGCTTCCAACTGAATCCGACCCCCTTGGGGTACCCGTTGGTGCGGTTCTCAAAAGACGGCACGACAAACGACCCGATAATCGCCGATATTCCGGCGGCGACCAGGCCGTATACGAATTCGATTATCGGCGGCCGGGCGCCACTGCCGGGCTAATCGTCGCTCGGTGTGTTGCCGACCCGCCGGTCGTAGTCGGCGCGCGCCGCCCGGTCGACCTCGTCGGTGAATATTCGATGCACGCCCATCCGGCGGGCGGTGAATTCGCCGAACGCGCGCGGGGTGAGTTTGTTGAACGCCATCGCCACGCCCGCCGCGCGGGTGACCGTGACCCGACGGCGCGGCCGGGCGATCAGTCGTACGACCGCCCGTGCCACATCGCCGGGTTCGGCCAGCAGCCCCCGCGGCGGGGTGGTCCCGGCGATCAGTTCGGTGCGGGTGAAAGTGGGCAGTACCGCCGAGAAGTGGACCCCGCTGCCGCGGTATTCCAGGCGCATGGCCTCGGTGAAGCCGAGGACGGCCTGTTTGGCGGCGCAGTAGGTGGCCATACCCGGTGTCGGGTTCTCCCCGGCCAGCGACGCGATGTTCACGATGTGGCCGCGACCTCGCGAAAGCATCTGCGGTAGAACGGCTTTGGTTCCGTTCATGACGCCGAGCACATTGACCTCGAGGATGCGGCGGGTGATGGCGTCGGACTCGGCGACGAAGCGGCCGACCGGCATGATCCCGGCATTGTTGATCAGCACGTCGACCGGGCCGGTCGCGGCCTCGACCGCCGCCAGGAACTCCCGGAACGAGTCCGGCTCGGTGACGTCGAGTGCCGGCGCCACGGCGGCGCCGAGCCGGATTCCGGCCTCGGTGACCGCCGCGGCATCGATATCGCCGAGCGCGACCCGCGCACCCGCATCGCGCAGCTGCTCGGCGATCGCATAACCGATGCCCCGCGCGCCGCCGGTGACGGCGACGACCGTGCCCGGCAACCGGACCGCGCTCACCCCCGCCGCCGGCGGCGGTAGCGGACGGTGCACGGCTGCTGCAGTTGCACCACCATCTTCGAGTGGTCGTTGCGGTAGCTTTCCGACGGTTGCGCCATCTCGAATTCCCAATCCCGGAGCAGGATCGAGAAGATGGCCTTGAGCTGCATCAGGGCGAAGGCCTGGCCGACACAGCGGTGCCGGCCGGCGCCGAACGGGATCCAGGTCCAGCGGTTCACCAGATCCGCCTGATGGGGGTCGATGTAGCGGCCCGGATCGAATCGGTCCGGGTCCGGGAAGTCCTCGGGGAGCCGGTTGGAGATCGCCGGCGTGGTCGCCACCAGATCACCGGTGGTGATGCTGTGCCCACACACCTCGAATTCGCCGCGAGCGACGCGCATCAGGATGATCAGCGGCGGATGCAGCCGCAGCGTTTCCTTGAGCGTCGCCTCCAAGCGCGGAATCCGGCGCAGCGCATGGAAACTCACGTCCTGACCGTCGGCGTAGAGTTCGTCCAGTTCGGCCACGACCTGGGTGAGCACCTCGGGATGGCGCAGCAACTCGATGGTGGCCCAGGACGCGGTTCCGGAGGTGGTGTGGTGTCCGGCGAACATCATCGAGATGAAGATGCCGGTGATCTCGCTGGCCGAGAATCGCGGCTCGCCCTGCTCGTCCCGGATCGAGACCAGCACATCGAGCATGTCGCGATCCTCCTTGCCCCGAGGCGGGTTCGCGATGCGGCGGTGCATGATCTCCTGAACCAGGTCGACCAGCTTTTCGCGCGCCTCGTCCCGGATCCGGAAGCTGTCGATCGGCGCGTACGGGTCGACGTAGCACAGCGCGTCGGTGCCGCGTTCGAGGTCGTGGTAGAGGTGGGCGAATCGCTCGTCGAGTTCCTCCCGGAACTTCTTGCCGATCAGGCAGGCCGAGGAGGTGTAGATGGTCAGCTCGGCGAAGAACTCGAGCAGGTCGATCTCGCCTTCGTCGTCCCAGCGCTCGACGATCCGGTGCACCTCGTGCGCGATGGTTTCGGCGTGCCCGCGCATGAAGTCGCCGCGTAGCGCCTGATTGTGCAGCATCTCCTTGCGGCGTTCCGGGCTGGCGTCGAATACCACGCCCTCGCCGAAGATCGGTTTCATGAACGGATAGGCCGCACCCTGGTCGAGATCCTCGTCGGCGGCCCGGAAGAAGAATTCGTTGGCTTCGGCGCCGGAGAGCAGGATGACGTCCTTGTCGGCGAGCCGGAACGAGCCGACGTCCCCGCACTCCGCGCGCACCCGGCGCATCAGGGCGATCGGATCGGTGCGGAATTCTTCGAGGTGGCCGTGTTCGTGTTCGCCACCGGAGACCTGCCGCGGCTTGACCAACGTCATGTGAAATCCTTCCGCATTCCCGGATCCATCCCGGATGGACACGTGTCTGGACGGTACTACGGAAGGGTGGCCGAGGCAAGGTCCGGCCGGGGCGAACCGGACCCCGGCCGGGTGTCGGGACAGCGGGAATTCAGCGCAGAACCGGCGCCGAGCGCACCGTGCTCAGCTGCCGGATGATCGCGGCGGCGTGATTGTCGAAACGCTCCCGGTCGATCGTGATATCGCCGATGAGATACGGGCGGTAGCAGTAGGCGAGGGCGCCGAAGATGGCCATCGCGTTGAGCGCGGCGTCGGTCTCGTCCGGTGCCGGGCTGTCGGTGTCGTCGGCCGCGATGACCTCCGCGATCGGCCCGGTGATCAATGCGACCAGTTCGTTGCCGCGCTGTGTGAGCGCCGGTGTGGCCAGCGATTCCACGAACAGGATCCGCCCGCGCCGCGGATCCTCGGTGAGGAAGTCGGTGAAGGCGCGAACCACGTGACCGAACAGCAGATCGCGGTCGACGGGCGCGTCGGCGAGGGCCGCGAGCAGCCGGTCCCGGCACTGCTGGACGGTGTTCTCGAGGACGGTGGTCATCAGATCGTCGAGATTGCCGAAACTCTCGTAGAAATAACGTTCGGTGAGTCCGGCCTGTCGGCATACTCCGCGCATCGAGGTCTCGGCGGCGCCCGCTCCGGCCATGAGCTCGAAACCGGCCTGCATCAGGCGTTCTCGGCGCGCGGCGATGCGGTCGGCCGGTTCGCGCCCGCGCCAGGGTCGGCTGCCCGTCCGGGGGGTGTGCGGCGAATCGGCCATGGCGCTGATGCTACCGGGGGCCGGCTTCCCGACGGCTAGTTGACATCGGGTGCTGTTGACATCCATTGATGTCAACAATACTGTCGGACCATCGCTTCGACCAGACGCAAGGACGCGCCATGAACACACCGGTCTACGAGGACCAAGCCCACGCGATCAGGCCCCGCGATGTGCGATTCGACTTCGACTCGGTGCCGATGCATTACATTCCGGGCGAGGTCATGGCCACCCACATCATCAACGTCATGCATCTGGTGCTTCCCGAGGGCGAACGCGCGATGGCCGCCGCACTGGCGGAGGCACTGCCCTACATCGACGACGAGCGGCTGCGCGAAGAGGTGCAGGGGTTCATCGGCCAGGAGAATCAGCATGCGAGCTCGCATGCGCAGGCCCGCCGGCATCTGGAGAGCCTCGGCCTCGAGGTCGGTCCGATGGTCGAGACCGTGTCCTGGCTCGTCGACCGCGTCCTCGGCGATCACGGACTCACCGGGCGCGCCAAATATCAGTGGTTGTGCGAGCGACTGGCGTTGTTCGCGGGAATGGAGCACTACACCGCGGTGATCGGGGAGTGGCTGCTCACCAACGATGTGCTCGAGGCCAAGAACATGCATCCGGCGATGCTGGATCTGATCCGCTGGCACGGCGCCGAGGAAGTCGAGCACCGCAGCGTGGTCTACGACGCCTATATGCACGTCGACGGCGGCTATCTGCGCAAGGCCCGCACCGCCGTTCTGGCAAGCTCGTCGCTGCTGGTGCTCTTCGTCATCGCCGGCGGATATCTGTTCACCAAGGACCCCGAGCCCACGAAGGGCCGATTCTGGCCGCTGCAATTCCTCAGCGCGTCGGCGCGCGGGGTGATTCCGCGCATGACGACCTTCCTGACCGAGATTCCGCGGTATCTGCGGCCCGGATTCCACCCCACGCAACTCGGAAGTATGGACAACGCCCTGCGCTATCTCGCGCAGTCCCCGGCGGCCCGGGCGGGCGAGCGGTGACCGCGGCCGTCGTGCCGGACGATCCGATCCGCGCGAAGTATCGGCCCTCGCTGCCGGTCCGCGCACTGGGCGTGATGTTCGACCTCTATCGTCGCGGGATCACCGCGGATTCGGCCGCCGAGCTGTTGTCACGGCCGAACCCGGTGCGCCGCAAAGGATTCGAGCGCGAGGTGATCGTCGCCCGCCGGCTCCGGGTGGCCACGGACGTGGTGATGCTCAGCCTGGTCGCCCCGTACGGTCGGCCACTGCCGCGCTGGGTGCCGGGCGCGCATATCGACCTCGTGCTGCCGTCCGGGCGGCTGCGACAGTATTCGCTCATCGGCGATCCCGCCGACCGTGGCTGCTATCGCATCGCCGTGCGGCACCTGCCCGACGGCGGCGGTGGCTCCGACGAGATCCACCGTGCCCTGGCGGTGGGGGACCGGCTGCGCATGCGCGGGCCGCGCAATGCCTTCGGCTATATCGACGCACCGCACTACGTCTTCGTCGCGGGCGGCATCGGGATCACCCCGCTGCTGCCGATGGTCGCCGACGCCGAGCGGCGCGGAATCGACTGGCGCCTGGTCTATCTCGGCCGCAGCCGCGCCACCATGCCGTTTCTGACGGAGCTGGCCGCGCGGCGCGGCGGCCGGCTCGAGGTCCGGCCCGACGACGAATGCGGCAGCACGGATCCGGCCGACGTCCTCACCGAGATTCCGCGCGGCGCGGCGCTCTACGTCTGCGGCCCGCCGCCGTTGACAGACGCCGTCCTCGCCACCGCGGCGGCTCAGGACCCCACCGTGTCGATACATACCGAACGCTTCTCGCCGCCGCCCGTCCAGCACGGCCGGCCGTTTCGGATTCACCTCGCCCGCAGCGGGCGCAGCGTCGACGTCGCCGCCGACGAATCGGCGCTGGCCGCCATATCACGGGTATTGCCCGACATCCCGTACTCGTGCCGGCAGGGCTTCTGCGGTACCTGCGCGGTGACCGTACGCGCCGGCGCGGTGGACCATCGCGACCGCCGGCTCGGTCCGGCCGAACGCGAAACGACCATGCTCACCTGCGTTTCGCGCGCGGCGGGCGACATCCTCGAACTCGAGCTGTGAGCAGCCCGGCGCCGGTCGCCGATACCGGCCGGCGCCGCCGGGCAACGACGCCCGCACCGAAAGGAATTCGACATGGCAGCAATCGAGAGCGCACCCGACGAACACACTCCGATCGCGGTGATCGGCGCCGGCGTCGCCGGTATCGGACTCGCGGTGTCGTTGCGGGCGGCCGGATTCGAGGATTTCGTGATTCTCGAACGAGCGGCCGACCTCGGCGGCACCTGGCAGGCCAACACCTATCCCGGCTGCGCCTGCGATGTGCCGTCGCAGCTGTACTCGTATTCGTTCGCCCCCAATCCGGACTGGTCGCGCACCTACGGTCGGCAGCCGGAGATTTTGGACTATCTGCGCGGCGTGGCCCACCGTCACGATGTGGTGCGGCATATGCGGTTCGGCAGCGAGGTACACCGCGCGCAGTGGGACGAGGCGCGGCGGCGGTGGCTGGTCCACACCGGCCGCGGCGTGCTGAGCGCGGACGTCCTGATCTCCGCGGTCGGCCCGTTCAGTGAGGCGAAGATTCCGAACGTGCCGGGGCGGGAGAGCTTCCGGGGCACCCAGTTCCATTCGCTGCACTGGGATCACGACCACGATCTCACCGGCGAGCGGATCGCCGTCGTCGGAACGGGCGCCTCGGCCGTGCAGTTCATTCCCGAGATCGCGCCGAAGGCCCGGCGGCTGACCGTCTTCCAGCGCTCGGCGCCGTGGATCGTGTCCCGGTTCGATCGGCCCACCCTCGGGCCGGAGCGGGCCCTGCTGCGCCGGCTGCCGGTACTGGGCACCGCGCTGCGCGGGGCCTACTACGCGGGCATCGAGAGTTTCGGGCTGGTCGGATTCGTCGACCGCCGCTTCCGCCACCCCTTCCAGATGCTGTCGGCGCTACAGCTGCGGCGGCAGGTGCGCGATCCGGAACTGCGGCGCAAACTCACCCCCGACTACATGATCGGATGTAAGCGGGCGATCTTCTCCGACGCCTACTATCCGGCGCTCACTCGCCCCGATGTGGAGGTGGTGACGGATTCCATCGCCGAGATCCGGCCGGATGCGATCGTCACCGCCGACGGCAGCGCGTATCCGGTCGACACGATCGTGTGGGGGACCGGATTCGGTGCGATACCGCAGCTCTACGACCGGATCATCGGATCCGGGGAGCTCTCGGTGGCCGATCACTACCGCCGCCGGCCGAGCAGCTATCTGGGTGCCGCCATCGCCGGTTTCCCCAACATGTTCCTCACCCTCGGACCGTTCGGCGCGGCCGGGAACCAGTCCGCCATCTACATGATCGAATCGCAGATCGGCTACATCGTGGACGCGCTGCGCACGATGCGCGACAACGAGATCGACCGCGTCGAGGTCCGGGCGTCGGTGCAGAACCGATTCCTCGACGAGATGCATCGGCGCAGCCGCGACACCGTGTGGCTGGGCGGCGGCTGCGACAGCTACTACACCACAGACAAGGGGGAGAACGCCGGGCTGTACCCGAACTGGAGTTTCGAATATCGTCGCCGGGTCGCGCGCTTCGACGCCGATTCCTACCTCCTGAGCCGACGCGCGGCCCACCCGGAACCGAACCACGCAGAGATGAGCGCCGTCCGATGATCACTGGTCCGTTCGATATGGTGCGCGCGCTGCTGTCGCCGGTGCTCGGCGCCGGTGAGCGTTTCGATCCGCGGGACAAGGTCGTGGTGATCACCGGCGGCGCGGCCGGTATCGGCTACGAGCTCGCCCGGCTGCTGTACGAGCGCGGCGCCTACGTGGCGCTGTTCGACATCGACGCCGACGCAGTCCGGGCGGGCGCGGCCGCCCTCGGCATCCGCGCCGTCGCGATCACGGTGGACGTGGCCGACCGCGAGGGCGTCCGCCTGGCGGTCGGGCAGGTGCGCGAGAGCTTCGGCCGCATCGATGTGGTGGTCGCCAACGCGGGTGTCGTCCCGCGTCCCGCGACGGTGCGACTGCTGGATCCGGAGGAGTTCGACCGGGTGCTGGCGATCAACCTCACCGGTGCGTTCAACACCGTGCAGCCGGCTCTCGACGACGTCATCGCGGCTCGCGGTCACATCGTCGTGGTGTCCTCGTGTGCGGCGTTCGCACCCGGGATGGGTGGCTCGCCCTACATGGTGAGCAAGGCGGGGGTGGAACAGCTGGGCCGCGCACTGCGGGTGGAACTGGGCGGCACCGGCGCCACCGCCGGAATCGCCTACTTCGGCGTGGTCGAGACCGCCATGACGCACGAAACGCTGGACGCCGACGAACTGGGCGCCGAATTCGGCGCCCTGCTGCCCTGGCCCCTCGATCAGCGGATCAGCGCGCGCCGCGCGGCCGAGGTGCTGGCCGGTGCGATCGAACGCCGGGCCGCCCGCGTGGTGGCGCCCGTGGGCTGGGAGCCCTACGCGCTGCTGCGCGGGGTGGTCAACGTGGCGCTGGATCGCAAACTCACCGTCGACGAGCGGGTGCGGTCGCTGACCCGGCGGCTGGAGGAGCGCATCCTCGCCGATCGCGCCCGCTGACCGGGCCGGCGCCCGGATTCGGCGGGCGCGGTCGAATCTGAGAAAAATCATAGGATCGGCACAGTTTCCGGTCAGGACCGCTCGGCACCATGGATCCCGAGGAAGTACTCGGCGAGACGAGGTGTGTGATGGTCGATATCGAGATCACGGGGACGACGGCCACCGTGCACGTTCGCGGCACCCATCGATTGCTCGCGCTCTGCGAGCGGGTCCGCTTCGATCTGTCCCATGTCACCGAGATCGCGCCCGCCGAGGTCGATCTGCGGCCGCCGTGGATGCGCGCACCGGGAACATTCTTCCCCGGGGTGATCGCGGCGGGGATCTTCCGCGGGAAGGGCCGCAAGGAGTTCTGGGACACCCGATTCGACGGGCGCGGCCTCCGGATCGAGCTGTCCGGTACCGAATTCACCCGGATCGTGGTCGACGTCGAGGATCCGGACGAGGTGCGCCGGATGCTCGCCCGCGCCGCGGCCGCCTGAGCGCCGCGCGGATTCCTTCGCCGCGCGGCTCGAGCGCCGGCACGTCCCAACACTGCCCGCCTGCCCGTCCCGCCGCGCGCCGAACCGGGCGAAACTCGCTGCCACGCAGACCCATTGCGACACGCCGATACGGCGTGCCGCGCGCGACACGCCGAATAAGTCTGGCATTGGGGCAAATCCGCAGTTTCGCAGATGGCGGTTCATCGACTATGAATGGCATGTGCCGTTCCCACTTCGTGAACACTTGCCGGCCACCGTATCTCACCGGGCGGTGGTCTAGTTGACCGTCGAACACCCCGGAGAGGATGAGGTCAGGCAGCTCGCGCGACGCGTCGAGAAGGCCCGCGGGCGGCTTGCGTATCAGTTCGATCCGGCGCTGACCGAGGCCCTCTCGGAGAACGAGCTGCAGGCCGAGCGCGAACTCGCGGAGAAGATCCGCGAGCAGGAACGCGAACAGCGTTGGAAGAATGTACAGGCGGCGGCAGCCACGTCCGACCGCGCCAGGCAGACCTCCGAAGCGATCGCAAAGGCCGATATGCGAGATCTGTTGATGGCCCGCAAGGCAATTGCGGCGCAGCGACGAGAATCCAGCCCGCATGCGAAGTTGGCCTCGCTCTACCGACACCGCGCCTGGTCGATGCGCGCACTCGCGGGCGTCGTCATCGCCGGCATGCTGTGGTCGGCGGTCAACGTGCAGCACAACATCGCGCCCGGCGGGCCCACCGATCCGCTGTACTGGTTCAGCTACCTGCTCGAGGGCATGATCAGCGTCTGTCTGGTCATCATCATGATCGGCACCAACAAGGTCGCCGAATGGGGCATTCTCGAGAACCGCCGCCAGGTCGCCCTGGCCGAACTCGCCCTGCTGGCGCTGACTGTCGGCCTCAACACCTATCCGTATCTGCGCAGCGGCGACTGGTACAACGTCGGCGTGCACGCCGTGGCGCCGGTGATGATCGGTGTCGCGCTGCTGGTCCACGATGCGGCGAGCCAGCGCTACGGCCAAGCGATCACCCAGGCCACCGAGCAGATCCGCGATCTGCCCGATCCGGCCGAACAGATCCGTCGCAGCATGCCGACCTTCGTCAGCTTCATCCGGCAGGCCGCCCCGGATACCCGTCCGGCCCCGATGGCCGCGCTGCCCGGCGTCACCGACAACGCGCCCGGCGAGCCGGCCGCCAAGGATTCGCAGACCGTCGAGACGGTCGATCCGGTCGTGGAACCCGACCTCTGGACACCGAAGACGTCCAGCCGCCGATCCGATACCGACGCCGCGGACTCGGTGGCCGACGGCAAGAAGGACAAGTCCACCAAATCCGATGGTGACGACGACTCGGATCCGCTGAGCGCCTACGACACCGGCCAGTTCCGGATCGCCGACACCCTGGAACAGGAACTCGCCGAACTGCGTGCCGAGCGTAAGCGCGCTCGTGCGGCCAAGCAGCGCGCGGCATCCAACGGGTCGATCGTGGACTGATCACCGGCCTCCGGTACGGCTGTCGTCGTACCGTCTGCACAACAGCCCGACGCCACCGGCGTCGGGCTGTTGTCGTTCACCGGGTCCGCTTGTGTTCGCCCGGGTGGCCGATCCCCGGTCATGCCCGGCGTGGCGCAGGTCACGCGAGGTTCGGGCCGACTACAGTGCCTGCGATCAACGCAATCATTGCCAGTGTTCGGGTTTCGTCGGGAAGTTCGAGGAGGCGTGGTTTGCTCGTCCGTGGTTCCGGGTGCCGATGAGCATCCGCAAGCAGGCAATCGGGTTCGGTGCGTTCGCCCTCGTCTCGGTGCTGGTGACGGTGGTCATCTGGAATACCCTGGCGCGCACGGTGAACGGCCGCACCGACACGTATTCGGCGATTTTCAGCGATGTGCTCGGTCTGCGCCCCAACGACGATGTGCGCATCGCCGGGGTGCGGGTCGGCAAGGTCACCGCGATCGGGCTGGATCGCGATCCGAAGACCAATAAGCATCTGGCCAAGGTGACCTTCGAGGTGCAGCGCAATCAGCATCTCTACAGCGACACCAAGGCGCTGGTCCGGTATCAGAATCTGATCGGTCAGCGCTATTTGGCGCTGGCGCCGGGCACCGCGCCCGATTCGCATATTCTGAAGGCCGGAAGCCGGATTCCGCTGGAGCGCACCGAGCCTTCCTTCGACATCTCGGCATTCCTCAACGGTTTCCAGCCGCTGTTCGAGAACCTGCTTCCCGAGCAGGTCAACGATTTGTCCACGACCCTGATCCAGGCGCTTCAGGGCGACGGAGTCTCGTTGTCCGCCTTCATCACTCAGGCCGCGGCGCTGGCCTCGGATTTTCAGCGCCGCGATGCGATCCTGGGCGACATCATCGTCAATCTGTCCGGGGTGATGTCGGGGCTGGCCCGGCGCAGCGGCGAACTGGAGACGCTGATCACCCAGACTCGGGCCCTGATCGGCGGCCTCTACGATCAGGGCCGGTCGCTGCTGGCGTCGACCGAGCAGATCGCCGCCGCCAGTGACAGCCTGGTGGCGATGGTCTCGCAGGTGCAGCCGAAGCTGGCGCCGGCGCAGAATTCCACCCGCGATGCGCTGACCCTGCTGATCGACAACGGGGCGAAGCTGGATCAGGCGGCGATCGATCTGCCCGGAATCCTGTCCGATGTCGGCAAATTCACCGCCGACGGCACCTATGCCACGGCCTATCTGTGTTCGTTGGACATCTCGTTGTACGGGATCCTGTTCCCGCGCGGGCTCTGGTCGCAGATCGGCGGCCACTCGCAGTCGGCGGTCTGTCGGCCCTGACCCATTACCCGGAACCGGCCGGGCTGCCTACGCCGCCCGGCCGGTTCGCGGTGTTCTCAGGCGCGACTGCGAATCGCCTTGTAGATGACCAGGATGATCACCGCGCCCACGATGGCACCGAGGAAGGTGTGCTGGACGGGCGGGTGCACGCTGAACTTGTGCGGCGCGAAGACCAGACTGCCCAAGGTGCCGCCGACGTAACCGCCGACGATGCCGAGCACGATGGTCAGGATCCAGCCGAAGTCCTCCTTGCCGGGAACCAGGAGGCGAGCGATGGCGCCGGCGATGAGGCCGATGATGATCATCGTGATGATACCCATGGTGAAATCTCCTTGCGGGCAACCGGTTAGGGGACCCGACGGTAGCAAGTGCGGGGCCCGGTTCGCAGGCACATGTGCCTATAGTCACCGGACTGGAGTAATAGCGTGTGACCGGCCGTTATCCGGGTATTACCGCCCGAATCCGGGCGTTGTGGAAACGGGCGCGCCCCGGGCGGAACGCAGCCCGGGGCGCATCGGCCGAACGGCTAGAGTTCGGCCGGCGTCTTCCTGGCCGCGCTGCGCACCTCGAAGGCGTAGACGATCTCCATCACGCCCATGAAGATCAGCCACCAGCCGACCACCAGGGCCAGCACCGTGATCGAGTGGATCGGCCAGACCACCAGCGCGATGCCGCCGATCAGCAGCAGCACGCCGTAGAAGATCGACCAGCCCCGACCCGGAACCCCTTGCGGCGCTTCGGCTCCCGCGATCATCGCGGCGATGCCGCGGAACAGCCAGCTGATGCCGATCCACAGACCCAGCAGGACCAGGGAGTTGCCGATACTGCGGAAACTGAAGAAGGCCAGGATGAACGACAGGATGCCGCTGATCATGGTCAGCACTCGGTAACCGGTGCTGACATGGGGGCCGAATGCGGCGACCAGCTGCAGGATTCCGGAAATCAGCAGGTAGACACCGAACAGGACGCCGGCCACGGCGAGTGTCGGGCCTGGCCAGACGAGCACGATGATGCCGACGATCACCGACAGCAGGCCGATGACCAGCAACGATTGCCATGCTCCGCGGGCCAGTTGATGCAGTGGCCCTACATAAACTCCCTCTTTGCTGGTTGTCATGTGGGCAGGATAAGTCCAGCAAGGCAAGTAGCGGACGATTAACCAATATCGAAGCAGTCACGTTGTCGGCCGCGGTGGCCCGGATCGTGGCGGGAACCGCAGGTCCGTTGCCGGTTGTGTGCAGGAAATTGCCGCGGATCGACTGTTCTGCGGGGGATATCGGCGGCCCAGCGCCGTTGGATGGCCGGAATGTGGACGTCGCCGGAACGCTGATCTCGGCGCGGCGCACAGGCTGCGCGTAAGCCCCCGTGACGGGAAGACGTCCGTGCCGGACCACGTGCTCGGAACCGACGCCCGTGCTCGAAAAGGAGTGCCCCCATGATTCTCGTGACCGGATCGACCGGAACCGTCGGACGCGCCGTGATCGCCCGCCTGGTGGCGGGGCGACACCCGGTTCGCGCCGTGACCCGCCGGCCCGCCGAGGCGCATCTGCCCGGCGCCGCCGAGGTGGTCTACGGCGATCCCGGCCGCCCCGAGACCCTGGCTGCCGCACTGGCGGGAGTTTCGCGGGTGGTGCTGGTGTCCTCCGGACCCGCGCTCGCCGAGCACGACCGCAACGTCGCGGTCGCGGCGGCGCGGGCCGGCGTCGAACACATCGTGAAGCTGTCCTCGGGACGTGCCGGTGACCCGGCCGCCACCGATCCGATCCCGACCTGGCACCGGGCCGGGGAGCAGGCCGTGCGGGACAGCGGTCCGGCGTGGACGATCCTGCGGCCCTTGGGTTTCATGTCCAACGCCCTGCACTGGGCGGCGACCGTACGGGCCCGTGACACGGTCTACGCGCCCTTCGGGCAGGGCCGGGTCGCCGTGATCGATCCCGACGATATCGCCGCGGTCGCCGTCGCGGTGCTCACCGAACCCGGGCACGAGGGCGTGGTGCACACCCTCGGGGGACCGCAGGCACTCTCACCGGGCGAACAAACCGACATCCTCGCCGGTGTCCTGGGCCGCCCGCTGCGCTATGTACAGACCACACCGGCGGAGGCGCACGCGGCGCTGTGGGCGGCGGGAGTCGACGCCGTGCAGGCCGACGCGATCATGGCGCTGCGCGCGACCGCCCTGGAATCGTTCACCTCGGTGATTCATCCGACCGTGGAGTCGGTGACCGGCCGTCCCGCGCGCACCTTCCGGGAATGGGCGTGGGCGCACCGCTCGGCATTCGAATAGTGGATTCACCGTTCGCACCGTGGCGCGCCGGCGGGGATAGGGTGGGCGGCGGATCGTCCGTCGTCCACCTCCGACCGGAATCGAGGCGTCATGGAACTGAGCCTGCATTACTGGAACTTCTCGACACCCGCCGATCCGGCCCGCACGGCCGGTGCGATCGCGGAGAGTGCGCGGGTGGCCGAGGAAGCGGGATTCGTCGAGTTCACCGTGATGGACCACTATTTCCAGATGGAGCATCGCGGTACCGCCGACGAGCCGATGCTGGAGGCCTATACGACCCTCGGCTATGTGGCCGCGCTGACCGAGCGCATGCGGTTGTCGGTTCTGGTGACCGGCGTGATGTATCGGTATCCGGGCCTGCTCGCCAAGATCGTCACGACGCTCGACGTGTTGTCGGGCGGCCGTGCGCAGCTCGGGATCGGCGCCTCGTGGTACGAACGCGAACAGCGCGCGCTGGGCGTGCCGCTGGTGCCGATGGGCGAGCGCTTCGAGCGGCTCGAGGAGACGCTGCAGATCTGCCTGCAGATGTGGAGCGACGACAACGGCCCGTATACCGGTAAGCACTATCAGCTGGCCGAAACCTTGTGCGTCCCAGCCCCGTTGACGCGGCCGCGGCCGCCGATTCTGGTCGGTGGCGGCGGGGAGAAGAAGACGTTGCTGTTCGTGGCCCGCTACGCGGACGCGTGCAACCTGTTCGCCGCCACGCCGGAGGATGTCGCGCACAAACTGGATGTGCTGCGGTCGCACTGCGAGAACGAGGGCCGCGACTACGACGCCATCCGCAAGACCGCGACCTATGTCGGGCCGGTGCTGGACGATACCGACGCCTTCGTCGCGGACGCCGAACGGTATGCGGCCCTGGGTATCACGCAGTTCGACATCATGCCCGACCGGGACCCGGTGGAATACACCGAACGCGTGGCGGAGTTGGTGCCGCGGTTGCGCTCGCTGTGAATCGAGCCCGGTGCTACCCGGTCGGGCTCGCCACCCCGTAGTCGCCGAAGGCCGGTTTCAGCAGATCGAAGATCTGTTCGGCCTCGGCGACCGCCGTCGTCGCGACGCGTCGTCGCGGTAGCCCCGCGAGCTGTAGCTCCTGGACGCGCTGAAACAACAACCGGAATACCGCACCGAACTGCGCCGCGCAGGCCCGGCGCCGTAGTTCGTCGCCGGGCAGGACCTCGGCCAGCGCGGCTTCGCGCAGTTCGTGGAGCTCGCGCAGCCGAGCGGTGAGGGTGGGACTCTCGGCGAGCATGCGGCTGAATTCGGGGCCCGAGAAACCCATGTCGGCGGCGTACGTGTCGGCACCGCACCGGAATCGGTTCCGCAGCGCGGTCAGCACCGATTCCCCCGGCGCCCGCGCGCCGGCCGCCTCGGCGAGAACGCCGACGAACTGCGCGTGGTGGTCGAGCGCCAGATCCTCCTTGCGCGGGAAGTAGTTGGTGACCGTCTTCTTCGCTACGCGGGCGGCCGCGGCGATCTCGGCGATCGTGGTCGATTCGAACCCGTGCTCGATGAACAGCCGAGTGGCCGCATCGGAGATTTCCTGGCGGGTCTGTTGCTTCTTGGTTTCGCGAAGCCCGGACGCGGTTGCTGGCATGCCGAGAATCTTACCCTCGTCGTAAATATAGTCTTGACGTATCGGATCGTACGGACATAAATTTACTCCCGTAGTAAAAATAAGGAGGTTGGGATGCTGCCCCGTAACAGCTGCTGAATCGTCGGGTGGCCGGCGGACGCCGGCCACCCGCTCGCCGTCCGGAAGATCGGCGGTCCAGAGGCCGCCCAGTCGAAAGAAGCTGCCAGTGCGCGCAATTCAGTTCTCACCCCGGGCCGCCGGTACCGCTCGTCCCGTCGCCGCCGAGGTCGCCCGGCCGGAACCGGGGCCGGGGCAATTGCTGGTCCGTACCGAATTGGCCGGGGTGGGTCTCGGTCTGGTGCGGATGTTGCGCGCGGACGTGCCGCCGAACCCGGGTGGTGAATTGATCGGCACGGTGGTCGCCGTCGGTGCGGGTGCCGACGGGTCGTGGCTCGGCGTCCGAGTGGGCGGGGTGGTGTTCGACTCGCTGTACGCCGAATACGTCTGTGCCGCACCGGCGATGGTCACGGCGATTCCGGAGGGGGTGGGCGCGGCCGACGCGCTGGCCGTGGTGCGCGGCGGCCTGGTGGCGATGGGCGCGCTGCGGGCCGCCGGATCGGTGGCCGGAAAATCGGTGCTGATCACCGGCGCCGCGAGCGGCGTCGGACATCTGGCGCTACAGCTCGCGCGGGCAGCGGGCGCCGCGCAGGTGTACGCCGCGGTCGGCACCACCGCCAAATTCGACTTCGCACGCGGGTGTGGCGCGGATTCCGTACTGACCTACCACGATCCGTGGCCGGGCGACGTCGATGTCGTGCTCGACGGGGTCGGCGGTGAATCGGTGCAGCGGGCAGTGGATGTGCTCGCTCCCCGCGGCATCCTGGTCGCGTTCAGCGCCGGTGGCGGCGCGGTCGATACCTCGACTCTGCTGGGCCGGTTGCGCACCGTCACCGGATTCTCGATCGGCCTGGTGTCGCGGACCCAACCGGAGGTGATCGAGAGCTATCGGTCCGAATTGTGGAAGCTGTTGGCAGACAGCGCGATCCGGCCGCAGGTGCAGGTGCGGGACTGGTCGCGACTCGACGAGGTCGTCGACCTGGTCGCCACCCGCCGCAACACCGGGCGGATGGCGGTCGCCATCACCGGCGGCTGATCACAACACCGCCTGTGTCTGGGTCACCTTCCCGACGAGTTTGCCCGCCTCGTCGTGAATTTCGGTCTCCACCACGATGAAGCTGCGCCCGGTGTGCAGCGGCGTCGCCGAGGCCACCGCGTAGCCGGACCGCACGGCCCGCAGGAAGTTGGTCTTGGACTCCACGGTCGTGGTGCCCTGTTTGCCCTCGGGCAGATTGAGGAACGCGCACACCGCGCCCGTGGCGTCGGCCAGCGACATCAGCACGCCGCCGTGCAGCACTCCGCCCAGCGTGCACAGGCTTTCGTCCCATGCGATCCGGCTGCGAACCAGTTTCGGGCCGTGCTCGAGCACCTCGATGCCGAGCTTCTCGGTGAACGGCATGGTGCTGTGGAACAGCTGGGTTCCCTCGGTATCGATCATGTCGTCGAGCTTGCCCGGACCGCCGCGCGGAGTCCATTACCTGTGGGGTAACGGTTTCCGCCGGACGCGCCGGCCACCAGGCCCATCAGCGTCACCGGCAGTATGCGCACCAGCGTCGCGGCGGTATCGCCACCGACCCGGATCTCGACGCCGGCCGGCGGATCGGCCCGACAGCCCTTCGGGGCAGGTATATCGCGTGTGCCGGGTCAGCCCAGCCGGGCCACGACCGCCCGCGGTAGCCGCGGCAGCACGAGGTTCAGTGCGCGCCAAGGCCATTGCGGCACACACGCGCGGACCGGTTCGGCCTCGATCGCCGCGACCATCGCGGCGACACCGCGTTCGAGCGGAACCACCAGGCGCGCGTCGTCGGCCCGGGCCGACATCTCGGTGGCGATGAAACCGGGCTGCACCGTGGTCACGGCGATCGGACTGTCGCGCAGCTCGATCGCCAATCCTTCACCGAGCGCGGATAATCCGGCCTTGCTCGCCGAGTAGGCGGCCTTCTTGCCGGGCAGGCCGCGTACGGCGCTCATCGATGAGATCAGCACCAGGTGTCCGGCTCGTTGGACGCGGAAGATCGCCAAGGCCGCCTCGGCCTGCGCCAACGCGCCGACGAAATTCGTTGTCGCGGTGGCGATGTTCGCGTCGGCCCGGTCGGTGCCCAGCGGTGCGCCCTTACCCAGGCCGGCGTTGACGATCACGCGATCGAGTCCACCGAATTCGTCGCGGAATTCGCCGAAGACCCGCTCGACCGCGCCGTGGTCGTCGACGTCCAGCGCGCGCACCGAAATCCGGATGTCGGGACGGTCCGCTTGCAGCTGCTCGCGCAATGCCAGCAGTTTGTCCTCGCGCCGCGCGCACAGGGCCAGATCCCGACCTCGGGCGGCGAATTGCCGGGCCATCTCGGCGCCCAGTCCCGAGCTGGCACCGGTGATGAGGATTCTGCGCCTGATCATGGCACCCGACCCTAGCCCGGACCGGCACATCCGGTCAGGAAATCCGGCGCGCCCCCGCGGATGGGGCCGCGTGGAAGAACCGTGGCTCGGCGAAACCCGCGCTGCTGAAGCGTCGCCGGATGGCCGCCTCGATCGACTCGGTGTCCACCGCCTTGACGAGTGCGATGATGCTGCCGCCGAATCCGCCGCCCACCAGGCGGGCGCCGTGGGCGCCGGCGTCGAGCGCGGCGGCGACCGCCGCATCCAATTCCGGTGTGGACACGTCGAAATCGTCGCGCAGCGAGCCGTGCGCAGCGGTGAGCAACGGTCCGATCGCCCGGGGGTCGCGTCCGGCACGCAGCAGCTCGACCACGGTCAGCACGCGGGCGTTCTCGGTGATCACGTGGCGGGCGCGCCGCCGCAGCACCGGGTCCGCCAGCCGCCGCACCTGGTCGGGATCGGTGAGCATGCGCAGGGAGGCGACGCCGAGTTCCCGGGCCGCCGCCTCACATTCGCTGCGGCGGCGGCCGTATTCGCCGTCTGCCAGCCGATGCGGGCTGCCGGTATCGGCGACCAGTAGACGCAGTCCCGCGCCGGCCGGATCGAACGGCACCTGCGCCGACGCGCCCGACGCGAAGTCGAGGAACAGCGCATGTCCGGCGGTGCACAGTAGGGCGGCGGACTGATCGAGCGTGCCGGTCGCCGCCCCGACATACGAATTCTCCGCGGCCCGGCCGATATCGATCAGTTCGGTGCGGTCGACATCGAGACCGAACAGATCGCGAAGGGCGAGGGCGACCGCGCATTCCAGGGCTGCCGACGAGGAGAGGCCGGCGCCGACGGGGACCGCGCCGTCGATCTCCAGCACGACGCCGGGCAGGTCGTGCCCGCGGCGGCGGAATTCGTGCACCACGCCGAGCGGATATCGCGCCCATCCGCGGACCGCGGACTCGGCGAGATCGTCGATGGGCTCGCACACCGTCTCCCCGGCATGCTGGGCGGAGCCGACCCGGACGAACCCGTCGTCGGTGACAGTGGCCCTGCACGTGACGACCTGGGGGAGAGCGATCGGCAGCGCATAACCGCCGTTGTAGTCGGTGTGCTCGCCGATGATGTTGACCCGCCCGGGCGCTACCCAAACCCCTTGCTGCGCTCGCGGATTCATCGCACCTCCCGCAGCTCCGCGGCCACCGTCTCCGGTGTGGTGTCGCTGATGAAGACGTTCATCCCGGATTCCGAGCCGGCCAGGTACTTCACCTTGTCCGCGGTTCGCCGGATCGAGAACAGTTGCAGGTGGAGCCACCAATCATCGCCGGGCACACCGGATTTCGGTCCCGGTGCCTGATTCCAGGCGGCGACGTAGGGCATCGGGGTGTCGAAGCGCTGGGCGAAGCGACCCAGGACATCGAGATACAGCCGGGCGAACGCGTCGCGCTGCGCATCGTCGAGTTCCGGGATATCGGTGACCCGCCGATGCGGGTACAGCTGGACCTCGTAGGGCCAGCGTGCGAACGGTGGAACGAAGGCGGTCCATTCCTCGTTGGCGGCGACCACGCGGAGACCGGCGGCGCGTTCTGCGCCCAGCAGATCACCGAAGAGATTGCTGCCGTGCGCCTTTCGGTGGCGGGCGGCGTTGGCGGCGATCCGGACCGCGCGGGGCGTCGCGAACGGGTAGGCATAGATCTGACCGTGCGGGTGCGACAGCGTGACCCCGATCTCCTCGCCGTGGTTCTCGAAGCAGAACACCTGGGCGACGCCGTCCATCTCCCGGAGTTCGGCACTGCGCTGGGCCCACACATCCACCACCAGCCGAGCCCGATCCGGATCGAGCCGGTCGAACGAACTGTCGTGCTCGCTGGTGAAACACACCACCTCGCAGCGACCGAAACCGTTGCGCAACAGGGTCTCCGGCGATCCCTCCACGTGGTCCGGCAGCTGCTCGCGATCGCCGGACAGCGAGGGGAATCGGTTCTCGAAGACCACGACCTGATAGTCGGATTCGGGTACCTCGGTCGGATGTCCGGGACGTGACGGGCACAGCGGGCACAGATCGGCCGGCGGCAGGAACGTCCGGCTCTGCCGATGGGATGCGATTACCACCCATTCACCCAGCAGTGGGTCGAATCGCGCCTGCGAATGCGTGCTCGTGGGTGGGAGCTCCCGGGTGTCGGTGGCGGTGCGGGCAACCGGGCCGGAGTCGAAGTAGATGATTTCGCGGCCGTCGGCCAGCCGCCGCCGACTCGGCACCGGACTCGATCGCGCCATCGCACCCCCTCCGCTCGCAGCCGGCTCTCAGCGGGACATTAACACCGGGGCCGGCGGCGGAGGGCACGTCGAATCCGGCGCGGCGTACCCGTGGCGGGTGCACCGCGCCGGATCGACTCGGCTCAGTACTCGCTACCGAACGATCCGCCGGGACCGTAGGAGCCGGTCGGCGGCGGCGCCGGCATCATCACCCAGCCGCCGCAGTTGGCCGACGCGAAGGCGACATCCGACGGTTTGATCAGCACCCGGACCGGTGTGGTGTGGGTACGGTCGCTGGCCACGATGGCGCTGTTCGGATCGGGCGGATCGTTGGGCTCGGGAATCTTCCACAGCCGTTCCCAGGAACAGTCGTGCGCCGGATCCGCCGGTCCCGCGGACTGATAGATGCCGGGCGCGATATCGATCCCGACCCGGTACAGCCCGTCGCCGGGGATGCTCGTGGCCGGATCGGCGGCCGCGAGCCCGGCGCCGAGCATCGTCACCGCGGACGCGACGGCCCCGGTGATCACAAACGTGCGTCCACGCACGGCGGTCCTCCTCGAAATATGCGGCGGCCGTCGATCGACTATCGGACGGCCGGAGAAGATCCCCGCATCTTCCGGGGCCTTGGTCTATCAGAATCGCGAGGGCGGCGGACCGGATCGGCGAAATATCTGGAGATTCGACAACGGGATCACCGGCGCGTCCGATGACCCTCGAAAACGTCCCCGCGGGATCCCCTCGGGCCCACGGGGACGGCGCCGGAGCCGTTGCAGACCCCGGTGCGAGAAGGGAAGGTACTGCAGCGCCGAGCACACGTGCAACATGGCTTATGTTTGAGAATTCAACGACCGCAGGCGTTTTCCGGTCTCAGCATCGGTGTGGATCGGGAGCTGAGTGCCTGGACAGCGGTGGGCTCGGCGGCCGTTCGGGGGGTTGTAGCGACATTCGGGCAATGATGTCGAATTCGATGGTTGGGCCGGTAAGTGTGGCCACCGACACAAACCTTCCGGTTGTTCCGCGCGGTGCTGTGATCGTGTCGCGCCACCGACAGGTGAGTTAGCTTCGAAATGTCTGGATCGCCCGGCATGTCTCCCGGTCGTCCGGTTCCGGCCCTGGATATCCTGCGTGAACGACACGCAGCTGACCGGGGAGTAGCAGTAACGGTTCGATAACTAGGCTTGCCCATGTGATACTGCCGTTGCCACAGTGAACCACTGGGTTTGATGTTACTAGTGGGAAGGGAGGGGCGTGCCCGTCCCGGGTGCGCCGTCCGAACATGAACCATCCACGCATCATCAAGACCGGACTCAGGCTCGCCGTCGCCGCCTGCACCACCGCGGGAGTACTGGTGCCCGCCGCCGCGTTCGCCGCGCCGGCCGCACCCGCAGATCCCGATATGTCGACGAAATTGGCCGGTAAGACGGTATTTCTGGACCCGGGCCATCAGGGCACCAACCACAGCGAAGATCTGAACCGGCAAGTGGACAACGGCCGCGGCGGCACCAAGGAGTGCCAGACCACGGGGATGACCACTCGCAACGGGATCGCCGAACACACCGTCAACTGGAATGTGGCGCAGCTCGTGCGCCAGTCGTTGGAGGCGCTCGGCGCCCACGTCGTGCTCAGCCGCCAGGACGACACCGGCTGGGGCGGCTGCATCGACGAACGTGCCGCCGCGGCCAACCGTTCGGGTGCCGCCGTGGCCGTCAGCATCCACGCCGACGGCGCACCCGAGCAGGACCATGGATTCCACCTGATCGTGCCGCAGCTGCCGATTCCGGACGTCAAGGCGAATCAGGCGCAGTCCGGGCCCGGACTGGCCGCCACCAAGTCGGTCCGCGATGCCTATGTGCAGGCCGGGTTCACTCCGGCGAACTACGCCGGCGCGGTCGACGGCCTGCAGACCCGCTCCGATGTGGCGGGTCCGGCCTTGACCGAGGTGCCCGATGTATTCATCGAGATGGGCAACGGCGCCAACGTCGACGACGCGAAGCTGCTGGAAACGCCGGACGGGCAGCTGAAACACGCGATCGCGATCACGACCGGGCTGGTCGGCTATCTGATCGGGGTGGCGCCGGGTACCTCGCCCGCCGCGTCGACGCCGGCCGACAGCCCTGCGGGCGCGCCGCAAGCGGTACCCGCGCCCGAGTCGCCCGCGCCGAATGCGGCGCAGAACTCCACGTCGAGCGCGCCGCCGACCCCGCCCCTGGCGCGGGGCAGAACTCGCTGCCGAGTGCGTCGGACGGTGCCGTGCCGGGCGCGGCGGCGAACTCCGCTCCGAGCGTGCCGCAGAATCCGGCATCGCCAGGGGCGACGCCGCCGTCCGCCGCAGCGCCCGGTTCGACTGTTCCGCAACCGCATTCGGCCACCGACGCCCTGCGCGGCGCCCCGGCTCCCGGTGATACCCGGCCGGCGGCACCGTCGCCGGCGACGCCGGGGTCGAATCCGGCGACCGCCCCGGATGCGACGTACCGGACCGCGCCGGGAACGTATTCGAACAGCGATCCGAGCACATCCGGGGTGGCGCCGCGGACCTCGACCACACCGGGTACACACGGACAGGCCGCACCCGGCCAGGCCGGGACGGGAACGCAGAGCAAGCCCGGAACGGGTTCGGGGGCCGGTGAACTCGCCACCACGGCGATGCAGCTGCTGCTTCCGCTGGCGAAATCGCTCGGCATGGACGAGAGCGCGCTGAACTCCGAATTGGTGAATCTCGCCTACACCCTGGTTTCCACCCTCCTGGGGCCCGGTAAGTAGCCCGAGCGTCCCGGTCGATGCCCGCCCCGCCCGCGCGAAGGGGCGGGCATCGGCGCGTCCGCGCCTGGGTAAGCTCGGCCGAATGGATCGGCGCATACCTGTTCTGGTGGTCGCGGGATTTCTGGGGGCCGGAAAGACCACGCTGCTGAACCACCTGCTGCGGCGGCGGGAGGCCCGGATCGGAGTGGTGGTCAACGATTTCGGCGCGGTCAACATCGATGCGATGTTGGTCGCGGGCCAGGTCGACGCGATGGTCTCGCTGGGCAACGGCTGTGTCTGCTGTGCCGTCGACGTGGGCGAACTCGACGAGATGTTCGCCCGGCTGGCCGAACCGCGGCACGGCATCGATGTGATCGTGGTGGAGGCCAGCGGGCTGGCCGAACCCCGCAACCTGATCCGCATGGTGATCGGCAGCGAGAATCCCCGCATCCGCTACGGCGGCCTGATCGAGGTGGTCGACGCCGAACATTTCGACGACAGCCGCGACCGGCATCCCGAACTCGTCACCCATCTGCGGCTGGCCGATCTGATCGTGCTCAACAAGGCCGACCGGGTGCCTGCCGACCGGCTGGCCGCCCTGCGCGCCGAGATCGAGCGGATCGTCGGACCGGTACCGGTGTACGCCACCGCCCACGGCCGCGTCGATCCACGACTGCTGTTCGACGTTCCCGAGCGGGCCGAACCGCTGGTGGCACAGCAACTGTCGTTCGACGAACTGCTCGACGATCACGACCACGACGAACCCGATCACCATCACCTGCACGACGGATACGACAGCGTATCGTTCACCAGCACAACGGATCTCGATCCACGCGGCCTGGTGGGGTTCCTGGAGGATCCGCCGCCGGGCCTGTTCCGCGCCAAGGGGGCCACCGCGTTCGGCGTCCGCGGGGAGAACCGAAAGTTTCTGCTGCACATGGTCGGGCGGCACGTCGTGTTCGAGCCCGCGCCCTGGAGCCGTGGCGAGTCGCGGGAAACGCGATTGGTACTCATCGGAGCCGGTCTGGATACCCATGCCGCCACCGCACGTCTGCACGCGACCGCGCACACCGGCGCCGAACCGCTCGACGAACAGGCGCTGTTGCCGGTGTGGCGGTATGTCCCTCGGGACGGCGCCGATCAGAGCGAGTGAATCTCGGGAAGCAATGCGATGATCCGGTCCAGTCGTGCCGGTGTCCACGGGCCGTCCGGCCCCAGTATCACATGGTCGATTCCGGTGTCGGTCAGCGCCTTCAGCTGGTCCAGCAGTGATTCCGCGTCCGCGTCGAGATCGAGTGCCGCGGTGACGGTCTTCTCGATCTCGGCGTAGTCGCGGCCGGCCTCGTCGCAGTGGCGGCGCAGCACCCCGAGCTTGTGGGCCAGATCGTCGGCATAGCCGGAGCCGGGCAGATGGAACAGATTGCAGGCGTCGCCGTAGCGGGCGACCAGTCGCAGCGTCTTGCGTTCACCGCTGCCACCGATCAGGATCGGCGGATGCGGTCGCTGCACCGAATTCGGTGAGTTCAGTGGTCGGGCGAGCTCGTAATGCCGTCCGCGATAGGTCGTTTCGTCTCCACTCCACATTCGATGGGCGATCTGCAGCAGCTCCTCGAGTTGTTCGAAGCGCCGCGCCAGCGGCGGGAAGGGAATACCGAGCCCCTCGGCCTCGAACGATGTGGCCTGGCCCATCGGCTGCGGATCGAACGGAGCGCCCGCGCCGACACCGAAGATCAGCCGGCCGCCGCTGAGGACGTCGAGCGTGGTCGCGGATTTGATCAGGACGCCGGGATGCCGGTAGGGCACCGCGGTGACCAGGGTGCCGAGCCGGATGTTCGTGGTGATTCCGGCCAGAAAGCCCAGCGCCGCATAGGCCTCGAGCATGGGTGATTCCGGTGGTCGGCCGCTGATGCCGATCTGGAAGAAGTGGTCCATCACCCACAGGCTGTCGATCCCGGCGGTGTCGGCGCGATGCGCGATATCGGTGACGGTCGAGGCGATGTCGCCGGTGGCGACCGGCCATGAGAAATCGGTGACGGCGATGCCGAGTTTCACGAGAGTCTCCTGTCGCAATTTTGTTAGCCGGACAATGACAATATCGTGAGTCGGCTAACGAATTCAACACCTCTACGCTTAACGCACCATGACCGACGAGACCGCCGACGATTTCCAGACCGCGTTCTGGTCCACCAAACATGCCCTCGCCGTGGCGGCGGCCACCGCGTACGCCCGGCACGGCGTGTACGAGGGACAGCAGTTCATCCTGCGCCGACTCTGGCAGGAGGACGGCCTGACCCCGGGCCAGGTCGCCAAGCAACTGGGCCTGGCGACGCCGACGGTGACCCGCGCGACCACGCGGATGGAAACCGCCGGGCTGGTACGCCGGGAACCGCATCCCACCGACCGTCGCCTGGTCCGGTTGTATCTGACCGAACGAGGCCGGGCACTGGAGCGCGAGATCGAAACCGAGAGTGCCCGATTGACCGAGCGGGCGCTGACCTCGTTCAGCGCCGCCGAACGCGCCGCACTGGTCCGCGCCCTACGCCGGATCGAGGCCAATCTCACCGACGGCGGAACGGACGCCGCGGCCGAAGGCGACCCGGGCCGAACCGCTCGGTAACCGCTATCCGCAGGCGTTGACCCATTCGGACATGCCGTCGGCGAACAATTGCCGCTTCCAGATCGGCACCTCGTGTTTGATCCGATCCACGAGCTCGGCACACGTCCGGAAGGCTTCGCGCCGATGCGGTGCCGCGACCGCCACCGCAATCGCCAGATCGCCGATCGTGAGCGCCCCGACCCGGTGGACCGCCGCGACCGGCAGCCCCGAGGATTCGGCGACCTCGGCGCAGACCCGCGCCAGGAACTTCTCCGCCTCCGGATGCGCCGAATACTCCAGTGCCGAAACCGCCTGTCCGCCATCGTGATTGCGAACCATGCCGGTGAAGACCACGACCGCGCCGTGCTCGGGCCCGGTCACCGCCTGCTCGACCTCCTCGGGCCGCAGCGGCTGATCGCTGATGCGGGCGAACGGCCGGGATTCACTCATGACGCCCCCCTCCGGCGACCTGGGCCAGCAGATGGTCCAGCAACGGTTCCAGCACCGCGATCCCGTCCCGAACCCCACCCGGCGAACCGGGCAGGTTCACGATCACCGTCGTGCCGGACAATCCCGCCACGCCACGGCTCAGTGCCGCCAACGGAAATACGGCGGTACCGCGTTGCCTGATCAGCTCGGCTACCCCCGGCAGTTCCCGATCCAGCACGGCCAGTGTCGCTTCCGGCGTGCCGTCCGTCGGGGAGGCGCCGGTGCCGCCGGTGGTGATGACCAGATTCGGCGCACCGTCGAGCGCATCGCGCAGTCCGGCCGCGATGTCGGCGTCGGGGTAGATCAGCGGACCCCGCACCGAGAATCCCAGTCCGGCAAGCCAATCGACGAGCACCGGGCCGGTGGTGTCCACTCGGGTGCCGGCGGCGGCGCCGGTCGAGGCGACGACGATCGCGGCGGACCGTGGACGCCCGCCGGACGATGGTGCGGCCGGGCCGGAATGGATCGCCTCCGCGGCCGCGGCCCCGTCCCGGTGCGCATGATCGGCCGACGCCGCGTCGGGTTCCGCTCGGCCGCCGGGGCGCTCCCAATGACCGCGCTTGCCGCCGTCCTTGGTGAGCAGCCGCACGCCGTCCAGGACCGCTGCCGGGTCCACCGCCTTGACCATGTCGTGCAGGGTGAGCCCGGCGATCGCGACCGCGGTCAGCGCCTCCATTTCCACACCCGTGGGGCCCTTCGTCTTCGCCCGCGCCTCGATCGTGATCGCATCCTCGGTGAAACCGAAACGCACATCCACCGACGACAGCGCCAACTGATGGCACAGCGGAATCAGCTCCGAGGTCTTCTTCGCCCCCGAGATGCCGGCGATCCGGGCGGTGGACAGCACATCCGCCTTCGGCATGTCGTCCGCCCGCACCAGCGCAACCACCTCCGGGGTCGTGCGCAGCATGCCCGCCGCGACCGCCACCCGGGCCGAGTCCGCTTTCGCGCTCACATCCACCATGCGGGCACGGCCTTCCGCATCGACATGCGACAGACCTTCCGCATGGACATGCGACGGACCTTCAGCATGGATATGCGATACATCGCTCACAGCTCGCGCACCCTCACCATCGCACCGGCCGCCACCGCGGTCACCTCCGCCGGAATATCGATCAACACATCCGCCTGCGCCATCGCCGCCACCAGATGCGAACCGGGACCCGACACCGGGCGCACCCCGGCATCGGTCAGCCGGCCACGCAGGAACTGCCGGCGCCCCGCCGGGGAGCGCACCGAATCCACCAGTGGCACATCGTGAACCGGCACTGCCCGCAGGCCGCTCAGCGCCCGCAGCACCGGCCGCGCGAACACCTCGAACGACACCATCGTGCTCACCGGATTACCCGGAAAACTCAGAACCGGTACCCCGTCGACCACGGTGAGCCCCTGCGGGCCGCCGGGCTGGACCGCCACCGCCCCGAACTCGCCGCCGCAGCCGGCCAAGACCTCCTTGACCACCTCGAAATCACCCTGCGACACCCCGCCCGAGGTGAACACCACATCCGCCGCCGCGGTCGCCACCGCCAACTTCCGGCGGAACTCGGTCGCGTCGTCCCGGCTGTGGGACACATCCACCACGTCGATGCCGTTGGCGCCCAGCGCCGATGCCAACGCGATGCCGTTGGAGTTGTAGATCTGCCCCGGCCGCAACGCCACCCCCGCCGACACCAGCTCGTCGCCGGTGGTCAGTACCGCCGCACGCACCCGTCGCGCCACCGTCACCTCGGCGACGCCCACGGCGGCCAGCGCGGCGATCCGATGCGGAGCCAGCACGGTGCCCGCCGCGACCAGCAGCTCACCGCGCCGGATGTCGGCGCCCGGCTCCCGCACGAAATCGCCTGCGCTACGGCCACGTTCGATGGTCACCACGCCGTCACCGGGCCGAGTGTCCTCCACCGGGATCACACAGTCGGCGCCCGGCGGAACGGGCGCGCCGGTCATCACCTTCACCGCCGTCCCCGTCGGCAGCCGGTCCAGGCCGCCCTGCCCCGCGGCGACCACGCCGGCGACCGGCAACGTCACCGGTGTCACCGCCACCGACTCCGCTCGCACCGCATAGCCGTCCATCCCGGAATTCCGGAACACCGGCAGATCCAGCGGGGACATCACATCCTCGGCCAGCATCCGCCCGCGCGCACCGTGCAGCGCCAACTGCTCGACATCGCGAACCGCCAGCGGACGCAGCAGCTGCTCGATGCGGTCCCGATGCTCCTCCACGGACCGAACCGACGCGGTCGCAGGGCGGGTATTCATAGCTGTCAGCCTAGCTGTGCTATCGGCCTCCGCTTCGCTGCGGCGGGTCTCGGCCCGCGGCAGGCCTGGCCTCACAGGTGGTGAGTCGGGGGACGTGAGGTGGGGCCGACCGCCATAATGGGGGAGTGACCGTCGTTCTCATGGGGATTCCCGCCGTCCGGGGCGGGCGGCCCTCGCTGGACGGACGGCCCGACAGCGACCTCCTGGTCGACAAATTCGGCCGCGTGGCGCGGGATCTGCGGGTGTCGATCACCGAGAAGTGCTCGCTGCGGTGTACCTACTGCATGCCGGAGGAGGGGCTGCCCGCCATTCCCGGTGACGAATTGCTCTCCGCCGACGAGATCATCCGCCTGGTGACGCTCGCGGTCCGGCAGCTGGGAGTGCGTGAGGTGCGCTTCACCGGTGGTGAACCGCTGATGCGGCGCGATCTGGAACGAATCGTCGCGGGATGCCATGCGGCCGTGCCCGAAACACCGCTGGCGATGACCACCAACGGCGTCGGCCTGCAATATCGGGCCGCCGCGCTCGCCGCCGCCGGGCTCGGCCGGGTGAACGTATCCCTGGATACCGTCGACCGAGCCGGATTTGCCCGGCTCACCCGCCGCGATCGGCTGGGCTCGGTGCTCGCCGGTATCCGCGCGGCCCATGCGGCGGGGCTCGCGCCGGTCAAGGTCAACGCCGTGCTGATGCGCGAAACCCTGTCCGGCGCAGCCGATCTCCTGCGCTGGTGCCTGGACGAAGGCTGTGAGCTGCGGTTCATCGAGGAGATGCCGCTCGATGCCGATCACGAATGGGCTCGCGCGAATATGGTCACCGCGGCCGAACTGCTCGACGTCCTGGGTACCGCGTTCACTCTCACCGAGGCCGGTCGCACCGATCCGGCCGCGCCCGCGGAAGCCTGGCTGGTCGACGGCGGGCCGGCGACGGTCGGCATCATCGCGTCGGTCACCCGGCAATTCTGCGGGGACTGTGATCGCACCCGCCTGACCGCGGACGGCATGATCCGGTCCTGCCTGTTCAGCGATCAGGAATACGATCTGCGTTCCCTGCTGCGCGCCGGCGCCGACGACGAGGAACTGGCGCAGCGGTGGCGCGGCGCGATGTGGAACAAATGGGCCGGCCACGGCATCGACGCCGCCGATTTCGTCCCCCCGGAACGCACGATGGGAGCCATTGGTGGTTGAGGTCCGATATTTCGCCGCGATCGCCGACGCGGTCGGCAAAGCCGGCGAACATCTCGACCTGCCCGCGACGGCGACGGTCGCCGATCTACGCACGGCACTGCTCGCGGCCTACGGTGCCGATCTGGATCCGATGCTGAAGGTGTGCGCCTATCTGGTGGACGACGAGCTGACCCGTGACGAGTCCACCCCTCTGACCGCCCGCGTCGACGTCCTACCGCCGTTCGCGGGCGGCTGAGGCCCCGCTCAGTCCTCTTTCCACCAGGTGTCGAGCGGCGACACCGGAACCGCGCGCTTGTGCCGGGTGTTGCGGAAGATCGTCTCGATCCGCTCGGCGACCTCCGGGGCGACCTCCTTGCCTTCGAGATAGTCGTCGATCTGGGCGTACTTCAGTCCCAGCGCCTCCTCGTCGGGCAGGGCCGGACGGTCGTCCTCGAGGTCGGCGGTCGGCACCTTGTTCCAGGTGCTCGGCGGCGCGCCCAATTCCTGCAGCAGCGCCGCGCCCTGGCGTTTGGTCAGGCCGGTGAGCGGAGTGATGTCCACACCGCCGTCGCCGTATTTGGTGAAGAAGCCGGTGACCGCCTCCGCCGCGTGATCGGTGCCGACGACCACCAGGTTCAGCTGTCCGGCGATCGCGTACTGAATCACCATGCGTTCGCGGGCCTTGATGTTGCCGCGCACGAAATCGCGCAGCTCGACATCGCCGCCCAGCAGTTCGTGCACGCCGGCCGCGGTCGCGGCGGCGACCGCATCGGCGCCGGGCTTCACGTTCACCTCGACCACGCGGTCGGGTCGAATGAAATCCACTGCCCGCTGCGCATCCTCGGCATCGGCCTGGGTGCCGTAGGGGAGCCGGACCGCGACGAAGGTCGCGTCGCGTCCGCGCGAGCGCAACTCCTCCGCGGCCAATTGACACAGTTTGCCGGTCAGGGTGCTGTCCTGACCGCCGCTGATGCCGAGGACGAAACCTGTTGCCGGCGTGGTACTCAGATAGTCGGCCAGGAATTCGACGCGGCGGCGCACCTCGACCTTCGGCTCGATGACGGCCGCAACACCCAGTTCGGCGATGATCTGTTCGCGCAGGTTCCCCATGCGCACACTCTACTGGCCGGAGCCCACCAGCGCGCGGACGACGTTTTCCCAGTGATCGGCGATCTGTTCGGGCCGGTAGCCGAGCACTCGCATCTGATGCAGCACCAGACCGGCATCCAGGTTGGCCAGCAGGGTGTCGGCGAGCAGCGGGATGTCCCCGCGGGCATCGAGCTGCCGAAGCAGCAGCGACACATGGGTTTTGGAGATGTTGTAGGGGGCGCCCGCATATCGGCCGGATTCGTCCGCGGCCCGGCGCATCTCGCCCTCGACCTCGATTCCGGCCAAGCGGGCACGGCCGTAGGCGATCAACCGCTCCAGCGGCGGCGCGCCCGGTCCCAGCGGCGGCGGTCCGAACATGAACGCCGCCTGCAGCTTCTGCTCGGACTGGTCCAGCAGGGCCAGCATCAGTCCGGCGCGATTGCCGAACCGCCGGAAGACCGTGCCCTTGCCGACGCCCGCGCGTTTGGCCACCGCGTCCATCGTGACGCCGTCGGCGCCGAATTCGCGGACCAGCTCCTCGGCGGCGTCGAGCAGCAGTTGCCGATTACGCGCGGCGTCGCTGCGCTCGGCGTGTTCGGCTACCGGCAGGGCGGTGACCACGGCGTGCACAGGCACCTCCACCGCGATCGGCTCGAGCGGTAGCGCACGCGGACGAGAGTCCGCCGGCCGCGGCTCGGATGCGCACGGTTCGGACGAATGGGACGAATTCGACGGAGTCGAATCCGGTGTGTCGCAGTTCACAGTTCGGCTACCCCATGACCCGGGAATGAAAGCGGACCGTAGTCCGGTTATCGTGACGTGAAAGCGGAAGCCACCACCGCCCCACCGCACAAGGAGTGATCATGTCACAGACCCGCATTCTGGCCCTCGTCGGCAGCCTGCGCACCGGTTCCATCAACCGGCAGCTGGCCGAGGCGGCGGCGCAGACCGCACCCGAAGGCGCCCAGGTCGAGATCTACGAAGGTCTCGCGGACATTCCCTTCTACAACGAGGACATCGACGTACCGGGTCAGGTGCCCGCGGCCGCGGAATCGCTGCGTGCGGCCGTCGCCGCCGCCGATGCGCTGGTGCTGTTCGTTCCCGAATACAACGGCACCATCCCGGCCGTGCTGAAGAACGCGATCGACTGGGCCTCCCGCCCTTACGGCGCCGGCTCGATCAAGGGCAAGCCGGTCGCCGTGATCAGCGCATCGATCAGCCAGAACGCCGCGAAGTGGGCGCACGGTGACACGGTCAAGGCGGTCGGCGTGGCGGGCGGTGCGGTCGTGGAGAGTGCGCACCTGCACTTCGGCACGATCGGCCAGCGCTTCGCCGAGGCGCATCCGCGCGACGACGCCGAGGCGCTGACCCAGCTCGCCGCCGCCGTGCGCGACCTCGTGGTGAGCGCGCGCGAGTCGGTCAACGCCTGAGTCGAGCAACATCGTCCGTCGAGGGGGCGCGCCGGCCGGTGCGCCCCCTCGACGTGCCGGTCGGCTGGATTCCGTCGCGACCGGCCGAGTGGATCTGTCGCCGCGGTGTGACCTCGATCCTGGCCTCCCACTGGACACGCCTATAGGATATGAAAATCATTTCCAATAGGAGGTCGTGATGAAGGTGCGGAATTCGCTGCGTTCACTGAAGGACAAGCCGGGCGCCCAGGTGGTGCGCCGTCGTGGCAAGACCTACGTGATCAACAAGAAGGAGCCCCGGTTCAAGGCCCGCCAGGGTTGATCGCACGGTGACGCCGGCCGCCGAGTGGCGGCTCGTCGCGACACGCCGGTGGCCGGGTGTGAAGTGCCGCGTCCGTTCCTCGAACGGGCGCGGCACTTCGCTGTTTCCGGTGTGTCGAGGTTGCCGAATGAGGTCTGTGTGACCGTTGTGACCAGAGGTGGAATTGGGTTTGCTGAGAGAGAGCTGCGACGCAAAATCGTGATCTGTGCCACTGCCGTGTCGGGTTGCGAATCGACTGTCCTGGTACTTACGGCCGTCGAATTTCATCTTTGTGGTTCGCAACATGTCGTGTTGGATGAATCTGTCGGCCACTAGGTGTAGTGTCTACGGCACTGGAAGGGGAGACGAACTCGGAGCCGATCGCCGCAGCGTGATCGCCGGTGGCGCCCGTTGGCGCTCCATCTTCCAGGGGTTTGCGCAGTACCAGATGGATCGTGCTCAGTACGGATGCTCAGTGCAGATGGCGTACCGATTCAAGGCTGCATCGGATAAGGCAAGGAGAGAGGGTCACCCATGAGTATCACGGTCTACACCAAGCCCGCTTGTGTCCAGTGCAATGCCACCTACCGCGCGCTCGACAAGGCCGGTGTGGAGTACGAGGTCGTCGATATCTCCGAGAACCCCGAGGCCCGCGACTACGTGATGGCGCTGGGTTATCTGCAGGCCCCCGTCGTCGTCGCCGGCGACGAGCACTGGTCCGGCTTCCGTCCGGACCGCATCAAGTCCCTGGTGACCGCCGCGGCCTGATCCGCCGGCGGGTCCGTTCGTCCGACGAGGAGGAAGCGATGACCGGGACGCCTGGGTTGTCAGGGGAAGATTCCCAGTCGGCACCCGCTCTGGTCTACTTCTCGAGCGCTTCGGAGAACACGCACCGCTTCGTCGAACGGCTGGGTTTGCCCGCCGTTCGCATTCCGCTCCACACCGCCGATTCGCTGCGCGTCGACACGCCCTATGTGCTGATCTGCCCCACCTACGGTGGCGGCCGGCACGTGTTCGACGCGCAGCGCGGCGCGGGGGCAGCCGGTCGTTCGGACAAGGAATTCGTACCGAGACAAGTGGCGAAATTCCTCAACGATCCGCATAATCGTGCGCTGTTGCGCGGGGTGATCGCGGCCGGCAACACGAACTTCGGCGATACGTATTGCTATGCGGGAGAGGTGATCTCGCGCAAATGCGGGGTGCCGTACCTGTATCGCTTCGAACTGATGGGAACCGCCGAGGACGTCGAGCGCGTCCGAGAGGGATTGGGATTGTTTTGGCAACGACAACAGCACCGGCCGGAAAGACGGCCCGCCTAGAGCGCCCGGTCAGCACCGAGACCTCGACCGAGGGCCTGGACTACCACGCGCTCAACGCGATGCTGAATCTGTACGGACCCAACGGTGAGATCCAGTTCGACAAGGATGTCGCCGCCGCCCGGCAGTACTTCCTGCAGCACGTCAACCAGAACACCGTCTTCTTCCACAATCTCGACGAGAAGCTCGACTACCTCGTGGAGGAGAACTACTACGAGCCCGAGGTGCTCGACCAGTACAGCCGGGCCTTCGTCAAGAAGCTGTTCCAGCAGGCCTACGACAAGAAGTTCCGGTTCCCGACCTTCCTCGGCGCGTTCAAGTACTATACCTCCTACACGCTCAAGACCTTCGACGGGAAGCGCTATCTGGAGCGGTTCGAGGACCGCGTCTGCATGGTGGCGCTGACCCTGGCCGCCGGTGACGAGGTTCTGGCGCAGCAGTTGGTCGAGGAGATCATCGACGGCCGGTTCCAGCCGGCCACGCCGACCTTCCTGAACTCGGGCAAGAAGCAGCGCGGCGAACCGGTCTCGTGCTTCCTGCTGCGCATCGAGGACAATATGGAGTCCATCGGGCGCTCCATCAACTCGGCGCTGCAGCTGTCCAAGCGCGGCGGCGGAGTCGCGTTGTTGCTGAGCAACATTCGCGAGCACGGCGCGCCGATCAAGAAGATCGAGAATCAGTCCTCCGGCGTCATCCCGATCATGAAGCTGCTCGAGGATTCCTTCTCCTACGCCAATCAGCTCGGCGCACGGCAGGGTGCGGGCGCGGTGTACCTGCACGCGCACCACCCCGACATCTACCGCTTCCTCGACACCAAGCGGGAGAACGCGGACGAGAAGATCCGCATCAAGACGCTGTCGCTGGGCGTGGTGATCCCCGACATCACCTTCGAGCTGGCGAAGAAGAACGAGGACATGTACCTGTTCTCGCCCTATGACGTCGAGCGCATCTACGGCGTGCCGTTCGCCGACATCAACGTCACCGAGAAGTACTACGAGATGGTCGACGACAAGCGCATCCGCAAGTCGAAGATCAACGCCCGCGAGTTCTTCCAGACCATCGCCGAACTGCAGTTCGAATCCGGTTACCCGTACATCATGTTCGAGGACACGGTGAACCGGGCCAACCCGATCAAGGGCAAGATCACCCACTCCAACCTGTGCTCGGAGATCCTGCAGGTCTCCACGCCCTCGGAGTTCAACGACGATCTGTCCTACGCGAAGGTCGGCAAGGACATCTCCTGCAACCTCGGCTCGCTCAACATCGCCAAGACCATGGACTCGCCCGATCTCGGGCAGACCGTGGAGGTCGCGATCCGGGCCCTGACCGCGGTGTCGGATCAGACCCACATCTACTCGGTGCCCTCGATCGAACAGGGCAACAACGATTCCCACGCCATCGGCCTCGGCCAGATGAACCTGCACGGCTACCTCGCCCGGGAGCGCATCCACTACGGGTCCGAGGAAGGGATCGACTTCACCAACATCTACTTCTATACGATCGCCTTCCACGCCATCCGGGCCTCGAACAAGCTCGCCATCGAGCGGGGCCGGGCGTTCGGCGGGTTCGCCGAGTCGAAGTACGCCACCGGTGAATACTTCGACAAGTACACCGACCAGGTGTGGGAGCCGAAAACCGAACGGGTGGCGAAGATCTTCGCCGAGGCGGGCGTGCACATCCCGACCCAGGAGGATTGGCGGGAACTGAAGGCCTCGGTGATGGAGCACGGCATCTACAACCAGAACCTGCAGGCGGTGCCGCCGACCGGTTCCATCTCCTACATCAACCACTCCACCAGTTCGATCCACCCGGTGGCGTCGAAGATCGAGATCCGCAAGGAAGGCAAGATCGGCCGCGTCTACTACCCGGCCCCCTACCTGACCAACGACAATCTCGAATACTTCGAAGACGCCTACGACATCGGCTACGAGAAGATCATCGACACCTACGCCGCGGCCACCCAGCACGTGGACCAGGGCCTGTCGCTGACCCTGTTCTTCAAGGACAGCGCCACCACCCGCGACGTCAACAAGGCCCAGATCTACGCCTGGCGCAAGGGAATCAAGACGCTGTACTACATCCGGATCCGGCAACTGGCCTTGCAAGGGACAGAAATTGAGAATTGTGTCTCCTGCATGTTGTAATCGCACGTAGTCGATTCGGTGCGGGGGTGCGATGGATAAGCCGAAATACGGTGTCATCTACGGAGTTCGCCTCCGCACCGAGTACGACTACCGCTATGTAGGGCTCACGACCAAGCCGGAGCATGTGCGGCTCCGTCAACACTTCAAGGCAGCTGCTGCCGGTCGCAAGACGCCGTTCTACGACTGGCTGCGCAAACAGGATCGTGACGCCGTCGTTGCGGATGCCCTGGACTGGGTTTACGGCCTCGAGGACTTGGGTCGTGCCGAAATCGCATGGATCGCCTATCTGCGGAAAGAGGGTCAGCCGCTACTCAACCTGTCCGAGGGTGGGCTGGGGCCTGTTGGTGTGATCTGGACCGCCGAAATGCGGGAGGCCGCGCGGATTCGGTCAACCGGACGTCCGGGTGTGAGTCGTTTCGGCGACGAGAACCCATTTTTCGGCCGTACACACTCGGCATCGCAACGTGCGAAATGGTCGATCGACCGCAACGGCTCATTTCGAGGCGAAGCGAATCCCAACTTCGGGAAGTTCGGGGCCGCGCACCCGGGATTCGGCCACGCGATGCCGGAAGAATCGCGTCGGCGTCTTTCGGAGATGCGAATGGGTGCGGGAAATCCGAACTTCGGGCGGACAGCCAGCGCCGAGACTCGGGCGAAGATGTCCGCCGTGCGGAAGGGTCGCCCGATGCCCTCGAGCCGACGCAACGCCCACACGCGATATCACACCAACAAGGGCGTTTTCAAAGATACGTGCCGATACTGCGTGGAGGACGCGGCCAAAACCAACGACGAGTGAGGCAGTACTTCTCGGCCGTGCGGGAACGCCCTCTCGAAGCGCCCCGGGTGGGAACTGACCACTCGCCGAATTCGTCGGGCTTCAGCGGTTCGGTATTGCAGCCCATTGAGGTGTAACCTGCATGCGGGCGCTGTGCGTCCCTGCGATGACCGGGCGACGGTGCAGGTCATCCGGATGCCGGGACGGCATCCGAAAATTCTCCGACGGTGAAGTGCTGACGACGAGGAGGTGGGTAGCTGTGCGAAGCGAACCCCCGAGTCGAAGGCCGCGCGGCGCCGTCCTCCCGTACGTCCGATAGAGCTTTCGGTTGGCGAGGTCGGTGCCTCGCGGTGATTCGCGATCCCGTACCCACTCGCAGTTTGCCGAGGTTCTGTCATGTCGACCGATCTGTTCTTTGCCGCGCCCGCACGTCCCGACGTCCCGGACGAGAGTCGCCCGAACACCCGTACCGAGTCCGGGCGGTACGACGCCGACGGCTCGGATGTGAGCGTGGCCGACAGCGCCGTCCGCACCACCGCACCGTCCGAAGCGACTGTCGCCGAACAGCATTCGGACCATGTCTCGCTCCGCGACCTCATCGACGACCGGCGCGTCGACGCCGCGTTGACCTGGCTGGACGAGCATGCCCCGCACCGGATCGCCGACGAACTCGCGCGCATGGACGCCGTGCATGCCGGCATCGCGTTCCGGTTGCTGGACAAGGATCGGGCGCTGGCGGTGTTCGAGGAACTCGAGCCGGTGGACCAGCAGCAGATCCTCGCCGGAATGCGCGATCAGAGCTTCCGGGAGCTGGTCGAGGGAATGGACCCCGACGACCGGGCGCGGATGCTGCGGGAGGCCCCCGCGACCGTCGCCAAGAAGGTGCTGGCCGGGCTGAGCCCGCGCGAACGGCGGATGACCGCGGCGTTGCTCGGCTATCCCGAGGGTTCGGTCGGTCGCTACATGACGCCGGAAGTTGTTGCGCTGCACCGTGACCTGACCGTCGAACAGGCGCTGCGGGTGGTTCGTGCCAAAGGGGCGCACGCGGAGACCGTCTACACGCTGCCGGTGGTGGACGGCGGTCGCCGGCTCACCGGTGTGGTCGAGATGCGTGAGCTGGTCCTCAGTGATCCGGCGACGATGCTGACCGAACTCGTCGTCACCGCACCGGTTTTCGCCCGTGCCACCGATGCCGCGGAGAAGGCGGCGCGGCTCATGCGGGAGACCAATCTGATCAACCTGCCGGTGGTTGACAGCGAGGATCGGCTGGTCGGCTTGCTGACCATCGATGATGCCGTCGAGGTCATCGAGGCGGCCGACAGTGAGGACGTGGCGCGCCAGGCCGGGGCGAGCCCGTGGGCCGGCCACTACATGGCCGCCGGTGTGTTCCAGCTGGCCCGCTACCGCGCGATGTGGTTGCTGTTGCTGCTGGTCGCGGCCACGCTGACGGTCACCGTGACCGATGCGTTCGAGGCGACCCTGGCCCAGGCGGCGCATCTGGCGCTGTTCATTCCGCTGCTGATCGGCGCGGGCGGCAATGCCGGGGCGCAGGCGGCGACGTCGTGTGTGCGCGCGTTGGCCGTCGGTGAGGTGCGCGTCTCCGACTTGTTGAAGGTCATCTGGCGGGAATGCCGGGTCGGCCTCGTGCTCGGGTCGATGCTCGCGGTGGTCGGCATGGTGATCGGCGCGGCGTTCGTCGGCGCGCAGATCGCGCTGGTCGTCGGCATCACCCTGGTGATCATCTGTGGCTGGGCGGCCACCATCGGCGGCACGATGCCGCTGCTGGCCAAGAAGCTGCGCATCGACCCGGCGGTGATCTCGGCACCGATGGTGACGACGCTGGTCGACGCGACGGGCCTGATCATCTACTTCACGACCGCGAAGCTCGTCCTCGGCATCTGATTCGCTCACCACGAAACAGCCACGAGGACAACGATTTACGGCCGCCCTGGTCGAACGGACTGCCGGCGGTCGCGGCCGGGCGCAGGCCGTCGGATTCGGCCGTCGCCCGGTGGGTTTGCGCGCCCGAAGGGCGAATCGACCACATACTGTTCGCATGACATGGCATCTGCGAGCGAATTTCGTACGCAAGACCGCGATCGTCGTCGCGCTCGCGGCGCCCCTGGCGCTGGGCGCGGCCGGGGCGACCGCCGGCGCGCAGCCGACGGCCGTGCTGCCGGTTCCCGTGGTCACCGGTCCGGAAATCGGGCCGGGGGGAGTGCCGGGCGGTCTGTTCCAAACGGTTTCCGTGACGGCCACGCCGGGGGACCAACCGGGCACGCTGACCTTCGCGGCGGCGACGCCGGCGCCGTACAACACCCAATACAACTATCGGTGGCTGACGGTCCAGTGGCGCAATCTGCGGACCGGGGCCACCGGTGCGGTCGATCTCCGGCATTGGATCGATGCCGGCAATACCGTGGAGAAGAGCTACGCCGCGACACTGCCGCTCCAGGCCACCGCGCTCACCGGGGCGGGGCCGGTGGTCGTCACCGTCGCCCACGAGCGCGAACAATTCCAGGCACCCCCGCAGTCGACTGCCATCGTGCCCGGCTTCGGTGTGGTGATGGTGCCCTGAGAACGGGCGAGCAGGAGGGGTAGCGGCCGGCGGTTCGATCGCGGGATTCGGAACAAAAGGGCGGGGCCGCAACCGGGCGGCCCCGTGCCGATGGTTGTGGCTAACTTCCGGCACGACGGCTGCGGCGCTGTGGGCCGCGTGGGACCGGAGTCCCGTGCGACGGTGATGCGCCGGCGGCTGCGATGTGGAACTTCCCACCCCGGAACGCATTTGCCCAGGGAGCTCCGGGACACAAGGTGTTGTGTTATTCGTTGTTGTCGTGCCCCAGTAGTAGTGTCCAGGTTGACATATAACGGTGTGGTCCGGCGAGGGTCAGAAGGGTGAGTGAGCGGGCGTGAAGCTGATCGATCGAGTGTCTGCGATCAACTGGAATCGGGTGCCCGACGAGAAGGATGCCGAGGTCTGGGACCGGCTGGTCGGCAACTTCTGGTTGCCGGAGAAGGTTCCGGTGTCCAACGACATTCCGTCGTGGAACACGCTGAACCCGCAGGAGAAGCAGTTGACCATGCGTGTGTTCACGGGGCTGACCCTGCTGGACACGATTCAGGGCACGGTCGGCGCGGTGAGCCTGATTCCGGATGCGCGCACCCCGCACGAAGAGGCGGTGCTGACCAATATCGCGTTCATGGAGTCGGTGCACGCCAAGAGCTACAGCTCCATCTTCTCCACACTGTGCTCCACCCGTGAGATCGACGACGCCTTCCGCTGGTCGGAGGAGAATCCGAACCTGCAGCGCAAGGCCGAGATCGTGCTCGAGTACTACCGGGGCGACGAGCCGCTCAAGCGCAAGGTGGCCTCCACGCTGCTGGAGAGCTTCCTGTTCTACTCCGGCTTCTACCTGCCGATGTACTGGTCCTCGCGGGCCAAGCTGACCAACACCGCCGACCTGATCCGTCTGATCATCCGCGACGAGGCCGTGCACGGCTACTACATCGGCTACAAGTATCAGAAGGGCTTGGAAGACCTCACCGCCGCTGAACAGGAAGAGCTCAAGAACTACACCTTCGAGCTGCTGTTCGAGCTGTACGAGAACGAGGTCGAATACACCCAGGACCTCTACGACGAGGTCGGCCTCACCGAGGACGTCAAGAAGTTCCTGCGCTACAACGCCAACAAGGCGTTGATGAACCTCGGCTACGAGGGTCTGTTCCCGCGCGACGAGACCGACGTCAACCCGGCGATCCTGTCCGCGCTGTCGCCGAACGCCGACGAGAACCACGACTTCTTCTCCGGCTCGGGTTCCAGCTACGTCATCGGCAAGGCGGTCAACACCGAGGACGAGGACTGGGAGTTCTGAGCAACCACCGTGGACCCGGACGTATCGCGTTGCGTGCGTCCGGGTTTCGCGTTTTCGGCCGGCCTCGCGCCGCGATGACCGGCGTGCGGCTCAGCGGCCGTCCCGCATCGAGGCCGCCGCGGCCTCGCTGAACGCCCGGATTCGGGCACTGGTCCGATCGACCGGCCAGATCAGTCCCCACTCCAGCGGCCCGGTATCGGCCAGCGGCACATAGGTGATGTCCGGGCGGGCGTGGTAGCGCTGCGCGTGCGCGCCGATCGGCAGGACTCCCTGCCCGATCCCGGCCAGGGTCAGCGCTTCCTGCAGCGTGCCGGCCGCCGGGCCCGGACCCGGTTCGTGGGACGGTGCGACCGCGCCGGCCAGGCGGATGACGGGCACGTCGCCGAGTTCGGCGACCGGGACCGCTCGTCGGCGCGCCCACGGGTGGCCGGCGGCGACGGCGAGGACGTACGCCTCCCGGACCAGCACCGGACCACGGGTGAAACCGTCGGCTTCGATCTCCTCGAACGGGCACAGGCACAGATCGATATCGCCGGCACGTAACCGCTCCCGAATCTCGGCGCCCTGCACCTCCCGGACGTGCACCTCGCAGCCGGGAACTCGCCGCCGGAATTCCTCGGTGGCGCCGATCAGCAGCTGTGCTGCGGCCGGTCCGTCGAAACCCACTCGTAGTACCCCGGTCAGGCCGCGCCCGGCATCCACGGCACGCTGCCAGGCGGCGAGCATCTCGTTCCAGGCGGGCCGCAGTTCGGTCACCAGCTGCCGTCCGACCGGTGTGAGTTCGACGCGCCGGCTGGTGCGTTCGAACAGGGCCACCCCGGCGCGCCGCTCCAGCTTGCGGATGGTCTGGCTGACCCGCGCGGTCGACACCCGCAGCCGCTCGGCGGTACGGCCGAAATGCAATTCCTCGGCCAGGGTCAGCAGGGTCTCCACTTCGTGCCGCTCGATCACCGTCATCCCATCGTTAAGTCTGGCGTAACGATCGTGTCGCAAAGGCTCGTTGTTCGCCAATCGCCCGGCCAGCAGAGTGAACAGCGAGGCAAGCACGCCAGCCGAGTCGAGGAGAGTTCTATGAGCACCCAGCAGGCAGTGAGCGCACCGTCCGCCGACCCCGCGGCGGTCGTGGCGGAGTTGCGAGATCGCGCCGAAATCGCCGACGCGCTGTATCGATTCGCGCTCGGCCAGGACACCAAGGATCGGGAGCTGTTCGCTTCGGCGTTCACTGCCGACGCCGAACTGGATTTCCGGCCCGCCGCGGCGTGCTGGGGCGCAGCGCCACCGGTGATGATCGGCCGCGAGACCATCGTCACCACCATCCTGGCCATGTTCACCGGGCGGGTGGAGACCACCCATCAGGTCACCAACCCGCGCATCACCGTCGACGGCGACACCGCGCGGATGACCGCTCTGGTCGAGGCTCAGCACCTGCTCACCGCGGATCGGTCGACGCACGCCCTGCTGAAAAACCCCTACGAGGTCGAACTGCGACGCGACGGGGACCGCTGGCTCATTCACCGGATGCGCATCGACAACACCTGGTTCACCGGGGACCCCACCGCCATTTTCGCCTGAAAGGACACGACCGATGACTTCTCGAAAGAACACGAACTCCGTTCCGGGGCAACCGACGAAGGTCGCGGTGCTGGGTGGTACCGGACTGATCGGCACCCGCATCGTCGCGGCGCTGTCCGCCGCCGGGCACGACGCGTCCGCGCTGTCGCGATCGACGGGCGTCGATCTGTTCACCGGGCGCGGCCTGGCGGACGCCCTCACCGACGTCGAGGTCGTCGTCGACGCCACGCAGGCGCCCGTTCCCGACGACAGCGCCGCCGAATTCTTCCGCGCCACGGTCGGCAATCTGCACACCGCCGCGCAGCAGGCGGGGGTGCGGCATCTGGTGCTGCTGTCCATCGTGGGCGTGGACCGAGCGCCCGACCTCGGCTACTACCGTGCGAAAACGTTGCAGGAGCAGCTCTTCGCATCGGGGCCGATCCCGTATTCGATCGTGCGAGCCACCCAATTCTTCGAATATCTCGACGAGATCATCTCGTGGACGAGCGATGCCGACACCGTCCGGTTGCCGGCTACCGAACTGCAGCCGATCGCCGCCGCCGAAGCGGCCCGGTTCGTCGCCGAGGTCGCCGCCGGGCGGCCGCTGCAGGGCACCGTCGAGGTCGTCGGTCCCGAGATCGCAGGGCTCGACGAACTGGGCCGCACCATACTCACCGCGCGCGGTGACCGACGCGCCGTCGTAACCGACCCCACGGCCGGTCCCTTCGCACTGGCGCCCCGCACCGCGCTCACCGCCGCCGCGCCCGCCTACACGGCACCCACTCGTTATCGCGACTGGCTGGCCGGCGACACCTCCGTGGCGCACGGCCGATGAGGTCTCGTCCCACGCCGCGGTCCGATGGCGCCGCGGCGCTCGGCCGGTCGACGAGCGGCCGTCCGACGGTCTCGGCCGTTCGCGAGAGTCCGGACGTCTTCGCCGACTCGGGCGTCCTCGGTGCAGCGGTGCGTGCGCAGAGCCGGGGGCAGGAGTCCCGGTAGCGGTGCCGACGTGGGCCGGACCCGCGCGTATCGCGTTGCGCACGTCCGGGTTTCGTGTTCGAGGTCCTTCCGACGGCGCGGCTGCGCACCGACGAGTGGTGTGACCTCAGTTCGTCGGGCCCAGGGCGTCGGCACATGCGGTGAGGTCTCGGCGCAGACGTTCGGCGTGGCCGGTGGGCAGGGCCGCGATCATTCGAGCCTCGACGGCCGCGACGGCGCGACTGGCCTGCGTCAGCAGCCGGGCGCCCTCGTCGGTCAGCTGGGTCGGTAATGCCCGCCCGTGCGGTGCGGCGGCCGGGCGCGCCAGCAGACCGCGATCCTGGAGTCCCTGCAGCACCGTATGCATGGACTGCCGGGTGACGAATGCGCCGCGGGCCAGTTCGGCGGCGGACAGGCCCGGGCGCTGGCCCAGCAATTCGAGGCACGCGTACTGCGGAACGCTCAGGCCCAACGGCCGCAGCGCGGAATCCATCGCACCGCGCAGCGCCGCGGCGGCCTGCTTGAGGGCATAACCGACGGACGAATCGAGATCCACCTGCTCTTGCGTCATGTCAGGATTCTGACATACGCTTCTATGTCAGAACCCTGACATAGAAGGAGAGGCTCATGTCGACTGTCACCGGACCCGACTTCCTGGCGCTGCAGGTACGCGATGTCCCCGCGGCGGCCGCGTTCTACGAAACGCACCTCGGATTGCGCCGTGCTCCCGTGAGTCCGCCGGGAGCGGTCGTATTCGACACCGCCCCGGTGTCTTTCGCGGTGCGCGAGCCGTTGCCCGGCGTAGATCTGGACGCGGTCGCGCCGCGGCCCGGGGTCGGTGTGGCGCTGTGGCTGCACGCCACCGATGCCCAGCAACTGCACGACCGACTGGCCGGCGCCGGAGTCTCGATCCTCGCCGCTCCCGTGGACGGACCCTTCGGCCGCACCTTCACCTTCGCCGACCTCGACGGATACGCCGTCACGATCCACGACCGCGCCTGAGGTGAGCGGTGTCGCGGACTCGGGCGCGGTCGGCGTCGCCGATTCGGCCGACCGGCCGAGTGTTGCCGCACGTCGATCGCGCCGGGGTGCCGCGATTCGATGCCGGACGGACCGGGGGGGGTGTCGGTGACTCGCGCAATCCGTTCGGCCAGGTCGGCGTAGTCGACCGGGGCGGTCGTGCCGGCGAGGCCGGCCCGAGGTCGGATTCCGGCTGCGGCGCGGTGGGGGTAGGTGCCGGTCGTGCCGACCGCTCGGTATCATTCGAATATGTGTTCGAGTTCCGGTCGGGATGTGTCACGGGCGGAGAAGACGGCGGCGGACAAGGTGGCGGCCGGGGAGCCGCGACGGCTTCCGGGAGATGTTCCGCGGACCGAGGGGACCGAACCGCAGCTGCAATATCCGAACGAGACGGGCTACTACTACCGGGTGCTGGTGCAGCCGCCGAAACCGGTGTGGGTGCGGTTGGATGCCATTCTGATTCGGGATCCGGGTGCGCCGCGGCATGTGAACGGGGCGGGGCTGGATATGACGGGGGAGCGGCCGGGGACGTTGACGCACTGGGTCCCCGCGTACAGCGGGGATTGGCTGGGTCGGGTGAATTTCTCGGTGTGTTATGCGGACGGGCGGGCGCCGCTGCATCTCACCGATCAATTGGTGCCCGCGTACGCACTACGTCCCCGCGCGGCGAGCGATGATCCACGCCGGGCGCCGAAGAACCGGACGTCGTCGTCGGTCGAGGAACAGTGAGGTAACGCGGACGCCCGGTCCGACTCGATCCGCACTCAGTCGGTGACGTATCCGTTCAACGTCTTACGCAGATCGTCGAGGATCGCCCGCGCCGCGGTGAGCCCGGAGCCGTGCCAGATCTCGTCCTCGACGGCGAAATTGCGTTTGTCGACGATGGCGCCGAGCTTCTTCCAGTCGTCGCTACGCATCACCGATTCGCCGTGGCTCTTACCGTCCGGGCCGTCGAACATCAGATAGATGATGTCGCCCTCGACCTTGTCGCGATCGTTCTGCGAGGCGAGGCTGTCCACCGTGAACGAGCCCTCGCGTTGCGCGCCGGGGCGCTGCACCCCGGCGTCGGCGAGAACCCGGCCGGCGAAGGTGTCGCTGCCCTGAACCTGAATGTCCTTGGCGGAGAAGCGGATCACCGACGCCTGCGAGAAGTTGGCGGCAATCGAGGCGCCGGTCTCGCGGGCATCGGTACGGTAGTCGGCGAGCGCTTTCGCCCCGGCGCCGCCGCGGCCGAGCGCGTCGGTGTAGGCGGTGAAATCGTCCTCCCAGTCGTGACGATCGACCAGGACGGTCGGCGCCACCCCGCGCAACGCGGCGAGATCCCCGTCACCCGCGCTGCCGAGAATCAGATCCGGTTGCAGCGCGGAGATTTTCGCCGTGTCCACCGATCCCGTGACGCCGACACTCGGAATCTTCAGTACGCCGGTGCCCAGATAGTTCGGTTGCGGCGTCGGTCCGGTGAGTGTGGTCGCCCCGACCACCCGCTCCCACAGTCCGACCGCGCACACCGCGTCCAGCGCCGCGGTATCCAGTACGACAATGCGTTTCGGATCGGCCGGTACCTGGGCGCCCGCCACCGTGCGAGTGCCCGAGGCCTGATCGGGGGCGCTGGGCAGGGCGCAGGCCCGGCTGGTGTCGCGTTCGATGCCGACCACGCTCGCCCCGGCGATGTTCGTGGTGGTCCGGACGATCGAACTCGACGCGTCGTCACCCCCGGTGCCGCAGCCGGTGACCAGTGCGACCACCGCGCCGATCGCCGCGCCGCCGAGCGCCAGCCGGCGCGCGCAGGTGCGCTTGCGGGTCTTGAGGTTTCGGGTGGAGACGCGTTCGCTCACCGGCATGCAGCGTAGGGTACATGCGCCCACCGACCGGAGCCGCCCGCCCTGGCGGATCGGGGCAGGGCACGGCCCCGGCCGGGGAATTACGACACAGAGTAGGACCCGTTCGGACGCCGGTACGGCCACGGTTTACGATGCCTCTAGCGCAAGCCACCGTCGTTTCGTCATGCGCCGGAACGCACGAGCGTGCGAAACGAGCAGAAGGCACACCTTCAGGAGGATCAGTGACTGCTGTAGAGCCCCAGCCAGTCCCCAAGCTGGAAGCGACACGGCCGTATCCGGCACGACTGGGCCCGAAGGGTTCGTTCATCTACAAGGCCGTCACCACCACGGACCCGAAGGTCCTCGGTGTGATGTACCTGGTGACCGCGATGTCGTTCTTCATGATCGGCGGCCTGATGGCGTTGCTGATGCGTGGTGAGCTCGCTCGTCCGGGTCTGCAGTTCCTGTCGCCGGAACAGTTCAACCAGCTGTTCACCATGCACGGCACGATCATGCTGCTGTTCTACGCGACCGCGATCGTGTTCGGCTTCGCCAACATCGTGCTGCCGCTGCAGATCGGTGCCCCCGACGTCGCCTTCCCGCGGCTGAACGCCTTCAGCTACTGGCTGTACCTGTTCGGCGCGACCATGGCGACCGCGGGCTTCATCACTCCCGGTGGCGCCGCCGACTTCGGCTGGACCGCCTACACCCCGCTGTCGGATATCGTGCACTCCCCGGGTGTCGGCGCCGACCTGTGGATCATGGGTCTGGCCGTCTCCGGTCTGGGCACCATCCTCGGTGGTGTCAACATGCTGACCACCGTCGTCTGCCTGCGCTGCCCGGGTATGACCCTGTTCCGGATGCCGATCTTCACCTGGAACATCGCCGTCACCAGCGTCCTGGTGCTGCTGGCCTTCCCGCTGCTGACCGCCGCGCTGATGGCGCTGGCCTACGACCGCCACCTGGGCGGCCACATCTACGACCCGGCCACCGGTGGCGCCCTGCTCTACCAGCACCTGTTCTGGTACTTCGGCCACCCCGAGGTGTACATCATCGCGCTGCCGTTCTTCGGCATCGTGTCCGAGATCTTCCCGGTCTTCAGCCGTAAGCCGATCTTCGGTTACACCACCCTGGTCTACGCGACCCTCGGTATCGCCGCCCTGTCGATCGCGGTGTGGGCGCACCACATGTACGCCACGGGCGCGGTGCTGCTGCCGTACTTCTCGTTCATGACCTTCCTGATCGCGGTTCCGACCGGTGTGAAGTTCTTCAACTGGATCGGCACCATGTGGAAGGGCCAGCTGACCTTCGAATCGCCGATGCTGTTCTCGGTCGGCTTCCTGGTCACCTTCCTGTTCGGTGGTCTGTCGGGTGTCATCCTGGCCAGCCCGCCGCTGGACTTCCATGTGTCCGACACCTACTTCGTCGTCGCGCACTTCCACTACGTGCTCTTCGGCACCATCGTGTTCGCCACCTTCGCGGGTATCTACTTCTGGTTCCCGAAGATGACCGGCCGCATGATGGACGAGCGTCTGGCGAAGTGGCACTTCTGGGCGACCATGGTCGGCTTCCACACCACCTTCCTGGTCCAGCACTGGCTGGGTGCCGAGGGTATGCCGCGTCGGTACGCCGACTACCTGCCCACCGACGGTTTCACCACCCTGAACACCGTCTCGACGATCGGTGCCTTCATCCTCGGTGCCTCGACGCTGCCGTTCATCTGGAACGTCTTCAAGAGCTACCGATACGGCGAGGTCGTGACCGTCGACGATCCGTGGGGCTACGGCAACTCGCTGGAGTGGGCGACCACCTGCCCGCCGCCGCGGCACAACTTCTACGAGCTGCCGCGGATCCGGTCCGAGCGCCCGGCCTTCGAGCTGCACTACCCGCACATGGTGGAGCGGATGCGGGCCGAGGCGCACGTCGGCTGGGGTTCGAAGTCCCACCACGTGGCCGAGCTCGAGAAGGTGCCGAGCTAGTACCGACCACACCCCGGCGCGGCGGCCGTCCAGTGCGACGGCCGCCGCGTTCGGCGTTGTGGGCCCGGTCGCCGGCCGCGAGCGACCGCTGCGCGCCGATGACCGGACCCGACCTGAGAGAATGGCCCCTGGTCGCCGGATCGAGAATCGTCGGCGCGAGTCGAGCTGTGACGAGAAATGGAGTTACGCGTGGGCACGTCCGAGTCCGACGGTGGCACCGCCATCGAGACGACGGTGCTGATCACGGTCACCGGGCCCGATAAGCCGGGCGTGACCTCGGTGCTGCTGGCGGCGCTGTCGCGGCACGGAGTGAGCCTGCTGGACGTGGAGCAGGTCGTGATCCGGGGCCGGTTGACCCTCGGCGTGCTGATCACCAGCCCGGGCGATCCCGAGGAGTTGCAGGATCAGCTCGAGGACGCGATGGCGACCGTCGGCATGGAGGTCGACGTCGAGATCGGGGCCAATTCGGTGTCGGGTGCGCCGCTGTCGACCCATGCGGTGGTCGTGCTCGGCAGTCCGGTCACCGCGCGCGCGTTCAGCACCATCGCCCGGACGCTGGCCGCCCAGCAGGTCAATATCGACTCCATCCGCGGCATCGCCGACTACCCGGTCACCGGTCTGGAACTGATGGTGACCGCCCCGGCGACCGTGACCGAGTCCGCCGGCAAGGAGACCGCCGGGTCGGATGGCGGCGCGGACCCGCACGCCGCGGAGACTCGGCTGCGCACGGCGCTGGCCGAGGTCGCCGGCAAGGAGAACGTCGATGTCGCGGTCGAGCGCGCGGGTCTGGCCCGGCGGGCGAAGCGGTTGATCGTCTTCGATGTCGACTCCACCCTCATTCAGGGGGAGGTGATCGAGATGCTGGCCGCGCACGCCGGTGTCGAGGAGGAGGTCCGCAAGGTCACCGAGGCCGCCATGCGCGGCGAGATCGACTTCTCCGAATCGCTGCGCCAGCGCGTCGCGACCCTCACCGGACTGGACGAGACCGTGATCGATCAGGTCGCCGAACGGATCGAGCTCACGCCGGGTGCGCGGACCACGATCCGCACCCTGCGCCGGCTCGGGTTCCGCTGCGGTGTCGTGTCCGGCGGTTTCCGCCAGGTCATCGAACCGCTGGCGCACGAGCTGGAATTGGATTTCGTGCACGCCAACACCCTCGAGGTGGTCGACGGCAAACTGACCGGCAAGGTGATCGGCGAAATCGTCGACCGGCCCGGAAAAGCGGTGGCGCTGCGGCGTTTCGCGGCCGAGGCCGGGGTGCCGATGGAACAGACCGTCGCCGTCGGCGACGGCGCCAACGACATCGATATGCTCAACGCCGCCGGCCTGGGTATCGCCTTCCAGGCCAAGCCCGCGCTGCGTGAGGTCGCCGACACGGCCCTGTCGCACCCGTTCCTCGACGCCGTGCTGTTCATTCTGGGCGTCACCCGCGACGAGGTCGAGGCGGCGGACGCCCGCGACGGTTTGCTGCGTCGAGTGCCGCTGAGCTGAGACGGCGCCGGTCGGCCCCGGGTCGCCGTACCGCATCCGAGCCGGTCGGCACCGGTCGCGGGCGGCGGCCGGGTGGCGATCGGGCGAGCACGATCCGGAGATGACGATGACAGAACGCGAGACCGACACCGCGACACCCCGGACCGAGCGGTCACCGGGTCCGGAAACGCCCGGTGCCGTGGCGAGTACCGACCCAACGGCCGCCACCGCACCGCCGCGGCTGGATTCGGCTTTCCGGGCCCGGCATGCGGAACTGGCGCTCGGCTACGGCGGCACCGGTGATCCCGACGATCCGGCACAGGTGCAGGCCATGCAGATGGTGCTGCACATCCCGAAGGCCGGACCGCCGGTGCGCAGTGCCGTCCTGGAGGCGGCGGCCGCGGCGGCCGTCGCGCTCTGCCTCGATCCGCGCGTCGGTCCGGGCGGGGAGTGGGAAGCGCGCTATCTCGCCTGGAAGCGCTCGCGTATCCGGAAGGTGGCGCGGCGGGCCCGCGGCGCGCAATGGCTGGCGGCCAACGACGTCGACGGCGTCACGATCGAGGTGGACGGTGCGCAGGCCCGTGCCCTGGTGCCCGGCCCGGTCGGCGAGGTCGATCCGCGGATCCGAAAACTCCAGATCGGTGGCACCGATCTGGAACACGACGAGCCCGGGCCTGTCGATCCGGAACTGCCTGTGCTGTGGGTGAATTCGGCCCTGGGCATGACGGTCGGCAAGGCCGCCGCACAGGTCGGCCACGCGAGCATGCTGCTCGCCGGTGCGCTGCCGGTCGAGCAGGCTTTCGCCTGGGCGCAGCGCGGATTCCGCTGTGCGGTCCGCGATGCCGATCGGCACGGCTGGGCCGAACTGTGTGCGCGAGCGACGGGTCACGGTGGGCCGGAGACGATCGCCGCCGTCCGGGATGCCGGATTCACCGAAGTCGCGCCGGGCTCGATGACGGTGATCGCGGTGGCGCCCGAGTTGACCGTGGCACTCGGCGAGCGGTAACCAGCGGCGCACGACCCCTCGGCGAACGCGAGGTCGGCAGCCGACGCGCTGTCGGCTGCGGGCTCGGCGCGCCGTGGTGTGTCGAGCGCCGTAGGGTGCTCAAACGTGCGGAATCTCACTGTGGCAATGGCCGATTCGGATCGTGCGGGCGGATGTGGCCGACTATGACGGATACCGTGCACACCGACCACGTTGGCAACGGTTCGAGCGCGTCGGCAAAGATGGAGCTCGTGCCGCAACCGGATCCCGATCTGCTCATCGATTTCAACGAGGTGACCGTCCGGCGGTCGGGCCACACCCTGGTGGGCCCCGTCACCTGGCAGGTGGAACTCGACGAACGCTGGGTCGTACTCGGCCCCAACGGCGCCGGTAAGACCTCGCTGCTGCGGATGGCCGCCGCCGAGCTGTATCCCAGCTCGGGCTCGGCGGTCCTGCTGGGCGAGGTGCTCGGCAAAACCGATATCAGCGAATTGCGTCCGCGCATCGGTCTGTCCTCGGCGGCGGTGGCCAGCCGGATCCCGCTCGACGAGAAGGTCTCCGATCTGGTGGTCTCGGCCGGATATGGCGTGATGGGCCGCTGGCGCGAGAGGTACGACGAGATCGATACCGACCGCGCGGTGGACATTCTGGAAAGCCTGGGTGCGGAACATCTTTCCGATCGCTCCTACGGCACGCTGTCCGAGGGTGAGCGCAAACGGGTGCTCATCGCCCGCGCGCTGATGACCGATCCGGAGCTGTTGCTGCTCGACGAGCCGGCCGCCGGACTGGATCTGGGCGGTCGTGAGGAACTGGTCGAGCAGCTCGGTGATCTGGCCGCCGATCCCGATGCGCCCGCGACGGTGCTGGTCACCCACCACGTTGAGGAGATTCCGCCCGGCTTCACCCATGCGTTGCTGCTCAACGAGGGCGATGTGGTCGCCCAGGGGCTGCTGTCGGATGTGCTGACCGCGGAGAATCTCAGCGAGGCGTTCCGGCAGTCGATCGCCCTCGATCGGATCGACGGTCGCTATTTCGCCCGGCGCGCACAGCGTTTCGGTCGCCATCGTGCCTGAGCCGGGCTCCCCGGATGCCGGTCGAGGGACCTGCTGCCGATCGGAACCAAGCGAGCGTTAGGGTGCGATGGTGAGTGAAACTGTGTCGGAAACCGAGCCGGCCGCGCCGAAGGACGCCTCGACCGTGGTCCTCGTCCGGGACGGCGCCTCCGGTCCGGAGGTCTTTCTGCAGCGACGGGTCAAGGCGATGGCCTTCGCGGCGGGGATGACGGTCTTCCCCGGCGGTGGAGTCGATCCCTCCGACGCGGATGCGGAGATCGCCTGGGCCGGTCCGGACCCGAGCTGGTGGGGCCGGCGTTTCGGAGTCGACCGCGCTCGCGCGCAGGCGCTGGTGTGCGCCGCGGTGCGGGAGACGTTCGAGGAATGCGGTGTCCTGCTGGCGGGGCCGACCGCCGACACCGTCGTCTCGGACACCGTGGCCTACCGCGCCGCGCGGGAGAAGCTCGAGCGCCGCGAATTGTCGCTGGGCGACTTCCTGGCGAGTGCGAATCTGGTGCTGCGCGCCGACCTGTTGCGGCCGTGGGACAACTGGATCACGCCGGTGGTGGAGCCGCGGCGCTACGACACCTACTTCTTCGTCGCGGTCCTGCCCGAGGGGCAGCGCGCCGACGGGGCCACCACCGAGGCGCACGAGGTGGCATGGCGAACCCCGGCACAGGCGTTGGATCGCTGGCGTGCGGGTGCGGACGTCCTGTTGCCGCCGACCTGGACGCAACTGAGCTCGATCGCCGAATTCGCCTCCACCGCGGATATTCTCGCGGCCGAACGGTCGATCGCGCCGATCATGCCGGTCTTCGAGCCGGTCGACGGGAAGCCGATGCTGCAGTTCCCGAACAACACTCGCTATTTCGCCGATATGCCGGACGCGTCCCGGTTGCAGGGCTCGAAGCGAGAGTGAGCGGGTTGCCCGCCTGCCCGGCCTCGACGATCCTCCGGGTCGCGGTGGTGGCCTCGGCGCCGCTCGGCGGTCGTCGGTTCGGCTCGTGGTCCTGGGCGGTGTGCGAGCGCGACCGGATGCCGATCGTCGGTCGCTCCCGCCCCGCACAGTAGGCTCGCGCGGTGGCCGAATTCGTGACCGTGGACCGTGTCGAGGCGGGTATCGCCGTACTGCGTTTCGCACGGCCGCCGCTGAATCTGATCAACCTGCAACTGGCTCTGGAGCTGTCGGCGGCCGCGGCGGATCTCGCCGGGGACGGCGACGTGCGGGCGGTGATCGTCTACGGCGACGAGCGAATCTTCAGCGCGGGCGACGATGTGGCCGAACTCGCGGAGTGGACGGCGGAACAGGCCGGCGCCATCGCCCCGGATCTGCAACGGGCGCTGGGCTGCCTGGCCCGAATTCCGCAGCCGACCATCGCCGCGATCACCGGGTATGCGGTCGGCGCGGGCCTCGAGCTCGCGCTGGGCGCCGACCGCCGGTTGATCGGCGACAACGTCAAGCTCGGCCTGCCCCAGATCCGGACCGGTCTGATTCCGGTGGCGGGCATTCGCCGGCTGGTGCTGCTCGTCGGCCGCGCCCCGGCCGAGGATCTGGTGTGCACCGGCCGCTACGTCGATGCCGAGGAGGCCGCCGCGATCGGCCTGGTCGACGAGGTGGTCGCCCCCGACGACGTCTTCGCGGCCGCGCTGCGCTGGGCCCGGCAATTCAACAGCGGCCCGGCCCGTGCGCTCGCCGCCGCGAAACGCGTTTTCGAGGCCGGTCCGCACGGCCTGGACCGCGCCCGAACCGAGTGGGCGGCCCTGTTCGAGACGGAAGACCGCAGCATAGGAACACGTTCCTATTCGGCGTCGGGTCCGGGTGCCGCGGAATTCCTGGGCCGCTGACCCACTCCGCGTGATCACTCGATACGCTGTGCCACCATGACCGCACGTCTTGACGACCCCGCGCCGAACCCGCACGCCACCGAGGCCGAGGTCCAGGCCGCGCTCACCGACAACAAGCTCGCGCAGGTCCTCTACCACGACTGGGAGGCCGAGACCTACGACGACAAATGGTCCATCTCCTACGACGAGCGCTGCATCGAGTACGCGCGCGGCCGCTTCGACGCCGTCGCCCCGAATGCGCCGCTGCCGTACGAGCGGGCCCTCGAACTCGGGTGCGGCACCGGCTTCTTCCTGTTGAACCTGATGCAGGCCGGGGTGGCGAAATCCGGTTCGGTGACCGATCTTTCGCCGGGCATGGTCAAGGTCGCGACCCGCAACGCGCAGAACCTGGGGCTGGATGTCGACGGCCGGGTCGCCGACGCCGAGACCATCCCCTACGAGGACAACACCTTCGACCTGGTCGTGGGACATGCTGTGCTGCACCACATTCCGGATGTCGAGCAGGCGTTGCGGGAATGCCTGCGGGTGCTGAAGCCGGGCGGCCGTTTCGTCTTCGCCGGTGAGCCGACCACCATCGGCAACTTCTACGCCCGCAAACTGGGCCAGATCACCTGGAAGGTCACCACCGAGGTGACCAAGCTGCCGTTCCTGTCCGACTGGCGGCGCCCGCAGGCCGAACTGGACGAGTCGTCGCGGGCCGCGGCCCTGGAAGCGGTCGTCGACCTGCACACCTTCGATCCCTCCGACCTCGAGGACATCGCCCGCCGGGCCGGTGCGGTGCAGGTGCACGCCGAGACCGAGGAGTTCGCGGCCGCGCTGTGGGGCTGGCCGGTGCGCACCTTCGAGGCCGCGGTGCCGGACGAGAAACTCACCTGGCGCTATCGGATGGCGCAGTACAAGGCGTGGCTGGGGCTGAGCAAGCTCGACGAGAAGGTGTTGCGCCACGTGGTGCCGCGGCAGTTCTTCTACAACGCCATGATCACCGGTGTGAAGCCGGGCGCCGGAAAGTAGTGCGCGGCCGGCCGTTTCGCGTGCGGGCCGCTCTCGCCGGTCCGCCGCGGATCGCCACGAAGGTCCGGCCGGATTCCGCGCCGCCCGGCGCCGCAGTCCCGCCGCGTAACGTTGCGGGCCATGTCGACGGATGCCGGGCGGTGCGCGCGTCGTCGCCGCGGCACCGACCGGAGCCGCGCTGATGGGGTACGAGTTCAGCGCGCGGGATATCGACTATCTGACGACCCCGACGGGCCGGGATGCGCTGGCGGCGGCAGCGTCGCGGCCGTTGACGCCCGCGACGCTGCTGCGCGACCTCGACGTCCTGCGCCGCGAGTGCGGCGACCACACGGCCGCGGTGGTCGAGACCGTGCAGTTGCGGCGGCGGGCGGAGACCAAACTCGCCGATGCGGCGCACTGGCTGCTCACCGACGATGCCCTGCAGCAGGCGACCCCGACTGTGGTCGCCCGGTATCGGGCCCGGCGCTTGGCGGGCCGGCCGGTGCACGATGTCACCTGTTCGATCGGCGCGGAACTGGCCGCGCTGCATCGGGAATGCCCGGTGGTACTCGGCAGCGATCTGGACCGGCTGCGGTTGGCGATGGCCGCGCACAATCTGGCGGATGCGCCGAATGTCGCACTGGTCCGGGCCGACGCGCTGCGGCCGTGCAGCCGCGACACCGTCGTGCTCGCCGATCCCGCGCGCCGGGCGGGCGGGCGCCGCACCCACGATCCGGCTCGGTTGCAGCCGCCGCTCGCGCCGCTGCTGGCCGCCTATCGCGACCGTGATCTGGTCGTGAAATGCGCTCCCGGACTGGATTTCGACCGTTTCGCGCCCCGGCGGCCCGGCACCCACCCGCTCTCCGAGCGCGCCGGGCGGGGGCCCGACGGTTACGAGGGGCTGTCCTGGGACGGCGAGGTCGAGGTGATCTCCCTCGACGGTGCGGTGCGGGAAGCCTGCCTCTGGTCGTCCGGCCTCACCGATGGCGGGGTGCGCCGGCGGGCGACGGTGTTGTCCGGCGACGGTACATTCTGGACGCTCACCGACACCGAGCCGGACGAGATTCCGGAACGCTCACCGGGCGAATGGATCGTCGACCCCGACGGCGCGGTCGTCCGCGCCGGGCTGGTCCGCCACTACGCCGCGAAATACGGTCTGTGGCAGCTCGATCCGAGGATCGCCTATCTCACCGGCGATGCGGTGCCCGCGGGCGTGCGCGGATTCCGCGTTCTCGAGCGGCTCGAGTTCCGGGAGAAGGCGTTGCGCGCCGAACTGCACCGCCGCCACTGCGGTCCGCTGGAAATCCTGATCCGCGGCGTCGACATCGACCCGGACGCGCTCCGGCGGCGGATCAAACCACGCGGCGACACTCCCCACACCGTGGTCCTCACACGAATCGGCCGGACCGCAACGGCATTCGTGTGCGAAACGCCGGCCGCTCGCTGAGCCGGCCGAGCTAGTGTTCCGGCTCGAAGGCGAACAGTTCGCCGATGCGGGTCGCCACCACCACTTCACCGTCGGGTCCGATGGTCGTCGAGACTGTGGTGCCCTGGGCGCCCGGCAGCGCCGCCGAGGCGATCGTCTTACCGGTCTCGGTCTCGAAGGTGAGCAGAGTGAGCGCCTCGCCCATCGGCACCACCACGTAGCCGGTGCCGCCGGCGGTCTGGACGGGACGGCCGCGCAGCGTCAGGTCCTTGCGCTCCCAGGCGATCTCGACGCTGTCGCCCTTGTCGCGCAGGGCCGTCAGATGCCCGTCGTCCCCGCCGGGAACGAGCAGCCCGTCCAGTTCGGAGATGCCGCCGCGCGGGGTGAAACCCAGCGGCTGGGTCCATTTGGTGCGACCGTCGGCGGTGTCGACGGCGAGCAGGCGCCCGCTGTTGTCGCCGACGTACAGCGTCTTTCCGTCCGCGGACAGGGTCGGACTGGTCGCGCTGCCGTCGGTCAGGATGTCCACGCTCCAGTCCTGGACGACCTTGCGATCGGCGTAGTGCAGCGCCACCAGCGAGGCCGCGGGGGCGCCGGGGCGCCAGGCCGTCAGATAGAACCGCCCCGAATCCCGGTCGAGCGCCGACACATTCGCCACCGGGCACTGCGGGCCGCCGATCGCGCAGTCGTCGATACCCTGCCCGTCCGGCGGTCGCGGCACGTTCGGATGGGCGAGGAAGTCCGGATCGCCCAGCACCTGATAGGTCGACACCTCGCGGTCGCCGGTCTGCCGATCCAGGATGTCGACCTGACCGGATTGCGATACCGACAGCACCGTGCCGTCGCTGGTGAACTGCACCGAAACGGGAACGCCCGCAACGGGTGTGCGCCAGCGCGGCTGGCCCAGCGCGTTGAATGCGAAGACCGCTCCGTCGTCGCCGACGTAGACATTGCTCGCGCCGTCGACCGCCGAGGCCGCGGCGATGGCGTCCGGTCCGAGCGCATTGCAGAACCGCTTGCGGCCGGTCGGCATCTGGAAGGAGAAGATGATGCCGGTGGTGCCCGGTTTGCCGACACAGTCGGTGGTGGTCCGTGAGGTGACGAACAACTGCCCGTCCGGGCCGATCGTGGTCGCGTTGGCCAGCGGCCCACCGATGGGCCGGGACCAGCTGAGACGCAGCCGGCGGGAGCCGTCGACAGGACTCGATCCGCTGTTGCGAGCATCGTGGAAGGCCGACTGCCAGCCTTTTCCGGGACCCACCTTGATGTCGTCGATCGTGGTGCTGCCGCACCCGGTCAGCGCCAGCATGCCGACGGCGCCCAGCGCGGCGACGGCGCGCTTCGGTGCGCCCGCTCGAATTGCCGAGCGGCGCAAGGACGTCGGGTGGTGTCCGCCGCGGTCGTGCTCGCTGCGCTCGGGTCGCCGGCTGCCGCTTCGCACCTGCTGGACTCCCATCTGTTCGTAACGGGCCTGCACGAGACTAGAACATTCACCACCGTCGCAGCGTGCTGGGTGAGAAGATGCGGCGCCGGAACCGGCCGCCGAGCGGCCCGCGAGTGTCGCGGCGCGAATATCCGGGGCGGAGTCGCGCGCCCGCGATACGAAAGTACCCTGGTACTTCGATCGGGTGACCACGAGGTATCCGTCGCCGGAAGGAAAGGGAGCAGACCCGTGACGAGCATGTGGGGCGCACCGTTGCGTTCGCGTTGGCGGGGGTCACGCCGCCGGGATCCGGAGCAGGCGCGATTTCTGACGATGGCGTCGCTGCGCTGGGTGCTCGCCAACCGCGCGTACACGCCGTGGTACCTGGTGCGGTACTACCGGTTGTTCAAGTTCCGGATGGCCAATCCGCATATCGTGCTGCGCGGCATGGTCTTTCTCGGTCGCAACGTCGAAATCCATGCCACCCCCGAACTGGGCCGGATGGAGATCGGCAAGTGGGTGCACATCGGCGACGGTAACGCCCTGCGCTGCCACGAGGGTTCGCTGCGGATCGGTGACAAGGTCGTCTTCGGCAAGGACAACGTCGTCAACACCTACCTCGACATCGAGATCGGTGAGTCCACCCTGGTCGCCGACTGGTGCTACATCTGCGACTTCGACCACCGCATGGACGATGTGACGATGCCGATCAAGGACCAGGGCATCGTGAAGAGCCCGGTCCGGATCGGTCCCGACACCTGGATCGCGGCCAAGGTGACCGTGCTGCGCGAAACCCGGGTGGGCCGCGGCTGCGTGCTCGGCGCCCATGCCGTGGTGAAGGGGGAGATCCCGGACTACAGCATCGCCGTCGGCGCCCCGGCCCGGGTGGTCAAGAACCGGAAGAAGGCCTGGGACGACGCCGCCGAGGAGCGGGCCCGTCACGCCGCCGCGCTGGCCGATATCGAACGCAAGAAGGCGGGGGTCGGGGCGGGTCCGGAGTGATCCGTTGCCGGCAGATGTGCGGCCGCCGCATTGTCGGTGCCGGCCGGTAGCCTTCGGCGCATGAACCGGTACGCGGCGTGGTTGCGGGGGATCATGCCCAGTAACCCGAATATGCGCAACGAGAAGTTGCGGGCGGTGTTCGAGGGCCTCGGCTTCGAGGATGTGGGGTCGGTGCTGGCCAGCGGGAACATCGTCTTCGGCAGCACCGAAACCGATACGGCCGCAATGGAATCGCAGATCCAGGCCGCGCTGCAGGCCGAACTCGGTATCGGCGGCGGCACCATCATCCGCAGCCGGGAGGAGCTGCGGGCGCTGGTCGATTCGGATCCGTTCCCCGGACTCACCCATGCCCGCGGCACCTATCTCACCGTGACGTTCGTGAAGGAGCGGGCCCGGCTCGCCCCACCCGATCCGCCGGCCGTCCCGGAGTCCGCGGTGCGGATCGTGCGCTACGACCGAGCTGCTGCGGCACTGCTGGCGGTCATCGACAACACCGACTCGTCGACGCCCAACCACATGGCCTGGCTGGAGACGGTCTACGGCAAGGACATCACCACCCGCACCTGGCTGACCGTCCAGAAGGTGCTGGCCAAGTTGTAGCTCCGCGCGGTTCCTGAGCAGCGAAGACGGCGAAATTTCGGCCGCTCCGGGTCTTGACTGCGCGCGAATCAGGAGGACACTGTAAATACACCGGAATACCGGAGAGCAGTTGCGTAATCGGATGAGACGTCAGCCGATGAACAAGACTTTTTCCAGGATCCGGCCAGGCCCCCGGCAAGCCAGTCGAGTACCGGACCGTCAGCGACGACTGAGGTTCAGGAATCGATGGAGACTACCGGGGACTGCTCGTATTCGGGGCTTTTCGAACCCCCACGGCCTTCCTTCGTCCGATGGCCTTCCTTCGCGTAACCGTTCAGCTGAGGGTCATGGCCGTCCGCACCGTTTCTTGGGTCAACGATTCACCGGGGAGCGGATGCGCCGACTCGGCGCGCATTCCGTCGAGCAGCACCGCCAGATGCCGACGCCAGGCCTCGGGCGCCACATCGCGCACGCCCTCGGTGGCGCGGACCACCGACCACAGCAGCAGGCCGAGATCGGCCTCGGTGATGTCGGCGCGGAGCTGTCCGGCCTGCTGGGCGCGGGCGACCATCCGGCGGAACAGGTCGTGGCCCCGCTGTTTCGCGACCTCTATCGGGCTGTCCGCGGGCAGCGAATAGACGCAGATATCGGTGAACCCCCGGTCGTTCGCCTGCCACTCGGCCAGCCGCGTCAGATGCTCGACCAGTCCCGTCCACGGATCGGCCGCCTGCAACGCGGCTTCGGCGCTGCGTCCGGACTCGAGCACCGAATCCAGCAGCGCATCGGCGATCAGGGCCTCGCGAGTGGGGAAGTGGTTGTACAGGGTGCCGATACTGACCCCGGCGTCGCGGGCGATCTGATTGAGCGAGGCTTCCAGGCCTTCCGCCTCGAATCGGCGTCGGGCAGCGGCGGCGATCCGGTCCCGGTTGTCGCGGGCATCGCGGCGGCGAGGCCGTCTTGCGGCGTTCTCGGCGATCTTCTCCACCATGAACTCAGCCTAACAAGTTGAACACCCACTCGACTTCCACTAACTTGAGGGGGCGCTCAAAATTGAGCGGATACTCGACTTAGGGAGGTCTGGTCATGCCCCATCTGGCTGTGTTCGGCGCGGGTCCGGCGCTCGGCTTGTCGGCCGCGCTGCGCTTCGGCCGCGCGGGCTACTCGGTGTCGCTGATCGCGCGCAATGCCGACACCCTCGAACGACTGCGCACGCGACTGACAGCGGAACGGATCGAGGCGGATGCACTGCTCGCCGATCTCACCGCGGACGACCACATCGACCGCGCGCTGACCGAACTACAGGCGGTACACGGTGTTCCGGATGTGGTCGTCTACAGCCCCGGCGATGTCAGCAGGCTGCCGGTCGACGCGCTGTCGCTCGATGCGGACACCCTGCGCAGCTGGCTGCCGATCAATTTGACCACCCCCGTGCGGATCACGCATGCCCTGCTACCGCCGATGATCGGGCGCGGAACCGGCGCGATACTCATCGCCCAGGGCGGTGCGGTCCGCGAGCCCGCCGCGGCGCTGGCCAGCTCCAGCGTCCCGCAATCGGCCATGCTGAACTATCTGCACGCGATCGACCAGCAGGTTCGTCCTCGGGGCGTCCGCGTCGGGGCACTGTTGATCACTCGGCTGATCGAACACAGCGCGGCCCAAAAGCTGTTCGACTCCGGCCATTTCGCCTCGGTCGAGCCCGGCGCGGTGCAGCGGGTGCATCCGGACGTCCTGGCCGAGGAGCTGTTCGCCATGGCGACGACGGACGCCGAGGTGGAGCGAGCGGCCTGACCTCGCTCCGGGATGACCGGTACGGCGACGCTGTCGCAGGGCGTCAGCGCCGCCGATGGCTTCTCCGCTAGGCGGCTTGTCGGTCGCGCGGGGCCTCGGTGCGGGCGGGCGTATCGGTTTCGTCGAAGCCCGGGCGGCCGGTGCCGACGAAGGCGACCAGCCAGGACAGCACCGCGACGAAGCGGTTGCGGAAGCCGACCAGGTAGAACAGGTGCACGGCAAGCCAGGTAGCCCAGGCGATGGTGCCGGTGAACTTGATCCGGTCGTTGAGCTTGGTGACCGCGCTGAACCGGCTGATCACCGCCATCGATCCCTTGTCCCAGTACACGAACGGGGTGCCGGCCGGCTTCTTGCGGCGGATGATGTCGGCGACGTGGCGGCCCTCCTGCATGGCCGTCGGCGACTGGCCGGGGTAGCCGTTCAGCGAGGTCATATCGCCGATGGCGTAGATGTCGGCATGTCCGCCGACCGTGCAGTCGGGGTTGATGAGCAGTCGCCCGGCGCGGTCGGTTTCACAGCCCGTCGCCTCGGCCAGCAGCTTCGCGAAACCACCGGCCGCCACACCCGCCGACCACACCACGGTTTCGGCGCCGATACCGCGCTCGACTCCGTCCTTGGTCTTGACCGTCACCTTGCCGGGTTCGATATCGGTGACGAAGGTGTCGAGCAATACCTCGACGCCGTTGCGGGTCAACGACTTCCGTGCGTACTCCGACAGGCTGCCCCCGAACGGCGGCAGCACCGCACCGGCGCCCTCGACCAGGGTGACCGAAATCTCCTGGTGGTAATGCCGTTTCGCGAGCTCCTTGAGCTGGCCCGCGACTTCCACCCCGGTGGGGCCGGCGCCGACGACGACGAAGCTCAGCAGGCGCTCGCGGGTTTCGCGGTCCGCCTTGGCCGCTTCGGCGAAGACCCGCTCGATCTGCGCGCGCAGCAGCTTCGCGTCTTCGATGGTCTTGAGCGAGAATGTCTTCTCCGCGAAATCGTCGCGGCCGAAATAGGACTGGGTGGCGCCGGTCGCCGCGATCAGCGATCCGTAGCGAATCTTGCGCGGTCCCTGCTCGGTCTCGTAGGTGAGTACCGCCGCGTCGGCGTCGATGTCGACGACCTTGCCCAGGCGCACATCAGCGCCCTTGTGCCGGCGCAGGATCTGCGCGATCGGCGGGGCGATGTCGGTGGACGGGAGCACACCCGTCGCTACCTGATAGAGCAGCGGTTGGAACAGATGTTCCGGCGTGGCGGAGATGAGAACGTAGTCGACCCCCGATTTGCTGAGCTGCTTCGCGGCGGCGAGCCCGCCGAACCCCGAACCCACGATGACCACATCGGTGGTTTCGATTCCCGCATCCACGTGTTGCATGACAGCCTCCTTCTGTCATTACTAACCGCGATTCATTGGCTGGATGTTCCAGGGGTCAGGGCGCATAATATTGATGACTCTTATCTAGATCGCTCATGAATGGAGATCGTGATGGAACTGCGGCAGCTCACGTACTTCGTCGCGGTCTGTGAGGAATTGAGCTTCAGCCGGGCGGCTACTCGGTGCTTCATATCGCAATCGGCTATCAGTCATCAAATCGCGAGACTCGAGCATGATCTTGGTGTGCAGCTGTTCGAGCGCTCGACGCGCTCGGTCGTGCCGACCGAGGCAACTGCTCGGCTACTTCCTCTTGCGAAACAAATGCTGAGCCTCGAATCCGCTATTCGCGCAGCTGTTCGCGACTCCGGGCCGCGAATTCGCTTGGCGGCGAATATGTCCTTCGCAACAAGATCGCTCTCGGCGATCGCCGGAGCACGCGAAGCGCATCCGGGTGCCGAAATCGAGTTCGTCATCAAGCCTTTCCGGCAGCGCATCGCGGCGGTCGCCGATGGCGACTGTGATCTTGCTCTCATCCGAGGCAGTGTCGAACAGCCCGGTCTGACGGTCGAGCAGCTGTGGGTGGAGGACCTCGTCATCGCCACCTCGACCGCCCACCCGCTGGCCGGCCGGACCGATGTGAAACTCCCGGAGTTGGGGAAATACCCGCTGCTCCTCCCACCGGAGACGGAACAGGTGCTGTTGCACAATGTCGTCCGGCACGCCTTCGCCGAACTGCCCACCCGCCCGAGTTACGGTCCGCCCATCCCGCCGGATCACACCGCGACGATGGAACTGATCAACCGTCCCGATGCCTGGACCATTCTCTACGCCGACAGTGCGACCGAGGGCATCGCGACGTTGACCTTGGCGGGCCGACCATTGCGCATCCCGGTCTCGGCGGTACTGCGCAGCGATATCCGCCGCTCGCCCATCCTGGTGACCCTTCTCGCGGCGCTCCACAGCGCATGACCGAGGTCCGAATACGCAGAACGCCGCACTCGACAGGTGCGGCGTTCTGCGATCCGTCGGATCTCAGCCTCTGGATTCCAGCCGGTGGAACAGGAATTCGACGAGCGTGATCAGCGAGCGGAGGCAGGTGCCGCGGTCGCGCGCGTCCAACGCGGTCAACGGGGTGCCCGGCTCGAGATCGAGGGCGTCGCGGATCTCGCTGAGCGGGAAGCGCTGTGCGCCGTCGAATTCGTTGATCGCCACCGAATACGGCACGCCGCGTTCCTCGAGGATCGAGAGCACCTCGTCGGCCTTCTCGATCCGCCGGGTGTCGACCAGGACGAGCGCACCGAGCGCACCGTTCGCCAATTCCTCCCACAGTGGCAGGAAGCGGCGCTGGCCCGGGGTGCCGAACAGATACAGCGCCAGTTGCGGATTGAGCGTGATACGCCCGAAATCCATGGCGACCGTAGTGGTCTGTTTACCGGGGAGGCCGGCCATATCGTCGACACCGACGCTGGCCTCGGTGATGGTCTCCTCGGTGCGCAGCGGCCGGATCTCGGACACACTGCTGACGAACGTGGTCTTACCGACGCCGAAATTACCTGCTACCAACAGCTTTACCGACCGCGTGACCGTTTCGGGGACATAGTCGACCGTTCGTTCGGTCACGGGGGCGGGTCGTTCGGACAGGGCGGTCGGGCGCTCAGACGGCGAGAGCGCGGAGCCCATTCAGTACCTCCTCGAGCAGGGCGACCTCCGGCACATTGTCCACCGGGGTCGGGTTGACCAGATGGCCGCTGTCGAGGAGATCCGATACCACGATCTTCACTACCGAGGGCGGCAGGTCGAGATATGCGGCCACTTCGGCGAGCGACAGTGCAGCGTGCCGGCTGCAGACACTCAAAACCCGGCGCGCGTCCGGACTCGCACCGGGCGTCGGATCCTGGGCTGCCACAACAAGTGTCACCAAGTTGACCGAGCGGGACGCACGGGTGCGGCCACCCGTGCGCACATAGGCACGGACCAGATCGGGATCGCGCCGGTGCGTGCTCATGCCCGATCGCTACCGGGCCTGTGGCGGGGCAGGCTGCCGAGTTCACGGCCCACTCGGACGGCGAGTTCGTTCATCCGGTGCGCGACCATGCTGACATCGACATCGGGCATGGTGGACACGCCGATCAGCGCGCCCTCACCGGCTGCGGTGATGAAGATCATGCCCTCGTCGTACTCGGTCATGTTCTGGCGCACCGTATTCGCGCCGCCACAGAATTCGCTCAGCGCCTTACCCAAGGATCTGAGTCCGGACGCTGCGGCGGCGAACCGCTCGGCATCGTCCAGCGTGATGGCGCCGACGTGGGCGATGCGCAGGCCGTCCTCGGACAGTAGTACGGCGAAGCGGACGCCGGGAACTGTGAGGTCCTCGAGCATCCACGACAGCTTGTTGTCGCTGTCGGTCACAGTGGTGCCGGGTGTGGCCATCAGGATGTCATCCCTTCGGAGTTGTCATGTGCGGCTGCACGTCCGCTGGTGGAACCGGTCTGCCAGGCTTCGGCGATATCGACGCGGGGGAGACCGGTATCGGTGCGGGGCCCGCGAGCGGAGGCGGGCACGGCCACGCTGCGGCGACGCCGGCGCGGCAGACCGCCGGGGGTGATCTCGTGCACCGTCGAGGACTGGCCGGTCGGTGTCGGATCAGCGGCGGGCAGGGGGGTCGGCTCGGCGACCGAGCCGGAGGCCGCCGAGGAGATGCTCACCGCGGCGGGAATATCGATATTGTTCGCGACCGCACTGGTCGCGACCGCCGGGGCCGCGGGGATTTCGGCCGGGGCGGACAACGGCGGGGCGATGGCGGTGTCGATGGCCTCGGGCCGGGCGGCCAGCAGTCCTTCCGGCACATAGACCATTGCTCGCATACCGCCGTAGATGTTCGGTCCGTCGATGTAGACGGTGAAGCCGTAGCGGCGCGCCAGGGCGGCGATACCAGGGAAACCGACGCGCGGGGTGGGGCCCAGCTGGTGGATGTCCACGGTGCGTTCACCGGCGAGGACCTGTCGGGCCTCCTCCATCTGTTCGGGGTTCATCCGGACGCCCGCGTCGTCGACGATCACGGTCAGGCCGTGGTGGCCTTCCTGGAAGGTGACATCGACGAACGAGGTGGGCGGCGAGTAGCGCAACGCGTTGTCCAGCAGGGTGGCCAGGGTGTGCACCAGCGGCTCGACCGCACGGCTGATCACGACCCGGTCGAGCTGCTGCGGCCGCACCCGGGTGAAGTCGCGCACGCGGCCGATCGCGCCGCCGACGATGTCTGTCAGCGACTGCTGCGGCCAGCGGCGTCCGGGCAGACCGCCACAGACGATCACGTACGACTGCGCCTGGCGGATCATCTGCTGCACGCTGTGGTCGATCCGGATCAGCGTTTCGTAGACGTCGTCGCCGCGATGTTCCCGCAGTGCGGCACTGACCACCTGGCTGACGTCGGCGCCCAGGCTGACGACCGAGGTGCCGAAGGCGCGCACGGCCGCGCTGGTCGCCTCGCGAGAGGCGTTCTCGACCTGCTCACGCACGCTGGCCTCGGTGGCGGAGATCGCCTGCTGCTTCTCGTATTCGAGTTCCTGGGTGGTGCGCTCATGGGTTTCGGCCGCCACCCGGTGCAGATCGTCGGCGTAGCGTTCGGTCAGCCGCTGCAGCAGTTGGGCGAAGCGGGAGCCGCCACGGTCGATGGCGGGCAGTTCGACCGTCGATTCGGCGCGCCGCACCGAATCGGCCACCAAACCCATTGTGGTGCTCGTGAAATGTTCGAGCTCGTCCTCGTGGGCGCGTAACTCCGCCTCAGCTCTGCGAGCGCGGGCACGTTGCTGCGACGCGTAATAGGCGGCGTAGACGGCTCCCGCAATCGTCAGTATCAGAATGGCGGCGAGGATCCACGAAAGAGTCACGGCGGTAGCTTGATTCATCAGTTCCCTCGGTGCCGGATATCCCGGCCGCTTCGTCCTTCCCTACTCGACGACCGCGAGTCCGCACGGCCGATATCACTCAGGTCGGACGGCGGGAACGCGGCAGGCAGGATGTTACTGCACCTAACCTGAATGGGACCTCGAAGCGCTTACCGGACAGGCGAATTCATCATCTACCTGCCGGTCGAGGATCCCGATCGGCCCCAGCACCCGACGACAGCAAACATAGCAGCAATTCCGGGTGGCAGCGACCGATTCGTTATCTACGGTTGGGTAGGAAAATGTTCAGCGTGGCTGTTTCGGAATCCGGGAGGCCGCACGGGTGGAGCCTCCGGTGCCGACGGGCCCGCCGCGGCCGCCAGTGCGGTGGCGACGGCGAGGTGTAAGCGCAGGTCGTCGGGCTCGTCATCGGTGACGGCCCAGGCGATTTCCTCCATCGTGCGCAGGAACGCCCAGGCGTGCGCGCGGTCGGGATCGACGCCGGTGGCGGTCGCGGTGGAGGTCACCATTCGTTCCGCGTGGGCGGCCGTGGGGAATCGCTGAATCCGAATCGTGATCAGGAAACCGATATCGAATGCGGCCTCGCCCAGATACGGTTTCGGATCGATCAGCAACCACGGTTCCCGTTCGGCCGCAACGATATTGCCCAAGTGGGTGTCGCGATTCACGATCACCGGCGGCCCCGGATGCCGTGTCAGTTCGGCACAGTGGTGAATGGCACGTTCCAGCAGACCGGTCGGAACGGCTCGCGTCAACCCGGGTTCCGGACTGCCGAAGCGAACCGACCAGTCGGCCAAAATCGCGGCGACACGGGGAAATTCCGGAAATCCGGCGGGCAGGGGAAGCGGTTCGCGGCGCAGTCGCCGGTACAGTCGGCAGGCCGCGTCCACCTTGTCCGAATGTTCGGGTAAGCCCTCGAGGCTGGGAAAACCGGGCTGCTGCAACAGAGGCGTGCCCGGCCGCGCCCATTCCAGCAGCATCGACCCGCTCGCCGGGTCGTAGTCGTAGAGGCGGACCGCACCGTCGCCGTCGTAACAGAACAGCCCGCTCGCCTCGCCGGCGTTCTCCTCGTCGACGATCGGAATCTTCAGTACCGCGACCGAATCGTCGGCGCGGCGCACCGGCGCGGCATAGGAGTGGGTGCCTCCGCCGAACGGGGCGCCGATCGGTTCCAGTTGCCAGTGCGCGCAGCGTTCCTCGACCAGGGCGGGCAGGTCGCGCAGCCAAGCCCGCCCACGTGCGCCGAAGGCCGTGCTGACGGTGGTGACCACCTCGGGTGGCAGAGCGAGCGGAGCGGGGTGGGTCGGCATGCGCTCAGCCTGCGATATGCCGGTGGGGAGGGGCAAGCGGATTGTCGCGTGCGGCTTCGGTTTCGGAGCCGATGGTTCCGCCAGCGCCCGGCGGCGTCGCGTTCTAGGCTTGGCCCGTGGGAAACGAGCACGTGCGGGCCTCGGACGCGGACCGCGAGAAGATCGTCGAACAACTGCGCTCGGCGATGAACGAGGGCCGGCTGAACCTGGCCGAATTCGACGACCGCGTTCAGCAGGTATACGCCGCACGCACCTACGGAGAGCTCGCGCCGATCCTGTCGGACCTACCCGCCGTCCACGCGGAGCGACAGCGGGCGCCGCGCAGCCGGACGGTACCGCCCTGGGTACTGATCATGTGGACGCCGTGGGTGTTCGTGAATGTGCTGTGCCTGGTGATCTGGGCGGCCACCGGGGCCGGGTACTTCTGGCCCTTCTGGGTGGCGGTGCCGTGGGGGATCGCGCTGTGCATCCCGACCGCCATCGGCGTGATCACCGGACGGCCGCCGGAGAAGTCGTCGCGCCGCGACGAGGACCGGCGTCGCTGATCGGGCCTGCACCGCGGACGCACGCCGATGCGCAGACGGCCCGCCGGATCGGAACCGATCCGGCGGGCCGTACTCCCTGCAGGGGTCCGAATCAGCCCTTGTGGGCCTTGACCGCCTCGGTCAGCTGCGGGGCGACATTGAACAGGTCGCCCACGATGCCGTAGTCGCTGATCTCGAAGATCGGCGCCTCTTCGTCCTTGTTGACGGCGACGATGGTCTTCGAGGTCTGCATACCCGCGCGGTGCTGGATGGCACCGGAGATGCCGAGGGCCACGTACAGCTGCGGCGAGACCGTCTTACCGGTCTGGCCGACCTGGAACTGGCCCGGGTAGTAGCCCGAGTCGACGGCGGCACGCGAGGCGCCGACCGCGGCACCCAGCGCGTCGGCCAGCGGCTCGACGACCTTGTGGAAGTTGTCCTCCGAGCCGACACCCCGGCCACCGGAGACCACGATGGTGGCCTCGGTGAGCTCCGGACGATCGCCACCGACGACCGGCTCGCGCGAGGTCACCTTGGTGACGCCCTCTTCCTGAGCCGGAACCTCGACGGTCACCTTCTCGCCGGCGCCGGCCTGCGGAGCGGCCTCGATCGCGCCGGGGCGCACCGAGATCACCGGGACGTCGCCGGTCGCCTTGGCGTCGACGGTGAACGCGCCACCGAAGATGGAGTGGGTGGCCGAGCCGTCGGCGTTGACGCCGATGACGTCGACCAGCAGGCCGGAACCGATACGGGCGGCCAGCCGACCCGACACCTCCTTGCCCTCGGCGGACGCGGCAACCAGCACGGCGGCCGGCGACGCCGACTCCACCAGCCCGGCCAGCACGTCGACCTTCGGGGTGACCAGGTAGCCCTCGACGTCGTCGGACTCGGCGACGTAGATCTTCTCGGCGCCCGCAGCGGTCAGGGCGTCGGCCAGCTTGTCAGCCGTGCCGGGCGCACCCAGCACGACGGCCGCCGGGGTGCCCAGGGTGCGGGCGGCGGTGAGGAGTTCGGTGGTGACCTTCTTCGGGGCACCTTCGGCGTGCTCGACGAGCACAAGTACTTCTGCCATGTGTATCTCTCCTGAAGTCTGTGGTGAATGCGCTCGGCGGGATCAGATGATCTTCTGGCCGATGAGGTACTGCGCGACCTGGTTGCCGCCCTCGCCCTCGTCGACGACCTTCTCGCCCGCGGTGCGCGGCGGCTTCGGGGTGACACCGGTGACCGCGGTGCCCGCGTTCGCCACACCGACCGTCGACGGGTCGATGCCCAGGTCGGCCAGGGTGAACGTCTGCACTTCCTTCTTCTTCGCGGCCATGATGCCCTTGAAGGAGGGGAAGCGGGGCTCGTTGATCTTCTCGGTGACCGAGACGATGGCGGGCAGGTTCGCCTCGAGCTTGAACACGCCCTCGTCGGTCTCGCGCTCGCCGGTGATCTTGTCGCCGTCGACGGTCAGCTTGCGCAGGTGGGTCAGCTGGGGGATGCCCAGGTACTCGGCGATGATGGCCGGCACGGCACCCGCGCGACCGTCGGTGGCCTCGTTACCGGCGATGACGAGTTCGATGCCTTCGATCTGGCCCAGCGCACCGGCGAGCACCCACGCGGTCTGCACGGCATCGGAGCCGTGGATCGCGTCGTCCTTGACGTGGATGGCCTTGTCGGCGCCCATGGACAGCGCCTTGCGGATCGCCTCGGTGGCGCGCTCGGGTCCCATGGCGAGCACGGTGACCTCGCCGCCCTGGGCTTCCTTGATCAGCAGGGCCTCTTCGACGGCACGCTCGTTGATCTCGTCCAGGATCGCGTCGGCGGCCTCCCGGTCGAGGGTGTAGTCACCATCGCTGAGCTTGCGCTCGGACCAGGTGTCGGGAACCTGCTTGATCAGTACGACGATGTTCGGCATTGGTCTTCGTCGACCTCCTGTTCTGGTGGCACGTGAGGTGGGGTCGCACGATCGGGTGGCCGTACGTCCACGTGAAAAGCTCCGTCACATCTAAAGCTCCGTCCGGGAGATTACCCTAGATTAAGTTACCCACGGGTAACTTAGGGTGTGATGTTCTCCATGGCCGGTCCGAGCGCGGGTGTGATACAGGCAACCGCTAACGTCGATCCAATGAGTGAGGCTGTCGTCTCCCCGGTGAACGGGGAGTCTGCCGGGGTCGAATCGCTGCCGTTGACCGGCGAACGGACCGTGCCGGGTATCGCGGAGGAGAACTACTGGTTCCGCCGCCACGAGATCGTCTATGCCCGCCTGCTCGAACGGTGTGCCGGGGCAACGGTTCTGGAGGCCGGCTCCGGTGAGGGATACGGCGCGAACATGATCGCCGACGTCGCCACCAAGGTGATCGGTCTGGACTACGACACCAGTGCCGTCGAGCATGTGCGGGCGGCCTATCCCCGGGTGGAGATGATCCAGGGCAATCTCGCCGACCTGCCGCTCGACGACGCCTCGGTCGATGTGGTGGTGAACTTCCAGGTCATCGAACATCTGTGGGACCAGGGACAATTCCTGCGCGAATGCCTGCGCGTGCTGCGCCCGGGCGGCGAGCTGCTGATCAGCACGCCGAACCGGATCACCTTCTCGCCCGGTCGCGATACGCCGTTGAACCCCTTCCACACTCGCGAGCTGAACGCCGCCGAACTCTCGGAGTTGCTGGTGGAGGCCGGATTCCGGGTGGATGTGATGGCCGGGGTTCATCACGGTCCGGCGTTGGTCGCCCTCGACCGGCAGTGGGGAGGCTCGTTCATCGACGCGCAGATCGAGCGGGCGCTGGCCGGGGAGCCCTGGCCCGCCGAGCTGACCGCCGCCGTGGCGGGCGTGCGCACCGACGACTTCGAGCTGCGTCCCGCGCTCGGCTCGGGCGTTCCCGCCTGGGATCCGGAGATCGACGCCAGCCTCGATCTGGTCGCGATCGCGGTGAAGCCGTGAGCGATTCGTCGCCGGTGCCGGGCCGGTTCGCCCTGGTCCTGCACTCCCATCTGCCGTGGCTGGTCCATCACGGACGCTGGCCGGTCGGTGAGGAGTGGCTGTATCAGTCGTGGGCGGCGTCCTATCTGCCGGTGGCGCGGGTGCTGAGAACCCTTGCCGCGGAAGGGCGTTCGCATCTGCTCAGCCTGGGTATCACCCCGGTGCTGGCCGCGCAGCTCGACGATCCGCACGCGCTGGCGGCCATGCATCACTGGCTGGGCAACTGGCAGATGCGCGCGGACGAGGCCGCGCTGGCCGGGAAGCGCGAGCTGGGCCGTTACGAGCACGCGCTGGCGGCCGAGGCGCTCACCGATTTCGAGCTGCGCTGGCGCCACGGTGGTTCGCCGGTGTGGCGGGAACTGATCGACTCCGAAGCGATCGAACTGCTGGGCGGTCCGCTGGCGCACCCGTTCCAGCCGCTGCTGGATCCGCGACTGCGGGATTTCCAGCTGCGGGAGGGCCTGGCCGATGCCCGGCATCGCTGGGGCCGCCGGCCCGCGGGGATCTGGGCGCCGGAATGCGGTTTCACTCCCGGTATGGAACAGGGCTACGCCGCTGCCGGTGTGACGCATTTCATGGTCGACGGTCCGGCGCTGCGCGGTGACACCACCCTCGGCCGCCCGGTGTGGGACAGCGATGTGGTCGCGTTCGGCCGGGATCTGCAGGTGAGCTACCGGGTGTGGTCGCCGAAATCCGGTTATCCCGGGCAGGCGCACTATCGCGACTTCCATCATTACGACCATGCGACCGGTCTCAAGCCCGCGCGTGTCACGGGCAAGCAGGTCGCCGGTCCGGACAAGGCGCCCTACGATCCCGCTGCCGCCGCGGCGGCGATCGAACGGGACGTCGCCGATTTCGTCGCGACGGTGCGGCAGCGCCTGATCGACGAATCCGAGCGGATCGGGCGGCCGGCCCTGGTGGTGGCCGCCTTCGACACCGAACTGTTCGGCCACTGGTGGCACGAGGGGCCGCAGTGGCTGGAGCAGGTGTTGCGGGCGCTGCCGGCGGCCGGCGTCACCGTCGGGACCCTCGCCGATGCGCGGGCGGAGGGGTATGTGGGCGAGCCGGTGGAACTGGCCGATTCGTCGTGGGGCTCCGGTAAGGATTGGCGGGTGTGGGCCGGTGACCAGGTGCAGGACCTGGTCGAGCTCAACGCGGAGGTCGTGCGCACCGCCCTCGACACCCTCGACAAGATGGCCGCCCAGGCCGACGGGCTGCGCGATCCGGTCGCGGATCAGCTGCTCCGCGAGGCGATTCTGGCCGTCTCCAGCGACTGGGCGTTCATGGTCAGCAAGGACTCCGCGGCCGGCTATGCCCGCGACCGTGCCCATCAACACGCCCACGCCGTGCGCGAGATCGCCGCGGCCGTGACCGCGGGCCAACTCGCCAAAGCACGGCTGTTGGCGGCAGGATGGTACGCGGCCGACGGTTTCTTTCCCGCTCTCGATGCGCGACGACTCGACGCACGGGCTACGGATTCACCCGCAGTCGGTCACCGCTCGGCGGGAGCAACAGAAGGACCGGCATGAAGATCTTGATGGTGTCGTGGGAGTACCCACCGGTAGTCGTCGGTGGGCTCGGTCGGCATGTCCATCACCTGGCCGTGGAGCTCGCGGCTGCCGGCCACGAGGTGGTGGTGCTGGCTCGCCGCCCGATGGGCACGGACGCCTCCACCCACCCCACCCACACCTTCATCGAGGACCGGGTGCTGGTGGTCGCCGTCGCCGAGGACCCGCCGGCCTTCGATTTCGGCGAGGACATGCTGGCCTGGACGCTGGCGATGGGCCATGCGATGGTGCGCGCGGGAATCGCGTTGAGCAAGCCCGGCATCGCCGAGGGCTGGACCCCGGATGTCGTGCACGCGCACGACTGGCTGGTCGCGCATTCGGCGATCGCGCTGGCCGAACACTACGACGTCCCGTTGGTGTCGACGATCCACGCCACCGAAGCCGGCCGGCACAGCGGCTGGGTCTCCGGCCGGGTGAACAAGCAGGTGCACTCGGTGGAATGGTGGCTGGCCCGCGAATCCGATGCGTTGATCACCTGTTCCGCCTCGATGCAGGACGAGGTGGAGAAGCTCTACGGTCCCGAACTCGTGCCGGTGACGGTGATTCGCAACGGAATCGACGTGGGCGCGTGGACGTTTCGCGAGCGCGCGCCACGCTCCGGGCCGCCGCGCCTGCTCTACGTGGGGCGGCTCGAATACGAGAAGGGCGTACAGGACGCGATCGCCGCACTGCCGCGGATCCGTCGTGCCCACCCCGGCGCCACCCTCACCATCGCCGGCGTCGGCACCCAGTTCGAATGGTTGCGTGAGCGCGCCCGGGTGCACCGGGTGGCGCGCGCGGTGAATTTCGCCGGCCGGCTCGACCACGCGGAACTGCTGGGTTGGCTGCACGGCGCCGATGCGATCGTGCTGCCGAGCCGGTACGAACCGTTCGGCATCGTCGCGCTGGAGGCCGCGGCCGCCGGTACGCCGCTGGTGACCTCCACGGCGGGCGGGCTCGGCGAGCTCGTCATCGACGGCGTCACCGGGGCCTCGTTCGCGCCGGCGGATGTGACGGGTCTGGTCGAGGCGGTGGTCGCGGTCCTCGACGATCCGGCCGCCGCGCAGGAGCGCGCCTACGCCGCCCGCGAGCGGTTGACCGCGGATTTCGCCTGGGATGTGGTGGCTGCGGAGACGATTCAGGTCTACCAGGCCGCCAAACGCCGGGTCCGCAATCCGCTGGGCCGCCCGGTGATCACGGAACGCCCACTGCCGGAACGGGATCCGAACAACCCGGTGTAGCGGGGCCTGGGCATCGGCCCGACCGCGGCGGTGGCGATCCTGCTGCTCGTGGTGGGCGCCCGCAGTGTTGCCCGCGAGAACGCGAACCGCCGACTCGGCCGCCGCGTCCGGACCTCGGTGCGGCGGTTGGGCCAACTCGCGGGAACGACACAGTGAACGTTCGGTGTGACGGGGGTCTCGTTCACCGGACTGGCATCGCCCGGACACTCGAGCGTCGCCGCATCGCCGAATCCGCCTGGCTTCATCGAGAGCATGACGCCATCGTCCGTGCTGACACCGACCCGCACGACAGGCCCCGGGGCCACCGCACCACAGTACTCCCTGGTCGTGTCCTCCGATCTCGATCATCGCCTGGCCGCGCAACGTCTGCGCTACCGGGTCTTCGCCAACGAGCCCGGCTTCGACATTCCGGTCCACCCCGAGGAACTCGATGCCGACCGATTCGACGAGCACTGCGACCATCTGCTGGTCCGGGACGAGGCGACCGGCGAATTCGTCGGCTGCTACCGCATGCTGCCACCGGACAAGGTCGCCGCGGCGGGCGGGTACTACACCGCCACCGAATTCGATTTGCGGGCGTTGGATCCCGAAGGTCGCCGGATCGTCGAGATGGGCCGGGCGTGCGTCGTTCCCGAGCATCGCAACGGTTCGGTGCTCACCCTGATGTGGGCCGGAATCCTGCACTACATCCAGCTCACCGGATACGACTGGGTGATGGGCTGCGTCTCGGTCCCGATGCGCGACACCCCGGCCGACCCGCCGGGCGCCAATGTCGCCGCGGTGCGAGATCTGTTGTTGAGCAAGCACGCCGGCGATCCGGAGCGCCGCGTGCGCCCCTACCGACCGGTCGTGGTCGACGGCCGCGGGCTCGACGAACTGGCCCGCCCGGCGCGGCCGAAACTCCCGCCACTGCTGCGCGGCTATCTGCGCCTGGGCGCCGAGATCTGCGGTGAACCCGCGCACGACCCCGATTTCGGCGTCGCCGATTTCGTCGCTCTGCTCGGCCTGGACACCATCAACACCCGCTACCTGGAACGCCTGCAGAGCGCGGCGGGAGCCATGGACGCCCGGGCTGCGGAGACCGAGGCGGCCCGGCCTCGCGATACCGGTGGAGGAACACGATGACGCGAACCGACTTACGCAGCGGCGCAGCGACTCTCGCCACGACTGCGGCCCGGCCGGCCGACGTGGTGGCGGCAGAGCCGGCGCACCGGCACACCGCGATGGCGTCGTCGGCGGCCGCGCCGACGGGCGTGCGTTCCACGACCGAGGCGAATGGCGGTGCGTCCCGGGACGTTTCGCTGCCCGGCTCGACCGCGCCGAGTTCCGTCGAGCCGGTCGTGGCGGCGGCAGTGCACGCGTGGATGCCGGTCAGTCCGTGCGGGGCCGGCTGTGTGGCGGCACCGGATACCGCGGGTGCGGTCCGGAGTGTCGCGCGAGTGGCGGGAGTGCTCGGGCTGCTGGTGGCGTTTCCGGTGGTCAACGTGGTGACGCCGCGCGCTCGGCGGACCCGGCTGCACCGCGGGTACGCGCGAGTCCTGTTGCGGTGCTGCGGGATTGCGCTGCGAGTGGTCGACGAGCGTGGCGGCACCGGCCCGAGTGCCGAAGGACGCGGCGTCGGTGAGATCGGTGCCGCTGAGATCGGTGTCGCTGGGATCGGTGCCGGTACCCCGGCTGCCGATCGGAACGGCAGCGGCGGACGGCTCGCCGCCCGCTCCCACCCGGCGGGCAACGGTCCGGCCGGTTCCGGGCGTGGCCTGCTCGTGGTGGCCGGGCATGTCGGGTGGGCCGATGTCCTGGCGCTGGCGGCGGTCTCGCCGATGGGCTTCGTAGCGCGCGGTGACCTGGTGTCGTGGCCCGTGCTGGGCCGGTTGGCGCGGCTCATGCGGGTGATCCCGATCGACCGGGAACGGTTGCGGCAGTTGCCCGAGGTGATCGCGGCGATGTCGGCGCGCCTGGCGGCGGGGGAGCGGGTCGGCATGTTCCCGGAGGGCACCACCTGGTGCGGCCGGGCCCACGGCCGGTTGCGCCCGGCACTGTTCCAGGCCGCGATCGACACCGGCACCCCGGTGCAACCGATCCGCCTGCGCTATCTCGATCGCGCCGGCGAAACGTCGACGGTGCCCGGGTTCGTGGGCGTGGACACCTTCCTCGACTCCGCCCGCCGGGTGCTACGCGCCAAGGGCGTCGTCGCCGAACTCGTCCTGCTTCCGATCGAGGAACCGGGGACCGACCGACACGATCTGGCCGCCCGCTGCGACCGAGCCATCCGCGGCCGCACGCAGGTGCGCATCGACGCCCACGCCACCGCGATCGGCACCGGCCCGACTCGCGAAATCGTCGTGAGCCGCGAAATGGCTACCGCGGCGAGCCGCGAAACGCCCACCCGGTCGGCCTCGTAGCGGGTGCGGGCAGGCGGCCGTCGCGTGCCGGTCGTCCCGCCCGCCGCCGGCGACACCCAATTCGGGTCAGCCCCGCGGCACCAGCCGGTGGGCGGTCAGCACGATGTGGTCGACCCGGGTGCGCAGGGCGGTGTTGTGGCCGTTCAGGCGCTGAAACTCCACCATGAACTGCACGGCCAGGTCACGAAGTTTGGTGTTGGTCTCCTGCGAGCGCCAGCTCAGCACGCGGAACGCTTGTTCCGGGCTGATTCCGTAGGCGAGGGTGAGCGCGCCCTTGGCCTGCTCGATGACCGCGCGGGCCTCGATCACCTCGGGCAGTACCTCCGACAGGGCCTCGTTGCGTTCCTCGGCCATCGTCTCGGTGACATCGACGAAGTACCCGCAGGTGCCGATGACACTGCCGTCGTCGTCGGCGAGCTGCTCGCCGACGACGATGATCTCGCGGACCGCGCCCTCGGTATCGATGATGCGATGCCGGCCGCAGATCGGCTCGCCCGTCTCCATCGCGGTGCTGATACTCGCCGCCATTCGCGCGCGATCGTCCGGATGCTTGTGCGCGAGCAGCAGTTCCGTGGTCGGTTCGGTGTCGGCGGTGTAGCCGTACATTCGCGCGACCTCGTCGGACCACTCCCAGCTCTGATCGGCGAATCGGAACCGGAACCAGCCCACCCCGTCGCACGGCTCGGCGCCGAGCACGCTCGCCACCGGGTCGAGCGGGACGGCGGCGGGCGGTTGTTCGATACTCACCGACTCAGTATCCGCCGTTGTCGGGGCAGCGGCCACGTCCGGCCCGGTAGCGGGCCTGCCGAGGTGATCCGCGTCTCGCCTTCCGCTGTTTGGCCCGCCGGTTTCCGGGCATGTTGTGTCGAGACATCCGAATGAACAGACATCGAGAGGACCGGATCGTTCGTGGTTGCGTTGCTCATGGTGATCGGCTCCGTGGCACTGGTCGTCATCGCGGTGTATGCGACGGTGATCGCCGTCTGGACGAGGAAACTTCGCAACCGGCGCCCGTTCGGCGCCGCGATCCCGGGCACGGCCCCCGGCGGCGGGCTGCCCGCGCCCGACAATCTGGCGCTGTCCGCGAAAACCCTTGTGCGCCAGTCACTCAGCGGTGAACGGGCCGGCGCCGACGCCGTCTGGTGATCACCGTCGCCGCGTACTCGCCCCCGGTCGGATAGGATCAGCTATGCCTCACGGTCGAGCAACGGGCCGCTGAGCAAGTCGGCGTGCGCTGGTGCCGCCACTTCTTTGATCGGAGGCAGCATTGTCGAAACGTGCCGCTGTAGGCACGGTGGCTGTTCCCGCCTGGGAGCAGGTCCCACGGTTTCGCGATATGTCGGGGTCCGCACAACCGTCGTCCGACGGTGCCGAGCCGGTACCGGCGCGCGGTGAGCGAGCGTCGGAGTTCGTGGCATCCGCCGCGCTGCGGCCCGCGTACGGACAGCCGGTGCCGCCCGCCCAGACGATTCTGCTGGTGGAGGACGACCCCGGCGATGCGTTGCTGGTCGAGGAACTCGTTGCCGACGGTGCACCCGGGGTGCGGCTGGAACACGTCCGGTCACTGGCCGAGGCCGGTGCATGGCTGGCCGCGGGCCTGCCCGACTGTGTCCTGCTGGATCTGAATCTGCCCGATTCGCACGGGCTGGATGCGCTGGCGCAGCTGCGCGAATACACCGATCAGGTCGCCGTCGTCGTGATGACCGGGCTCGACGAGGAACAAACCGGTCTGGCCGCGATGGCTGCCGGCGCGCAGGACTACCTGGTCAAGGGCCGCGTGGAACCCGAATGGTTCGGCCGTGCGGTCCGCTATGCGATTCAGCGCAAGCAGGCCGAGCGGACCACCGCCGCGCTGCGGGCCACCACCATGCGGGCGGCGGAGAACGCGCGACTGGAACGGGGGCTGTTGCCCAAACCGCTGTTGCGCGGCGCCCCCGTCGTCGATGTGGTCTCGCGGTACCGGCCCGGCCGGGCGCATTCGCTGCTGGGCGGGGATTTCTATGACGTCGTCCAGGCGGAGGACGGTGCCGTCCACGCCCTGATCGGTGATGTCGCCGGGCACGGCCCGGATGAGGCGGCCATCGGTGTGGGGCTGCGGTTGGCTTGGCGCACACTGGTTTTCAGTGGGATCACCGGTGCCTGCCAGCTCCGGCTGCTGGAGCAGGTGCTGGTCGCCGAGCGCACCGGACCGCACACCTTCGCGACCCTGACCACGCTCTACGTTCCGCCCGGCGGGGACCGGGCGGAGGTGATCCGCGCGGGTCATCCCGGCATGCTGGTGCACTCGCCGGCCGGCACCGAGTGGGTCGAGGTGCCCGGCGGGCCCGCGATCGGCTTCATGCCCGGCCGCGCCGACTGGCCGGTGAGCGAGTTGACCGTGCCGGTGGGCACCGGGCTGATCCTGTTCACCGACGGCCTGTTCGAGGTGCGCACCGGAGCCGACGGCGGGTGGCTCGGGGAGCAGGGCCTGCTGTCGATCGCGGAATCCGTGACCGCCGACCAACCGGCCCGCTATCTCGACGAACTGCTGGGTCGGGTGGAAGCGATCGCCGCTCCGGCGGGCGGGCTCGACGACGATGTCGCGATCGTCTACCTGCGTAGGCGTCCGCGCGAGGAAGTGCGGGGCGAGTGAGCGACGTTCGGCGCCGCGGTGGGTTCGTCGCCCGACTGACCGCACAAACCTGGTTCCAGCTGGTACTCGCCCTGAATGTCGTCGTGGTCCTGGTCGGCGCGGTCGTCGCCGGCCAGGTCATCGCGCATACCAACACCATCACCGACCGCCTGCTCGACCGCACCCAACCGGCCGCGACCGAGGCCTATCGGCTGCAGGCCGCGCTGGTCAATCAGGAGACCGGACTGCGTGGCTATGCGATCTCGGCCGAGCAGCAGTTTCTGGAGCCCTACGACCGGGGAGTCACCGACGAAGCGGCGGCCGCCGCGCGCATTCGCGAACTGGCGGCCGGACGCCCGGCGCTGCTCGACGATCTGAACGCGGTCGAGGACGCCGCGCACCGCTGGCGCACCGATTACGCCCAACCGCTGATCGCGGCGGCGGGAGCACCCCGGCCCGATACCACGACCCTGGTTACCCGGGGTAAGGCGCTGTTCGACGAGTTGCGGGCGAAATTCGCTGCGCAGAACGCGGATTCGGCGGCCGCCATCGCTCACGACCGCGCCGAGTTGGAGCGGGCGCGGACGTTGCGCGATCGGGTGCTGATCGCGGTGGTCGGGCTCGTGCTGCTCACCGGCCTGGCGCTCACCGTGCTGATCCGGCGGCTGATCGCCCGCCCGCTCGACGATCTGACCCGCGCCTCGCGTCGCGTGGCCGACGGAGAATTCGACCACCGGATCGAGGCGCACGGCCCGGCCGACCTGGCAACCGTCGCCGAGGCGGTGGAGGAGATGCGCACCCGCGTGGTCTCCGAACTGAGCTCTTCGCGCGCGCAGGAGGTGCTGCTCGCCCAGCAGGCGACCGATCTGGATCGCCAGACGGTGCAACTGCGCCGCTCCAATGCCGAGTTGGAACAGTTCGCCTACGTCGCGTCTCATGATCTCCAGGAGCCGCTGCGCAAGGTCGCGGCTTTCTGTCAGCTGTTGGAGAAGCGCTACGGCGATCAGCTCGACGAGCGGGCCAAACAGTACATCGACTACGCCGTCGACGGCGCCAAGCGGATGCAGCGCCTGATCAACGACCTGCTGACGTTCTCCCGGGTGGGCCGGGTGATCGACGGCAACGAAGTCGTGGCACTGGACGCGACCCTGGATGCGGCGCTGGACAACCTGTCCGGTGCGATCGAGGAATCCGGTGCGGTGGTCGAGCGGCCGCCACACCTGCCGGAGCTCCAGGGCGAACCGACCCTGCTGACCATGCTCTGGCAGAACCTGATCGGCAACGCCGTGAAATTCCGCAAGCCCGATACCGCACCGGTCGTCCGGATAGAGTGCGAAGCCGGCGATCTCCCGGGCGAATGGCGAATGACGGTGTCCGACAATGGAATAGGTATTCCGCCGGAGTTCGCCGACAAGGTCTTCGTGATCTTCCAGCGCCTGCACAGCCGGGAGGAGTACAGCGGTACCGGCATCGGGCTGGCCCTGTGCAAGAAGATCGTCGAACATCACGGCGGCACGCTGTGGATCGATACCGACTACACCGCCGGCGCCCGCCTGTGCTTCACCCTCGCGGCGCGGACCACGCCCGCCGCCCTCGACCCCGTATCCGAAGGAGCCGACGCATGACCGTACCAGTGGGCCAGCCCATCGACATCCTGCTCGTCGAGGACGATCCGGGCGATGAGCTGATGACGCGGGAAGCCTTCGAGGACGGCAAGATCGGCAACACACTGCACGTCGCGCACGACGGGCAGGAGGCGCTGGATTTCCTGTACCGGCAGGGGGAATTCCCCGACGCGCCGCGGCCCGATCTCATTCTGCTCGATCTGAACCTACCGAAATACGACGGCCGGCAAATTCTGGAAAAGATCAAATCCGATCCGGACCTCAGCCATATTCCGGTGGTGGTACTGACCACCTCTGCGGCCGAGGAAGACATTCTGCGCAGTTATCGCCTGCACGCCAATGCCTATGTGACCAAACCGGTCGACCTGGATCAATTCATCGCCGCGATCAAGCATATCGATGAATTCTTCGTCCAGGTCGTCCGGTTGCCCCGGCAGCGATGACGGGGCCCGGCACCGGCCGGATCAGGCCGAGGGGGACTGTTCGGGCGCGGCCAGCGCCTCCTCGACGGTCGCGAACAGCCGCAGCAGCTTGTCCAGGGCGGTCACCTCGATCGGCCGCCGGACCGCGGGTGAGGCCACCACGCGCAGGCCGCCGGCCGGACCGGCCTGAGAGGTCGCGAGCAGCACACTCAGCCCGGCCGAACCGAGGAATCCCACCTCGGTCATATCCAGCACCACGGTGCTGGGTTCGGACTGCAGGGCCTGATCGAGGGCCGTCTGCAGGTGCGGTGCGGAGTTCATGTCCACCTCACCGTGCACGGTCACGACCACGGCCGAACCTTCCGTGCGGTGCTCCGTGCGCAACAGCGGTGACACCCGTTCGCCGTTCATCGGGCCACCTTCCACGCGGGGCGATTCGTACCGCATTTCGCCACTTCGATACCTCCGGCGTATTCCGATCTGCGCCGCTGTATGCGGCGTGGCGAGCATTCGCCGCTGAACAACATACCCGTTCCGGCAAGTTTCGAACGGGCGCCTCCGATGCGAGAGGATGGTATCGGGCGCGCGCTCGCGTACGCTGTGAATTCGTTTTGCGGCACTATATTTGGGAGCAACGAATGAGCATGGTCGAGAAGGTGTCTCCGGACGCGGGGACCACTGCGGTCGGATTCCAGGTGCCGGCCCTCGTGGAACAGCTCGTAATGGTCCGGGCGCTGACCGAAACCGTCGCGCTGGTCGCCGATTTCGGTATCGACGAGGCCACCGACATCCGCCTGGCCGTCGACGAGGTGGTCAGTGCGCTGGTCGTGGACGCGGCGCCCGATACGGTGATCGACTGCTCGTTCACCGCCGGTGAGTCGACCATGGACGTGCGCGTGGCCGCGGTGGCCACGACGGCCGACGGCCCCGATACCGGCAGCTTCGGCTGGCATATCGTGACGACCCTCACCGAGTGGGTGCGCACCGACACGTCGGACTACGACGAAGCCGTGGGCGGATATCCCACCGTTGTCGAATTCCGCTGGGCCCGTGGCGGAACCGATGTCGCCTGAGAACGCTTCGGGCGCCAACCGCTCGCACCCCGACGGCTACGACGATGTCGCCCCGTTGTTCACCGAGCTCGCCGCGCTGCCGGCCGACGATCCCCGGCGAGCGCAGCTGCGTGAACGGGTGATCGAGCGGTGCCTGCCGCTGGCCGAACACATCGCCCGCAAATTCAGTGGTCGAGGCGAGAATTTCGAAGATCTGCTGCAGATCGCCCGAGTCGGGCTGGTCGCCGCCGTCGACCGGTTCGATCCGACGCAGGGGTCGCCGTTCCTGGCCTTCGCGGTGCCGACGGTGATGGGGGAGGTGCGCCGCCACTTCCGCGATCACACCTGGGCGCTGCGAGTCCCCCGGCGGATCAAGGAGATCCAGACCGCGCTCGGCCCCACCGTGGAAACCCTGTCGCAACGGCTGGGCCGGATGCCGCGGGCCCGCGAGATCGCCGAGGAGATGGACGCCGATCTCGGCGAGGTGACGCAGGCCCTGATCGCCCGCAACGCCTATCAGACGCAATCCCTCGACGTCCCGACCGGCGAGGACGACACCCGCTCCGGAAGTTCGATCCTGGACACCCTGGGTGACGAAGATCCCACTTTCGGGGCGATCGACGACACCCTGACGGTGAAACCGCTGATCGACGCCCTGCCCGAGCGGGAACGTTACGTGCTGACCATGCGGTTCTTCGGCGGCATGACCCAGGAGCAGATCGCGCGCAAACTGGGCTGTTCGCAGATGCAGGTCTCCCGGATCCTCACCAGAACGCTGAAACAGCTGCGCGAGAAGGCTCTGCGTGACTGATCGGACGATCGTGCCGCATGGCGCGCGTGAAAGGGGGTATCGCCGATGTCGAGACGATCATCGGCTGCGATCGGAGTGAGGGAATGAGCGGATTTCGAGATCCTCCCGACGATCCGGCCGGGGGATACGAGAGACGCGAACCGAGGTCGCTGGTGGAACCTTTCGAGGCGAATTTTCTTTCCGAGGCCGGGCGCATCTCCGAGGTGCGCCACGAACTGCGCGAATGGCTGCAGCGGGGCGGTCTCGGCGCCGACCAGGTCTACGACGTGCTGTTGGCGGTGGACGAGGCCTGCACCAACGCGGTGGAACACGGCTACCGCGAAGGGCCGGGCATGGTGGGGTTGCGCGGCGAGATCACCGGGACGGATCTGTATCTGTCCATCGTCGACCACGGCAGCTGGGAACGCCGCACCGAGGCGCCGGACCCGGTGCGCGGGCGCGGACTCTCGATCATGCGGGCGCTGATCACCGATGTCGACATCACCACCGGCCCCGACGGGACCAGGGTGGACCTGCATACCGAAATCGCCGTGCCCGCAACGAATTCCGAGGCGGACGTGGAGGACCGGTAGCCGGGCGCGGCGAGCGGGACTTTTCCGGGTCTCGCGGGAGTTGTATCGGGGCAATACTGGGTGGGGACCGAATGCTGAAGGAGGAAGCGTGACCGACACACGCAGGGCGATTCTGGCAGGCGGCTGCTTCTGGGGCATGCAGGAGTTGATTCGCCGGCAACGGGGTGTGATCTCCACGCGCGTGGGATACACCGGCGGGCGCAACGACCACCCGACCTACCGCAACCATCCGGGCCACGCGGAGGCCGTGGAGATCGTCTACGACCCCGCCCGTACCGACTATCGGACGTTGCTCGAATTCTTCTTCCAGATCCACGACCCCTCGACCAAGGACCGGCAGGGCAACGACATCGGCAGCAGCTACCGTTCGGCGATCTTCTACCTCGACGAGGAGCAGAAGGCGATCGCGCAGGACACCATCGCCGACGTGGACGCCTCGGGTTTGTGGCCGGGCAAGGTGGTCACCGAGGTGACCCCGGCGTCGGAGTTCTGGGAGGCCGAACCCGAGCACCAGGACTACCTGCAGCGGTACCCCGACGGCTACACCTGCCATTTCCCGCGCCCGGGCTGGAAGCTGCCCAAACGCGCGGCGACCTCGCGATAACCACCTCGCGATGACGCGGAGCACCATGTCGGACCGTCAGCAGCGCTCGATTCTGCGGAACCCACTGCCGGCCCTGGGCCGGGCCATCGCCCGCATCCCCTGGGTGATGCGCACCGGCCCGGTGGTCGCCGTCCTGGAACGCATCGTCCGGCGGCTCACCCGGGGGCGCCACGGTGTCCTCGACCTGGCCGGTCTCCCTTCGATGGAGCTGACCGTGCTGGGCCGCAAGTCCGGGTTGCCACGCACCGTGTCACTGCTGTACGTGCCCGACGGGCCGGACCGGTATCTGCTGGTCGGGTCGAACTGGGGCCGGCCGGAACACCCGTCCTGGTCGGCGAATCTCGCCGCCGCCTCGGATGCCGAGGTGCACACCGGCGGCCGGCGGGTCAAGGTGCGGGTCGATCACCTGAGCGGCGCCGAACGCGAACGGGCATGGGAGCGGGCGGTCGCCTACTGGCCCGGATACGCGATGGAGCAGCGGCTGGCCGGGACGCGCCGGTTCCGGCTGTTCCAGTTGACGCCGATCTGACGCCGGCCCTCGCGCGCACCGCCGGTTTCGGGCCCACGACGAGCCGGTCTGCTGGACAATGAGGCTCGAGCCGACAGCCGTGCGGCCCGGCATCCCGGACCGCGCTGGAGTGCGGGCCGACCGGCGACGGGTGAGGTGCGGATGCGAACAGGACCGGACAGCGCGCTGCTGCGGCGCCGGGCCGCGCTGGAACGGCAATGGGCGCGCTGGGTGCCGAATCCGCGCCACGGTCCGATCGAGATCGAGGCGGCGTGTGCGCCGGAAACCCGCGCCGCACATCCGGTGAGCACCGATGCCGAGGCCGGCACCGATGCCGAGCGTCCGGCGCGAGCCCGGGCCGCGCAACCCGTCGGTTCGGATTCCGCGGACCCGCGACCGGACGTCGCGCAGTCCTGGCTCCGGTCGCGAGCCTTCGTCGATCCGGCCACCGATTGCGCTCCCGCGGTGGACGATGTCGCCTCCCGATGGGCCGAGTCGCCGCTGCGCGCACCCATCGCGGAGCTGTCGGACCAGCTGCACAGCGTCACCCACGATGCCGGCTTCGTCGCCGCGGTCACCGACGAGGCGGGCACGATTCTGTGGTCCGACGGCGGTCAGGTGATGCGCCGTCGCGCCGAACGCGTGGGCTTCACCCCCGGCGGGCGCTGGGACGAGAACCACATGGGCACCAACGCGCTGTCGCTGGCGCTGCACACCGGCCGGCCGAGCAGTGTGTTCTCCGCCGAACATCTGGTGGCGGCCCTGCACGGCTGGGTCTGCTATTGCGCCCCGATCCGGGCCGCCGACGGCCGCCAGCTCGGGGTGCTGGATCTGTCCACCACCTGGGACCGCTCCCATCCGCTGGCCATGTCCACGGTGCTGTCGTTGACCGCCGCGGTGGAAGCGAAACTCCAAGGCGGCGTGGGGTATACCGCGTCCGGGGTGCGGCTGGAGTGCCTGGGTGGTGCCACCCTGACTCGCGGCGGGCGGCCGCTGCGGCTGCGGCGCCGGCTGCTGGAGATCCTCACCCTGCTGGCGCTCGAGCCCGAGGGCTACACGCCCGAGCGGCTGCAACTGGCCGTCTACGGCGATCGCCCGACCGGATCCAGCACCCTCAAAGCCGATGTCTCCCATCTGCGCCGCGCCACCGGGGGCGATATCAGCAACCGGGTCTATCGCCTGACCAGCCCGGTGTCCTGCGACGCCACCGAGATGCTGGCGGCCCTGGCCGCCGGTGACACGGCGCGGGCGGTGCGGTTGTATCGCGGTCCGCTGCTGCCGGGTTCGCAGACGCCCGGCATCGTCGAATGGCGGGAGTATCTCGAAGTCGGTATCCGGACCGCCGTGCTGTCCGCCGGCGAGGCCGAGTACGCGTTGGACTACGGCGCGAAGGCGCCGGGCGATATCGAGATCCACGAACACGCGCTGCGGCTGCTACCGCCCCGGGACGCGCGCCGGGCGGTGGCCGCCGCTCGCCTGCACACCGCCCTGCGTGCTTGACCGCGACGCGCGCAGCCGGGTTCAACCTTGTGCCAACCCTCGCGGCCCATAGTGGTGCACATCACGATGACCGTGTCGTGATGCCGACCCTTCGTGACTCATCGAGGAGCACCCGTCATGATCTACGCCAAGCCCGGCGCCGAAGGCAGCATCGTCTCCTACGCCGACCGCTACGACAACTTCATCGGTGGCGAGTGGAAGGCACCGGTGGAAGGCCGCTATTTCGAGAATCCGTCGCCGGTGGACGGGGAGACCTTTTGTGAGGTGGCGCGGTCGTCGGCCGCGGATGTGGAGTTGGCGTTGGATGCCGCGCACGGTGCCGCCGATGC
>NZ_BAGM01000097.1 GCF_000308855.1 Nocardia veterana NBRC 100344 | reverse complement strand
GAGGAGCGAGCGGACACCCAGTTGCTGTCATACCTGCGTATGCGGAAGAGCAACATCGCCGGCGAAGCGGGCAGACCGGAACTGGCGATCGCTCTTGCCGATGCCGCTTTGACGAATCCGAGCAAGCTGACGCCCAAGCTTCGGGCGGTCGCGCTACGTCAGCAGGCGCATGGCTACGCGGTAATCGGCAACTTCACCGCCTGCGCCCGTGCCTTGGATCAAGCCCAGGAATTCGCGGCCTCTCCCGACGAGAACCAGAACGACATGGCCGGCTACTGTACGAGCGGCTACATCGCGATGGAGGCCGCCAACTGCTGGGTCGAGCTCGGTCACCCCGACATGGCTCTGCACGCTCTACAAGACGGGCTGGCGGCATGGCAACCCGGGAGCCGGCGAGATCTCGGAGTGGGATTGGCACGACTCGCTACCGCCCATGCCGACCTCGGCGAGCCTGACGAGGCGCTGGAAGTTGCCGGCCACTCCCTGGCAATCCTCGCCGATACTCGCTCGAGTCGCACGGCCCGCCAGTTGCGTTGTGTGGCAGAAAAACTCGAACAGCGCGGTCACCCCGGCTACGCCAGGGAACTCAACCACAGTTTGCGGCGGGCTCTGCGAGGCCCGACAATGGCGGTGAGGAGAAACAAGTGGACCTGATCACCACAGCGACATCAACCGACGAGGCTGGTCGCAATGCGACCGTGGCCGTCTTGCCCGTCGGAAGCTTCGAACAGCACGGTGATCACCTCCCACTGATCACCGACACCGCTATCGCCTGCCTCATCGCACAGCGCCTCGCGGACGAGTACAACCTGTTCCTGCTACCGCCGATCACGATCTCGTGTTCGCACGAGCACGAAGGCTTCGCCGGGACCGTCAGCATCACTGCCACGACCCTCATCGCAGTGATCGAGGACATCCGGGCCTCACTTCGTCGTTCCGGCATCGGCAAGCTCGTCTTGGTCAACGGACATGGCGGGAATTACGTCCTGTCCAATATCGCGATGCAAGCGAACGTCGGCGAGCGGAGTGTCATCTTGTTCCCCGGCAAGGACGAGTGGAACGCCGCGCGGCGGCAGGCGGAGATGAGCACCAACGCCCATGACGATATGCACGGGGGCGAACTGGAGACCTCGATCCTGCTCCACTCCCGACCTGACCTCGTCGGTGATACATGGCGCGATGCCGACCACGATGCGATAGACAGGCCACACCTGCTCACCACGGGGATAGCGCGCTACACGTCGAGCGGCATCATCGGGCGTCCCTCGCTGGCAACCGCTACAAAAGGCAAGGCGGCACTGGATAGTTTGGTGACCTCGTTCGCTGATCATCTCAAGATCCTCAACGAGTAACGCATCAGCGGTTGGAATCAGCTGCGGCGCTTTGCTATACGCCATCAACAGCCTGACCATAGGCAGTCGAGACCAGAAACTAATCTGCGGGCGCGGCGTCCCGCGGTGCCGGAGCTGCTCGGCACGGCCCTTCCGGCGAGTGAAAGTGAGGCCGCGCGGGTTCGTCGGCTAGGAGACTCGACCTCGAGGGTTGGCACGAAAGGCCCACTAGTGTCGAAGATGCTCGTCGTCACGCCGGGGTGAAAGGAACTCGAAAGTGAATGAAATTCGACCATTGCGTACATAACATCGCTGGTCATGAAGTGTGCTCCCCGCGCATGCGGGGATGAGCCCTACGAGGGCGACAAAGAGTTCTCGGCGATGCTGGTGCTCCCCGCGCATGCGGGGATGAGCCCGCGAGCGAATAAAACTAGGCAGCCAACGCCGGGTGCTCCCCGCGCATGCGGGGATGAGCCCGCGCCCCGCTACCCGTGGGGCCGCCGCACCATGTGCTCCCCGCGCATGCGGGGATGAGCCCGGCGGCCAGTGGGGGCTCGACGCCGACGGTTCGTGCTCCCCGCGCATGCGGGGATGAGCCCAGTGCGAGGCAATCTGGAATGCCACCGTCCAGGTGCTCCCCGCGCATGCGGGGATGAGCCACACCGCCGATATCGACCTGGTGCTGTCCAGCCAGTGCTCCCCGCGCATGCGGGGATGAGCCCTTCGCGCCACCGCGCACGCGGCACAGAACGGCGTGCTCCCCGCGCATGCGGGGATGAGCCCCAAAATTGAACTCCGGACGCGCCGGCTGTCGGGTGCTCCCCGCGCATGCGGGGATGAGCCCAACCGCAACGAGTCCGACGTGACCAAACTCGAGTGCTCCCCGCGCATGCGGGGATGAGCCCCGCTGGCCGCCGGCCCGCACCTCGAACAGGTGGTACTCCCCGCGCATGCGGGGATGAGCCCGAGCAACGGGCGAAGGTCTGGGAGGACGTGCTGTGCTCCCCGCGCATGCGGGGATGAGCCCGCCAGATCGGCGATATGTGGGGTTGGGGTCGAGTGCTCCCCGCGCATGCGGGGATGAGCCCAACGCCGCCGGCACCACCCTGTTCACGGTGCAGTGCTCCCCGCGTATGCGGGGATGAGCCCTCAGCTTCTGTCAACGCAACGGGGCGAACTCGGTGCTCCCCGCGCATGCGGGGATGAGCCCGTGCGCCGCGGCGCACGCATCCGGCGTGAATGGTGCTCCCCGCGCATGCGGGGATGAGCCCATCACCACCGGATGGATGTTCCGGGACGAACCAGTGCTCCCCGCGCATGCGGGGAGAGCCCGCCTGGATCGACGGCCGGTCGGTGACCAAGCTGTGCTCCCTGCACATGGGGATGGGCCCCAGGTCCTCGCCGACTCATACGCGCCGGCTGGCCTGCTGCCTGCCACGCGGACACCACACGCAGTGGCGTGCTCCGCGCGGAAGCTAGACCAGACCAACCTGGAGTGTGCTCCCGCGCAAGCGTTGGTTGGGACTGCTACACCCGGCGGCAGATCGTTGGCACGGCCTATTCAGCCTATTCAGTTGAGAATGGCAAAGTCTGGCGGATAACAAAGACTTCGAGGCATTAAACCTGTTGGGCTACATACTGTTACAGACGAAGCACGCGGTTTTCGGCCGTCTAGGTTTAAATCGACGGTGCCCTGTCGGCGGTCGGTTGTACGCTGCGGTTCGTCCGCAGTGCTGGACTGCGGGGACCGGTGAGGGGGGGTTCGGTGCTCTCGGATGCGGCCTTGTCTGCCTGGGCGAAGAGCGACCGGGAGGGCGGCAGTCTTTCGCTGTTTCGGCATCTTTCGGATTCGGTGGCTGTGGCTGACCTGGTCTGGGATCGGTGGTTGCCGGGGCACACGAAGGAAGCGATGTCGGCCGGATTGCCGGCGGGCGTCGAGGATGGCCGGCTGTTGTTTCGATGGTTGGCCGGTGTGCACGACATCGGGAAGTTGACTCCGGCTTTTGCGTGCCAGGTCTGGCCTTTGGCAGAGACGATGCACGACAAGGGTCTACCGCTCGAGCGTGAGCCCGCCAATCGGCGCGCACTCCCGCACGGATTGGCGGGTGACATTGAGCTACAGAGGTTTCTGCGTGAGCGCGGGTGGGCCAAGAAGGTGGCGCGCACGTACTCGGTGGTCGTGGGCAGCCATCATGGGATGACACCGACGATAGGGGAGTTGGCAACCGCGCCGCACGAGATTTCGTTGCTGGGCGGGTCGCCGTGGCAGCACGCGCGGCAGGAACTACTCGAACACTTCACGGCGACCGCGGGTGTCTCGGAGCGGCTGGAGTGTTGGCGGACGTGTCCGCTTCCCGTGACGGTGCAGGTTTTGATGACTGCCGCTGTGATCATCTCGGATTGGATTGCGAGCAAACAGGACTTGTTTCCGCTCGATAGCGCACGAGTGTCGTCGGCGGAGGCTCGGCAGGCGTGGGCAGTGCTGAACCTGCCGGCGCCATGGGCGCCCGCGCTCGACCTTCCGCTGGCCGCTGACGGAGCCGAGCTTTTTCGAGCGCGGTTCGACATGCCTGAGGGTGCAAGCTTGCGTCCGCTGCAGTCGGCCTGCGTGCGTTCGGCCTGCGAGATGCCGGAGCCGGGGGTGATGGTCGTGGAGGCTGCGATGGGGGAGGGGAAGACCGAAGCTGCATTGCTGGCCGCTGAGGTGCTGGCGTGCCGCTTCGGGTTCGGCGGAGTATTCGTGGCGTTGCCGACGATGGCCACCTCGGATGCGATGTTCGGTCGAGTACGGAAATGGGTTGACCGGTTGCCGGATGCGGCGGGGAGCATGTTCCTTGCACACGGCAAAGCGGCGTTGAATCCGGGATTTTCGGAGCTGCGTCGCCGCGGGTTCGCGTCCATCGGTTGCGATTGCGGCGACAGCGGGGTCACTGCACATGCCTGGTACGTCGGAAAGAAGGGGCCACTGGCGAATGTCGTTGTGGGAACGATCGATCAGGTGTTGCGTGCAGCCTTGAAGACGCGCCACGTGATGCTTCGGCATTTGGCGCTCGCCAACAAGGTGGTTGTCATCGATGAGGTGCACGCGGCCGACGCGTACATGTCGACATACCTGGCGCGGTGTCTGGAATGGCTCGGCGCCTACCAGGTTCCAGTGATCCTGCTATCTGCGACACTGCCGCCGGCGCAACGGCAAACACTGGTTGAGGCGTATCGGCATGGGCGCGGCGGCGGCGCGCAAATCGAGGACTCAGGGCCGTCGCAACAGTACCCAGCAGTCACGGTTTGGCCTCCGGTTCGGGAACCGACCCGTATCAGCGCGTCGGGGCGGTCGCCGATGGGGGTCCGGATAGAAAAGATCGATGACGGGCTCGACGAGCTTGTAGCGACGATGCGCACTGCCCTCGACGCTGGGGGTGTCGCGGGCATCGTATGTAATACGGTTGCCCGCGCGCAGCAGGCCTATGAGGCGCTGCGAAGCTCCGGCGACTTCCGGGATGACGAATTGCTTTTGGTTCATTCACGTTTCGTTTCGTCGCATCGCGCCGTGCTGGAATCGGGGCTACGTGCGCGACTGGGTCCCCCGTCCGCCGCAGCGACTGTGCCGCGTCCGACGCGCTACGTGGTAGTCGGCACTCAGGTGATGGAGCAGTCGCTGGATATCGACCTGGATCTGCTCGTGAGCGACCTTGCCCCGATCGACTTGCTTCTGCAGCGGATCGGCCGGCTGCACAGGCACGCACGGGAGGGACGTCCGGAGCGGGTGTCGATGCCACGGTGCCTGCTGCGAGGAGCTCAATGGTCGGTGATTCCTCCGGTGCCCGGCGCTGGGTCGGTTGCGGTCTACGGCTCGGCTCGACTACTGCGCGCTGCGGCGGTACTCGCGGGGAACGGCGCGGTCATGCATGTGCCCGAAGATATTCCGAGACTGGTTCGTGAGGCTTACAGGGAGTCGCCGATTACTCCCCCCGGGTGGGAAGCCGCGATCACCGAGGCGGAAGAGAAGTGGCAGCAATGGCTGCACCGCCAAAGGGACAGAGCAGAAACATATTTGTTGCGCAGCCCCGTCAGCGCTCGAGTGACGTTGCACGACTGGTTGACGGCCGATGTTCCCGAGGGTGACGCTTCGGTCGGCGGGCAGGCCCAGGTGCGTGACGGCGAAGACACGATCGAGGCGATCGTTGTTCAGCGCAGGGGCAACGACGTCGTGATGCTGGATGTGGTACCAGGTGTGGGTGGTCGGCCCGTCCCGATCGAGGGCCCTCCGGATCGAAAGCTCGCTAAAGCGTTGGCGGCTTGCACCATTCGCTTGCCCGCCGCACTGACTCGATACGGGCGAATCGGCGCGGTGATCGACGCCCTCGAAGACACCTGGTATCCGGGGTGGCAACAGGTGCACTGGCTAGCCGGTGAACTGGTGCTCGAGCTCGATGAACAGCAGCGCGCGACGTTGGCCGGCCACCACCTTCGTTATGACGCCCTACTCGGGTTGATCATCGAACGGATGGACGGGACGAAATGACCAATACTGCTCCGCGATTCGATCTCTTGGAAGAGCCATGGATTCAAGCGATTGACTTAGATCTT
>NZ_BAGM01000098.1 GCF_000308855.1 Nocardia veterana NBRC 100344 | reverse complement strand
CGGCGCAGCAGCGTGGCGGCGCCGACGACCGCGGCCACGAGAATGGCCTCCTCGCCGACGGTGTCCAGGCCGCGCTGATCGAAGTTGATCGACGACACGACATTCGGGCTGTGCCGATCCAGGGCCGCGGCCACCGCGGCGTCGCGATACGGATGAAAGTCGTTGCCGAATCCGGGAATTCGCAGAATCGCGACCACCACGGCGATTCCCAGTCCGAGCGCTCCGGCCAGGAACACCGCCAGCCGCACGCGGCCGCTCACGACCGGCCCCGTTTGCGTACCGCGCGCACGGTCAGCAGCACCATCAGCGGAACCACCGCGGTGCCGACCGCGATCTGCGACAGCGCCACATCCGGCGCCCCGAGCACCAGGAACAAGGGCGCCAGCAGGGCGCCGTAGACGCCGAGCACCACCGCCTGCCGCTGCGGATTGTCGGTCCACACCACGACCGTCGCCGCGACGGCGACCAGGACCAGGGCGATTGCGATCAGGACGGTCACGACGGTTTCCGTTCGTCCACGATCACCTCGAGTTTGCCCACCGCGGCCGCGGCCACGGGCGCGGTGAACCACAGCAGGGCCGTGGTGAGCGCCACGGTCGCGGTGGTCAGCCCGATGCCGTAGTCGAGCAGTACCGCCAAGGTCAGCAGCGGCCCGCTCACCGAGGTGAGGATGCCGGGGTAGTGCAGGCGCGCGTACACCCCGCGGGGGCGCACCGCGGCCCAGCACGCCCCGACCGCCACCACGGTCGCCGCGCCGAGCGCGACAGCCGCTGCCGTCGTCGTCGGATCAGTCATCGGCGGCTCCGATCAGACGCGTGAAGACGAGGGTGCCGGCGAAGGCCAGCAGCACCAGCACGGTCGCCACGATGAGATAGTCGGAGCGCCCGGCGGCGAGGCTCGCCGTGATCAGTACGAGGACGGTGACCGTCGAGACCATCTGGAGTCCGACCAGGCGGTGTGCCGCGGTGCCGCGCGCGGACAACCAGATCGCCGGTGGGGTGGCTCCGGCGAGCAGTGCGATCGAGGCCACCGTCCACATCAGCGGTCCCTGCCGCGGATCGCGCGCTGCACGCCGGATTCGGGGATGGGCAGGGTGTGCAGCCGCAGCCGGGCGGACTCCGGATCGCTGAACACCACCAGCGATCCGGGGGTCGCCGACAGCAGGACCGTCGCCGCCGCCTCGCACCCGGCTCGTTGCGCCTCGGAACCGGTTGCGGCCAAGGGGAATTCGCTGAATCGACCGACCGGGCGCCGGCCCCGTAGGACGAGGGCGAACGCGCCGGCACCGTCACGCAGCACCGCGACCGCGGTGTGCGCGATCCATTGCGGCAGGTGCGGCGGCGGCCGCCAGCGACCGCCGACCACCCGCCGTGCCGCGCAGGCCGCCACCGCGCACGGCACCGCCAGTACCGCCGCGGCGATCACTTCCGCCCACGCCGCCGCCGTAATCGTCGCCTGCCACACCACCACACAGATCAGCCACCAGGCCGCGGCCTCCACCGCGACACCGCCTCGGCGCATCGGCATACTCCTCGTCGCTCGGGTGCGCGATGCGGGCCGCGCACCTGCTCGCGTCGCGGGTACCCGGCGTACCGGTCGTCAATCGCCGACCCCCGCGTCCGGGGGCTCGGCGCAGACGTTTGGTTACCGTGGTGCCCGGGTATCGGCGTCGACGAGCGAACAATGTGGTGCGCCGTGGGCGGAAGGAGAGCATGTGTCGGTGAGCGAGTGGATTTCGCCGTCGGCGGACCCGACACCTCCGGGTTCGGTGGTCGGCGTGCGAGTGCTCGCGGAGTCGCGCCAATTGCTCATGTTGCGTGCCCTGGCCGAAACGGTCGCACTGATGGCCGAATTCGCGCTGGACGAGGTGACCGATATCCGAGTGGCCTTGGACGAGATCGCCACCGCGCTGATCGAACGCGCGGTACCCGGATCGTCGATCGAATGCGATTTCGGCTACGACGGGCAACAGATGACCGTGACGGTCAGCGCGGTCGCCGTGACGCCCGAGGCACTACACCGCGACGGGCTCGGCTGGCACGTGCTGACCTCCATCACCGACGCCTTGGAGGCCAGCACCGCCCCCTTCGATCCCGAGGTGTCGGGGTATCCGGTGACGGTGGACTTTCGCCGGCTGCGTCAGCACAGCGCGACCTGACGACCGGTGCCGACGGCGACGCGCGCACGCGGCATACTCGTGAGGTGAGACAGGATCAGGGGCTTTCGCACGGTGACGCCGAGATCGAAGGCGTCATGGGTGCGGGCAACTCGGACAACGTCGGCAGCTTCCGGTTCTGGTTCGCCGACCAGCGTTGGGAGTGGTCGGACGAGGTGGCGGCGATGCACGGGTATCGGCCGGGCACGGTCACACCGACCACCGAGTTGCTGCTCGAGCACAAACATCCCGACGACCGCGAACAGGTCGAGAACACGCTGGCTCGTGCGGTGGAGAAGGCCGAGCCGTTCTGCAGCCGGCATCGCATCATCGATACGCGCGGCGAAACTCACGATGTGCTCGTGGTGGGCGACGGGCTGCTCGACGCGGACGGCCAGGTCGCCGGCACCGCGGGTTATTACATCGACGTCACCGATACGCTGGCCGAACAGCGGCGGCAGACCCTGACCAGCGCGCTGCCGGAGTTGTTCGAAGCCCGGGCCGCAATCGAACAGGCCAAGGGGGCACTGATGGCCGCCTACGCGATCTCGCCCGAGCAGGCCTTCCGGGTGTTGTCGTGGCGATCCCAGGAAACCAACACCAAGCTGCGGGCGCTGGCCGAGCAACTCGTCGTCGAGTTGCCGCAACTCGGTGGCTGGCCCGCCCAGGGCCGCACCGCATTCGACCATCTGCTGCTGACCGTGCACGAACGGGTGCGGCCGGAGTGAGCGTCGTCAGCGCGCCGGGGTGAGTTCGCGCAGCGGGCCGTCGAGTTCGCTGCGGTAGAAGTCGATGAAGCCGTCCGGATCGGGACCCGCGTTCTGCATGACCAGATGGTCGAATCCGGCGTCCACATACTGCTGGGCGGCTTCCAGATAGCGTTTGGGATCCGGCCCGCACGCGAACTGGTCCAGAATGTCCTCGCGCCGGACGGTGCCGGTGGCCGCGGCGAAGTTGGCCGGATTCGGCAACTCGCTCATCACCTTCCAGCCGGTGAGCGCCCAGCGTGAGGTGTCCAGGGCGGCGTCGGCCGCGCTCTGCTCGTCGGGCGCCCACGCCACACCGACCTCGGCGTAACCGCCGCCGCGGCCGCCGGCGCCGCGATAGGTGTCGACCAGCTGCGGGTTCGGCTCGGTGGCGAACAGACCGTCGCCGAGTTCGGCCGCGATCCGGGCCGCCTCCGGCCCGCCGGCCGCGACGATGATGTCCGGTAGCCGCTCGGGCAGATCGAAGATCCGCGCATCCGAAATCGACAGGTACTCACCGCGATAGGTCCGGTAGCCGCCTTGCCACAGCAGTCGGATGATCTCGAGCGCTTCCCGGAACATTCGATGCCGGATGTCGACCGGTGGGAATTCCCGGCCGACCACATGTTCGTTCAGGCGCTCACCGGATCCGACGCCGAAGCGAAACCGGCCGTCGGATACCAGCGCCAGCGTCGCCGCGGCCTGCGCCACGATCGCCGGGTGGTAGCGCAGGATCGGGCAGGTGACGCCGGTGACGAGATCGATGCGGTCGGTGCGTTCGGCGATCGCGCCGAACACCGTCCAGGTGAACGGGGAATGACCCTGGTTGTCGAGCCATGGGTGGTAGTGGTCGCTCATCTCCACGAAGTCGAATCCGGCCGCTTCGGCACGGATCGCCTGGCGGATCAGTTCGCGCGGGCCGAAGGCTTCCGACGCCAGTTTGTAGCCGATCTGCATGCGGGGCTCCTCACGTGCGTGGACAGTCGTCCCTCGGCTACCCATCCGCACCGGATACAACCGGGTAGCGATCGGACCGCCCGGTCTATACAGACCGCTTCGTCTCTGTTATGAAGAAGAAGCGGAGCAGTCGGTGAGGTTCCGCGAGGTAGTCGAGGGGGTCCACGGCCCCCGCCTGGCGCGCGCTGGCCGTCCTGGCCGAGGAGGCCGCCGAGTATCGAACGCGGGGAATCGCGATCTGCCTGGTCAGCCGCGCGCCGACGATCGCCCGGATGGCCGCGGTGGATCCGGTGACCGCCGCGCTGGCGATCCATCCCACCGTCGTGCACGCGCTCGCATCGCTGCCGCGGGCCCCGACGGTCGCCACGTAAGTCGCGCGCGACCGTTGTCGGACCCGGCGGATCGTCGTAGCGTCGCTGTGGTGAGTGTTCCTCAGCATCTGCCCGCCACCGCGGGCGAACTGCGCGCCGCCGGATACCAGCCCCGCGGTGTGAAAACCGAGATCCGCGAGAATCTGCTCGCCGCACTGGAATCCGGGACCGACCCGTGGCCCGGAATCGTCGGCTTCGATCGCACCGTCGTCCCGCAGCTCGAACGCGCGCTGCTCGCCGGGCACGACGTGGTGCTGCTCGGCGAACGCGGCCAGGGCAAAACCCGCCTGCTGCGCACGCTGGTCGGACTGCTCGACGAATGGACGCCGGTCATCGACGGCACCGAATTGGGCGAGCATCCGCTGGACCCGATCAGTCCGGCCGGTCGCCGCCTGGCCGCCGAATTGGGTGACGCGCTGCCGGTGACCTGGCGCCACCGCAGCGAACGGTATGCGGAGAAGCTCGCGACGCCGGACACCTCCGTCGGCGATCTGATCGGCGATGTCGATCCGGTGAAGGTGGCCGAGGGGCGCAGCCTGGGCGATCCGGAGACCATCCACTTCGGCTTGGTGCCGCGCGCCCACCGCGGCATCGTCGCCATCAACGAACTGCCGGATCTCGCCGAGCGGATCCAGGTCGCGTTGCTGAACGTCATGGAGGAACGCGACATCCAGGTCCGTGGCTACACGCTGCGCCTGCCCCTGGATGTGCTGCTGGTGGCCACCGCCAATCCGGAGGACTACACCAACCGCGGCCGCATCATCACCCCGCTCAAGGACCGCTTCGGCGCGGAGATCCGCACCCACTATCCGCTCGACGTGGCGGCCGAGACCGCACTGGTCCGGCAGGAGGCCCAGCTGGTGGCCGAGGTGGGCGACCCGCTGCTCGAGGTGTTGGCCCGGTTCGTGCGGCAGTTGCGGGAATCCCCGGCGGTGGACCAGCGCTCGGGTGTGTCGGCGCGTTTCGCGGTGGCCGCCGCCGAGACCGTCGCCGCCGCCGCGCTGCGCCGCACGGCCCTGACCGGTGAACGTCCGGCGGTAGCCCGCCCGGTGGATCTGGAGTCGGTGCCCGCGGTACTGCGCGGCAAGGTGGAATTCGAATCGGGGGAGGAGGGCCGCGAAACCGAACATCTCACCCACCTGCTGCGGCGCGCCTTCGCCGACACCGCTCGCCGCCGGTTGGCCGGGGTCGATCTGGGCCCGCTGGCCGACGCGGTGAGCGAGGGGCATCCGGTCACCACCGGGGAACGAGTTCCGGGGCAGGACGTCCTGGCCGCGCTGCCGGAACTGCCGGTGTTGCAACGCGTCGCCGAGCGACTGGGCGTGGCCGCCACCGATTCGCCGGCCCGGATCGCCGCGGCCGTCGAATTCGCCTTGGAGGCACTGTATCTGAGCCGCCGGCTCGCCAAGGATTCCGAGGACGGCACCGCCACCTACGGCTCCTGACCATCGAACGACGATGTGAGACACCATGACAGCCCCCGACCGCTATTCCTACGGTCCGTATCACGACGGACCCGACCCGCTGGCGCCGCCGCTGGATCTGCGTGACGCGCTGGACCGGATCGGGCGCGACGTGATGGAGGGCAGCTCCCCGCGCGCCGCGCTCGAGGAACTGCTGCGCCGCGGCACCGGGACCACGCCCGGTCTCGACGATCTGACCCGGCGGGTGTGGCAGCGCCGCGCCCAGCTGACCCGCCGGCACCGCCTGGACGGCACCCTGGCGCAGGTACGCGAACTGCTCGACCAGGCGCTCGCGGCCGAGCGTGCGGAATTGTTCCCCGATCCCGCCGACGAGGCGCGCTTCGCCGAGGCGCAACTCGACGCCCTGCCCACCGGAACGGCCGCCGCGGTGGCCGAACTCGCCGACTACCCGTGGCGCTCGCAGACCGGCCGCGACAACTACGAGCGCATTCGCGACCTGCTCGGCCGGGAACTGCTCGACTCCCGGTTCGAGGGGATGAAGCAGGCGCTCGAGAACGCCACGCCCGCTGATGTGGAACGGGTGCGGCAGATGATGTCCGACCTCAACGAGCTACTCGCCGCCCATGCCCGCGGCGAGAACACCGAGCAGCGCTTCGCCGAGTTCATGGCCGAGCACGGCGAGTTCTTTCCCGAAAATCCGCGCAACACCGAGGAATTGATCGATGCGCTGGCAGCGCGCGCCGCGGCAGCGCAGCGGATGATGAATTCCCTGACCCCCCAGCAGCAGGCCGAACTGAGTGAGCTGATCGGTCAGGCCTTCGGCGACTCGCGCATCGCCGAGCAGGTGGCCGCTCTCGACGCGCAGTTGCGGGCGCTGCGCCCGGGCGAGGACTGGGAGTCCGGTCAGCGCTTCCGCGGTGAGGATCCGCTCGGGCTCGGGGAAGGTGCGCGGGCCATGCAGGATCTGGCGGAACTGGACGCGCTCGCCGAGCAGCTCGCCCAGTCCTATCCCGGCGCCCGGCTCGAGGACATCGACCTCGACGCGCTGACTCGGCAGCTGGGGGCGGAGGCCGCGGTGGACGCGGCGCGGCTGGCCGAATTGGAACGCGAACTGCGCCGCCAGGGTCTGTTCGAGCGGGCGCCGGACGGATCACTTCGATTGACGCCCAAGGCGTTACGCCGCCTCGGCGAGGTCGCGCTGCGGGATGTGATCGGCCGGTTGCGCACCCGGCGCGGACAGCGCGAAACCATCACCGCCGGCGCGGCGGGGGAGCCCACCGGCGCGACCCGCCCGTGGCGGTTCGGCGACACCGAGCCCTGGGACGTGTCGAAAACCGTGCGCAACGCGGTGTTGCGTTCGGCCTCCACCGGCAGCCGCCGGGTCTCGCTGGCGGTCTCCGATGTGGAGATCACCGAAACCGATCAGCGGTCCCGGGCCGCGGTCGCCCTGTGCGTCGACACCTCGTGGTCGATGGTGCAGGACGGGCGCTGGTTGCCGATGAAGCGGACCGCGCTCGCGCTGCATCAATTGATCAGCACCCGATTCCGTTCCGACGCTTTGCAAGTCATCACCTTCGGCCGGCATGCCACCGAGGTCGACATCGCGGAGCTGACCGGCCTGGAGGCGGTGTGGGAGCAGGGCACCAATCTGCATCACGCACTGCTGCTGGCGGCCCGCCATCTGCGCCGGCATCCCGATGCCGTCCCGGTGGTCCTGGTGGTCACCGACGGTGAGCCGACCGCATACCTGGAACCCGACGGTTCCTCGTACTTCAACTGGCCGCCGGAGACCCGCACTCTGGCGGTGACGCTGGCCCAGGTCGACGCCCTCGCGAAACTCGGCGCCTCGGTCTCGGTGTTCATCCTCGGTGAGAATCCCCGCCTGGCGGCATTCGTCGACCTGATGGCCCGCCGCAGCGGCGGCCGGGTGATCGCCCCGGAGCTGGACGGGCTCGGAGCGGCCGTCGTCTCGGACTATCTGCACGGCCGCCGCCGCTGAGTGGTCTGGACGGCTGCCGCCGCTGATCCGATCTCGGTTACGGCCGGCCGAGTCCGCAAGGTCACCGTGTTGTCCGTCATGGCTCCATCCTCATCCGAATCCCGAGTGCCTCAAGACATTTGCGTGCCGGCGGGGCGAGCGGACAATGCGCGTCCTCCGGTCGCGCCGGATCACCCGCAACGGGTGACGCGCCGTCGCCGGGTTCGGGGTCGACTGAACGGGTCGCGCGGGTCGGGTATCGCGCGCGCGGTTTCGAAACGAGAGGCGGTGCGCGATGCGGTACGAATTCGTCGTCGACGGCGACCTTTCCGACCGAGCGCTCGCCGAATTCCCCGAACTCACGCGCAGCACCGTCGCGACGCCCGGAAGCACGACGCTCTTCGGCGCCCTGCCCGATTACACGGCCATGCGTGGTGTGCTCGCCCGCCTCGACGCGCTGGGCTTGACGGTGCTCGAGATGCGGCGGCTGCCGGACTGAGCGGTCTCGCAGCGCCCGCGGGTGTTCAGGCCCGATCCTGGCCGACCCGCGGATCGATGAGTCGCCACTCGCGTTCCCATTCGGCGGCTCGATGGCGGTCCAGGCAGTAGGCCGCGCCCCGGGCGATCGCATAGGCCAACGCCCAGCAGACGAGCAGTGCCGCCGTCCCGCCGGCAACGCCCTGGGCGGCGGCGACATCGTCGGCGATCGGCGGCGTGGTCGGATCGCCGTGGGGGTCGAGCCACAGCGGAACGTGGTCGCCGCGGTGGGTGGTGGCCTCGACGTCGACCGTGGCGTCGCCGGCTCGTCCGTCGTGGTTCCATTGCGCCTGCGCCCGCAGCTGGTCGGCGAACATCGCGCTCGGTGCCGGCAATCGAACCGGATCGGACGTGATCACCGCCGTCACAGCGGTTTTCGAGGAATTCTCGGCCTGGATGCGAGCCGCGGCGGACTGGTATCGGGCGCCACCGACCGCGACGGCCAGGGCGAGGGCCGCCACCGCGGCGACGACCAGTGCCAGCCGCAATCCCTGTTCGAAGCGGTCGGCGGGACGCATCAGCGGTGAGCGGGTCCACGGCGCCAGCCGGCCGGCTCGCAGCACCCTCGACGTTGTGCGCACCATTTCCTCTCCCACCTGGCCGCGGTCGCGACTGTGCTCACGGTGCCCGTTGCGGGTCGGGCCGCCGGAGAACGGCCGAGGCGGCGAACCGCGCAGGGCTCGGGCCGTCGCTCCGCCGGCATGCCACCCGGAAGCCGTGCCGGACCGTCCGGACGGCGTGGCACGGTGCAGAGATATCCCCGGTGCGGCGCCCCAAACCGGGGATGCGGGCGGTGGCGTCGCACTCGCCAGAGGTTTGACCCCGCCGTATCCGGTTATCGCGTCGATGCGGCCCGTATGAGACGGGTCGTCCGGCCAATTCGGAAGGAGCACATCTATGAGCGCCATCGATAAGGCGAAGAACAAGCTCGAGGACGCCGCCGGTCAGGCCAAGGAGAAGCTCGGCGCCGCCGCGGGTGACCGGGACAAGGAGAACGAAGGCAAGGCCGACCAGACGAAATCGAATCTGAAGGATGCCGGTGAGAAGGTCAAGGACGCCTTCGGCAACTGATCGTCCGGAGCGGAGCCCGGGCCGGTGCAGCGCAGGCGCGCCCGGCCCGGGTTTCGTCGTATTCGCCCGATCTGCATGATTCGGGTGTACAGACCACTCCGTCTCTGTTAAGAAGGAAGGCGCGGGTTCGGTCTTCATGCGGTAGGACGCCCGCTGCGGGCATGTCGCCCGTTGCCCTCGGCTCCGGTTGGAGACCTCAATGAGCTCGAGCGCCGAATTACGTCCTGTCCCCGCGGTCGACGAAGCGGAGATCGATCGCAGTGCGCAGTCCCGCTTGACAGCGGTGGTACGCACCCGCGGCCCGGCAGTGGTGCTGTCGTTTCGTGGCGAAGCCGACAGCTTCGCGATGGAGGGCTGGATCGAACGCATCCGCTCCGCCGCCGAGAGCGGCACATCCATCGTGGTGGTCGATACCAACTGTCTCGGATTCCTGTCCTGGCGCGCCCTGCTGGCGCTGGCGCAGGCGGCCGACCACTATCGCTCCCGCGGCGTGCACATCTGCCTGGTGACGCAGTCACCGACCATTCTGCGGATCGCGGCCCTGGAACCGGTGACCCGGCGGCTGGCGATCCATTCCACGGTGGTCAGCGCCGTCAGCTGCGCACCGCGGGCGGGATAGCCGCCGGGCGAGCCGGCCTCAGTCCGGGAGCGGAAAATAGGAATCGTCGTCGGTGCCTCGTTCGCGGCGCACGATTTCCTCCACCGCGTCGGCATCACTCGATCCGGTCGGTGAATCGGAGCGAATGGTGTCCAAGCCTTCGGTGGTTCCGGATTCGGGCAGGCCCGGTTCGGCGGGCGCTCCGGCGCCCACATCGGGCTCCTCCTCGGCCAGTCGTTGCGACAGCGGTCGTTCCGTGCGTTGCTCACCGGCGGTCATCCCGTAGGAGTCGGCGCCGGACCAGTCGTCGGGCGGCTCGACGATCTCGTCCCCGTCGTCGTTTCCGACATCGTCGGAATCCAGACCCTCGGTCGAGCTCAGCAGGTCATCGTCGGATTCTTTTGCAGCCATGTGGTGCGCGTGCCCGCTATCGCGGGCGGCAAACCGGTCAGTGCGGCCGCGCCGTCGTTTGCGCATTCCGGCCCCGGGTAGCCACGCCATGGCCGTATCCGCATCGACGCAGATCGAGGTGACAGCGATGAAGGCAGTGACATGGCAGGGCCGCCGGAAGGTGTCGGTGGAGGACGTGCCCGATCCCCGGATCGAGCAACCGACCGACGCCGTCATCGCCGTGACCTCCTCGGGCGTCTGCGGATCGGATCTGCATCTGTACGAGGTGCTGGGTCCCTATATGAGTCGGGGCGACGTACTCGGCCACGAACCGATCGGTGAGGTGGTGGAGGTCGGATCCGAGGTGCGGACGCTGTCGGTGGGGGATCGGGTGGTGGTGCCGTTCCAGATCGCCTGCGGGCACTGCGTGATGTGCGATACGGGTCTGCCTACCCAGTGCGAGACCACTCAGGTGCGCGCGTACGGCAGCGGCGCGGCCCTGTTCGGCTATTCCAAACTCTACGGTCAGGTGCCGGGTGCGCAGGCGCAGTACCTGCGGGTGCCGCATGCCGACTTCACCCACATCCCGATTCCGCCCGGCCCCGACGACAGCCGCTTCCTGTACCTGTCGGATGTGTTGCCGACCGCATGGCAGGCGGTCGAATACGCCGCGGTGCCCGAGGGTGGCACCCTCGTGGTGCTGGGGCTGGGGCCGATCGGGGATATGGCCTGCCGGATCGCCGCCCACCACGGGTACCGGGTGATCGGCGTGGACCGGGTACCGGACCGGATGCAGCGGGTGGCGGCGCGGGGAATCGAGGTGGTCGATCTGGATGCCGTCGCGACCGTCGGTAACTCGATCGGCGATGTGATTCGCGACGGCACCGACGGCCGGGGCGCCGACAGCGTGATCGACGCCGTGGGGATGGAGGCACACGGGTCCCCGGTCGCGGAGTTCGCCCAGCGTTCGGCCGGCTACCTGCCCGATACGGTGTCGCGGCGGCTGATGGATTCGGTCGGCGTGGACCGGTTGGCGGCGCTGCACAGCGCAATCGATATCGTCCGGCGCGGCGGCACGATCTCGTTGTCGGGGGTGTACGGGGGAATGGCCGATCCGCTGCCGATGCGGATTCTGTTCGACAAGCAGATACAGCTGCGGATGGGACAGGCCAATGTGAAACGCTGGGCTCCGGAGATCATGCCGCTGCTCGGCGACGACGATCCCCTGGGCGTGGAATCCTTTGCCACCCATCGGCTTCCGCTGGCCGAGGCGCCGCGGGTCTATCGTGACTTCCAGCGCAAGGCCGGCGGAATGGTGAAGGTCGTGCTGGATCCGGCGGCCTGACCGGGTCTTTCACCCTCGCCGGCGTGCCCGAATCGCCCAGTGCCACAGGATCTTTTCGTTCCGGGATGCATAGTCGGAGCGGACCCGGGTAGTGCGCTCGGTGTGACCGGAAAACGACACCGGTCGCGATACGGAGAGTCCCTACTGCGAAGGAGGTTCGCAATGGCCGACCCGAACAATCCCGGACAGTTCGGTAACCGCCGCGACACCGAGGAGCAGGCCCGCCGAGGCGGTCAGGCCAGCACCGGCAGCTTCGGTCAGAGCAATGCCGCCGACCCGCACGAGGCCGGCCGCAAGGGCGCTCAGGCGCAGCCGACCGAGGCCAAGCAGGCCGGTGGTCAGCACAGTCACGGCGGTCGCTGACCGGCACAGGCCCGGAACAGGACTCGACAGCGTAGGCCGGATCGTAGGGTCCGGCCTACGCGGCCGTCGGGGGCCGCACCGGACCGCCCCCGGAGAAGACCCGCTCGGCCTTCCTCGGTGCGCAGCTACGGCCGGCGAAATCGTGGATCCGACAACGGCGGGACTCAAATATTTCCGGTGAGTTTCACCGGTCGCGCGGCGCCGGAAATTCGTGAGCCGGCTCGATGTGTATCCGCCACAACCACCGCCGAAATAATTTCAGGCAATATTTTTCGCCATTCTGGTTAACATCCCGCACTCGAGGTTCGATGCTTGGAATGTCGTCCGCTTTCGACGGCGTGGTCGAGTGATTTCAACCGGTTCGGCCGGGTATGGCGCTCCAGGACGCGAGCATCGACGCTCTGCGAAGTAAGCATGAACAGGCAGTTCGGCAACGAGGCCGACTCTGACCCGAAGCATCGACTATCCCGCTAAACGAAAAACGGTGTGCGATGGACATCGATCAGCGCGCTCGCAAACGTAGTTCCACTACCGCTGCGGCAGAGCTGGCTACCTTGCTGCAAGAGACCGCGAGTGGGAACTCCGATTCCTTTGCCGTGTTCTACCGTCGGACGAGTCCCCGCCTGATGGCCCGCCTGACGTCGATTCTGCGCAGCCCGGTGCTGGCGCAGGAGGTATGTCAGGAGGTGTATTTGCAGGCGTGGTCGGCCGCGGGGGACTACGACGCCGGCCGGGCCAGTCCGATGGCCTGGCTGATGATGTTCGCGCATCGCCGCGCGGTCGACCGGGTGCGCTCCGAGCAGTCGCTGGCCGACCGCGAGCGCGCCTTCGGTCAGGGGCAGTTCACCCGGGAACGGGACGTCGTCTTCGACGAGGTCACCCAGCGGCTGGACGAACGGTCGGTCGCGGGGGAGGTGAATCGGCTGGGGCAGCGCCAGCGCGAGGCGATCCTGCTCGCCTTCTACGGTGGCCGCACCTATCCCGAGGTGGCGCACGATCTGGGGATCCCGGTGCCGACCGCGAAGGCGCGCATCCGGGCCGGATTGAAAACCCTGGGTACCAGACTGGCGGCCGGTCGACCCGAGGAGGCGCGGTGAAACCGGGGTTCCCGAGCTGACTCCGATCACCCTCCGTGGGTCACTCCGTGGGCGAGTCGCACCATTGCGCACACCTACCCCCTGGGGGTACCCTCTGGTATCGAGCCGGGTGTTCGCACTGGGTGGACCTGCTCCCGTGAGCGCGTAGTACTCTACTACCTGCGTACGTAGGTAGTAGAGTGCCGGTGTCCTGCGGGCAGTTGGCTGTCTGCGCGGGCTGCGCTGCGCGACAAGGGTATTCGAGACGAGGAGGCCGAGTTCGTGAGCTCTTGTCCGGACCATCGGGCCCGGCATCACCGCGAAACGTTCTCGGCCACCCGGTCACCTGCCGCGGTCGTGCCCGTGGTCTCGCCGCGTCGTGGTCTGCTGGCGGCGTTCTTCATCACCCTGCTGACTCTGGTCGCCCTGCACATCGACTGCGCCGGCCCCGAATTCGCGGTCCCGACCGATGCCGTGCCCACCGCCGCGCACACGGCGAAACCCGCGCTCGCCCATCTCGGCGCCCATCTACCCGCCCGCGACGACTGCTGTGCTCACGACCGGCACCCGGCCCTGGATACGGTGCTGCCCGCGGGCACCAAACCCGGGCTTGCGGGACTGCTGTGGTGGATTGTCGCGGTAGTCGCCGTGACCGCTCTCGCGAGTTGGGCCGCGACCGCTGTGCGCGGGCCGCCGATCCGCCCGGCGCCCGCCCGCACGGGGCGCGACATTCTGACGCATCTGAGTATCGACCGCCGCTGATCGGTCAGCGACAGGCCGACGGCCGGGCCGTCGGCCGGTGTCCGCTGCCCGCAATCAGCTGCACCGCCCGGAACGGGGCGGATCGATACCGAAAGCGACAGTCATGGACAGGACAGTGCTCGACCTTCCACACGGCCCCGCGGCCGCGCCGGCCCCGATTCCGGCGCGACGCCCGCGCGGTCTGGTCGGGAATACGCCGGTGCTGTGGATCGGTGAACCCTTGTCGGGACGCGACCGTGGGTTCTGGGCCAAACTCGAGGGCGCCAATCCCGGCGGTATGAAGGACCGCCCGGCTCTGCACATGGTCCGGCGCGCGACCGAGCGCGGCGAGTTGCGCCCGGGCGCACGCATCATCGAATCCTCCAGTGGCACCCTGGGTTTGGGTCTGGCGCTGGCCGGAATGGTGTACGCCCACCCGGTCACCGTGGTCACCGATCCCGGGATGGAACCGATGATGGTGCGCCTGCTGCGCGCCTACGGTGCCCGGGTGGAATCGGTCACCGAACCCCACCCGGCGGGCGGCTGGCAGCAGGCCCGGCGCGACCGGGTGGCGGATCTGCTCGCCGCCGAGCCGGATGCCTGGTGTCCGGACCAGTACAGCAATCCGGACAACGTCGAGGGCTACGAGTCGTTGGCGTTCGAGCTACTGCAGCAGCTCGGTCGAATCGACGTACTGGTCTGTGCGGTCGGCACCGGCGGGCATTCGGCGGGTGTCGCGCGCGTCCTGCGCCGGGTGAATCCGGATCTCACCCTGATCGGAGTGGATACCGTGGCATCGACCATCTTCGGACAACCCGCCGGGCCTCGGCTCATGCGCGGGCTCGGGTCGAGCATCCACCCCCGCAATGTCGACTACGCGGCGTTCGACGAAATCCACTGGGTCGCACCGGCGGAGGCGGTATGGGCCTGCCGCACCCTGGCGGCCACCCACCACGCCAGCGGCGGTTGGAGCGTCGGCGCGGTCGCGCTCGTCGCGGGCTGGGCCGCACGGGTGCGCGATGCCGAAACCCGCATCGCCGCAATCTTTCCCGATGGACCGCACCGTTATGCCGATACCGTCTACAACGACGCCTACTGCGCCGAACACGACCTGCTCGCCGCCGATCCACCGGTCGAACCGGACGTGATCGCCCATCCGGCCGAGCGCGTGGTGACCGCGTGGACCCGATGCACGACCGTCGTCGATCCCCGCACCCTCGACGAGGACGGGCGGGCGAACGGATGAAGCTCGTAACCCAGTTCCGCAGTTTCGATCCGGCCGCGCGGCTGCTGATGATCAACCAGTTCGGCATCAACCTGGGCTTCTACATGTTGATGCCGTATCTGGCCGGCTATCTCGCGGGCCCGCTCGGGCTGGCGGCGTGGGCGGTCGGGCTCGTGCTCGGCGTGCGCAATTTCTCCCAGCAGGGCATGTTCCTCGTCGGCGGCACCCTCGCCGACCGGTTGGGATACAAACCGCTCATCGTGGCCGGTTGTCTGCTGCGCACCGCGGGTTTCGCCCTGCTGATCTTCGCCGGCTCGCTGCCCACGCTGCTGATCGCCTCGGCGGCAACGGGTTTCGCCGGGGCACTGTTCAACCCGGCGGTACGCGCCTATCTGGCGGCCGAGACCGGAGCCCGCCGTGTGGAGGCCTTCGCGGTCTTCAACATCTTCTATCAGGCCGGCATCCTGGTCGGGCCGCTGGCCGGGCTGGCGCTGCTGGTCGCCGATTTCCGGGTCACCGCCGCCGCGGCGGCCGTCGTCTTCGCCGTCCTGACCGTCGCGCAACTGTTCGCGTTGCCACCGCGACGGGCCGTGGAGCCGGCGGTGCGGACATCGGTGCTCGAGGACTGGCGCACGGTGGTCCGCAACCGGCGCTTCCTGGCCTTCGCCGCGGCGATGATCGGATCGTATGTGCTGTCGTTCCAGATCTATCTGGCGCTGCCGCTGCAGGCGGAATATCTCAGCCCGGAGCATGGGCAGGCGGTGACTTCGGGACTGTTCGTGGTGTCGGGAGTGGTCGCGGTGGCGGGTCAGTTGCGCATCACCGCGTGGTTCCGTCGTCGCTGGGGGACCGGCCGGGCGCTGGTCGTCGGTATGTCGGTCCTGGCCGCCGGTTTCGTTCCGCTGCTGGTGATTTCCGGTCCGCAGCCGTTCGGCACGGTGACAGCCCTGGTGGCCCTGGTGGTTTCGGCCGCGGTCCTGGCCGTCGGCACGGCCGCGGTCTTCCCGTTCGAAATGGACACCGTGGTCTCGCTGTCGGGCGGTGTCCTGGTGGCGACCCACTACGGCTTCTACAACACGGTGGTCGGGGTGGGCATTCTGGCCGGCAATCTGGCGACCGGTGCGGTGCTCGACGCGGCGCGGTCGGCGGGTCTGGACGAGCTGGTGTGGGGCGGGTTCGTCGCCATCGGGGCGGTTGCGGCGATCGCGCTCGCCCTGCTGGACCGCTCGGCCCGGGCAACGGAATCCACTGCGCCGGAGGAGAATTCGGCGAATTCGGTGCGCGGCTCCGCATGAGGACCCGGGGGTGCGGTGCTCGCGATGGCGCGAGCACCGCACCGGTGCGTTCAGGCCCGGTGCAGTGCCAGTACCGGGATGGTGCGCACTCCGGCGGTCTTGCGGGCGTACTCGGCGAATCCCGGGTACCGCCGGGCCTGCTCGTCGTAGATGCGGTCCCGCCGCTCACCGGTCACCTCGGTGACGGTGACCGGATAGCGTTCGGTGCCGCGCTCGATCTCGGCGCTGCCGGCGGCGGTCAGGTTGTAGTACCAGTCCGGATTGGTCGGGGCCCCGGCCTTGGATGCGAACACGTAGATGGTGCCGGGGTTCTCGTCGTCCGGCAGATACATCATCGGCGTCACCAGTTCCCGCCCGGATCTGCGGCCGCGGTGATGCACCAGCACCATCGGCGCACCCTCGAAATCGCCGCCGACGCGTCCCTCGTTGGCTCGAAATTCCTCGATGATCGCGGTATTCCAGTCGCTCATGGCGCAATTGTGCGGGTGACGGCGGCCGAAGGCGGGGAGGCGCGCGCCCATCCGGCCACACCGGATATGCGATCATCGGTCCGATGTCGGTGATCGAACCCGTGGCGACCGGGTGCCATGGTTGAGCTGTACGGCCGGACGGCCGAAACCGAGGCCATCGCGGAGCTGCTCGCGCGGGCGCGGTCCGGGGCCAGCGGATGGCTGGTGTTGCGCGGGGATCCGGGTATCGGAAAGACGGCACTGCTCGACCATGCCGCCGCCACCGCCGGCGAGTTGCGCGTCCTGCGGGGCGCGGGCGTCGAGAGCGAGGCGGAGCTGCCGTTCGCCGGATTGCAACTGCTGTTGCGCCCGGCGCTCGGATGTCTGCCCGCGCTTGCGGCGCGGCAGCGCAGCGCACTCGAGGCGGCGTTACGCCTGGGCGACGAGGTCGGCGGGGATGCGATGCTGGTGGGTCTGGCGGTGCTGTCGCTGCTCACCGAATACGCCGCCGACACCGGCCTGCTCTGTCTGATCGACGACGCGCACTGGCTCGACCGGGCCTCCCTCGACGCCGTGTTGTTCGCGGCGCGCAGGTTGTACGCCGAAGGGGTCGTGATTCTGATGGCCGCCCGCGACGACGCCGGTTTCGTACCGGCCGCCGATCTCCCACAGCGGCGCCTCGCCGGTCTCGCGCCGGAAGCGGCCGCTGCCCTGCTCGACCGCCGTGGTCTCCCCGCCGCGGCCCGCCCACGACTGCTCGCCGAAGCGCAGGGCAATCCGCTGGCCCTGCTCGAATTGGCCGCTGCCGCCACCGATGAGCGATTCGGCGAACCCGGCCCGGGCGGTCCGGCGCTGTCCGAGCGGCTGCAGCTGGCCTTCCACGGCCGGATCAGCCGGATGCCGCGCTCGACCCAGGACATTCTGCTGATCGTGGCCGCGGAGGAATCGGGCGAACTGTCGGCGGTGCTGCGGGCCGCGGCATCCTGTGGCGCCGGAATCGATGACCTGGCACCGGCCGAGAATGCCGGGCTGCTGGTGCGGGGGGAGTCCGCCGAGACGATCGTGTTCCGGCATCCGCTGATCCGCGCCGCGGTGTACCAGCGGGCCCCGCTCGGCGCGCGCATGGCCGCCCACCGGGCCTTGGCCGCCGCGCTCGACGACCCCGCCGACG
>NZ_BAGM01000099.1 GCF_000308855.1 Nocardia veterana NBRC 100344 | reverse complement strand
GGACGTCGAGTGCGGCGCCGTCGCTGTGCGCAGGGTCAATCTACGCATCGGCGGGCGCGATTCCGCGGCCGGGAGCCGGCGGCGGCCGCCGGCCGACTACCGAGGCGAACCCGTTCAGGAGTGCACATGACGACGGGCCGGACGGAAGGCCGGCGCGGTTCGGCGTCAACCGGCGCGGCGGCGCGTCAGGGTCGCCGCGCCGGCCAACACGCCCAGCGCGCCGAGCACGATGCCGATACTGCCCAGCCAGCGTGCGGTGGTGTCGGTTTCGTGTTCCTCCTCCGCCGCCGACACCGTCCGCGCATCGCCGTGGTTGTGCGTTCCGCCCGATTGCCGCGCCGCCAACGGCACTGTGGGAGCGGGATATTCGGGTTCGTGATCGTCGGTGGACGTCTGGTCCCATGTCACCACCCGGCCGTCGGCATAGGTTTGCGTGGCGGGCAACGTCAGCGTCTCGGAATCCGGCAAGCCGTCCGCCAGTACCGCGAACTGTTCGAACTGTCCTGGCCCGATACCGCCGCCCTGGTCAGCGGTCCAGGTAACCGCGACGACCCGGTGGTTGTCGTCGCGAGTGACATCGGTCTTCCACCCCGGCGTGGGTTCGGTTTCCACCTCGGGCAGATTCGGAAATCGGACGCTGAGGGCGGTGGTGGCACTGCCGGTCGCCGACTCGTTGGGCACGCGGAAGGTGAGTACCGCCGAACCGCCGCGGGCGGCGTCCGGCCCGGAAACGGTGACATGAGCCGTTGCCGGGGCCGCCGCGACGACACCTGCCGCCCCGGCGGCGACGCCGGTGACTACGATCCGGTGCATCCAGGAATTGCTCATAACGCGGTCACTCCTCTGCCATGTGTGTCACGGGAGAACCTGAGAACGCCATGAACACTATCCCCGCCGGGGTCGATCAGTGCGTGTCGTTCCAGAATTGCGCACCCGCGGCGATCAGGGCCGGAATGCCCACCACGATGGTGCCGACCACCGCACCCATCGCCGCCAATGCCGCACCGGTGACCAGGCAGCCGCCGATCGCGCCGGGCACCGCCAGCACACCGATGGTGACCACACCGCCGGCCGCGCCACCGACGATACCGCCGGCGACACAGCCGATACCGGCCCCGACCGTGCTGCCGAGCAGGCTGCCGACCGTCGCCGCGGCCATCATCGACATGCTGAAGTTGCCCAGGGCCGCATTGAAATTCGGATGCGAGAGGGCGTCGATCTCCTTCGCGGTCGCAGGCGGCAACGGCCGGCTCGCGGCCGGGTCCGTCTCGGCGGTCAGGGTGACCCGATTGCCCTCGACCTGCGCCGCGATCGGCAGGGCCTGTCCATCGCGCACATATGCCAGGGGCAGTGCGGCCACCGTGGCCCCGTTTCGGTCGATCAGGCGCAGATGGTCGTCGTTCACGGCGACGGCGCCGGTGTCCATCGCGAGAACCACGGAGCGGCCGACGGCGTGGGCCTCGAAGTGAATGTCGGAGGCCGGTGCCACCGGATCGGCCGACGCGGTACCCGCGGAGATACCGAGTGCGGAGATGACCAGTGCCGCGAGCGCCGCGCCTGTGCGGAACATCATGTGAAACTCCCGAAGTTGTTCGTGGCAGCGGGAATTCGCTGTCGACAACTGGTCGCACGGCGAGCGCCGCGGGTTCCGGAACCGGGCAAATATGATGTTCCGCACAGCCGAATCTATTGTGCGCCCGCGCCTTCCGATGCATCCAGCGGCCCGCCCGCCTGCTGTGCGGCCAGTTCACGCAGCGCGCGCCGGTCCACCTTCCCGGCGGGGCCCAGGGGCAACACCGGCAGTTGCATCATCCGCTCCGGAAATTTGCGGGGTTCGAGGCCGGCGGCGCCCAGGAATTCCGTGATGTCGCGCAGCGCAACCTTTTCCGTGGCAGTCACGCACGCGCACATCCGCTCGCCGTAGAGCGGATCGGGGACCGGTACACAGACCACGTCGGTGATCGCCGGGTGCCGAATGATCAGCGCCTCGACCTCGGCCGGGCTGATATTGAGTCCGCCGCGAATCACCACGTCCTTGCTGCGCCCGACGACGGTCAGATATCCCTCGGCGTCGAACCGGCCCAGATCGCCCGTGCGCGTCCACCCGTCGGATGTGCGCAGAGTGCGATCGAGTTCGGGAGCGTTCACGTAGCACATCGGCGACATCGGTCCCCGAGCGATGATCTCCCCGACGGCGCCGGTCGGCAACGGCCGCGAATCCGGCCCCACCACCCGTATCTCGGCGACGGCCGGGTTGGGACGGCCGGCCGTGGTAGCTCGTGCCGGTGGCTCGTCCGGACCCGGATGACACGACACCCCGTCGGCCGATCCGTAGAGATTGACGATCGGGCAGCCCAGCGCATCGCGGCCGCGGCGCACGGTATCGGCATCCAGGGGTGCGCCGCCGAGCACGATCGTGCGCAGACTGCTCAGATCGCGGTCCTCGATGGCCGGATCGTCGAGCAGCAGCCGCAACATGGTGGGAACGCCCAAAAGGTGTGTCGGCCGGTCCTTTTCGATCGCGGCCAGGATCGCGGCCGTGTCGAACGCCGGGCGCAGCACCAGGGTGGCGCCGAAGGCCGCCAGGGTGACCGCCGTTCCGCTGGAACCGAATGCCGAGGCCAGCGGGACCAGAAACAGGTTGCGCATCCGCTGCGGATCGTCGTGCAGCGCTGCCATCATCGCGCCGCGCCCGCCGGCCAGCGCGTTGTGCGAGTAGAGCACCATCTTCGGTTCCGCCTCCGATCCGGAGGTCACCAGAATGCGCGCGGGTCCGTCCGGGTCGGCGAGATGGGGTCGGAAACCGGTGGCGTCCGGCGCGAGCAATGCGTGGATCGGCACGCAGCCACGGGAGGTATGCCGGCCCACGGCGATCACCGCGCGCAGGGCGGGCAGATCGGCGGCCAACTCCCGAATGCGCTCGGCGCACGGCCGGCCGCGATATTCGGCGAGTGCGATCACCGCGACCGCGTCGGAGCGGCGCAGCAGATTCGCGGCCTCGCGGGTTCCCCGGCCGACCGGGAAGGGCAGCGCGATCGCGCCCAGCGCCGCGACGGCCAGATCTGCCGCACACGCCAGTTGGCTGTTCGGTAGCTGCACGGCCACCACGTCGTCGGGTCCGACGCCGAGCGACCGCAGGCCCGCGGCGAGCCGGCGGGCCAGATCATCGAGTTCGGCATAGGTCACGGTGCCGTCGGCGTCGACGACCGCCGGGGCGTCGGGCCGGAGCAGGCGCTGCGCGGTGAACAGGGAGTACAGATCGCGATCAGGATAGTAGCCGGCGCGAGACCAGCTGCGCCGCAAGCTGTTCGGGATCAGATCGGGGAATCTGCTGGTGTGGTCGACGCGGGTCACGACAGCCTCCACGGGGTGGCGAGGGCGGGACACCCGTGGTCGTCGCGGCCGATCACGGTGGCGAAACGGGTGTCGGTGAGCAATTCGGCCAGGTCGGTGGTGACGCGCACCGGGGCGCCCGATTCGCTCGTGACGACCCACTGCCCGTCCAGCCGGAAGGGCTGGCGGGTGCCCGGCTCGGCGTCGGCCGCGGCGTGCCGGCGAAGCGTATTCGACGCGCTCAGCAGGCTGCTCTCCACCGCGACACCGCCCCCTGTGGCCCGCCGTCGGAGCAGGCCGAGGACGGCGGCCTCGGCTCCGAGCATTCCGCCGAGGACGTCCAGCACGGTCATCAGTGACGGCGCGGCCGGAGTATCCGGTAAGCCGATCAGTTCGGCGAGCCCGGTGCGGGCCTGAACCATGAAATCCGTACCCGGCGGCAGATCGGCGAGTTCGGCGCCGGACCAGCCGGAGGTGTAGACGTACACCGTGCCCGCGGGAAGGTCGCGCCCGGCGAGGCCGAGTTGCTCCGCCTTGCCCGGTGCCCAATTGTGCAGGAACACATCGTAATCGGCGGTCAGCTCGCGCAGCCGGGAGCGGTCCGCCGAGGACTTGATGTCGAATTCGCGGGCGCCCTTGTGCCGGTTGAGAGCGAGCCAGCGTGCCGACAGGTCTCCCGCACAGGGCGGCATCTCCCGCAGCGGGTCACCGCCGGGCGGTTCGATCCGGGTCACCTCCGCGCCGAGCATCCGGAGCAGATGGGCGGCCAGCGGTGCCTGCACCCGGCGGCCGGCCTCCAGGACGCGGAGACCGGCCAGCGGTCGCGCGGGGACCGCGTCGGTGCGGTCGGCGCCGGGACGGTGCGCGGATCGCCGGTCACGTGGAGAGCCCGAATCATCGCCCCGCGCAGCATGATCCGGGACGTCCGTGACGATCCACGGCGCCACCGCCAGGGCCGGGCCCGATACCGCGAACTCGTGCGCGCCGTACAGCCGGCACACGGCAACGCCCGTGCGGGCACCGATCGCGCGGATGCTCGCGAAGGTGTGCGCCCGGGTCGCTCGATGCAGCGGTTCGGGCAGCGGGGCGGTGGCGGTGGCGTAGCGAAATTGGAAGGGCCGCCAGCCCTTTCGCAGCGCCGGTGGCTCGGCGGCCAGGGCCGTCCAGAACTCCGCCCACGGTTCCGGTTGCAGCGACTCGATTTCGAACCGGATCCCGTCCGCGCTCACGAACGGCGGACCGCCGGGCTCGAGCGAGACCGCCTCCGGATCGTCCGCGCCCGCCGCGGCCAGATATTGCGATACCGCCAGCAGTGCGGCCTCGGCGACACTGGTCCGCACGTGCAGCCGCCGGGTCGGGACGAGCAGGCTCGCCAGCAGCCCGGTCATCGCGAGCACGCCCGCCGCTGTGCTGCAGTAGTCCAGCGCCAAACCGCGCGGGAATCCGGTCCGCCGACCGTTGACCTGCATGATGCCGCAGATCGCCTGTGCCGCGGTCTCATCCCTCAGGTCACCGGCCCGCACCGGTCCGGACCAGAGCACCACCAGGTCGCGCCGGGTGCCGTCGGCCAGTTCGAGCGATACGCTCGCGGCGATATCGGCATCGGCCGATGCTTCCTCGGCTGCCGCTGTCACACCGAGCGCGGTGAGGTGTTCGAGCAGGACCCGCGCGGTGGCGCCGGTGCCGGTGACGGTGGCGGTGGTGCCGGGTGGCAGCAGATCGATCGAGGGGCCGGTCATCGTGGTGCTCGTCATGCTTGCCTTTCACCGGAAACGGTCTGGGTGCTGTGAGGGGAGTCGGACGCGGTGGCGCCGGAGTTCCGGGCGAATGGTGTGATCGGGATATGTCCGACGAAATATCGCCGAGTCCGGAGCCGGTCGAGACACTGTCCGACCGCGTGCGGAAATTCGTTGACCAGCAGGTGATTCCGGCCGAGCCACAGTTGGCCGCCGGAAACAGCGACACCTGGTCGGGGCTGCGGGAGCGCGCCGTCGCCGCCGGATTGTGGGCTCTGCCACTGCCCGCCGAGCACGGCGGCGGCGGACTCGATACCGCCGGCTACTTCGCCGTCGCCGAACAGGAGGGGCGCAGCGATTTCGGGCCCGACGCCCTCGGCTCGTCGGCCTTGCCGACGGTGCGGATGCTCGACAGGCACGGGCATCCCGAACTGTGTGCCGAACTGGTCCCCGCCCTGGTGTCCGGAACCGCCCGCGCCGCGTATGCGATGACCGAGCCCGGCGTACCCGGTTCGGACCCGAGCGCACTGCGGACCGTGGCGACGCCCGACGGGGACCGCTGGCGGATCACCGGGCGCAAGTGGTTCACCTCCGGCGCAGCCCGCGCCGACTATGTGCTGGTCGTGGCTCGGACGGCGGAAGGCCCTGCCCGCGAGGCCTTCTCGATCTTCGTGGTGCCCACGTCCGCACCGGGCTTTCGGGTCGTGCGGGAACTCGACGTCCTCGGCGCGGGCGGCCAGTACGAGCTGACCTTCGACGACGTGGTGGTTTCGTCGACCCAGCTGGTCGGTGCGGTCGGCAGCGGGCTGCGGCTGGCCGGGCAGCGCTTGGCATTGGGTCGCACCCTGCGAGCGCTGCGCTGGGTCGGACAGGCTCAGCGGGCGGTCGAGCTCCTCGCCGAGCGCGCGAACCGGCGTCGGATCGGCGACGGGATGCTCGCGGACCGACAGTTGGTGCAGCAGATGGTTTTCGACTCGGAAGTGGCGGTTCGCTCGGCACGTCTGCTCACCGAACGGGCGGCGCAGCTGGTGGCGGCGGACGAACCGGCCCAGGTGGAGGTGAGCATCGCGAAGGTGGCCGCGGCCCGCGCCCTCGGCACCGCCGTGGACGCGGCGATCCAGGTACACGGCGCGGAGGGACTCACCGAAGCCAGCGGGCTGCCCGGCCTGCTGCGGGTGGCGCGCAGTGCGCGAATCCTGGACGGCCCCGACGAATTTCACGTCACGGCGACAGCCCGGCGGCTCCTGCGCGGATACGCGACGACGCCGACCGGGTAGTGCCCGTTCGGACACCGCGGGAACTTTTCGCGTTCGGCCTCCGACCTGTTCGGTGACCGAGTGGAGTTCAGGTGGCGACGGGTTCGACGGTGGAGATGGCGGATGTGTGCTGCGCACACGGCCGGCGGATGGTGGTTCGGGATGTGACATTGCGCGTCGGCGCGGGTGAGCGGGTCGCGCTGACCGGGACGAACGGCTCCGGGAAGACCACGCTGTTGCGTGCGGTGCTGGGACTACACCGCGTGCGTGCCGGCAGCATCGCCGTCGACGGGCACGTGGTGCGCACGGCGCGGGATCTGGATTGTCGCCGACGTGCCGTGGCCTGGATTCCGCAACGCCAGAATCCCGGCCGGTTCCCCCTGCTCGCGCGCGAACTGCTGCACAGCAGTGGCGCCTACACGGATGCGAGCGCGGCGGCGCGCCGACTCGGGGTAGGCACCTGCGTGGATCGCCCGCTGCACACATTGTCGGGGGGACAGCTGCAACGGATGTATCTGGCCCGGGCGCTGGGGTGTGTCCGAGCCGGTGCGGGCGTGCTGCTGGCCGACGAGCCGACGGCCGCATTGGATTTCGCCGGGCAAGCGGAGGCGGCCGAGCTGCTCGCCGAATTGCCGGTGACCCTGCTGGTGGTGACCCACGACCGCGCCCTGGCCACGCGCTGCGACCGGATCCTGGAGATGGCCGACGGCCGGCTGCGCGAAATCACCCCGCGCACAGAGGAGCTCGCGTGACGCTCGCGACCGGCTTCACCGACCTGTGGCAGCTCGCCTCGGTACAGCGGGCGGCGGTCGCCCTGGTACTCGGCGCGATCGGACTGCCCATCGTCGGCGTGATCATCATCGGACTCGACATCATGCCGGTTCGGTTCGCCATGATGCACGTGGCGTTGCTCGGCATCGCCGTCGGCATGCTGACCGGGCTGGATCCGCTGCTGTGCGCGCTGGTCGCGTGCGCCGCATCCGGCGCGGCACTGACACCGTTGGCGCGCAGCCCTTCCGGGTTGTCCGGCGCGATGGGATTGTTGATGAGCCTGGCCATCGCGGGTGCGCTGCTCGTACTGTCGGTCGCGGGTGTCAACGCCAACGGGGCGTTCGAACTGCTGTGGGGTTCGATTCTCGCCACCCGGCGCAGCGATGTGGTGCTGCTCGGCGTGCTGGCCGTGCTCGTGCCGCTGGTGTTCGTGCTGCGGCGGCGCCAAGTGGCTCTGGTGCTGCACGACCGCGAGCTGGCGGCCTGTTCCGGTGTGCGCGTCGACCGGCTCACCCTGGTGCTGCTGGTGCTGGTCGCGGTCGCCGTCGCCGCCGGGATCCGGCTCACCGGAGCGCTACTTGTGGATGCCCTGACGCTACTGCCCGCGCTGGCGGCCCGACGGATCGCGAACTCGCTGCCGGGCATGGTGGCCGCGGCCGTCACCGTCGGGATGGTGGTGAACATCATCGGATTCGTGCTGGCCGTCCAGCTGGATCTGCCGCCGGGCCCGGTGCTGGTGTTGTCGGCGGGCGCGGTGGCGCTCGCGGTTCATGTACTACCCGATGGGAGAACTTCAGGATGGCGGTCTTCACGCGAAAGCGGCTCGCCCGCATCGGATTCGGCCTCGCTGCACTGATCAGCGGTGCGGCGGTGGTGGTGGGCTGCGGCACCGACAGCCACGATCAGGGGAATCATTCGGGCCCGCAGGTGGTGGCGGCGAGCAGCTGGGAGGCGGCCTTCGCCGAGGCGGCCGGGGCCACCGACGTCACAGTGATCGTGCCGGCCGCGATCGCCCACGCGCCCGACTACGATCCGAAGCCGTCGGATCTGGTGGCGGTTGCCGACGCCGATTTCGTGTTGTACGCGCCGTTCGAGGGCTTTGCGGGCAGGCTCCGGGAGGCGGCCGGATCCCCGGCGAAGATGGTGCAGGTCGACCTCGACAACAGCCACGACAAGGTGATCGCCGAGGTGCGACGGCTCGCCGACCTGTTCGGCACCCGCGCCGCCGCCGACCGCTGGATCGGCGGGTTCGACAGCGAATACGCCAAGCTGTCGGCGCAGGTGCGGGCAGCCTGGCGACAGGCGCAGCCGCCCACGGTGGTCGCACAGGCCTTCGTGGGGTTCGCGGCGCAACTGGCCGGCGCCCAGGTACTGGGCACCTACGGCCCCGCAGAGGTGACGGCGAAGCAGGTCGTGGAGCTGTCCAGGTTGAACCCGCAATTCGTCTTCGCCAACGAGCAGATGGACACCGGGACCGTGCTGCCCGGTGCACCCGCCCGGCAGGTGCAGCTGTCGAACTATCCGACGAAGGACGACGACCTGCTCACCGTCTACCAGGACACCGCCGCGAAAATCATCGCGGCACTGCGGGGTTAGCGAAACGGTGTCGCCCGCTCAAACGAGACTGGGCGGCACTATTCCCAGCACGACAGCGAGGGCGAGCAGTAGAAAGTAGTTCCCCCAGACCAATTCGTGTTCCGTCGCCACCCCACCCCGAAGGTCGTAACATCCGCGCAGCAGCCTGCCCGGCGGGCCGCTGGTGGCGAGGTGATCGCCGACGAGCTCGGTCACGAGGTCGCGTGCAGCGCCGAGACGTCCCAGCTTGGCCAGCGCGACCGCGGTGATCGCGGCCGCCGAGGTGTCGACCGCGCCGCCGTGCCCGGCGATCGCGGGCGGCACCGTCCGCAGCTGCGGGGCCGAATCCAGCCACGATCGCGCCTGGTCGGCGAATTCCGGGCTCAGCCAGTACCCGGCATCCGCGAGCGCCAGCAGCAACCAGGCCTGGCCGCGCGACCAGCCCGGCGGCGGCGACGGCCGGGCCCGCCAGCCGCCGTGGACCCGTTCGAACGCGCAGGCGGCGGTGCCCGGAAATGCCTGTCCCGCAGTCACATCCGGCGGTGTGGCCGGGTCGGCCCGGAGGGACGCGAGATCCAGGTAGCCCCGCAGACATGCCTCGGCGGCGGGAGCTCGGCCGGCCCAGGCGAGCAGGGAAACCGTTCCGGCGAGCCCGTCCACGCGCGTGGTCACGGGGTCGGGCGGGTCACCGAATGCGGTCCCCCAGGGCAGTATTCCGGATTCGGCTTCGACAGTGGCGCACAGGCTTTCGGCAGCGGATCGGGCGGCTGCGCACGGGTGCCCGGACCCCGGACCGGATGTCGGTCCGGGTCGCGGGACAGTCCCAGTCGCTCACCCGCGGCAGCGCCGTACCAGAGAATCAGCCCTCGGGTCGCGGTGTCGAGACCGGCGGCCGGGACCAGGCGTTCGGCGGCCTCGCGCGCCGCACACACGTGCTCGGCTCGTCCGGACAATCGCGCGCGCAACCACAGCTGTCCGGCCCAGAACCCGGCGACCCAGGACCCGCGGCGCGAGGTGAGCCACACTCCCGACTCGGGATCGGCATGGATCGGAAAACGCCGGCCGACGGCCGCCTCCGTCGAGTCCACCCGCGCGAGCACGCGGTCGAGCGCGTCCTCGAGGTCGGTCATCGAACCCGCTCCGCGCGCCACTGCCACCACCCGGCCACCAGTGCGGCGGCGAGGAATTCGGCGATCACCGTCGACCAGGCGAGGACGTAACCGTGCTGCTGTGCGAGGGCGCCGAACAAGGTGGGGCCGACCACGAAGCCGGCGAAGAAGCCCGCCGAGACCACGGCCGAATCCCGGCCGATCCGATGCGCCGGCGCGGTGGCGATCACCGTCATCATCGACACGGCGTTGGCCGCCACGGCGCACCCGCCGATCCCCAGCGCACCGAGCCAGACGAGCCACGACCCCACCGGATCGGCGAGCAGGATCGCCGCGGCGGCCAACGCCGAACCGAAAGCCAACGGCGGCAACAACACCGCGGGGCTGGACAGGGCGGCCGATCTGCGGGTCCACCCGACCCGCCCGGCGATACCGGCCACTCCGAGCCCGGCGACGAGCGCACTCGCCACGGTGGCGGACAGGCCGAGCCGGACACCGGCATACAGCGCGATATAGGTGTTGATCGCGGAGACGCCCGCGCCCAGGAAGACCGAGAAACCACACATCCACGCGGCATCACCATCCGGGCGGGGAACGGTGAGCGGCGGGAAACGCGGCGGCACAGCGTCTTTCGCTATGGCTGTGGTCAGCAGCGCGGCGCCGAGGGCCACGGCCGCGCTCAGCCCCACCGCGGTCCGCCAGCCGGTGGCCGAGGCGAGTGCTGCCAGCGGCAGACCGGCGAGGAACGCGCCGAACTGCACACCGGACTGCTTCCATCCCGCGACCGCGCCGCGGCGATCGAGTGGAATACACGCCGCGATCAGCTGATTGGTGGTCGGGTTCGCCATCGCCTGAGCCAGCCCGGACAGCGCGATCGCCACGACGAGCAGTGCGTACCGGTGCGCGGTGGCGAACAGGGCCAGAGCCACCGCCGACACCAGGAAACCGGCGCACAGGCAGCGCCGGGCGCCGATCGCCGTCACGGCCGGCCCCACCAGTGGGGACAGCACCGCCGCGACGGCGAATCCCGCGGCGACGAGGAACCCGAGTCGGCTTGTGGCCCCGCCGAATTCACCGATCAGCCGGGGCCCGAGGGCGCCGAGCAGGAACAGCGGCAACATCGACAGCGTCATCGCGGTGATCAGCAATCCGGTCAGGACCGCCGGTCGTACCGCCGCCGGGGCCGCATCCACACTCACATCGACACAGGTCGTGGGGCGGCCCGCAAAAGTTCCCGGGTCAGCCGACCCCGCCGTCGCGCTGCTCCGCCGCGGCGAGCAGATCCTCCCGCGCCCGGGCGATCCGGGATCGGATGGTGCCCACCGGTACCGCGCACACGTCGGCCGCCTCCTGATAGGAGAGCCCGAGCATCTGGGTCAGCACCAGCGCCTCCCGACGTTCCGGTTCCAGACCGTCGAGCAGGATCCGGGTCTCGACCATATCCTCGAAGGTGCGTCCCGAATGCTGCTGGGCAGCACGGGTTTCCGCCGCCGTCTCCCAGTCGTCACCGGCGTGCAGGCGGGGGCGCGCCATGGCGGAGCGGATCGAGTCGACCACGACCCGGCGGGCGATCGAGAGCAACCAGGCACGCGAGGTCGAGCGGCCCGCGAATCGCGGCAGGCTGCCGAAGGCGCGGACGAAGGTCTCCTGGGTCAGATCGTCGGCGGCGCCCGATCCGGCGCGATAGGCGTGGAATCGCCAGACGTCGGCCTGCAGGGCGCGGACCCATTGTTCGAATGCTCGTCGATCACCCCGCCCCGCGGCGAGTGCGAGCTCGGTCAGCTGGTCCTCATTGTCACCACCCGGCACGGCGGTCACGCTACTACACCCCGTCGTGGAACTCACCCCTCGCTGTGCGCGACCATGGGAACATGAAGTGCGAAACGGTCCGAGAAGCGCTCTCGGCGCGCATCGACGGTGAAGCCGAACCGATTCCGGCGGCGGTGACCGACCGGCATCTGGTCGCGTGTTCGACCTGCCGGGGATGGTACCGGAACGCGGAAACGTTGCGCCGCACCATGATTCTGCACGCCGCACCCCAGGTGCCGGACCTGTCCGCGGACATCATGGCCGGCCTGCCGCCGGCTCGGCGCACACCGCAGGTCGTCCGCGTCTGCCTCGCCGTGGTCGCGATCGCGCAAACCGGATTGGCACTGACTCAGTTGGTGGGTGCCGACACCGGGATGAGTGGGCACGGGGGATTCATGATGGGGCATATGTCCCACGAGAGTGCGGCGTGGAATCTCGCGGTCGGAATCGGCCTCGTCTGGGCCGCGTTGCGCACCGGGACCGCCGCGGCGCAACTGCCGATGCTCAGTGTCTTCGTCGGGGCGCTCACCGCCGCCTCACTGCTGGATCTGACCCGCGGTGACGTCACCGTCGGGCGTTTGGTCACTCATATTCCGGTACTGGTCGGCGTCGCACTGCTGTATCTGGTTCATCGGCTGCACCGCGACGACGACCGACCCGGCCATCGGCAGCCGGTGGGCGATTCGGAATACGTCGAGGTTCCGGTCGCGCCGGTCGATTCGTCCCGCCGTCTTCGTCCCGCATCGATCGGCTATCGCCGGCCCGCGAGCCGGCACCGGGCCGCCTGAGCCCGAGCCGGCCGGTGGGCGGCGAACCTGCTGCCGCCCACCGGATTCCGCGCTCATCGACCGCCGCGACTCACTTCGCGGGGAACGGAGCGTTGATGGTGGTGAAGTACTGCGCCACCGCCAGGACCGCCACCGGCGCGGTGACCAGCAGCTGACCCGCCACCGTGCCCAGTGCGCCGATGGCGACGATGCCGCCGAGGCAGCCCACCACCGCGGCCGGGACGAACGGGCCGAACATGCCGACGATGGTGGCCGCCGCGATGGTGGCGCCCGCGATGCCGCCGAGCACACAGCCGATTCCCGCTCCGCCGATTCCGCCCACCAGGGTGCCGATCGTGGCGCCGGCGCTCATCGTGCTGGTCATCCGGCTCCACGCGGCCTGCTCCCGGTCGTATGGGGTCTTCCACGGCGCGCTGTCCTCGAACGGCATCGCGACGGGCCGGTAGACCGCGTGTGCGAGATCGAATTTGGGGGTCAGGGTCGCGGTGTGGTCGTGGATCTGCGCCTCGATCGGGAAGACGAAATCGTCCACCCGGAAGGACAGGTGGGTGCCGGCGAGGACGGTGCCGTCGGCGGCCCTGATGGTGAACACACCGTTGTCGGCCGCCATCGATCCGGCGTCGGTGGTGATCACGGTGCCGATCGCGGTGGTGGTCGCCCGGTAGCCGACCGCCTCGGCCTCGGCGGGTGCGGCGCCGGCGGTGGCCGTGCTCGCGCTGAGAGCGGCGGCGAGGAGGGCGGCGGTGGCGACGATGGTCTTGATTCCCATGGTGATGAATCCCTTTGTGATATCAGGCAAATGAAAGTTGCTGTTGGTATGCCGGGTGCGCCGAATCCGGGCATGGGGCAGCCCTGGACGACCGAAGGCGGTGTGCCCCTGGTTTTTACGGCGCAGCCGGGGATGCCGGCCGATCGCTGCCGGCGGCTGCGGCGACCCCGTCGAGGGCGCGCTTCGTCGGACGGGCGGCACCTGGGCGTCGCTCGTCTCCGCGGGAAAGATGTTCCGGCGCTGCCGGATTACCTCGACAGGTGTCGTAGCCGTAGCGGCTGCGGTGCTGTCAGGTGACAGCTCCTCGGCGTCGCCGCTGGATCAGGCCGAGGACGATGTCGACGATCAGGAACGCGAGCAGGCTCACGCCCAGCACCGGCGCGAACCATCCGATCGCCACGGTGAGCGCGACCAATGGGACGCCGACCCACAGCGGCGCCCGGCGCAGTGTCCCGCGCGCGGGTGCGCGACCGACGGCGAACCGGCCGGTGTTACGGGTCGGTCGTCGGCGCCACCACATCAGATAGCCGCGCACGATCACCGTGATCAGCGCGATCATCGTGGCCAAGAGCAGCAGCTGATTGGCGAGTCCGAAGAGCATGCCCATATGCAGTTGGATGCCCCAGTTGGCGAGCTTTGCCATCAGCGGCCAGTCCGCGTAGCGCAGAATGTCGGTGACATCGCCGGTCTTCCCGTCCACCGCGATCGCATCCTGGGTGTAGACCCCGGAGAGGCGGCGTTCCTTGACGGTGAACGCGGTGGTGTCGGCGGCCGGGATCGAGATCTCGACCGGGCCTTCGAGACCGTGCCCGCGTGCGACCGCGAAGACCTTGTCGACCTCGGCGGCGCGGTCGGCGGAAACCGGCATCGTCATACCGTGCCCGCCGGTGTGTTCGGCATGTTCGCCCGCGGCCGGCATCGACGGCGTCGGCGCCCCGGGCAGTGCCGCGTCGACGACCGGGCTGGTCCAGTTCAAATGCTGCCGCAGCGAGGCGATGTGCTCGCCGGCGTGCAACGACCAGGTCATCCCGGTCGCGGAGAGGAACAGCAACGGCAGCACGATCCACAAACCGACCGTGGCGTGCAGGCTCATGGTGCGCGGACGCCCCCGCATGGTGCGATCCGGCCACAGCAGACGTCGCGCCGGACCGCGCGAGCGGCGCAGCCACATCACCACACCCGCGAGCGCGATGATCCACATCCAGGAGGCGGCCGCCTCGCTGTAGAGCCGGCCGAAGTCGCCGAGGTGCAGATTCCGGTGCAGTACGTCGATCCAGGTACGCAGGGGCAGCGCACCGGTGCTGCCGTAGACGACGCTGTCGCCCACCGCGGTGGCCGTCGCCGGATCGATGAAGACCGCCCGTCGCTCGGACGCTCCGAGACTCGGATCGGCGAAGATCACGCGAGTGGTGTCTCCGGACCGCTGCGCCGGGTCGACCGCGACCAGTGCGAGCGCAGGCTCGGCGGCCACGCCCGCCGCGATCTGCTCCGACAGCGGTCGTGCCGGACCGGTCGAATCCACATGCAGCAGATCGCGATTCACGACCGATTCGATGCTGGGCGCGACCGCGTACAGCGCCCCGGTCACCGCGGCGATCAGGATGAACGGCGCGACGAAGACACCGGCGTAGAAGTGCAACCGCATGGCCAGCGCCTGCACCGCGCGGGTGCCGCCGAACCTCGGGGGCCGCGGCGGTTCGGACGCGTCGGGGTGCGCGGTCAGAGTTGCCGCGGGTGCTGCGGCCGGGTCCGGCGGCGACTGCTCGGCCGTCTCGGGTGGTGATGGGTGCGCCGCACTCGGCGGCGACTTCTCCGGCTGTGCCGGCTCGGTGCCGGTAGCCGGAACTTCGGTGATGCTCACTGGTAGTGCTCCTGTTCGAGGGCACCCACATCGTTGTGCGCGGATCCGCGCGCGGCCGCCGGCCGAGTTCACGGCAGGCGGGGGTTGCCTGGACAGCGCCGGCCGCGCCATTTGTGGCGCGCCTGCCGAATCGGCCTCGTCCTGATGTTCCGCCGCCCTGGGACAGTGGCGGTACTACGGTCGGCAGACCGGAGGGACATGCGTGAAGTGGACAGCCGACGGCGTGGGTCCTTGTTCGCTGCTACCGGATTCGTGGCAGCCCGAATGCCGCGCCGATTGTTCGTCGAGCGCTGTCGGCGAGGGGATTTCCGGATGTGGGTGTGGGGATTTCTCAGCAGTGCGCAGTGAGCGGGGGCCCGCGAGTGCGGAAGGTTTCGGTGGGGAAGATCCGCAGGATCACCCGGTCGCGGTGCGGGCTGCGGGGAAGTACCGGCTCGGTGATGACCGGGAGGCTGACGAGTACGGGCAGCGCACGGGCGACGGCGGTGCCCACTCGGTAGGCGGCCTCGGCGCCGAGGATGATCACGGCGGCGCACACCGCAGCGATGAGGTGCGCACCCAACATGGTCGGCGTCCACAACGGCATATCGTGCATATGCGCCATATCCGCCGACATCACCAGGTGGCCGACGAGCTGCCCGCCCCACAGTGCGGCGACGAGCCCGACGGCGGTCGTGCGCAGCGGTGCGAGGCCCGCGACCAGGGCGCCGACCACGGTGGACGCGGCCACCAGCAGCATCAGTGTGCTGGACGGCACCGGCATTCCGCCCGCCGCCAAGCCGTGTGCGGCGATCGATAACGCGCCGGACACCGAACCGGCCGACGCGCCCCGCAACCGTGCCACCGCGGCCCGGCGCGAATGCGCCGACACCTGGGCACGGGCCGGCGTGGCGCCGGGGCGGGTAATCACGCGCTGAATGATAGCTGACCGCCCGGAACACGATTCGCGGACAGTTCGGCCCGGGAGCGCGGGCTCCCGGGCCGATGCGGACGCGGCGAGATCAGTCGCCGGAGACCTCCATCTCCGTCAGCGGTTTGCGCAGCAGTTTGCCGGTGGCGTTGCGGGGCAGCTCGTCGAGGAAGATCACCTCGCGCGGCACCTTGTAGCGGGCCAGGTTGGCCTTGACGTAGTCCTTGATCTCCTGGGCGTCCCGCTTGGAGTCCGGACCCGGAACGACGAAGGCGCGCAGGCGCTTGCCGAATTCCTTGTCGTCGACACCGACGACCGCCGCCTCCTGGACGTCGGGGCGGTCGGCGATCAGATGCTCGACCTCCTGCGGGAAGACGTTCTCACCGCCCGAGACGATCATGTCGTCGTCGCGGCCATCGATGAACAGCAGACCGTTCTCGTCGAAGTGCCCGACGTCGCCGCTGGACATCATGCCGTCGACGGTCTCCTTGGTGCGACCGTCGGTGTAGGCCTTGAACGAGTGCGCGTTCTCGATGAAGATCGTGCCGGTCACGTTCGGCTCGGTGATCCGCTTGCGGTTCTCGTCGTAGAGCGCCAGCCGGATACCCAGCGGCGGACGGCCCGCGGTACTCGGCGACTTGCGCAGGTCCTCCGGGCTCGCGACGGTGATGAGCGCGCATTCGGTGGAGCCGTAGACGTTGTAGAGGACGTCACCGAAGTAGTCGAGGCTGCGGGTCACCACATCCGGCGGAATGGCCGAGCCGGCGGCGAAGATCATGCGCAGCGAGGACATGTCGTATTTGGCGAGCGTCTCGGCCGGCAGGTCGAGCATGCGCTGCAACATCGTCGGCACCACGACCAGCGATTCGGCCTTGTACTTGTCGATATTGGCCAGCGTCTTCTCCGGGTCGAACCGGCGCTGCTGGAAGATCATCCGGTTGCCCAGGGAGAGCCCCAGGGTGAACTGGGACAGGCCGGTGGCATGGAAGACCGGTGCGGCCACGACCATGGAACCGTTGCGCGGCAACGGGATACGGTCCAGGAACTGAGCGGAGATGAACGGACTGACCTTGTCGCGCGGGGCGCCCTTCGGGGTGCCGGTGGTGCCGCTGGTCAGGATCACCATGCCGCCGGGCTTCGACGGCGCGGCCACCGTATCCGGCGACTGACCCTCGCGCAGCGAGTCCACCGTGGGCGTCGCGGGATCGACGTTGTCGGATTCGTCCACCCAGGTCAGAATGCGGGGAATCTCGGCCGGGATGGCGCTCATCAGCTCGACGAACTCGCTGTCGTGCAGCACCAGCTTGACCTTTTCGCGCGCCGCGACATCGGCGAACTGCGGTTTGGCGAAGCCGGTGTTCATCAGCACGGCGCGCACGCCGAGTTTGCCGGTGGCGGCGAGGCTCAGCACCATGCCGCGGTGGTCGCGTGCCAGCAGCGCCACGACGTCGCCCTCGCGCAGACCCTGGGCGGCGAGCCCTCGCGCCAGCTGATTGGATTGCGCGTTGACCTCGGCGAAGGTCAGCTCACCCCGCTCGTCCAGCAGTGCAGCGGAATTCGGGTTGGTCTTCGCGGCGTGCATGATGACGCCGGCGAACGGGCCGAACTTGGTGACGTTGAGCGCCGAGCTGACCGCGTGGTCCGGCCGCAGCGGGCTGAACAGCCCGCGTTTGCGCATGACATTGACCCCCAGAGCCAGATCTCCGGCCTTTCGGAGGGCAGCGCTTGCTGACGGAAGGACAGCTGACATAGGTACAACCTTCCGCGGATTCCGCCAGGCAGGCGGGACCGCAACATCGAGATCCAGTGCGTGCTAACCCTAGCAAGCAGGGCGGTAAGGATGTGGTTCGCGTCTCTGTAACCGACGGTACCGTAAACTGGTCGATCGACCGACTATGTGACGGGGTATTCCGCCAGCGCGCGGCGCACGAGTTTGCCGGTGGCATTGCGCGGCAGCTCGTCGAGGAACACCACATCGCGCGGCACCTTGTAGCGGGCCAGGTTGGCTTTCACGTAGGCCTTGATCTCCTCGGGATCCACCGTGGCGCCGGGCTCCGGAACGATGAATGCGCGCAGGCGCTTACCGAACTCGACATCGTCGACACCGACGACCGCCGCGTCGAAAACGTCCGATCGCTCCAGTAGCAGGTTCTCGACTTCCTGCGGGAAGACGTTCTCGCCGCCGGAGACGATCATGTCGTCGTCACGGCCGTCGACGAACAACAATCCGTGCTCGTCGAAATGGCCGACGTCGCCGGAGGACATGTAGCCGTCGATGATCTGCTTGTGCCGGCCGTCGGTATATCCCTCGAACGGGGCGCCGGAACGAATGAAGATGCGGCCCTTGACATTCGTGCCGTGTACCCGCTTGTCGTTCTCGTCGAACAGCACCACCTCGCAGGTGACGGGCGCGCGGCCCGCGGTTCCGGGCGCGATCGCCAGATCCGCGGGCTGGGCGACCGTCGCCACCGCACATTCGGTCGAGCCGTACAGGTTGTAGAGAATCGGCCCGAACGCCGCGGTGGCGCGCACCGTCAGCTCCGGTGACAAGGCCGAACCGGCCAGCACGATGGATTTCAACGACGACAGGTCGTACCGCTCGCGGACGGCGGGATCGAGTTCGACCATGCGATGCAGCATCGTCGGCACCGCGACCAGCAGATCCACCCGATGTTCCGCGATGGCCGCCAGGGTGCGTTCGGCGTCGAAACGGCGCATCGTCACCGTGGTCGCTCCGAGGGCGGTCGCGATCAGCCAGGTGGCCTGTCCGGTGCTGTGGAAGATGGGCGAGACGATGAGCATCGTCCCCTGCGGGGGAAACGGGATGCGGTCGGCGATCTGAGCCGAGGAGATCGGCGACACCGCCGCGCGCGGAGCGCCTTTCGGCAATCCCGTGGTGCCGCTGGTGAGGATGACGAAGCCGCCCGGCCGATCCGGCAGCGGCAGTTCGGTCGGGGGATGTTCTCTGATCAGTTCCTCGATGGTGATTGCGCCGGTGGGCAATTCGGCGCCCTCGTCGACCCAGGTGATGACCCGCGGCAGCTCCGGGGGCAGGGCGTCGAGCAATCCGGCGAATTCGCTGTCGTGCAGGACGACCTTGACGTGTTCGCGCTCGCAGACCTGCGCGAACTGGGGCTTGGCGAAACCCGTGTTCATCAGCGCCAGTCGCGCGCCCGCCTTACCGGCGGCCGCCATCGCCAGCAGCAGCCCGCGGTGGTCGCGGGCGAGGATGCCGACGACGGTACCCGGCGCCACCCCGAGCGATCGCAGACCGCGCGCCAGCCGGGTCGAATCGTCGTCGAGTTGCCGGAAGGTCATACTGCCGCGCTCGTCGATCAGGGCCGATCGCTGCGGCCACATGCGCGCGGCGTGACGCACCATCGTCGCCTGCGGACCCAGCCGCCGGCCTTCCCTGGCGGTCCGCACGGTCTCGCCGAGATTGCGGGGATCGATGAAACCCCGCTCCCGCAACACGTTCAGCGCTCGTACCGCCTCGGTCACCTCGATCGCCCTGCGCTGCGCCCCGTGCAGAACGGTTCCGATTCCGCCACCCATACCGATCACCTCCACACCGAAGCCGAGCCCCACGCGACTCGCCGCGTGCTGGGACGCTAGCAGGCACAAGTGTGACCGGGTACACACTTCCGGCCAATCGGAAGGCCCGGATTATGGGTGCGATCGGATCGCGCCATGTCACGTTTCGGGCCTGCGCGGTGTCTGGAGGGCATGAGCGAACACAACACACGACACCGGGTGGTTGTCCTCGGTGGTGGATATGCGGGAACCGTGGCTGCCAATCGGCTGCGGATACGCGACGACGTCGACATCTCGGTGGTCAATCCTCGTGCGGAATTCGTCGATCGGGTTCGGCTGCATCAATTCGTAGCGGGCACCGCGGAGGCGACGGTCGGCTACGAGTCGTTGCTCGGCGCGGGGATCGAATTGGTGGTCGACAGCGCCACGCGCATCGACGCGGCCGCTCGGCGGGTCCAGCTGGGATCGGGTGCCGCGCTGGACTACGACTACCTCGTCTACGCGGTGGGCAGCGGGTCCGCGATTCCCGAGTCGGTGCCCGGGGCCGCGGAATTCGCCGTTCCCGTCGGCGAGTGGGAGTCCGCGCAGCGGGTGCGGTCCGAACTCGAGCGGCTCCCACGCAGCGCTCCCGTGACGGTGGTGGGTAGCGGGCCGACGGGTATCGAAACCGCTGCGGAGCTGGCCGAACAGGGGTGGGCGGTGACGCTGATCTGTGGCGGTACCACGATGCCGTCGCTGGGTGGCCCGGGCCGGCGGTACGTCGGCAAGTGGCTGGCCGAGCACGGTGTCACGGTGCTCGAGGGGGAGCGGGTCGGCGAGGTCCGGCCGGATGCCGTGCTGCTCGCCGGCGGTGCGGAGCGGGCGAGTGCCCTCACCATCTGGACCACCGGTTTCGGGGTGCCGGAACTGGCCGCCGCGAGTGGGCTGCGCACCGACGAACTCGGCCGGCTGCTCACCGACGAGACGCTGACCAGCGTGGACGACGAGCGGATCGTCGCGACCGGGGACGCCGCCGCGCCGTCGGGGCGGCCGTTGCGGATGAGCTGCCAGGGCGCCGGGCCGCTCGGGGCGCAGGCCGCCGAGACCGTGCTGAGCCGGATCGCGGGCACCGAACCGAAGCGCATCGATGTGGCGCTCACCGGGACGTGTCTGAGCCTGGGCCGCCGTGTCGGTATCCGCCAGCTCGCGCGTCGCGACGACATCCCGGTGAAGCTGTACATCGGCGGGCGGATGGGTGCCAGGATCAAGGAGATGACGTGCGATCTCGGGGTGGCGAAGATCCGGCGTGAGGCCCGCACGCCCGGGTCCCTGCGATGGGTGAAGGGCGGCCCGCGGCCCGAGCAGCCGGCTCGCACCCTCCGGGCCGGGAGTCCGGCATGACCACCGGCGACCACGCCGAGCGGTTCACCGCGTTGCGCCCGCTGCTGTTCACGATCGCCTATGAAATCCTCGGTTCCGCAACCGAATCCGACGATGTGCTGCAGGACAGCTATCTGCGCTGGGCCGAGGTCGATCTGTCGACGGTGCGCGAGACCAAGTCGTATCTGGCGCAGCTGGTGACCCGGCAGGCGCTCAACGCGTTACGCGCGCGCACTCGCCGGCGCGAGGACTATATCGGCCCGTGGTTACCGGAACCGCTGTTGCTGGACGAGACCGACGCGGCAGCCGATCTGGTGCTCGCCGAATCGGTGTCGATGGCCATGCTGGTCGTGTTGGAGACCCTGAGTCCCGACGAACGCGCGGTCTTCGTCCTGCGTGAGGTGTTCGGCTTCGATTACCGCGAAATCTCCACCGCGGTGGGCAAATCGGTGCTGAGCGTCCGGCAGATCGCGCACCGCGCCCGCTCGCATGTCCGCGCCCGGCGCAAACGTTTCGAACGTGTCGACGCGGCGGAGATCGAACGGATCACCGAGCAGTTCATGACGGCGGCGACCACCGGCGACCCGGAGGCGCTACTGGCCCTGCTCGCGCCCGATGTCACCTTCACCGCCGACAGCGGCGGTAAGGCCCTCGCCGCCCGCCGTCCGGTGGTCGGCGCTGAGCAGGTCGCGCGATATCTCGCGGATTTGTTCGGCAAGGTCGAGAGCACACCGGATCTGCGGATCGACGCGATCAACTGCAACAACACTCCGGCGCTGGCCGCCTATACCGGCGACGAACTCGCGGGCGTGTATCTGATCGAGATCGTCGACGGCGCGATCACCGACCTCTACGCGATCCGTAACCCGGACAAACTCGCCACGCTGCGGGTCCGACGGCAGATAAGCAGGTAGGCCGTCGCGGGAACGGATCAGGTCGGTGTCGCCAGGGCGAACGGTAGGACGGCCGGGGCTCCGGCCAGGCGCAGCGTGCGGGCGGCCAGGGTGAGTGTCCAGCCGGTGTCGGTCTGGGCGTCGACCAGCAGGACCGGAGTGTCGAGCCCGGTCAGGTCGGGGGGCTCCCAGGAGTCGAAGAGGGCGGCGACCCGGTGCGCGGAGTTGGCGGCGGAGACCGGTCGGCGGTCGGGCCTGGTGCGGAGGACACCGAGGTCGGTGAGTCGGCCGATGCGGGCGAGCCGGGCGGCGAGGTCGGCGGTGAGAACGGGGTGGGTCGCCGATGGCATCGCCATCACGGCACCGGGTCGTTGCGCCCAATCCCATTCGCGGAGTACTGCGATGCAGGCCTCGACGATGGGATCCGGCGCGGGTCCGTCGGGACCGTCGAGCAGTGTCCGCAACCGCTGGCCCCAGCCGAGGTCGCTGAGCCGACCCAGCACCCGGCCGACCTCGGGGCCATCGGAAATCTTGCCGGACAACGGGATTCCGAGGGTGGACAAGCCGGTGGGCCACTGTTTGCGCGGGGCGAGATCGATGCCGGGGCGATCGAGCCGCGCGCGGACGGCGGCGGTATCGGCGGAGTCCACGGCCGTGTCGAACCGACGACCGGTGCAGTTGTCACACCGCCCGCACCCTGGTGAATCCGCGGTGAGCCCCGGATCGTCGAGTTGGCGGCGCAGGAAGTTCATTCGGCATTCGGCGGTGTTCCGATACTCGAGCATCGCCTGCTGTTCGGCCCTGCGCGCCTGGTCGAGGCGGTCGTAGCGGTCGGCGTCGTAGGTCCACGGCATACCGGTCGCCAGCCAGCCGCCGCGCACTCGGCGGACCGCTCCGTCCACGTCCAGCACCTTGAGCACCATCTCCAACCGAGAGCGGCTGAGCTCGACCAGCGGCTCCAACGCCGCCGTCGACATGGGCCGCTCGTGATCCAGTGCGGCCAGGACCGACCGCACCACCGGTTCACGCGGAAAGGCCACGGACGCAAAGTAATCCCAGATCCGGCGGTCCTCGGGGCCCGGTAGCAGAATGACCTCGGCGCGGGCGGGCGCGTTCGACCGAGATGCGGCATCGGGTCGCCCCAGTCCGCGTCCGGCGCGGCCGACCTGCTGGTAGTAGGCGATGGGGGAGGAGGGCGCGCCGACGTGGACCACGAACCCGAGATCGGGCTTGTCGAAACCCATACCGAGCGCCGAGGTCGCCACCAGCGCCTTCACCTCGTTGTCCAGCAACGCCTGTTCGAGGGTTTCGCGTTCGCCGGGTTCGGTGCGGCCGGTGTAGGCGGCGACCCGATAACCGTGGTCGGCGAGGACGTCGGCCAGATCGTGGGCGGCGGCGACGGTGAGGGTGTAGATGATCCCCGAGCCGGGCAGTTCGCCGAGACGGCGGCTCAACCAGGCGGTGCGCTGCACGGCATCGTCGATCCGCACGACCGACAGATGCAGCGATTCACGGTCCAGCGTCCCCCGCAGGACCAGGGTGTCGGTGCCGATCTGGGTGGCCACATCGGTGACGACCCGGTCGTTCGCGGTAGCGGTGGTGGCCAGGACCGGAATGCCCTCGCCGAGGTCGGCGATCAGGGTGCGGATGCGACGGTAGTCGGGCCGGAAATCGTGGCCCCAATCGGAAATGCAGTGCGCCTCGTCGACCACGACCAGCCCGGCATCGGCGGCCAATTTCGGCAGCACCGAATCGCGAAAGTCGGGATTGTTCAACCGTTCCGGGCTGACCAGCAGGACATCGACCTCGCCGGCGGCCACTCGGGCGTGGATCTCGTCCCATTCGGTGACATTGCCCGAGTTGATCGTCTCCGCGATCACCCGGGCCCGCCGCGCCGCGGCGACCTGATTGCGCATCAGGGCCAGCAGCGGTGACACGATGACCGTCGGCCCACGGCCCTGCGCCCGCAGCAGGCGCGCGGCGATGAAGTAGACCGCCGATTTGCCCCAGCCGGTGCGCTGCACCACCAACGCCCGGCGTCGCTGGACGACCAGTGCCTCGATCGCGGTCCACTGGTCCTCGCGCAGCCGGGCGTCGGGCCCGGCCAGCTCGCGCAGCAGGTTCTCGGCGGATTCGCGCAGCTCGGTGGTGGTCATGCGGTCCATCGTGCCGGACCCCTCCGACACCCGGCCACCGTAGCCGCGCAGCCGCACCCCGTTCGCCGGAACTCGTGAATCGCGTGGTCCGACGCCGGCCGGGCCTACCCGGTCTCGGCGGCCAATGCCAGCAGTCGGTCGCGCACCAGATCCGGACGCTCCTCGGGAATGAAATGACCACAACCGGCCACGTATTCGACGGTGTAGTCGTCGGCCCGGGCCGTCTCCGCCGCGGCGAGCGAAGGGTGGATGGCTACATCGCCGGTCCCGAACAGGGCCCGGATCGGGATCGTGGCACGGCGACGTTCCGGATGGCGGGCCGCGGGCAGTTCGCGCAACCAGAACGTGCGGTAGGTGTCGGTGGCGGCGCGGGCGGACGCCGGATCGCGGAATCGGTCGCCGTAGACGCGGGCGATCTCCGGGGTGAAGGTGCGGCTCCCGGGACCCAACCGCAGCAGCCGCTCGACGAACGGCGTATGCCGCTGCAACGGGACCCCGAACGTCGCCACCAGCGGCTGATACATCAGAAAACGCCACGCGTGCGGCGCCAACGTGCGGGCGCTGATCCAGGGATGGGCGATATTGAGCGGCAGATAGCCTTCGAACCGTTCCGGCTCGCGCAACACCATCAGGAATCCGACGAAGCCACCCCAGTCGTGCCCGGCCAGCAGCACCCGTGGCAGCTCCAGCCGGTCCAGCAGCGCCAGCAGATCGGAGGCGACGTCCTCCTTCGCCCAGCGATGCGGCGGCGGCCCGGACCAGCCGTAACCCGGCAGATCCGGAGCGATGAGTCGCAACCCGGCCGGCGGATCGGCGAGCAGATGTCGATAGGCGTAGTGATGCTGCGGCCAGCCGTGCAGCAGAAGCACCGGACGACCGTCGGGCACACCCGCCTCGGTGACATGGAATCGCACGCCGCGCGCCTCGATGAAACTGCGGCGCACTCCGGGAATTTCGGGCGGTTGGGCAGATCCGGGTGTCGAGGGCATGGTCGATGCTAACCAGCGGCGATACCGCAACGCCACGCCACGAACGTTTTCCGGCCGGTGTCGGGCACTTTCGCTCACGAGGCAGGACAATGGGTGCGATCGGGACCACGTGGTCGACTGGCATGCGCGGGAATGCAGGAGGAGCGGGGCGATGGCGAAGAAGTTCGAATCACCTGCGGGGTGGGCGCCGCCGGGGGCGCAGTTCCAGAGCCGCGGTGTCACCAGCCGGACCCTGTCCGGCGTGCTGTTCGGACTGATCGTGACGCCGATCGGAATCGCGTTCGCCGCCAAGGGCGGAGCCGATATCCGCTACTGGGTCATCGTCGGCGCCGTCACCGACCGGTGGACCGCGGCGCTGGAGATATTCGGCGGTTCGCTGTTGCTGCTCCTGGTTGCCGCGATGGCCGCGTTCTCGCCGATCGGCACGATCGTCGCCAGTCTGGTGTGGGGGATCGTCCCCGGTGTCGCGCATCTGCTGTACCCGGACGACACCTTCCGCCTGATCGGCGATCTGCCGTTCACCGACGCGACGATGCAGGTGGCCCTGCATTCGTGGGTGACCTACGGGTTCGCGCTCATCTCCGGGATGATGCTGCTCGGCGCGGGATTCGTCGGCGTACTGCGTAAGTGACGCCTCGCCTGCCGAACCCCGCCCCGGCTCAGCCCTTCACGCACAGCACCTGGCGCAGTGTCGCCACCACATCGACCAGATCGCGCTGGGCGGCGATCACCGCGTCGATGTCCTTGTAGGCGGCGGGGATCTCGTCGATCACCCCGGCGTCCTTGCGGGACTCGACACCGTCGGTCTGCGCGATCAGATCGGCGACGGTGAACTGCCGCTTGGCGGCGTTGCGGCTCATCCGGCGGCCCGCCCCGTGCGATGCCGACTGGAACGAGGCCGGATTTCCCTTGCCGCGCACGACATACGACCGCGTGCCCATCGATCCGGGGATCAGGGCGAGATCACCGTCGCCGGCTCGCACCGCGCCCTTGCGGGTCACCAGCATCGGCATGCCGTCGATGATCTCCTCCGCCACGTAGTTGTGGTGACACGAGATCGGATCGTCGAAATGCACCGGCCGGTCGGCGAATTCGGCTCGCACCGCCGCGCAGACCAGGGTGAGCATCACCGCGCGGTTGCGGGCGGCGTATTCCTGCGCCCACTCCAGATCGCGCCGGTAGGCGTCCATTTCCGGGGTACCGGAGAGGAATACCGCCAGATCGCGATCGGGCAGGTCCCGATTCTGCGGCAGGGTGCGCGCCACCGCGATATGCCGCTCGGCCAATTCCTTGCCGATGTTGCGGCTTCCCGAATGCAACAGGATCCACACGTGCTGCTCGGTGTCGAGGCAGACCTCGATGAAATGGTTACCACCGCCGAGGGTGCCCATCTGCTTGTGCGCCTTGGACTCTCGCTTCTGCACGGCCGGATCGAGGTCGGCGAACCGGCTCCAGAACCGGGTCCAGCCCGACCGCAGCGTGGTGCTCGCCGCTCGCCGCCCCGGCAGGTCGGCCTGCAATCGGGTGATATTCACCGGCTCGTCGTGGGCAGCGAATCCGACCGGTACCGCCGCCTCGATCCGGGACCGCAGCGAATGCAGATCGTCGGGCAGATCGGACGCGGTCAGCGAGGTCTTGACCGCTTCCATACCGCAGCCGATATCCACCCCGACCGCCGCCGGTGCGACCGCGTCCCTCATGGCGATGACGGACCCGACCGTGGCCCCCTTGCCGAGGTGCACGTCGGGCATGACCCGGACGCCGTAGACCCATTCCAGTTGCGCGATGGTGCGCAGCTGCTGCAGCGCGGCCGGCTCGACCTCGTGCTCGTGGGCCCACATGAGCGTCTGCGCCCTGGTGCCGCGCAGCTCGACGGGAAACATGATCTCGATCCTTTCGTGAACAACTCTCCCTGTTCACGGTAGGGATCACGGGCCGTCCGCGCACTCGAATAAACGGTCCGGGCGCCACTCCGCGGCCCGGCCGGTAGGTCGTCGGGCCGGTCTCGGTGGGAGGCGGGCGGCGCGCGGTCCGGGATCAGCTCAGCGGCTCGTAAACCGCTATGTGCCAAGCAGTTTCGCCGGGCAGCCGGATGGTGATGCGGCGTTCGTGGGGTCCGGTGTGCGGGTCGGCGATCTCGTGGCCCCGGGACCGCAGCGTCCGCAGGGTGTCGTCGAGGTCGTCGACCTTGATCGTCAGGAACGGAGTGTCCGCGTCGCGATCGGTGCCGGCCAGCATGATGCGGGTACCGCCGATATCGAACCGGGCCCAGCGGTCACCGTCGGCCACGGTCGGTTCGCCCACCAGCGCGGCGAGCAGGTCCACCGCGGCGGTGAGATTGTCCACCGGATACGCGGCGCCGACGTGGTGGACGGTCACGATCTGCTCGCTTCGTCGCGGGCGAACCCGCGGCGCAGCGCCGCGAACGCCCGGCCGGTCGCGACAGCGGTGTCGGGCAGCGCGTCGCCCATGGTCATGAATCCGTGGAACATGCCGTCGTAGCGGTGCACCTCGACCGGAACGCCCGCTCCGGCCAAGTGGGCCCCGTATGCCTCGCCCTCGTCGCGCAGCGGGTCGTATTCCGCGGTCGCGATATGGGCGGGTGGCAGCCCGGTGGGGTCGGCCAACAGTGGGGCGGCATACGGATCGCGACCGTCGCCATCACCCAGATACTGCTCCCAATACCAGCGTAGATGGTCGTCGGTGACGAAGTAGCCCTGCGCATTCTCGCGATAGGAGGCGCCGGCCCGGGTCGGATCGAGCATCGGGTACATCAGCAGCTGCGATGTCACCGCCGGGCCGCCCCGGTCGCGGGCCATCAGCGCCGCGACCGCCGCCAGATTGCCGCCGGCGCTGTCGCCGGCCACCGCGATCCGGGCCGGGTCGCCGTCGTACCGATCGGCGGTTTCGGCGAGCCGGCACAGGACCGTGTACGCGTCCTCGGCCGCGGCCGGGAACCGATGCTCCGGCGCCTGGCGATAGTCGACCGAAACCACCAGGGCCCCGGTTTCGTTCGCCATGGACCGGCAGAACTGATCGTGGCTGTCCAGACTGCAGATCACGAAACCGCCGCCGTGACAGAACATCACGACCGGAAGCGGATCGGTGCCACCGGCCACCGGGGTGTAGATCCGTACCGGGATGCCCGCCCCGTCCGCCCCGGCCAACACCGAATTACGCACGGCGGCAACCGGAATCGGCGTGACAGGGGCGGCGGGCCGCGCGGCGAGCTGCCGGCGTGCCTCCGCGGCGTCGAGCACTTCCGTCCCCAACTTCGGGAACGCGGCCGTGGCCGCGTCGATCACCGCCCGAGTATGTGGCGTCATCACCATGCGGCACCGTCCGCAGGTCGGGCGCCCGGTGATGTGCGGGGCACCCGCACCCGGTCGGCGCGGCGAGCCGCTGCGCGATTGTCGCTCACGGCTCCTCCGACGCTTCCGGGGGCATGAACTTTCCGGCCGCGAGGCCGCCGTCGATGGTGACTTCCGCACCGGTGACATAGGCGGACGCGTCCGAAGCGAGGAAGGCGACCAGTTCGGCGACCTCCTCCGGGACTCCCGTGCGTTGCAGCGGCAGTGTCGGGAAGCTGCCCGGGCCGGTGGTCAGGTACGGGACCATCGGCGTCGCGATCGGACCGGGATGCACGGAGTTGACGCGAATTCCCCGGGGGCCCAGTTCGAGTGCCGCGGTCTTGGTCAGACCGCGCAGCCCCCACTTGGAGCTGCCGTAGGCGGAGTGACCCATCAGTCCCTCGAGCCCGGCCTGCGACGAGATGTTCACGATCGAACCGCCCGCCGCGGACATCGGTCCGACCACGGCCCGAATGCCGCGGAACGCGCCCACCAGATTGACCTGCAGAATTCGTTCCAGCTCTTCCGGGGTGGTCTCGACCAGCGGCTTCGCCGTGTAGATCGCGGCATTGTTCACCAGCACGTCCAGCGTGCCGAATTCCGACACGGCCACCGCGACGGCGGCGTTCCAGTCGTCGGCCGAGGTGACGTCGTGGCGCACGAAGCGTGCCGCCGCACCGAGGTCGTCGGCCAGTTGTTTGCCCTCCGCCTCCAGGACATCGGTGAGGACCACGCGCGCGCCGCGTTCGACGAACAGGCGGGCCTCCGCCGCACCCTGCCCGCGAGCGGCACCGGTGATCAGTGCGACCTTGTCGGTGAGATCAACCATTCGACTTCTCCGTCCTAGGAATGTGCCGAGATCGTGCGCCGCGTCGGCACTCTCGGCCCCGCCGCAGTCTCGGTGAGCGAGATCGGCAGGTGGGTTCGGTGGGGTGGCCTACTGATTCCGGAAGTGCGGGATGACCTTCTCGCCCCAGTGCCGAATCGTCTCGAGGCAGGCCTCCTGCGGCACGGTGCCCATCTGGATGAGGCACAGGATCTCGTCGGCGCCGGCGTCGCGCAGTCTCTCCACATAGGCGATGGCGTCCTCGGGGCTGCCGTACGCGTGGTCGGCATTGAACACCGAGGTCGCGCCCGCCTTCACCGGGATCTTGGCTTCGTGCAGGTAGGCGACGTGCTCGCCGGCGGCCTCCTTGATCCGGGCCATCTCGTCGACGGTCGGGTCCACCGCCTCGTCCGGTACCGGACCGGCGCCGTAGTAGTGCTTGATCGACTGCGCGAAGAACCGTTGCCCGCGCGCGCCGATCTGCTGTGCCTTCTCCCGGTCGTCGAGCACGATGGTCGGGCACAGGGCCGCGAAGTGATCGTTGGTCACGGTCGAGACGAAGCGCTCACCGGTGCGGGCCGCGATCGCCTCGTCGTAGGTGCGGCGCAGTTCCGCGATCTCCTCGACGCCGGCGAAACCCAGTACCAGAGCGCCGATTCCGTATTCGGCGGCGAGTTTGAGGGTGTCCTTCTTGGTGCAGGCCATGAACAGCGGTGGGTGGGGGCGCTGCACCGGGCGCGGCAGCAGCGCGTGCGGATCGATGTCGAGCAGTTCGCCGTGGTACTCGAATTCGCCTTCGGGGTCCTGCCAGGCCCTGCCGATCATCCGCAGCGATTCCTCGACCTCGGCATAGGTGCGGGCCGGGTCCACGCCGCACATCGAGGTCTCCACCGGGGTCGCCCCGCGGCCGGCGCCCAGATTCAGCCGGCCGCCCGAGAGCACGTCCAGCATGGCCGCCCGCTCCGCCGCACGGACCGGATGATTGAAGTTGAACGGCATACACACCACACCGTGGCCGATGCGGATCCGCTGCGTCTTGGCCGCGACCCAGGTCAGGAAGATCTCCGGCGCGCTCATGTGCGCGTACCACTTCAGGCCGTGGTGTTCGACCGCCCAGACGGTGTCGAACCCCATCTCGTCGGCCAGTACGGCCTGCTCGACACAATCACGCAGCACCTGCGCCTCGTGTTCGGCGGTGGGGTCGGTCATCTGGGCCTCGAAGATCATCGAGAACTTCATCGGGGGTCACGCTCCCTGCTGTCTGCGACGTATGCCTAGTCGAAATAGTCCGTCCCGGACCCGCACTGGTCAGCCCGAAGTCCCGCTGGCCGGGACCGTGCCGTGTCGCCGGAGACGAGCGGTCATAGCGTCGATCGCAACGACGGGGAAGAAGGACGGATGACACAGGAATTCGAATTCGACGTGGTGGTGGTCGGCTCCGGCGCCGCGGGGATGACCGCGGCGCTGACCGCCGCCTACCGCGGGCTGTCGGTCACGCTGATCGAGAAGAGCCGCAGCTTCGGCGGATCCACCGCCCGCTCCGGCGGCGGTATCTGGATCCCGAACAACCCGGTGCTGCAGGCCGCGGGCGTGCCCGACAGCCCCGAGCTTGCCCGCACCTACCTGAAAGCTGTTGTTGGCGACCGGGTTCCGGAAGCCAAACAGCGCGCCTTTCTGGACCACGGCCCCGAGATGATGCGCTACATCGGGGCGCGCAGCAAGTACTGGCAGTTCGTCTACGACCGCGGCTACTCCGACTACCACCCGGAATTCCCGGGCGGGCTGGCGCAGGGGCGCAGTATCGAACCCGCACCCATCGACGGCCGGCTGCTCGGCGGCGATCTGCACAAGATCAACCAGCCGACCATGTCGGGCCCGAAGGGAATCGCCTTCACGGTCAGCGATTTCCACGATCTGAACATGATCGCCCGGACCTGGGCCGGTAAGCGCACCGCGATGAAGGTCGGCGCTCAGGCCGTGGCGAACAAGCTGCGCGGCCGCCTGCCGCTGAGCCTCGGTAAGGCGCTCGCCGCCCGGCTGTGGCTGTCGCTGCGCGACGCCGGGGTGCCGGTGTGGCTGAACACCCCGCTCACCGAATTGGTCACCGAGGCGGGCGCGGTGGTGGGCGTGCGCGCCGAGCACCAGGGCGCGCCGGTGCTGATCCGGGCCCGTCGCGGCGTCGTGCTGGCGGCCGGCGGTTTCGAACACAACCTGGAAATGCGCAAGCAGTACATCTCCGGCCCGCAGTCCACCGAGTGGACCGTCGGCGCCACCGAGAACGTCGGTGAGGGCATCGTGGCGGGCCAGAAGGTCGGCGGCGCGGTCGATCTGATGGACGACGCGTGGTGGGGTCCGTCGGTGCGCAACCCCGACGGGCCGCCGTTCTTCTGCCTGGCCGAACGCTCGCAACCCGGCGGCCTCATGGTCAACCACGCCGGCGAACGCTTCGTCAACGAATCCGCCCCGTACGTGAATGTCGTGCACGCCATGTACGAGCAGGAGGCGAGCGGGGTGCGCCATATTCCGGCGTATTTCATCATGGACCAGACCTTCCGCGACCGATACCTGTTCCTCGGCAACTTCCCGAAGCGGCCCATTCCGCAGAAATATCTCGACGCCGGCATCATCACCCAGGCCGACACCCTCGACGAGTTGGCGAACAAGATCGGCGTACCCGCGGCCACGTTGACGGCCACGGTGCAACGATTCAACGGTTTCGCCCGCAGCGGCCGCGACCAGGATTTCGGGCGCGGCGACTCGGCCTACGACCGCTACTACGGCGATCCGACCGTGCAGCCGAATCCGTGTCTGGCTCCGCTGGAGAAGGGCCCGTTCTACGCCGTCGAAATGGTCCCCGGCGATCTGGGCACCAAGGGCGGTCTGACCACCGACGAATACGCCCGGGTACTCGACGACCAGGGCACGCCGATCGCGGGACTGTATGCGGCGGGCAACAATTCGGCCTCGGTGATGGGTAACGACTACGCGGGCGCCGGCGCGACGATCGGCCCGGCCATGGTGTTCGGCTTCATCGCCGCGAACCATCTCGCGGATCGGCGCGAACCGGTCGCGGCGGCCGACTCGGTCTCGGGTTCGGGATCGAAGCTGACCACGAAGGCGCGCAACGGATCCGGCGACGAAGGGCAGGCGTGAACATGGGCAGGGTGAGCGGTAAGAACGTCATCGTCACCGGTGGTGCGCGCGGGATGGGCGCGGCCTTCGCGACCCGGCTGGTCGCCGAGGGCGCCTCGGTCGTCATCACCGATGTGCTCGGCGACGAGGGCGAGCAGACCGCCGCGCGGCTGGGATCCGCCGCACGGTTCTGCCGCCACGACGTGACCGACGAAGCGGCGTGGAACGAGGTGGTCGAGCAGGCGGAAGCGGCCTTCGGGCCGGTATCCGGGCTGGTCAACAATGCCGGAATCGTGCACGTGGATCCGATCGAAAAACTGGCCGAGGCCGATTTCCGCAAGGTGATCGACGTCAACCAGGTGGGTGTTTTCCTCGGCATGAAGTCGGTGGTCGCCTCGATGCGGCGCGCCGGGACCGGCTCGATCGTGAACATCTCCTCCGTCGGCGGCATCATCGGCTTCTCGAACATCCTCGGATACACCGCCTCCAAGTGGGCGGTGCGCGGCATGACCAAAACCGCCGCACAGGAATTCGGGCCGATGGGCATCCGGGTCAATTCGGTCCATCCCGGTGTGGTGATGACCGAGATGACCGCCGAATCGGAACGGTCGAATTCGATGTTCCACGATCAGCCGCTGGCGCGACCCGGCACCCCCGAGGAATTGGCCGATCTGGTGCTGTTCCTCATCTCCGACGAATCCGGTTACAGCACCGGTTCGGAATTCGTCGCCGACGGCGGATTCACCTCCCACTGAGACGAAAGACATTCGCCGTGAAGAATTTCGCAGGTAAGACCGCCGTCATCACCGGCGCCGGCGCCGGAATCGGCCGGGCCCTGGCTCTGGAGCTGGCCGGCCAGGGCGCTCGGTTGGCCTTGTCCGGGCGCAATATCGACAATGTTTCCGAAACCGCGGCGCTCTGCGAGAAACGCGGTGCGCAGGCCCGCGCCTACCGGTTGGACGTGACCGATCGCGAGGCGGTGTACGCCCATGCCGACCAGGTCGTCGGCGATTTCGGTGGCGTGAACATCGTCGTCAACAACGCCGGGGTGTCGTTGACCGCCAGCACCGAAGAGGTCAGCTGGGACGATTTCGAATGGATCGTGAACATCAATTTCTGGGGCGTCGCGTACGGGACGAAGGCATTTCTGCCGCATGTGATCGCCTCCGGTGACGGTGCGATCGTCAACGTGTCGAGCATGTTCGGCCTCGCGGCGTGCCCCACCCAGGGCGCCTACAACGCCACGAAGTTCGCCATCCGCGGTTTCACCGATGCGCTGCGGCAGGAGATGAAGATCGCCGGCCACAACGTCGCGGTGAGCTGTGTCCACCCGGGCATGATCCAGACCGAGATCGCGTGGAAGGCCCGCGCGGGCGCCACCCGCGATCGCGATGCGCTGGCCGCCAACTTCGATCGGCTCGCCAAGACGAGCCCGGAGCAGGCGGCCAAGGCGATCGTCACCGGCATCCGCAAGGACAAGGCGAAGGTGCTCATCGGTTCCGATGCTCGCATGATCGATCTACTGCCCCGGATCTTCGGCTCCGGTTATCAGAAGATCCTCACCGCGCAGATGCGCAACGAGGTCAGCAAGTAGACCGAGCGCCGGACCCGGCTCACGTGGCCCGGGTCCGGCGGCGGTTCCCGGCGAACAGGTCACTCGCCCGGGACGTGCCGCCTGCTCAGGTGCGGTGCCGAACCACCTCGGCCCGTCCGCAATTCGCTCTTACGAAGTTTGCCGCTCGCATCCCGCGGCAGTGCTGTCACGGGTCGGACGACCCGCGGAACCTGGTATCCGGCGAGATGCTCGCGGCACCAGTCGAGCAGTGCCCGCGGATCGAACGACTCCGAGTCGATCGGAACCACGAAGGCGGCGCCCACCTCGCCGAGACGTTGGTCCGGCACCCCGACCACCGCGACGTCGGCGACGCCCGGACCACGGCGCAGGATCTCTTCCACCTCGGCCGGATAGACGTTGAATCCGCCGACGATGAACATGTCCCGGAGTCGGTCGGTGATCCGCAGCCGGCCGGCGCGGTCGAGGACGCCGATATCGCCGGTGTGCAGCCAGCCGTCGGTGTCCACGGCGGCCGCCGTGGCGGCGGGATCGTCCAGGTAGCCGGCCATCACATTCGGCCCCCGCACCAGGATCTCGCCGGCCACCTCGGCCGCGACGGGCTGGCCCGCGGCGTCGACGATGCGAATTTCACTGCCGCGCAGCGGCTTACCCACCGTGGTCGCGAGCTGTTCGGTCGTGGCGTGCGGTGGGCAGATCGCGACGACGCCCACGGATTCGGTGAGTCCGTAGCCGGTGAAGACGCCGGCGATCCCCAGCTCGGTGCGGATCCGGCTCACCAGCTCCGGTGCGATCGCGGTCCCGCCGGTTCCGGCCAGGCGCACGGTGGGCAGCCGGCGGCCGGTGGCCAGCAGGTCGGTGAAAATCGTGGGGGGACCGGCCAATACGGTAATCGACTGCTCGTCCACGAGAGTCGCGACCCGGTTCGCGTCGAAGTGGTCGACGGGCACCATGGTCGCGCCGCGAAGCAGACAGGCGACGATGCCGGCTCGATATCCGAAGGTATGCGAGAACGGGTTCACCAGCAGATACCGGTCGCCGTGCCGAATCGTCACCGCCTCGGCCCAGCGCTCCATCACGGTGAGCGTCTGCCGGTGGGTGGTGAGCACACCCTTGGGTGTGCCCGTGGTTCCGGATGTGAACAGAATATCGGCCACCGCGTCGGGAGATATTGCGGCCGTGCGGGATTCGGCCGCGGCTGGCGAGACCCGTCGGCCGTCGGCCAGGAATGCCGACCAGGCGAGCGTCCTCGGCGTGCCCGTGCCGGCGGGGACCGGCTCGGCGTCGAGGGCGTCGGGTGCGACTGTGCTCCGCACGACCGTGAGCCGCAGATCCGGCAGTTCGGCACAGCCGGCGAGCAGCTCGGGATAGTCGATGCCCAGAAATCCCCGCACGGTGAACAGGGCTCGGCAGCGCGTGCGTCGCAGGATCGCCGCCGCCGCGGCGCCCCGCAGCCGGGTCCCGATCGGAACCAGCGTGGCGCCCGCCCCGAGCAAACCGAGTGCGGTCACGATCCAGTGGGCGGTGTTCGGCGCCCAGAGCGCCACCCGATCGCCGGCTCGGATTCCGGCGGCCATCGCCGCGCGCGTCACTCGCACCGACTCCGCGTGCAGCGTCGCGTACGGATACCGGATCTCGCCGTCGACGACCGCGGTGGCCGGTCCGTACCGGCGAGCGCGGTCGGCGACCAGCGCCGGGATGGTCGCGGGCTCCGCCGTTGTCTGTCTGCACGCCATCGTCGTCCGGGCTACACACTTTCCGAGCACTGACCGTCGACCGCTCGTCCGAACGATCCGGCACCCATGGTGCCGCAGCCGCGTGGCCGCCGGGGGCGCCGCACACCGGCAGTCCCGGTCAGTGGTCGCGGTATCGGCTCGACGGTCGCGGCATCCGCTGAGCGGGACCTTCGCTACTGGCCGGGAGCCACCGGACGGCACTCTCGACATATGACCGGGGCGGCAGGGGGTTCGATGCCTCGTTGGATGGACCGAAGGAGTGACATGACCGCGGGTGCGGAGCTGGCCCAACGATCCGAAACCGTCGTCGGACTGGACGGCAACTGCCCGTTGTCGCGGGACCGGATCGGCGGTAAGGCCTGGAGTATCAACCACATGCGCGGGCTCGGACTGCCGGTACCCCCGGCCTTCGTGCTGACCACCGACGCATGGCGGGATTTCACCGAGCGCGGCGCGATCGCCGACGACATCTGGCGGGCGGTCTGTGACGGCATCGCCATGCTCGAACACGGCACCGGGCGCACCTTCGGTTCCACCCGTACCCCACTGCTGGTGTCGGTTCGGTCGGGCGCGGCGGTGAGCATGCCGGGGATGATGGACACGGTTTTGAACCTGGGCATCAACGACGGCGTCGAACAGGCGCTGGCGCAGGCCACCGGCAATCCCGCCTATGCCGCCGACACCCACCGCCGGTTCCGCGCTCAGTTCCGCGAGACGGTCCTGCAGAGCCCGGACGGCGCGGTCCCCGCCGACCCGTGGGAGCAACTGCGCGCGGCGATCACCGCGGTGTTTCGTTCCTGGGATTCGGTGCGCGCCAAGGCCTATCGACGCAACCGGGGCGTCTCCGACGAGCTCGGCACCGCCGTGACGGTGCAGGCGATGGTGTTCGGCAACCTGGACGACGCCTCGGGTACCGGCGTGCTGTTCAGCCGTAACCCGAACACCGGCGACGGGCCCGCCTACGGCGAATGGCTGATCGGCGGCCAGGGCGAGGATGTGGTGTCGGGACGCACGACCCCGCGTCCGCTGAGCGATCTCGCCGCGACCCAACCCGAGGTGCACGACCGGTTGCTCGCCGCGGCGGCACTGCTCGAGCGGGACGGCCGCGATATCCAGGACATCGAATTCACCGTCGAATCCGGCACCCTGTGGATGCTGCAGTCGCGCCCGGCGAAGCGTTCGGCGCGCGCCGCCGTGCGGGCCGCGGTCGCGATGGCGGACGAGGGGTTGATCACGACAACCGAGGCACTGGAGCGGGTCGCGGCGGAACAGGTCCGCGCCGTACTTCAGCCCTCGACCACCGCCCACACCACCGGCGAAGCGTTGGCTCGCGGCGAATCCGCCTGTCCGGGGCTGGCTTTCGGGGTGGTGGTGACCGATCCCGACGAGGCCGAAGCGCGGGCGGCCGCCGGCGACGCGGTGGTGCTGGTGCGGCCGACCACCAGCCCCGACGATCTGCCGGGCATGATCGCCGCCCGAGCCGTGGTCACCGAATTGGGCGGGGCCACCTCCCATGCCGCACTGGTGAGCCGTGAACTGGGCCGGCCCTGTGTGGTGGGCTGCGGCCCGGGCGTGGTGACCGCGTTGGCCGGTCGCAGCGTGACCGTGGACGGTGGCGCCGGTGTGGTGTGGGACGGTGAGGTGGCCGGTGGCGACCTGGACCCCGGCACGCTCGACGACGTGCGGAAGCTGGCCGATTGGGCCGGCGTGGAACCGGAGCGGTTGGCGGAGGCGCTAGCCGCCCGATCGGAGGATGTGGTGGTCCGAGCGGTGACCCGTGCGGTCGGGGACCTCGAGTTGCTGCGCGTGATCGGGGTGAAGGGCCGGGTTCGCGCGGACGTCGTCGCCGCCGGCCTCGGTGGCGATCCGGCCGAGGTGAGTGCCCGTTGCGCGGATCTGGTGTCGGAGGGGCTGTGCGCCGACACTCCCGCCGGCGTGCGGCTGACCCCGGCCGGTCGAGACCGCTTGGCGCAGTTGCTGATCGCCGAACGCGCCGAGGTCGACAGCGCGGCGGTCGCGGCCGCGTACGAGGAATTCTGTGTGGTCAACGCCGAGCTGAAGGACATCGTGACCGCCTGGCAGATGAAGGACCCCGGCACGCCCAACGATCACGGCGACGCCGACTACGACGGCCGGGTATTGGAGCGGCTCACCGATCTGCACCGACGGGTGCGCCCGCTGGTGGAGCGGTTCGGCACGCTCGCACCACGGTTGAGCCGGTATCGGGACCGGCTCGATCTGGCGATCGAACGGATCGAGGGCGGCGATCACGCCTGGGTGGCGCGCCCGATCATGGACAGCTATCACACGGTGTGGTTCGAACTGCACGAAGACCTGATCGGGCTGTGCGGTCTCAGCCGTGCCGAGGAAGCGGCGGCCGGTCGTGCCGAGTAATCCGATGACGGCCGCGGGTCTCGACGCGGCCCGGCGGTGGGTCGAATTCGACGAGATCGACAACGTGCGGGATCTGGGCGGTCTGCCGGTCACCGGCGGTGGTACGACGCGGTTCGGCGTCGCTCTGCGTTCGAGCACACTGCAGCAGGCCACCGCCGCGGATGTGGCCCTGCTGCTGGGGTCGGTCGGGATGCGGACGCTGATCGATCTGCGTCTGCCCGACGAGGTGCAGCGCGAGGGGTACGGGCTCCTCGCCACCACGGCGGTGGACAAGGTCAATCTCCCCGTTCGCAAATCACCGCAGTCCTCGTTGGCGGCACGAGATCTGGTGCCCGACAAGACCAGGGTCGACCTGGCGGAACTGTACGGCCAACTGCTGGTGGGAAGCCCCGAGGAGATCGTGGCCGCGGTCGGCTTGGTCGCCGACCCCGATCGGCAGACCGTGGTATTCCACTGCGCGGCGGGCAAGGACCGTACCGGCGTCCTGGCGGCGGTGCTGCTGGACGCGGTGGGGGTGGCGCCGGAGGTGATCGCGGCCGATTACGCGTTGACCACCGAGCGGATGGTCCGGGTGCGCAATCGGCTCGACGCCCTGGGCTCGTATACGGGCCTGCCGCCGGCCGAGACCGGAATTCTGGGTGTGGACGCCGGGATCATGCTGCGGTTCCTGGCGGAGTTGCACGACAACCACGGCGGTGCGGCCCGCTGGCTACTCGACCACGGGCTGACGCCGGCGCAGCTGGCGGCGTTGCGAACCGCGCTGGTCACCGGCTAGCGGACGTCAGCGCGAATAGTCGCGGAAGGTCATCACGAACGCGGGTGCGGCGATCGCGACCAGCAGAATGTAGGCCAACACCTGCAAGGCGACATTCGGTAGCTCACGTACCCACAATCCGAGGAGAAGGACACCCAGCAGCAGCACCACCCCGTAGAGCGGTGTTCGTTGTGGGTGGTCGCCCATACCCATGACTCCACAGTACTCAGCCGGGACGATCTCCGACAGCGTTTGCCCCGGTCGGCCCACTCGCACCCTGCCGTGACCGGCGATCCGTGGAAGAATTCGCGGAGACGGCCGACGCAGGAGGGACCGCATGCCGACCCAACCGTTGACCCAGCACAGTTTCGATCGGGTCGTGTCGACCCACGCGATCGTGCTCGTCGACTTCTGGGCATCCTGGTGCGGCTGGTGCACCCGGTTCGCACCCATCTACGCCGACAGCGCCGCGCAGCATCCGGAGATCGTGCACGCGACCGTCGACACCGAGGCCGAACCGGCGCTCACCGCCACCGCCGGGATCAGCAGCCTGCCCACCCTGCTCGCCTTCCGCGAGGGCCTGCTGGTCTACTCCAACCCCGGTTTCCAGACCGCCGCCGAACTGGAAGACGTGATTCGACGCGTCCGCTGGCTGGATATGGACGAATTCCGCCGGGAACGGGGAGTTCCGGCCGGGACCGGCGCCCCCGCCCCGGCGCGGGCCGGACTCGCGTCCGGCCCGCCCGAATACGGT
>NZ_BAGM01000100.1 GCF_000308855.1 Nocardia veterana NBRC 100344 | reverse complement strand
CTGCCGGCATGTGGACAACAACCCGCTGTTCATCCGGCTGGCCGCGGCTCGCCTGCGGTACCGGCCGGCCACCGAGGTGCTGCGCGATCTGACCGGCGACCATTCCGATGCTCGGATGCGGTGGTCGTCGAGCGTGCGCGCGGGGGCCGAGGAGCGGCACCGTAGCGTCGGTGATGTGATCGCATGGTCCTACGGGCTGTGCACGCCCGCCGAACGTCTGCTGCTGGATCGAATGTCGGTGTTCGCGGCCGGTTTCGATCCCGGCGACGACGAGACCCGTTGCGGTGGGGTCGAATACAGTGCCGTCGCCGCCGTCTGTGCCGACGACGAACTGCCCGAACCGGCGATCGCCGCCACCCTGCAGCGCCTGGTGGAACGGTCACTGGTCGCGACCCGGATGACGGCCACATCCGTGCGGTACTTCCTGCCGGAGAGCGTGCGAGTATTCGCCCGCAGCCGGCTGCGGGCCCGTCCGGACGGTCCCGGCGCGCTGTCGGAGGCGTGCCTGCTGGCCCGCCACCGCCGTTACTTCCGGGACAAGGTCGTTGCCGGACAGGCGATGTGGTACGGGCCGGACGAGATGCTGTGGATCGATTGGGTCCGCGCGGCCTGGGACGACGTGCTGCTGGCCATCGAGACCGGTGTCACCGATCCCGCCGAGGCGGTGGTCGCGTTGGAGATCGCGACGGTGGCGATGGCGCTGCGCGTCCCCTTCCTCACCGGCGCGAACCGGGCCGTGACGGGATTGTGCGAGCGCGCGCTGGAGGTGATCGGCGACGATCCGGCGCTGTCCGCTCTGCGCATTTCGGCCAAGGCGCTGATCGGCTGGATCGCGGTGTGGCAGGGGCGTTTCGACTACACGGCGCGGTTGCTCGACGAATGCGCGGCCGAATATCTCACCGATCCGGTGCTGCGCCGCGAATGGCGCGAGCACACCGCCACCGACATCGGCCTGCCGGCCGTGGTCGAATTCACCTGGGGTCTGGAACTTTTCCTGATCCACCTGGATCTGCGGTCGATCGATGTGCTCTCCCGGGCGCGGGAGAAGTTCGCCGCCGTCGGCGATCGGGGCGGCCGTCAGCGCAGCGAGCTGTTCACCGTGCTGGCCGCTGCGAGTCTCGCGCCGCCGGAGCAGGCCGAGCGGGTCGTGCGGTGGCATCTGGACAATGCCGCCCAGACGGATGCGCCCTGGGCGGTCTCCTGGGCGGAGTTCGCGGCCCTGGTCGCCGCCGTCCGCTACGGCGATCCGGAAGAGGCGGTAAGGCGCGGCCGGGTGGCGGTGGCCGCACACCTGGAACGGGGCGACACCTGGACCGCCGGGTGGATCATTCACTACTGCACGATCGCGTTGGCCACGATCCTGCAGCGGCGGCTCGAATCCTGCTCTCGTCCGGCCGATCTGGTGGCGGAGGCGCTGGAGATCGCCTATCTGCAGGGGGGTACCGCGGCCCTGCACCGATCGATGGGTATCGCGTCGGATCGGGTGCCGTTGGTGGCGAACGGGTCACACGCGGCACGGGCCGCGGCGACGGCGGTGCTGGGACCGCAGCGCTATGGCGCGGCGGTGCTGCGCGGCACCCGGTTACGTCCGGAGGAGTGCGAGCTGCAGCAGTACTTCCTGGGCCGCCTGGCCGTCGTCGAGGACGGTGGGACGGATCCGAAACAGACACACTGGCACGAGCTTTCACCCGCGGAACGCGATATCGCCATCCTGGTGGCGGCCGGCTGGACCAACAGCGCCGTCGCGGTCCGCCGTGGCACCTCGGTGCGGACCGTGGACGCGCAGGTGGCGACCATTCGCCGCAAACTGGCGGCAGCGGACCGTTCGGCGATCATCCACCGCATTCCCGGCGAGCTTCGCGAGCGGGTGCGCGCGGAATCGCGGCAGCCGCCGAGCCGGTTGCGGCGGACCTCCTGAGCGATCCGAGGTCAGGCGCAGGCGTGTTGTTCGGGCGGGCACCAGCGCTCGCTGGGGCGGTTGCCGAGTTCGTGACTGCTACCGCGGTCTTCGGAGATGCCGTGGCTGCTACCGCGGTCCTCGGAGATGTCGTGGCTGCTACCGCGATCGTCGGAAATGCCATGGCTGGTGCCGCGCCCGCCACTGTCGTGGTCGGCCTGGGCGGGCGCGGCGACGATCGCCGGCAGCAGCCCCAGCGTGCCCGCGACCGCCGTCGCCGCGAGCAGTTGTTTCCCCCGGTTGCCGTTCATGCGCACTTCCTTCGGCTTCGCGCCCCGGCCGGCGAATCGCCGGTGGGCAGACCTCGAATGTAGCGCTAGTCAACGGCCCGCCGCACCGGTTTTTCAACCGTGCTCAGTTCCCAGGCCCGGGAAGGGAGCTTCCGGTGGCGGGCCGGATCTCGCTGTCGCCCAACGCTTTCAGCGCTCGATCCACGTCGTCGGAGTCGTTGTGCAGGTGGAACGACACCCGCAGGGCGCCCGCCCGCGCCGTGGTCACGATGCCCGCCGCGGCCAAGGTCTCGGCCGCCGCGGCGGCACCCGGAAGCGAGACGATCGGCGCGTTACCCGGCACGGCGGACAGTCCCAGTTCGGCCAGTCCGGCGCGGAACCGATTCGCCAGAGCCAGATCGTGGGCGTGGACGGCCTCGACCGTCAGCTCCTCGAGCAGCTCGGCGCCGGCCAGGGCGCCGACCACACCCAGCCAGTCGGGGGTGGCGTCGAACCGCCGTACGGTATCGGCAAGCCGTTGCGGCGCATACATTTCCGCCCACCGGTCGGCGGCGGCGTACCATCCCGGCGACTGCGGCCGCAGCCGCTCCGCGATTTCCGGCCGCATCGCCAGCAGGGCGACGCTGCGGGCGCCCAGCAGCCACTTGAAGCCGGCACACACCCAGATGTCGGCGTCGGCGAAGCGCAGCGGCAGCCAGCCGGCCGCCTGCGAGACGTCGAACAGCAGCAGGGCGTCGTGGGCTCGCGTCGCGGCCCGCAATTCGGTCGGATCGACGGTTCGGCCGTCCGCCGACTGGACAAGGCTGCACGCCACGAGCGCGGTGTCCGGACGCACCTCCCGCGCCAGATCGGCCACCGGCACGGTCCGCACCCGCAGATCGCCGCGGTAGCGGAACGGGTTCGGCACGGAAGCGAAATCGCCTGCGGCGACGAGGACTTCGGCACCCGGTGGCAGGGCGGCCGCGGCCGGGCCGATCAGGCCACCCACCGAACTGCCGATCGCCACATCCTCGGGGTTCGCCCCACCCAGCAGCCGGCCGTGGGCGGCGCGCAACCGGTCCACCCGGTCGTCGTATCGGGAGGGGGCGCGATGGCCACTCGCCCAGCCGTCGAGGACCTCCCGCACGGCCGCGAACGCTCGCGCCGGCGGTATGCCGTAGGAGGCGGTGTCGAGGTAGGTGGTGTCCAGATCGAATTCGCCGGCGGCCAGGGCGGGGACGGGTGCCGTGGAAGTCATACCGTCATCGTCGCCAGGCCGCGGTCTCGCGGTCCATAGCCACCGGACGGTCGCTGGACCGCTCCGGTTCCTCAGGCGGGTTCCGGCGCGCCCAACGCGCGGGCGGCCGCATGGTCGTGGGTCGGCACCACGGTGACCGTCGCTCGCGCCAGATGCAGGCGATGCAGCGTGCGAAAGGTCAGTTCGCGGTCGTGATCGGCGAAACCCCCCGGGTACGCGGACTTCTGGCGGATCCGCTCGATCTGGAGCAGATGCCAGGCGGCGTCTCCGGCGAGCAGCACCCAGCCGCTTGCCGTATGCGCCAGGACGCCGATACTGCCCGGAGTGTGGCCGGCCAGGTCGACGAGCACCACCGCGCCGTCGCCGAACAGGTCGTGGCTTGCGGTGAAGGTCAGCACCGGCGGGCCGTCGAGGTCGTACTCGACGATCGGCCGCTCCCGCAGCGCATCGCGCACCCCGCCGACCGGAGCGATCGGTCCGGCCGTGACCCAGCGGTGTTCGACCCGATGCAGGTACACGGGCAGATCCGGCAGATCCAGCAGTCCGCAGACGTGGTCCCAGTGCGCATGGGTCGGGAGCGCGAAATCGAGTGCGGCGGGGGAGTGCTCGCGCAGTGCGGTGACCGTCGCGACGGTATCGGCGGGTGGGCGCACCGCCACCCGCAGCACCGCCGGGAGCTGCGTGATCGCCCGGTGCTCGGCGTCGAGGCAGACACCGGGGTCGACCACGAAACGCGCCTCGGGATGTTCGACGACGAAGGCGGTGAGGGCATTGTCGATCCGGCGCGGGGTGAAGGTGCCCTCCACCACCGCCGCCGTCGGCACCGACCGCGGCACCTGCGGCAGCGCCCGCACCCGGACGGTAGTCCGTGGCGTCGGCAGTCCGGCATCGACGATCGACGCCAGGAAACGCCGGTCGGGGCGGCGGGGCAACACCAATCCGCGCACCGAACCCACTGCGGCACTGCAACATTCGACGATACTGGGGCTTCGTACCGGATCCGGCATGGCGGCACATCCGTTCTGTGATCGGTCGCGGGCGACGGGTTCGTCCGCGGGCCGTGGCACCATAAAACTTCAGGTCGACATGAAGTAAAGGGCGCGAACCGATGGAAACCGACGTGACGGAGTGCCAGGTGCCCGATCCCGGAACGACCGCGCTGAAGATCGGCGATGCCGCGGCGCTGCTCGGGGTGGAAGCGCACGTGCTGCGCCATTGGGAAGCGATGGGTCTGCTGCACCCCGCGCGCAGCCCGTCCGGACATCGCTGCTACGACCGGCAAGCCCTGGACCGGGCTCGGATGATCCGGACGTTGCAGCGCACCGGTATGTCGCTGAGCCGGATCCGCGAGCTGGGCGAATCCGGACGCGCGGCCCGGCGGGCCCTGATCTCGGCCGAACGCGAGCAGGTGCGCCGGCGTATCGAACTGTTCCGAGCCACCGACCGTTTCCTCGCGCATATCGCCGAGTGCCGCCATCCGATCATCGCCGAATGCCCCGACTGCGCGGGTTTCGTCGCCGAGCACGGCGGGGTGGCGGCGTCGACGCTTCGGGAGCGCGCCGTTCACTGATGCTGGCGAGACCGCCCGGATCGCTGTCGCGCCGCCTTGTTGCGGTACATGGCGGTATCCACCGCGTGCATGAGGTCGTCGACAGCCTCGGGACGGCGGCTGACCAGGGCGGTGCCGACCGACGCACCGACCGAGATCGAATGGTCCGCGACCGTGACCGGCTGCGCCAGCGCCGCGATCAGCCGGTCGGACATCGCGGTCAACTGCTCCTCACCGGCGCAGCGATCGATGAGGACGATGAACTCGTCGCCGCCGATGCGCGCGGCCAGCCCGTCCGGCTCGGCTGCCGCGCCCAGCCGCGCGGCCACCGTCCGCAGGACCCGATCGCCGACGGTGTGGCCGTAGTCGTCGTTGATCTCCTTGAATCCGTCCAGGTCCAGATAGCACAGTCCGATCGGCGGCTGGGCCTGGGCGAGGCGCTCGAAGAACAGCGACCGGTTGGCCAGGCCGGTGAGGTCGTCGTGGTGGGCGTCGTACCAGAGCCGATCGGCGAGCGCTTTGCGCTCGGTGATGTCCACGGCCACGCCGATCAGGAAGCGCACGCTGCCGTTCGCGTCCCGCACCACCGACATGGACAGGTCGATATCGGAATGATGCCCGTCGGGCCGGGTGAGCGAGGTCTCGAGCCGGAACCGGTCCAGGTTGCCGGTCAGCAACTGCTGGAACCGCTCGTACGCCTCGCCGAGATTGTCCGCGCCGAGTACTTCGGCCACCGAGCGACCGACGATCAATTCGGCGGGCACGCCGAGCATTTCGGCGAAGGCGGCGTTGACGTCGCGCACTTTTCCGGTGCTCGCGTCGATGGTGCCGATGCCCACCGAGGCGCCGGCGAAGATGGCGGCGAACCGCGCCTCCGACAGTTGGCGGCGGGCCTGCTCCTCGCGCACCGCGGCCAGGGCCGCGCTCAGGGTCGTCTCCTGTTCGCCGAGGGCGGCGGTTCGCAGGGCGGCGGTGAATCCGGCGGCGAATTCGCCCGCCACCGTCACCGCGCGGTCGCGCACCACCTCGTAGCCGGGCGAATCCGGGCCGGGGCAGATCTCGGCGACCATATCTCGGCAGATCATCGAGACCGACCGGCTCACCGCCGCCTCGTCGCGGTAGTTCGCCGCCACCAGCGAGGCGGCGGCCAGCCGCGCGGCCTCGAGATCGACGGTGCCGCGCAGCGTGCCCAGCAATTCCTCACACAGGCCGGTGAGCAGCGCCTCGATCTGGGTTCGGGTGAGTGTCGGCGCGACCACTCCGTCGAGCGCGTCGGCCCATCGCACCGCCAACTCCTGCGAACCCACCCTGCGCCACCCCTTATCCCTCGAACCCTGTCAGGCCTTGTACCCCACGCCTGCCAAACCCAATGATCGCCCCGGGGTTTCGTGCAGGTCGCGCTCGGACTCCGGACGCCACAGGGGTAGTTCCACCACTCCCGGATCGACCGGCTGCCAACCCGTGAACATCTCGGTGATCGCCGCCCGGTCGCGGAAGCGGATCCCGACGCCGCTGGTCGACTGCTCGTGGATACGGGTGGCGGCATCCGGCCGCTGCGCCGAGGACAGATGGGAGATCGCCACATAGCTGCCGGGCGCCACGGCATCGCGCAGCGCGGCCACCATATCCCGGGGACGCTCCTCGTCCTGCAGCAGATGCAGCACCGCCACCAGCAGCAGACCGACGGGCTGATCGAGATCGATCAATCCGGTCGCCCGGGCGCGAGTCAGCAGCTCGTCGGGTTTGCGTAGATCGGCCTCGATCGCGCCGGCGCGATCGTTGCCGCGCAGGATGGTGGCCGAGTGGGTGACCGCGACCGGGTCGATATCGACGTAGAGCACCCGGACCGAGGGGTCGAGGGCCTGCGCCACCTCGTGTACGTTCCCGGCGGTCGGAATGCCCGATCCGATATCGAGGAACTGCCGGATCCCGGAATCGATCAGGAAGCGGACGGCGCGGCGCAGGAACGCCCGGTTGCTCAGGGCGAGCCGCGGCAGATCCGGGACCAGCCGGCGGCCCTCCGCCGCGGCGCGCCGGTCGATCTCGAAATTGTGCGAACCGCCGAGCAGGGCGTCGTACATCCGGGCCGGACTGGGTCGGGTAATATCCACGCCTTCGGGCGCCCATGCTGGCCTGTCCACTCGAAACCCCTCTTGCCGATCGACGACCGGCTCGCCGGACCGGGCGGCCCCGCGCCGATCTTGTGACGCCTCACTGTACGCCCAGCCCGGCCTCGGCCGCCGCTACGCGTGCACCGGCTCACACCAGATTGATCGAGTCCAGCACCCGCGCGCCGAGCTCGGCATCACCGGTGATCGCCACGGCTCCGGCACGCCACGGCAGCCGGCGGGTACCCCATTGCGGGAACTCCAGGGCCAGCGCCGCGATATGGGCGGCCGCGCCCGCGGCCTGGCCGGGACGCACCCGGAGGCGTCCGGATCGCGGTTCGATCCGCCAGGTGCCACCGCCCGGGCCGGTGAGGGTCAACGCGACCGGCGCGTCGAGCCAGGCGAGGGCTTCGCGGTGCGAGCGTTCCAGCAGGACGGTCAGCCAGGTCAGGATCGCGGTCATCCGTAGTGGGTCGGTGGCGGGCGGCGGCAGGTCCAGCGCGGGGGCGATGTCGTGCCGCAGGTGGGTGTGCCAGTCGAAGATCAGCATCGCCGGAACCAGATCCAGGCGGTACCAGCCGAGTTCACCGAGCGGAAGCTGGATCCGGCGCAGCCCCGGCGCGGTGAACACCGACAGCGCCCGGGCGCCCCGCCGCGACCAGGTCTCGAACTCGGGCAGGACGAATCGGGTGGTGTGCGAGCGCTTTTCGTCCACCAGCTGGTCGTTGAGGCGTTCCAGATCACGAGTGGCGAGGATGGCGGCGGCGCTCGGGGTCAGCAATGCCCGGGCCAGCGTGGTCATGTGGATGACGACCTCCGCCACCGACCAGCCCGGCGCGGCACTGGGCGCGGCCCACTGCTCGTCGCTCAATTCGGCACAGAACGTGACGACCGCTTCGCGTTCCGCGGCCAGGCCGGGCAGGAACCGCGAACTCATCGGCCGGCCCCGGCGAGTACCGAACTCCTCATGGAAAGCGCAGGTTACCGGTTCGTGGCTGCCCGGAGCCAGCACGTCTGCGGATTCGGCGGATCCGTTCCGTTCGTTGACACACTGCGATAACTTTTCTAACTTTGACTCACACCCCCGTGTCGTGGTGGTGCCGCCGCGCGCCACCCCACACACCGGACACAGCCGCACATCGTGGTGCGGTGTGAGGAGCGCAGCGATGAGCACCACCGTCCCGCATCGGCATCCGGCTACCCCGCGCAAGGTTCCGGGCCTGCGTCCGTTCGCCGCGCTGTTGCGGATCGGGCCGCCCTCGCCCCGGCAGTGGGATGCGCTCGGGCAGGCTCTGCTGGTCGGCGACGAGCCGATGGACCGGCTGGTGGACTGGATGGTCGCGGAGGGGACCGACCGGACCCGGCCGCTGTTCGAGCGGATCCTGCGGGAGGGGATCGCCGCGGTACCCGAGGCCCCCGGCCCGCTGCGCGACTTCTTCACCCGCTACGAAGCGGTGCCGGACTGGGTCGACTGGGAACGAATCCGCCGCGCGGAGCAGGTATTCCGGATGGGTGGCACCGACGGGATCTACATCGCCCGGGACGTCTCACTGCTGGGCGGCTATCTGGCCTCGGGCTTCAACAAGACCCTGATCCGGACGGGCGCGCTGGAGAAGGGTCCGGCGAAACGGTTCGCCGAAACATTGCAGTGGGCGCTCGACGTCACCTCCGACGACGGCATGCGACCGCTCGGCCGGGGGTACCGGTCGACGATGCGGGTGCGGCTGATCCACGCGTTCGTCCGCCGGCACGTCGCGGCGCTGCCGGACTGGGACGAACGGGAATGGGGCGTGCCGATCAATCAGACCGACATGGCGGCCACCCTGGTGGGCGCCCTGATCGCTCCCTTCGTGGGCGCGATGCCGATGGGCATCCTGCCGCGCCGGGCCGACCTGGACGCCGGTGCGCATCTGACCCGCTATGTGGGCTGGTTGATCGGGGTGCGCGAGGAGTGGCTGCCCGACGGGTTCACCGACGCGGTGCGCATTCTGTATCACTGCATGACCGCCATCACCCACCCCGACGAGACCACTCCACAACTGGCGATGCCGATGGCCGACGACCCGCTGGGCTGGCACTATCGCAATTTCCCGGCGCTGCGCGGCCGGATCGCCCGGGCACAGCATCTGTCGGTCGCGTCGACCTTCCTCGGTCCGTCCGCGATGCGGCAGCTGGGACTCCCGGCGTACATGCCGCCGTGGTACCCGCTGCTGCGAATTCCGGTGAACCTCGGTCGAAGTGGCGCGGCGCTGCTGCCCGGTGGCGCCGAGCGGGCGGCCGCGCGGGGCCGACGGGAACAGGAGGCCTTCCTGCGCCTGCTGGTCGGCGCGGAGCAGGCGGTCATCGGCGATTCGGCCCGGCACGTCCAGCCCGCCGCCTGAGCCACCGGACGATTGCCGCGTCGTTGCCGGAGTCCGCGGTGCCGGTCGCGGATCACCGGCGATGTGGACTTGTCGGTGCCATCGGGCATGCTCTTGGCACGCAGATGTCTACGAACCCGCCCGGAGTGCACCATGTCGTCCCCTCGCACCAAGCCGCAACCGTTGTCCGACACCGAGATACGACAGATAGCCGCCGAACTCGCCGACGGCCGGCCACCCATGGTGTGGTTCACACCGGCGGCGGTGGGAGTATCCGAAGGGCGATCGGGCAAGGTGATCGCGCTCGGCGATCCCGCCGAGGGCGACTTCCTGCAGATCCGGCCGACCGGGTCGAAGGATGTCATGTCGTTCTCGCCCACCGAGGTGACACTGGCCAAGCCCGCCCGCAAGGACAAGCGCCCCACCACATCCGAGACCGCCGGCGCGTCCCGGCCGGCACCGAGGAAGGACACCGCAGTGAGCATGTCGTCGACCGCGCCCGCACCGGCCACCCCCGCATCGGCGCCGGCCCCGTCCGACCGCTCGGCGGGCGCCCCGAAACCGGCCGCATCGCAGCCGGTTTCGGATGCCAAGCCGACGGCGAAGCCGGCCGCTCCGGCCGCCCGCCCGGCCCGGGAGAAGCCGGCCGCCGCCGCCCGCAAGAACAAGGCCCCCGAGGTGACGGTGACCCTGTCCGGCACGGCCGACGGCGAATGGACCGTCGACGTCGTACACGGGAAGAAGCGCACCATCAAGGGGTTGTCGGTCGCGGGGGCGTCGGTCGCCCAGGCCGCGAAGCTGCTGCATCCGGAGGTTTCCGAGGTGGTCGATTCGGTGCTCGAAGCGGTACGGAACACGCAGCGCGCCAAGGTGGAACAGCTCCAGGCCGAACTGGAACAGGCCCGCCGGCTGCTCGACGAACTGTCGGGGTAACCCGGGCGGGTTCGTCGGCGGGCCGCCGGGTCACTGCCCCGACTCCGTCCAGGTGACCGGAAGTTCGTGGACGCCGTAGATGTTCATATCGCTGCGCAGCGGCACCTCGTCGGCGGGCACGGCGAGTTCGAGGGTCGGGAACCGCCGCAACAGTCCGGCGAAGCCGGCCCGCATCTCGATCCGGGCCAGTTGCTGACCCAGGCAATTGTGAATGCCGTGCCCGAAGGACACGAGCCCGCGCGCGCTGCGATGGACGTCCAGCGTGTCCGGGTTGTCGAACCGTCGCGGATCGCGGTTGGCCGCCAAGAGCGAGACGACGACCGTGGACCCCGCCTCGATCGTTTCGCCACCGAGTTCGATGGTTTCGGTCGCATAGCGGTAGAAGATGTCGGCTACGGACAGATACCGCAGCAGTTCCTCGACGGCATCGGGGATCAGGCTCGGGTCGGCGCGCAGCTCCGCCAGCTGGTCCGGATGCTCCAGCAGCGCGAAGGCGCCCAGACCCAGCATGTTGGCCGTGGTCTCGTGGCCCGCGAGCAGCAGCAGGAAGGCGATGCCGGTGAGCTCCTCGACGGTGAGGTCGTCCTGACGGGCCAGATCCGACAGGATGTCCGCACCCGGGGCGGCGCGTTTGCTCGTGACCAGCTCCGCCAGGTAGCCGGTCATCGTGCCGTAGGCCGCCATCTTCTCCGTCAGCGACTGGTCCCGGAGCAGGAATTTCGCCGAATTGACCTGGAAGGTCGCGCGATCCGCATACGGCACGCCGAGCAGTTCACAGATCACCAGCGAGGGCACCGGCAGGGCGAATGCGGTGACCAGATCCACCGGTGGCGTCAGGCGGGCCACGGCGTCGAGTTGCTGTTCGACCACCTCGGCGATATGCGTCTCGAGCTGTTTCATTCGCCGGACGGTGAACGCGCCGGTGAGTTTGCGGCGCAGCCGAGTGTGGTCCGGCGGGTCCATCGCGACGAACAGGCCCGGAATCTGCGGGGACGGTTCGGTCGGTACCGGCATGCCCGGAGTTTCGTACGGCACGTGCACGATCCCGATGTCCTGGCGCGAGCTGAATCGGGTGTCGGCCAGCAGCTGACGCGTGGCGTCGTATCCGGTGACCAGCCAACCGCGGTGCCCGTCGGGGAAGATCAGCGGGCTGACCGGGCGTTCGGCTCGCAGGCGGGTGATCGCGGTCGGCGGGTCGAAGGGACCGGCGTCGCGGTCCATCGGAAGTCCGTGCGGGACGGTGGTTGTCGAGCTCATCACAGTGTCCTCGTTCAGGTCGGGTGCGGAGTGGGAGGTCGGGTGGTTCACGGCTGGGCGACCGTGAGGGCGCCGGACGGGCACACGAGGACGGCCTCGCGGACGGTCGTCTCCCACTCCGGCGCGGGCTCGGTTCGCAGCGGCACCACGCGGCCGTCGGTGGCGTCCTGATCGAACATGTCGGGTGCGGTCAGGACGCACATGCCGGCGCCGATGCAGCGTTCCCGGTCGACGTTCAGCTTCATCGGCTCGCTGCTCACGCCGCGGTGGCCTGGCGAATAATGATGTTGCCCAGGGTGTTTCGCGCGTACACGTGCACGACGTCCGCGCCGGTCGCCGGGGCCGGGTCGGTGTGGTTGTGCACGGTGCCGCTCGGTGCCTCGGTCTCCAGCCGCGCCGCGCTGCCCGGGCGGATACCCACCTCCAGGTTGCCCACCGAGGTCTGCAGCCGGAGCACCCCGCGCGCGGCCTCGCCGATGCGGATATCGCCCTTGGCCACCTTCGCGGTCACCGATCCGAGCGGGCGTTCGACAACCACATCGCCGGCGGAGACCTCGAACTCGCAGTCGCCGAGGTCGCCGGCGCCCACCAGCCGGCCGACACCGGCGCCGGCCCGCACCCTGGAACCGGCGGGCACCTCGATGGTCACCGTGATGGACGGGTTGCCGCCGAAGGGGGTGTAGGTACGCCAGTTCTTCGGGGAGGTCACGGTGAGCGTGCCGTCGGCGAAGTCGACCAGCGCCTGTTCGGCGGCACGCACATCGCCCTTGCGGGCCGGGTCGGCGGGCCGGATCTCGACGACGGAATCGGTCCGGTCGGAGGCGATGACGGTGACGTCGGCGGAGAGCACGTCGACGGCGACGGCGATCGCTTCGGGGGTCTGGAAGGTGTACATGGTGAACTCCTCGTGTCGGTGGAACCGCTTGCTGTTCCACACCTTCGCCGCACCGGCTGACAGCGGCCTGATGGCGACCTGACACGACGGCTGACACGACCGCCGACGCGGCCGTCGCCGCGGTTTTCACGCCGGGGACGGCCGGGCCGCCGGGCCGGGATCGGCCACGGCAGAATGGGCCGGTGCAGATCGGGATGCTGGGACCACTCGAGATCCGAACGGACGACGGTGGTTCGGTGGAAGTACCTGGCGCCCGGTTGCGGGCGTTGTTGATCGTGCTCGCCCTCGAGCCGGGGCGCGCGGTCCAGAAGACGACCCTGATCGATTGGATCTGGGGTGAACAGCCGCCCGCCGATGCGGCGAACGCCTTGCAGGCCTTGGTGTCTCGGCTGCGGCGGGTGCTGCCGAACGGGTCGCTCGATGCGCAGGCGGGCGGCTACCGGCTCACGATCGAACCCGCGGCCGTCGACGCCGTCCGGTTCGAACAGCTCCTCGACCGGGCCCGCGGCGCCGGTGATGCTCAGCGGGCCGAGTTGCTGAGCGAAGCCCTGGACCTGTGGCGCGGCGCCGCACTCCAGGACGCCGGTGTTCCCGACAGCGCGGCCGTCGACGCGGTGATCACCCGGCTCGACGGATTGCATCTGGCCGCCCTCGAAGACCGCTACGAGGCCGAGGTCCGCCTCGGGCGCGGCCCGGAACTGGTGACCGAGCTGAGTGAGCTGGTGACCCGGTATCCGGTGCGGGAGCGGCTGGTTGCCGCGCTGATGCGCGCGCTGGGCGCCGCGGGCCGGGCCAACGAGGCGTTGACCGTGTACCAGCGCGCCCGCGCGGCGCTCGCCGACGAACTGGGTGTGGATCCGTCACCGGAGCTATCCGCCCTGCACGTGGCGTTGCTGCGCGGTGAGCTGGGCGCGCGTACCGAGGACCGCAAGACCAACCTGCGCGCCGAGCTGACCACCTACGTCGGCAAGTACCCGGATATCGCCGCGGTCCGCGAGCTCATCGCGGGACACCGCCTGACGACGCTGACCGGACCGGGGGGATCCGGCAAGACGCGCCTGGCGGTGGAAACCGCGCACACCCTGCTCGACGACCTTCCGGACGGCGCCTGGCTGGTCGAATTGGCCTCGGTCGGCACCGGTAGCGACATCGCGCAATCGGCGCTGGCGGCCTTCGGGCTCCGGGACGCGCTGCTGGGCGGCACGCCGGACGCGGAACCGATCGACCGGCTGGTCGCGGCGCTGCGCGAGCGCGAGACGCTGCTCGTACTGGACAACTGTGAGCACGTGATCGAGGCCGCCGCCACCTTCGCACACCGCGTGCTCGGGGAATGCCGCCGCCTGCGGATCCTGGTGACGAGCCGGGAACCGCTCGGTATCACCGGCGAGGCGCTGTGGCAGGTCGAACCACTGGCACTGCCCGCTGCGGACGCCGATGCGGACGCGATCGAATCCGCCCCGGCGGTGGCGCTGCTGCGGGATCGGGCCGGCGCCGTCCGTCCGGACCTCGGCGCCGACGGCCGCACGCTGTCGACCATGGCCCGGGTCTGCCGCGCCCTCGACGGGATTCCGCTGGCGATCGAATTGGCGGCCGCCCGACTGCGGACCATGTCGCTCGAGCAACTCGCCGACCGCCTCGACGATCGGTTCCGGCTGCTGACCGGCGGCAGCCGCACCGCGATCCCGCAGCACCGCACCCTGCGCGCGGTGGTCGACTGGAGCTGGGAGTTGCTCACCGAGGCCGAACGGATCGTGTTGCGCCGCCTCGCGGTGTTCTCCGGTGGCGCGAATCTCGAAGCGGCCGAACACGTGTGCGTCGCACTGCCCGGGACGGCCGGAACCACTGCGGTCGAGCAGTGGGAGGTGCTGGACCTGCTGACCGCCCTGACCGAGAAATCGCTGCTGCTGGTGGTGGACGACCGGCCGCAGACCGGCTCGGGGCCCGCCGTGCCGCGCTACCGGATGCTCGGCACCATCGAACAGTACGCCCGCGAGCGGCTCGTGGAATCCGGAGAAGCCGAGGCCGCGCGGCGCGCGCACCTGGACTACTTCACGGCCTTCGCCGCCACCGCCGAACCGCAGCTGCGCCGCACCGAACAACTGGAATGGCTGGCCCGGCTGGAGGCCGACCACGACAACATCACCGCCGCCATGCGCGGCGCGCTCGCGGCCGGCGACGCCCCCGCGGCGATGCGGCTCGCCGCCGCCGCGGGCTATTACTGGTGGCTCGCCGGGCACAAGGCCGAGGGGCTGGAGCTGATCACCTCGGCGGTCCGCCTCGACGATCAGGACGACCGGGCCGACACCGCGGAATCCGAGGCGGACGACACCCGCGCGATGGTGTACGGCCTGATCGTGAATTACCTGAGTTCCGGTCCGAACGACGAATACCAGGTGGAGGAGTGGATCCACCGGGCATATCGGGCGAGTCCGCCCGGCCCCGGCCGTCATCCACTGCTGGGGTTGGTCGCCGCGCTGGAGCGCATGTTCGACGGGCCGGAGGCAGCGCTCACCGCCTTCGAACCGCTACTCGCCGACGACGATCCGTGGGTGCGGGCGTTGGCCCGGCTGCAGATGGGGAAGATGCGCATCATCTTCGGGCACGGCGGCCGGGACGCGGACGCCTGCCTGGAGGCGGCGCTCGACGAGTTCCGCGCGCTCGGCGAGCGGTGGGGGATGTCGTTCGCGTTGCGCGAGTTGGCCATGCGGATCGCCACCCGCGGGGAATTCGCCACTGCCTGTGAGCTTTTCGATCAGGCCATCGCCGTCGTCACCGAGGTCGGGGCGATCGAGGACGCGGTGCTGATGCGGGCTCGGCAGGCACAGCTGTACTGGTTGTCGGGCGATTCCCGGGCCGGCGCGGCCGCGATGGCGGATGCCCAGCGGTTCGCCGATCAGGCGGCATGGCCCGATGCGGAGGCCGAATTGGCCCTGGCGCGAGCCGAACTCGCGCGCTGGCGCGGCGATCACGCGGATGCGCACCGCCAGATCGAACTCGCGACGAGCCTGCTGGGGAACGGGGCGGACCAGCCGACGGTCAACGCGACCATCCACGAATTGCGCGGTTATCTCGCCGACACCACCGAGCAGGCGCGAGAACACCACTCGGCGGCGTTCCGGGCGGCGGTCACCGCCGGCCACCCCACGGCGATCGCCCAGATGCTGGTCGGGCTCGCCGACCTCGCGTTGCGCTGCGAGGACGCCGAACAGGCTGCCCGTCTGCTCGCTGCCGCCACCGCGCTGCGCGGCCTCACCGACCGAGCCCAGCCGGATGCGGCCCGCATCGAGCAGACGGCACGACGCCGCCTCGGTGACGAGCGGTTCGCCGAGGCGACGACCGCGGGGGCGCGGGCGAGCTGGCAGGAATTGGCCGAGGCTACGCTCGCTTCGTGAAGGTCGATCGCGACCACAGGGTCGGCATGGTGGCCACCACGTGGCCGGTCAGCACCGCGCCGCGGGAGACGTCCATGACCTCGAGCCGGTTGACGACCCCTTGGCCCGTCGAGGATCGTCTTGTCCCCGTATGCCTTTCGCAGCCCGGTGGCCGCGATCGCTGTGTCGTTCATGACGAGCACCACGCACATGCGGGCGGGGCCGACCGCGGCGGTATGACCAGCTGCCGGTCACACCGCCGGTTCGTGCCGACGTGCCCGCCGCCGGCTCTCGGCCTGCGGAATATGCCGCACGTCGTCGTGGAAGGCGCAGCCGAGGCCGTAATCCTTGGCGTGGTACATCGCCGAATCGGCTTCGCGCAGCAGGTCGTAGATGGTCGCGTCGGTGCTGCGCGGGCCACTGCACGCGATGCCGATGCTGGCGCTGACGGTGACCTCGGTGACCGACAGTTCGAAGGGTTTGCCGAACGCGGCCAGCAGCTTCTCGGCGAGGACCGCTGCCTCCGCGCGGTTCGCCCCGGCGAGCACGACGAACTCGTCGCCGCCGTAGCGGGCCGCCACATCCTCGCGGCTGATCACCCGCCGGATGCGCGCGGCGGCATTGGCGATGAGTTCGTCACCGACGGCGTGGCCGTAGCTGTCGTTGATGGTCTTGAAGCCGTCCAGGTCCAGAAACAGCAGGCAGATCGGTCGCCCGGTCCACAGGTCGCGATCCCGGGCCGGGGTGCGCAACAGGGCCGAGCGGTTGAGCAGGCCGGTGAGCATGTCGTGGTCGGCCTGATACTGCGCCCGGCGTTCGCTGCGGGCACTGCGCACGATCGCCCGTTCACTGCGCACCAGCACACCGACCAGTAGGGTCGCCAGCAGGGTGGAAACCACCACGCGGTCGATCGTTCCCACCCGGGCCCCGACCGTCGGGACCAGCGAGGCGACCACCAGGGCCACGGCGATCACGCTGGCCCGCTGCCGGGACCGATGCGGATGTACCCGCCGGGCGCCGCCGAGCGTGACCATCGTGGGATGCAGCGCGGCCATGCCGACCATCGCATAGGCCAGCAGCAGCGGCATCAACAGCAGTTGATCGTCGAACCGCACCGCACCCGCCGACTGCAGGTTGTAGCCGAGGTCGGCGACCAGGATGGCCAGCAGTCCCACGTGGACGAGACGCAGCGACGTCTCCGAGCGGCTCGACGTCACCACCGAATGGGTGACCAGCGTCAGCAGCAAGGCATCGATCACCGGATAGATCGCCATGATCAGCGTCGCGGCATCCCAGTGCGAGGTGTTGTGCAGAACCGGTGAGATCAGGAACGTCCACGAGGCGAGCAGCGCGCCGAGCGCGATCAGGCCGGAATCGAGCACGAGTTCGCGCTGGCAGGTAGCCCGGCGCGGCCACAACCACAGAAATGCGGCGACCCCGACTCCGGCGTATCCGGCGAGCGTCGCCAGGTCGTCCAGCGGCGGCATCCCGTCGGCCGTGAAATCGCGCAGCACCGTTCCGGTGGCGAACAAGATGCCCGATACCGCGAGCAGGTACCAGGCCGTCGGCGTGGGTGGCCGATGTCGTCGCACGCCGACCCCGATCATCGTCAGCGTGCCGGCGACGACACACAGCATTGCCGTCAAGGACAAACCGGGCGATTCGGCGACCGTCAGCATCGCCACGATAGCGACGGCGACCGTGGCCAGGGCGGTGCGCAGGCGTTTCTCCGGTGACCAGTGCGGTGGCCGGATGCGGGTGGTGTGGTGGTGCTGTGTGCCGGATGTCATCAGCCCCCCTGGTCCGCGTCCTCGGCGATGAACCGAGCCGCGTAGTAGGTTTGCGAATCCTCGACCGCGACTTCCACGTTCGCCTGTTCACCGACGGCATTGCGAAGTGCGTCGGCGAACGAGAGTTGAGAGTTGTTGTACGAGCAGATGTCCCAGCCGACGACCGCACGATCTGCCGCCAGGATCTGGACAACTGTACTGATCATGGCATGAAATGCCGCCCCGTGTCGCGCAGTTGGGGTAACAAGGGTGAAACCTGCATAGTAAATCGCATTGCGCTCGGCGTGTTGCGGAAATCGTGTCGCGAAATACTCCGGACTGATCCACGGGACCGTCTCCAGATGCCGCGTCAAGGTGGTCAGCCCGACGGGGGTGCCGTCGATCGTGCGCGCGACGATCTTGTCGATCCGGTTATCGGACATCTCGTCGCGAAATTCGTTGGGGTGCAGTACTTGCCGTGCGATCGCGCGTGATCGAAGCGGTCCGAAGGCCTGCTCGTAGAGGGTGTGGAACACCTCGATCTCGGCCCGCGCGATCACCGATTCGACCGTGACCACCACGCCGGCGTACGCACTGCCCCGCCCGGCCGCCGCCGGGCCCTCCGTGGTGACGCACGCTGCCGCCGCCGGGCCTTCTCCGCTCACGCCGGGCGCCCCCATCCCGTGGCCTCGTACGCGGCCAGTGCCAGGGCGCATGCGGAGCGGCCGTCGGACCGGGTCTGGATGGTCGCGCTGTGCACCGGGCCGAAGCGCCCCGGCCGGGCGGCGGTCATCTCGGCCAGACTGGCATGGATGAGATCCTCGACCTGTGCCGGGGTTTCGGCGACGTGCTCGACGAACAGGCCGGCGCCGGAACCGTCGGCGCGCAATGCCCAGCCGATGCCGGCGGCCGCGGTGGTGTCGGGTGTGCGGGTGTGGGCGAGTGCGTAGACGCAGTAGAGGCGGTCGCCCCAGCCGATCCGCCGGCGCACCCGCGGTGTGCGCTGTATCCGTGCCCGGGGCGGGATCACCGACGATAATCGGACCAGATTCGCCTCTCCCACACCGAGTTCACGCAGGGCGGCGTCGAAGGCGGCGATCTCCGTCGCGCCGGTCCCGGTCGCGGTTCCGACTTCGATGGTCAGCGCTGCGGATTCGTCGTGGTCACGATCGCGACGGCCGAGCGAGCCGAGCGGAGTGTGTGTCGTGATCATCTATCGTCCGATCCTTCCCGGGGCCACCAGTGTTGCATTTTGGAGGCCTGACTTTCGTTGAATTGCCCTGTCGACCATGCCGGACCCGATCGCCGCGCGCCGCGCGGGGGGAACCGACTGCCCCCTGAGATGCGCTGTCGCGCGCTACTATCCGGGCACACCGCGACCTGGTCACCGCTGGTTCGTCCGACAGGAGATCCGTATGCAGCCCGTTGCTCAGCCACTGCGGCAGTTCGGTTCGGCGGCGGTGGTCGAGGCTGCCGATCAGCTCCGCCTGGATGCCGCGCCCGTCGACTACGCCCTGGTGGCCATCTATTTCGTCTTCGTCCTGGGCATCGGTCTGATGGCCCGCGCCCGGGTCTCGTCCAGCATCGATTTCTTCCTGTCCGGTCGATCGCTGCCGGCCTGGGTGACCGGCCTGGCGTTCATATCGGCCAATCTCGGTGCGGTCGAGATCATGGGCATGTCGGCCAACGGCGCGGAATACGGCATGCCGACGATGCATTACTTCTGGATCGGCGCCGTGCCCGCGATGCTGTTCCTGGGCGTGGTCATGATGCCGTTCTACTACGGCTCCAAGGTGCGCAGCGTGCCGGAATTCATGCGGCGGCGCTTCGGCACCGGGGCGCATCTGGTCAATGCCGTGAGCTTCGCGCTGGCGCAGGTGCTGATCGCCGGGGTCAATCTGTATCTGCTCGGGTCGATCGTCAACGTCCTGCTCGGCTGGCCCCTGTGGGTGTCGGTGATCGTGGCCGCGGTGATCGTGTTGTCCTACATCACCCTCGGCGGTCTGTCGGCCGCGATCTACAACGAGGTACTGCAGTTCTTCGTCATCGTCGCCGCGCTGCTGCCGCTGACCCTGGTGGGCCTGCATCGCATCGGCGGTGTGGGTGGTTTGAAGGACAAGGTGACCGCCCAGCCCGACGGTTCCGAACAGTGGCACTCCTGGCCGGGCAACGAACTCAGCGGTTTCTCGAACAACATCCTGTCGGTGACGGGCATCGTGCTCGGTCTGGGGTTCGTGTTGTCCTTCGGCTACTGGACAACGAATTTCGTCGAGGTGCAGCGCGCGCTGGCCACGCATTCGATCTCCGCCGCTCGCCGCACCCCGATCATCGGCGCCTATCCGAAGATGTTCATCCCGTTCATCGTGGTCGTGCCGGGTATGGTCGCCGCCCTGCTGATTCCCCAGATCGCCGAGCTGAAGGCGACCGGAAGCGGCGATGCGACCTACAACCAGGCACTGCTCTACCTGATGAAAGAGGTGCTGCCGAACGGGTTGCTGGGCGTCGGCCTGGCCGGTCTGCTCGCCGCCTTCATGGCCGGGATGGCGGCCAATATCTCCGCGTTCAACACCGTGTTCAGCTACGACCTGTGGCAGCAGTACGTGGTGAAGGACAAACCCGACGGCTACTACCTGACCGTCGGCCGCCTCGCCACGGTCGGCGCCACCGCCATCGCGATCGGTACCGCGTTCATCGCCGGCAGTTTCTCGAACATGATGGATTATCTGCAGACGCTGTTCTCGTTCTTCAACGCGCCGCTGTTCGCGACCTTCATCCTCGGCATGTTCTGGAAGCGGATGACCGCGACCGCCGGCTGGGTCGGGCTGGTATTCGGAACCCTCAGTGCGATAGTGATTTTCGTCCTGAACAAGACCGAGGTGTTCCATCTGTCCGGGCAGGGGGCGAGTTTCGTCGCCGCGGGTGTGGCCTTCGTCGTCGACATCGTGCTCAGCATCGTGGTGAGTCTGTGGACGGCGCCCAAACCCGCGGCGGAACTCGTCGGGCTCGTCTACTCGGAGACGCCGAAGGCCCAGCTCACCGATCCCGAGGCCGCGACCCTGCCGTGGTACCAGCGGCCGGTACTGCTGGCCGGAATCGCGCTGGTCATCGTGATCGCGCTGAATGTTTTCGTCGGATGAGGAAGTGACGCCATGCTTTTCGATATCCGCACCATCGTCGGCGCCCTGCTCGGGTGCTACGGTCTCGTCCTCGTCGTCACCGCCCTCGTCCACGACACCGCGGCCGACCGGGTCCGGACCGGCGGCTGGAACATCAACCTCTGGGCCGGGGTGGGGATGCTGGCGGCGGCCGCGGCCTTCCTGCTGTGGGTGGTGCTGCGTCCGGTCCGCGAGCTCACCGAGGCCGAACCGCCGAGCTCCGGCGCCGACGCGGATGTGCCCGACCGGCCCGCGGAGTCCTGACGGGCGGCTGCCCCCTACTGATCGTCGATGGTGTCGAGCACGTATTCGGCGATGGCCATACTCGAGGTGGCGGCGGGGGACGGTGCGTTGCGAACGGCGGTGATCGGCCCGAGCCGGTGAATGCGGAAATCGTCGACGAGACTGCCGTCGGCATCGACGGCCTGCGCGCGCACCCCGGCGGCCGCCCGGAACACGTCGGCCACCCCGATATCGGGCACATACCGTTGCGCGGTCGCCATATACGCGCGGGCCGACAGCGACCCGACCATCTCCCGCACTCCGGTGCGCCAATGCCGCCGGGCCATCCGCCAGGTTCCCGGCCAGCCGGCGAGCATCCGCAGATCCGAGCCGGAGACCGCCGAGCGCCGGTAACCTTCCCGGGCCAGGGCGAGCACCGCATTCGGCCCGACCTCGACCTCACCGTTGACGCGGCGAGTGAAGTGAACGCCGAGAAACGGATAGCGAGGGTCCGGAACGGGATAGATCAGCCCGCGGACCATATCCTTCTTCTCCGGTTTGATCAGCATGTACTCTCCCCGGAACGGAACGATCCGCGGCCCGGGCCGGTCGCCGGCCAGACCGGATACCGCATCACTGTGCAGCCCGGCACAGACGATCAGCCGATCCACCACCACCGTGTCGTCCGGCGAACCGATTTCGATGCCCGCGGTCGTGCGGCGGATCGCGGTGACCGGGAACGACAGGCGGATCGCACCGCCGGCAGCGGTGACGTCGTCGGCGAAAGCCCGTGCTACCCGTTCGAAATCGGTGATCGCGGTGTGCGGGGAATACAGCGCCGCCAATCCGGCCGCGTGCGGTTCGATCTCGCGGATTCCGGCGGCGTCCACTCGCCGCAACCCCGGGACGCCGTTCGCCTCGGCCCGTTCGGCCAGCGCGTCCATGCGCACGACATCGTCCGGGGTGATCGCGACGACCAACTTGCCGACCTCGTCGTAGGGCACCTGTTTCTCGGCACAGTAATCGCGGAGCAGCATCCGGCCCCGAGCGCACAGGATGGCCTTCGAAGAGCCCGGCGCGTAATAGATTCCGGCATGCACGACCCCGGAGTTGTGGCCGGTCTGGTGGGCCGCGACCCGATCCTCCTTGTCCACCACGATCACTCGGGCGCCGGGCCGGCGGCGGGTCAGTTCCCGGGCGATCGCCAGCCCGACGATGCCGGCGCCGATGATGCCGACGCGTTGTTCTGCCATGGTCA
>NZ_BAGM01000101.1 GCF_000308855.1 Nocardia veterana NBRC 100344 | reverse complement strand
GCCACGGTGGCCGGCTGTGCCGTGGCCGCGCGGTCGGCCGACCACTACTGCGAACAACTCGCCGCCCTGGCGGAGTTGGTGCAGCGATGACCGAACGCGGACGACCGGCGACCGCGAGCCGAACCTGGAGAGTGTGATGACGGCCGACGACCTGACGGAGGTGCTGCGGCGACTGCGCCGCATCGAGGACGAACTGGCGATCATGCGCCTGATCGCCTCCTACGGGCCACTGGTCGATGCCGGAGCGGCCGATGCGACCGCCGAATTGTGGTGTGCCGACGGTGAATACGAGGTCGAGGGCTGGCAGATGCGAGGCCGGGAGGAAGTGCGGTCGATGGTGAACTCGACCGCCCACCGCACGCTGATCGCCGGCGGTTCGGCGCATTTCCAGGGACCCGCACGCATCGAGATCTCCGGCGACGACGCGCTCGCGATCTTCGAATCGCTACTGGTGCACCGCGAGTCGGAACGATACGAGGTACTGCGAGCGAGTGTGCATCGGCTCGAACTCCGCCGGACCGCCGACGGCTGGCGGATCGCGCGCCGTGCGGGCCGCCTGCTCGACGGCGGCCCGCAGGCCCGCGAGTTGTTGTCGACCTTCGCGCGCGCAGGCGGGAAGCTCGGGCCGGACGAAACCGCGTGACCGGCCGACGGCGTCATCCGGCAGCCGATCAGGCGTTGTAGCGGTAGAAGCCCTCACCGCTGGCGAGGCCGAGCTTGCCCTTGTCGATGTATTCCGCTTTCAGCCAGTCCGCCAGCTTCTTACCGTCCTCACCGCTGTTGACCAGGATGTTGTACGGCGTGGTGAGGCCGACGATATCGAGGATCTGGAACGGGCCGGCCGGTGCGCCGGTGCCGATGCGCCAGGTTTCGTCGATGGCCTGCGGTTCCGCGTAACCGCCGGCCGCGAGGGCCATCGCAGAGTTGAGGAACGGCACCAGCAGGGAGTTGAGGACGTAACCGGCCTTCTCCTTGTGCAATTCGATCGGCACCATTCCGATCGCGCGGGCGAATTCGACCACGGCCTGATACACCTGCGGGTCGGTTTCGGTGGTGCCCATCACCTCGGCGGTGTTGAAATGCCAGACCTGGTTGGCGAAATGCAGCGCCAGGAAACGGTCCGGCCGGCCGGTGGAGTCCTTGATATCGCTGGGCAGCAGGGTGGAGGAGTTGGTGGCGAAGATGGTGTGCTCCGGCGCGAGCTCACCGAGCTTGCGATAGGTGTCCTGCTTGATCGACAGCACCTCGGGCACCGCCTCGATGATCAGATCCGCCTCGCGCGCGGCTTCGGCCAGATCGGCGGTGCGGGTGATGCCGGCGGCGGTCGCCTCGGCCTTGCCGTCTCCCGCCCCCTCGACCTGTTCCCGGTAGGTGGCCGCCAGCTTGTCGAAGCGGTCGCGCGCGGCGGCCAGGGCTTCCTCGCTGATGTCGTAGGCGGTCACCTCGAAACCACGGAACGCGGTCTGGAAGGCGATCTGCGAACCGAGAACTCCGGTTCCGAGGACGGTCACCTTGCGAATGGTGGTCATCGTGTACTCCGTTCTGCGGACCACGGTCCGCTCGAGGTTGTGAAGCGAGATAGGTTGAGCAACAGCGAATTACGAGCCCTTCCCCGCTGCCGAGGTACTCAGGAATCCGGCGACGAGCTGTGCGATCTGCAGATGCAGGTCGGCGACCGGATCGTGGTGCGGGTCGACGCCCGTCGCCGGGCGTACCAGCGCCATGTGCACGACCGCGAAGATGGCGCGGCCGGCCACGCGCGCCGACTCGCGCAGCTCGGGCGTCGTGGCCCGGCCGCCCGCCGCGGCGACGAGGATGTCGGCCAGGTCCTCCTCCATCCGGGCCACCAGCGCCAGACCCTGGCGCCGATAGCTCTCGGTGGGCGGGCCGAACAAGAGTTCTCGCTGGTAGGCAATGGTGTTCTCGGTATTTCGCGCGGCCGCCGACACAATCGGGCGCACCAGTGCCGTGATCGCGGCCACCGGGTCGGCGACGGCGCGAGCGTGCCGTTCCCCCGACTCGAGGGCCGCGCGGAAATCCTCGTTGTAGACCATCAACAGCAGCTGGCCCTTGGACGAGGCGTAGCGGAACAGGGTGCCCGCGGCGATATCGGCGCGGTCGGAGATCTGCTGGGTGGTGACCGCCGCGAACCCGCGCTCGGCAAACAGCTGTGCCGCCGCATCGAAGATGCGGGTCTGCTTATCGCGCATATTCCGGGCGCGGCGGCCCACCTGCCCGGGCTCGACGGGAACGGTCATCGGAACACCTCCCATCCCGTCAGAAAAATGAGTAGGCTCATTAATGAGCATACTCGCAGTTATCGAGTGTGCAACCGGGCGAGCAGGAGCTGAGGAGGGCCGCGATGGCCGAGGGTGCGACCACGGAACGGGAGATCACCGAAGAGGTCGATCTGTGTACGCACCGGGGGCGGCTGAATCCGGACGCGGTGGGTTGGACCCGGCGGCCACTGCATCGTGCGAACCTGCGCGGCTGGGGGCGGACCAAACGGTGGGAGTACTGGGGGATAGTCACCCCCGACCACATCATCGGCATCGTGCTGACGTCGCTGGACTACGCCGGGCTGCACGGGATCTACCTGCTCGATCGGCGGAACGGCACCGAGATCGTCAAGGACGTCGTGACGCCACTGGGGCGCGGGGTGTACCTGCCCGAGCGCAGTGGGGTCGGCGCCGCGTCCGGGCATACCGGAGAGCTCGTGATCGAGCTGCACAACGATCCGGGCGGCACCAGCATCCGCGCGGCCACACCACGGATCGATATCGATCTGCGGGTCGACGCGCCGACCGGGCACGAATCGCTCGGCGTGGTGGTGCCGTGGAGTGCGAAGCGATTCCAGTACACCGTGAAGGACCTCGGCCGTCCGGTCTCCGGCACGCTCACCGTGGACGGTGTGGCCCATGTGATCGCGGACGGATTCGCGGTCCTCGATCACGGCCGGGGGAAATGGCCCTACTCGATCGCCTGGAACTGGGCGGCCGGATGTGCCCCGGGGCTCGCGATTCAGCTCGGTGGACGGTGGACCGACGGCACCGGGTCCACCGAGAACGCGCTGTTCGTCCGGGGGCGACTGCACAAGATCGGGGACGACCTCGACTGGGAGTACGACCGCGACGACTGGATGCGTCCGTGGCGGATCGCCGGCCCGCGCGTCGATGTCGTGTTCACGCCCTTCCACATCCGCGAATCCCGCACCGCCCTGGGCATTCTGGCCAACGACACGCATCAGTGCTTCGGACATTTCAGCGGCCGGGCCCGCACCGACGAGGGTGCCTGGATCGAGCTGGAGGATCTGACCGGCTGGGCCGAGGAGGCGCGCAACCGCTGGTGAACCCGGCATCGGAGGAGAGGCGGTGTCGTCCGCCGGATGCGATGATCCCACTCGCATTCATTTCTGATCCGGTCGAGGAGACAACAGATGAGCTTTCCGCAGCGGTACGGGCCGTGGGCGCTGGTGGTCGGCGCGGCGGTGGGGCTGGGAGCCGAGTTCTGCCGACAGCTCGCCGAGCGCGGTCTGAACCTGATCATGGTCGCGCTCGAGAAGGACGAACTCGACACGCTCGCCACGGATCTGACGCAGCGCCACGGCATCCGCACCCACGCCGTCACCGGCGACATCACCGCGCCGGACGTCCTCGACTCGGTGGCGCTGCTGGTCGAGGATGTCGAACTCGGACTGGTCGTCTACAACGCGGGGCTGTCGATCTGCGGAATGTGGCTGGACGTCCCGCTCGAACGGCATCGGCGAGTGGTCGACGTCAACATCTCGGCCATGATGACGGTTCTGCACCGGTTCGTCCCGCCGATGATCGAGCGTGGCCGCGGTGGGGTGGTCCTGCTCAGCTCCATGTCCGGTCTACTCGGCACTCCCATGTACGGGTCGTACGCGGCGACCAAGGCATTCACGCTGAATCTCGCCGAAACCCTGTGGGACGAATGGCGACCGCACGGTGTCGACGTGGTCGCCGTCGTCCCGGGCCCGACCGATACGCCCGGGTACCGGGCCGACGCGCCGCGCCCGGTCCGTAACGCTCCGAAGGTGATGCCGGTCGCCCCGGTCGTGGCCGAGGGCCTGGCAGCGCTCGGCAAACAGCCCTCGGTGATCCCCGGCCGCGCCAACCGGCGCAACGGAATTCTGCTGTCGCGTCTGCTGCCCCGGAAGCGAGCGGTGGCACTCATGGGCACCGCGATGCGAGAGATCTATCCCGGACAGTGATCAGGTCTGCTGCAGCGGCCGGTACTCCGACTCGGACAGGCCGAACGTCCAGGCCACACCGGCGGTCGCCGTGGTGGTGCTCGGCGGCACCCGCAGCCAATAGGTGCGGTGGGTACCGTCGGGCTCCGGGGTGGAATTGACAACCTCGACCATGACGACATCCTCGTCGTCGGAAAGTGGTATGCGCCAGAGGATTCCGGCATCGTCGCGGTGCACCGGCTCGGCTCCGGATTCGGTGAGATACCGGTCGTAGCCGTAATGCTCGAGCAGGACCCGGCGCAATTCGGCATTCTCCTCCGCCCGGATGCGTTCGGGGGTGAGGGCGCCGAGCTCGGTGAAGAAGCCGGCCGGTACCGGCATGCCGCGCCAGGCATGCAGCGCGAAGCCGTCGATGAACGCGACGGCGGGGCCGTCGTCGCTGTGGAGCCGACCCGCCTCGTCGCGGCACAGTCGCAGCGGCCGCTCGGCGATCACCGTGACGCGTTCGTAGGGCCACCACCATCCGGCCTGCCGAGCCACCGCGGCAAGACCGGTCAGCCGGCTCTCGGCATCGTCGAAGGCGGCCAGCCACGGGGCGTCGTGCTGGCCGAGCACCGCGTCGAGCAGGACCCCGCGGACCTCACGCTCGGCGACGATCCGTGCGCTCCGCTCCTCTCGGTCGACGGTCACCGACGACTCCACCACCGCCTCGCGCAGCCGGTCGACCAAGGCGCGCACCGGCTTCCAGAGCGGGGCTCCGGTGGCCAGCCAGTGTGCGGACCAGCCGTCGGCGCCTACGGCATCGACTACCCGCTGTCGCTCGGCGGCCCAGGGCGCGGTCCGAATCCGTTCGCGCACCGACGCGCCCGGGTCGGCGAGGGCTCGGACCGCGGTCACCGCCGCACGCGGTGATTCGACCCAGACGATCCGCTCCGGTTCCGGCAGACCGGCCTCGGTGTAGGCCGTCCGCACTCCGTCCTCGGCCGCCGACCGGTCGGCCGGGCCCACCGCAGTGGCGACGGACCGCCAATCGGCGAGGTCGCCCGGGACGAAACGTGAAACCCGCTGCACAGCACCATCTCCCATCGTCAGTCCGCCACCACGCGTACCGCGCCCGGCAGGTACTCGCGTTGGCGCACCACGCGGTACCAGCCGCTCGGCAGCGGAATCGCCGCATGCTCCTCGTGCACCAGGCGTCCACCCTCGGGGAGGTGCAGCATCGCGCCGTCACCGCCGGTGCGAATCAGCCGTCCCGGGGCGGACGAGGCATGGGCGTGCCCGGTTACCTCGCCGAGCGCCAGCACCATCCGGCCGCGGGCATCCCGTGGCTCGCCCGGCGCGCCGAGCACGGCCGGCGGAATCGATTCCTCGGCCACCGGCACGAGCAGCACATCTCCCTGTCGAAACATGACATTCCCTCCTGTGCCGACGCCCGTCACGTCGACCGTGCCGCCGAAGATAGCCGGGGGGACCGACAGATTCGGCCGCGCCGCGGATCGCTGCGGCCGGGCGCCCGGATGTCGGTGCCGCCTGATACAAACTGCTGGCACCGCATCGACGACTACGCCAGGAAAGCTGCCGACATGACCGTTTCCGACCACCTCGAAACCTGGCACGGCTTGCCGGTTTTCGCCTTTCCCGACCCCGGCCACGAGGGTGAGCTGCCCGGCGCCGGCGAGGTCGCCTGGCGCATCGCCGTCGATCCGTACGGGGACTCCGACGAGAGCTGGTCGCAGGCCTTCGCCCGGTTCCTGGCGGCCGTGGACAGCGCCGGGGTTCGGGCCCTGGTGATCGGCACCTGGGGCGAGATGTACGACGAGAGTTCGGAATCGGTGGTCGAGGAGCTGCTGGCGGCGCGTGACCGGCTGACCGGGTTGCGCGCACTGTTCCTGGCCGACGTCACCTTCGAGGAGAGCGAGATCTCCTGGATCCAGCAGTCGAATGTGACGCCGTTGCTCCGGACCTTCGACCGGCTCGAGGAATTCGGTGTGCGCGGCGGCGAAGGCCTGGTCTTCGAACCGATCACCCACACCACCCTGCGCCGGCTGATCGTGCAGACCGGCGGCCTGGACGGCGCCGTGGTGCGGGGGATCGCCGCCGGTGACTTTCCGGCATTGGAACACCTCGACATCTGGCTCGGGACGTCCTGGTACGGCGGGAACGCGACGGTGGCGGATATGGAGCCGCTGCTGCGGGGGACCGGATTGCCGGCGCTGCGTTCATTGGCCCTGCGCAACAGCGAGATTCAGGACGAGATCGCGGCGGCGGTGGCGTCCGCACCGATCGTCGCGCAGCTGACGACGCTGGATCTGTCCATGGGAACCCTGGGCGACGAAGGGGTCGAAGCCCTGCTCGACGGGCAGCCGCTGACCCATCTGACGACCCTGGACCTGCACCACAATTTCATCGGTGAACCGATGCGCGATCGGTTGCTGGCCGCTCTGCCCGGGGTCGAAGTGGATCTCTCGGAGTACGAGGACAGCGGTGAGCGCGGTGAGCGCTACACCGCTGTGGCCGAATGAGCACCGCGCTGCCGAGCCTGGTGGTGGTCGGCGTTCCGGGCAATCGCCGGGTGCGGCTGTTCCAGGACGCACTGCGCCGGGCCGGTGCGCCGGCCGCGCGCGTCGTCGGATGGCGTGACATCGTCTGCGGGCGAGCGTATTTCGAGGCGGGCGAGCTGGTGCGATGCGATTCGCCCGGTGAGGATGCCGCACTCGACCGGTTGCTCCGCGGTGTCGCCGACCCGACGCGGGTAGAGGGAACAGCGCGCTGGTACCGCCGGTTCGTCGCCGCGGCCGGCGTCCTCGCGACACGGGTGCACGCGGGCGGCGCGGAACTGCTCGATCATCCGGACGATCTGGCGGTTCTGTTCGACAAGCGGACCTGTCACGCGCGGTTGCTGGGAGCCGGTGTGCCGGTGCCGTTTTCGCCCACGTCGGCGATGACGGGACCGATCGCCGGTGGCTGGTCACAGGTGCGGGAGCTGCTGGCCGCATCGGGGCTGCGCCGGGCCTTCGTCAAACTCGCACACGGCTCCTCTGCCTCCGGTGTGCTGGCCCTGCACTGCGCCGGGCCCGGCCGGATTCAGGCCACCACCTCGGTCCAACTCGACGGCGGACGCCTGTACAACTCGCTGCGGCTGTGCCGGTACCGCGCCGAGTCCGAGATCGCCACGATCGTCGACACCCTGGCCCCCGACGGTCTGCACATCGAACGCTGGCATCCCAAGGCGGCCCAGCACGGGCGCAGCGCCGATCTGCGCATCGTCGTGATCGCCGGGCGCGCCACCCATGCCGTGGTCCGGACCGGTGCCGGCCCGATGACGAACCTGCACCTGGGCGGCGCGCGCGGAGATCTCGACACTGCCCGCGCGGTAATCGAATCCGCGGGCGGCCGGTTCGACGACGTCCTCGCGACGGCCGAACGGGCGGCGGCCTGTTTCCCGCGCTTTTCGCGGGTGGGCGTCGATGTGTTGCCCGGTATCGGTTGGCGCCGCTTCGTGGTCGGCGAGGTGAACGCGTTCGGTGACCTGCTGCCCGGGCTGCCCGCGCTCGTGGGGAGCGGAGCTACCGGCGACACCTACGACGCGCAGGTGGCGGCCATCCGGCGGAGCCGGCCGAACAGGGGAGGTGAGCGACGTGCCCACGCGTGAGCCGGCGACCGATGCGCAATCGGCCCCGGACATGAACGAGGTCGTCGGCCGTGACGACATCCTGCTCGTCACCCTCGATACGTTGCGTTACGACGTGGCAGCCGAACTCGCGGCGGCCGGGCGGACTCCGAACCTGGTCCGGCATCTTCCGGGCGGCCGTTGGGAAAAGCGCCATGCGCCGGGCAGTTTCACCTACGCCTCACATCAGGCGATCTTCGCGGGATTCCTGCCTACCCCGGCCACCCCGGGCCCCCATCCGCGATTGTTCGCCGCGCGCTTCGAGGGCAGCGAAACGACCGCGCCGCACACCTTCGTCTACGACAGCCCCGACCTGGTCACCGGCCTGGCGACGGTCGGATATCGCACGGTGTGCATCGGTGGCGTCGGTTTCTTCAACAAACGCGCGGCGCTGGGCAATGTGCTGCCGGGACTGTTCCAGGACAGCTACTGGGAGCCGGAGTTCTCGGTGGCCGCGCCCGCATCGTTGGCGGCGCAGATCGACTGTGCGGAACGGGTGGTCGCGGGGATCGAACCCGAACAACGGTTGTTCCTGTTCGTGAACGTCTCGGCGTTGCATCAGCCCAATTGGTTCCATCTGCGTGGCGCGGCTCCCGAGACCGGCGACACCCGCGAAACCCACGCCGCCGCGTTGGAATACGTGGATCGCGAAATCGGCCGGTTGTTCGCGGCGGTGCGCGGTCGGCGGCGGTGCTTCGTGATCCTGTGCTCCGACCACGGAACCGCCTACGGTGACGACGGGTTCACCGGGCATCGGCTCGGGCACGAATCGGTGTGGACGGTGCCCTATGCGCACTTCTTCCTCGAGGCGACCGCATGACGGAGCTACCCCGGCCGTATCAGAGCTACGTCTACGGCTATCCCCACAAGACCGCCTATCGGCCACTCGCCGACCCGCGCAGTCTACGAACGGTGTGGGCCGACGAACCGGTCGACGCGCTCTCGCTGTACGCGCACATCCCGTTCTGCGAATTCCGTTGCGGTTTCTGCAATCTGTTCACGCGGATCGGCGCACCCGACGATCTGACCGGCCGTTACCTCGACGCGCTCGAACGGCAGGCGATCGCAGTACGGAACGCGCTGGGGGACCGGCCGGTTCGATTCGCCGCCGCGGCGTTCGGCGGGGGCACCCCGACCTACCTGACCGCCGCGGAACTCGAGCGATTGTGCGATATCGCCGAGAAGCGCATGGGCGCCGATCTGCGGGCGGTGCCGCTGTCGGTCGAGACATCGCCGGGCACCGCCACTGCCGACCGGCTGGGCGTGCTGGCCGAGCGCGGCGCCACCCGGATCAGCATCGGCGTGCAGAGTTTCGTCGAGTCCGAGGCGAGAGCCGCGGTGCGGCCGCAGCGACGCGGGGAGGTGGAGGCCGCGCTGGGACGGATTCGAGCGGCGGGAGTGCCGATCCTCAACATCGATCTGATCTACGGCATCGACGGCCAGACCGAACGGAGTTGGCGCGCCTCGCTGGACGCGGCGCTGGCCTGGCGCCCGGAGGAGTTGTACCTGTACCCGCTGTACGTGCGACCGCTGACCGGGTTGGCGGGTGCGGCCGACAGCGCCGACGCCGAGTGGGACGCGCAGCGGCTGCGACTGTACGCGGCGGGACGTGATCATCTGCGGGCCAACGGCTACGAACAGGTTTCGATGCGGATGTTCCGGAGCGGCGGCGCTCGGCACGACGTTCCCGGGTCGGAATTCGCCGACTACGCCTGCCAGACCGACGGCATGGTCGGACTCGGCTGTGGTGCGCGGTCCTACACCGCCGGACTGCATTATTCGTTCGACTACGCGGTCGGGGTGCGTGAGGTGCGGAGCATCATCGACACCTACACGCGGACAAGGGATTTCGGCCATCCGCAGGTCGGGTATCCGATCGATGTCGACGAGGCCCGGCGGCGTCACCTACTGCAATCACTGCTACAGGCCGAAGGGATGGATATCGGCGCCTATCGCCGTCGGTTCGGTGCCGAGCCGGCCGCGCACTTTCGCACCGAACTCGACGAGTTCGAGCGCCGCGGCTGGCTCGATCCCGGCGCCGGCCCGGACCGGTTGCGACTGAGCCCGGACGGGCTGGCCTATTCCGATGCGGTGGGCCCGCGATTGTTCTCACCCGCGGTGCGCGCGGCCATGGCGGCCTACGAACCGCGCTGAAACGGAGCGTCGATGGAGCTGAGCATTCTGTACCGGGGTCCGCTGGCCTCGTGTGATTTCGACTGTCCCTATTGCCCTTTCGCCAAACGGCGGGACAGCCGGACCCAGCTGCGGGCCGACCGGGCCGCGCTGGAGCGGTTCGTGGGATGGGCGACGGAGCAACAGGAGGATCGGCTCTCGATCCTGTTCACGCCGTGGGGTGAGGGCCTGGTGCGGTCGTGGTATCGGCAGGCCTTGGTGCGGCTGTCCCAGGTGCCAGCCGTTCGGCGGGTCGCGATCCAGACCAATCTGAGCTGCCGTACCGATTGGCTCGCCGACGCCGACCCCACGGTGGTGGCGCTGTGGTGCACCTACCATCCCGGTCAGACACCGTACGATCGCTTCCTCGCCAAATGCGTGGATCTGTCCCGTCGCGGCATCCGGTTCAGTGTGGGCGTGGTCGGGCTGCCCGACCATTACGAACCGGCGCGCCGGCTCCGCGCCGATCTCCCCGAGCACGTCTACCTGTGGATCAACGCTCCCGAGGGACACGAACTCTCCGATGCCGAGGCCGCCCGCTGGACCGAGCTGGACCCGCACTTCGGTTTCAGCCGATACCCCCATCGCTCCGGCGGATTCGCCTGCCGCACCGGAGAATCCGTCATCTCGGTGGACGGCGCGGGCACGGTGCGGCGCTGTCATTTCGTCCGGACCGAGCTCGGCAATCTGTACGACGGCTCCTACCGGGCCGCCCTGCGCCCGCGACCCTGCCCACTGCGAACCTGCGACTGCCACATCGGATACGTCCACCTGGAAACCCTGCCGCTGTACGACCTTTTCGGGGACGGAGTGCTCGAACGAATTCCGGCAGCCGGATAACCGGTTGCGTGTGATTCACCGACCGAAGCGGGCGTCGACCCAGGCGAGCGCATCGGAGTAGGAGGCGTCGAGGACACCGCGATGGTCGGCCCCGGGGTAGGTGCGGTAGTCGATCGGCTGCTCAGTGGCGCGCATGCGCGCGACCATCGCATCGGTCGCGACCGGTGGCACCGTCGTATCGGCGCCGCCCTGCACGACCAGTAGCGGCGCGTCGAGGTGCAATGGACTCGGATCGTTGTCCGCGAGCACCCGAAGCAATGGCGACACGTCGCCGGCCGGGGCGAATACGCCGTCTCCGGGCAGGCCGCCCCAGCTCTGCGGGGCGCGCAGGGCGCCGATGCAGTCGGTATCGGCGGCGGGCAGCAGAGCCAGGGCGCGAGGGGTCAGAAATCGTGCCGGATCCAGAGGATCGACGGTTTGCGCACCGCGAATCAGGAGCGGGACGAAGGCGGTCGCGCCCGCGAAGGGACCGTTCACGCCGACCAGACTCGCCAGTCGCTGCGCGCCGACCCCGACCGCGGTCTGCGAGGCCGGAGCCAGCGCCACGGCACCGCGCAGATCCAGACCGGGCGCCCAGGCTCGTGCTTGCGCATCGGTGAAAACAGCCGCCTGACCACCCTGGGAATGGCCGATCGCCACCCATCGCCGGCCGATCGAATCATCCAGTTCGTGGGCTGCCAGGGCGATATCGGCGACCGCCCGCGCCTCGGTGGTGCCGATCAGATAACCGTGCGGGCCGGGCGTCCCCAACCCCTGATAGTCGGTTTGCGCCACGGCATATCCCGCCGCGAGCCACCGTTGCTGTATTCCGCGTACCAGCGTGGTGTAGTCGTGGGCCGGATAGTCGGGGCCGGTATCGCGGGAGGGTGCGCAATCGTCGGCAACCCCGGTGGTGCCGTGCGCCCACGAGATCAGTGGCCAACCGCCCGGGGGCGGGGTGCCCCCGGGAACCGCGACGGTCCCCGATACCGCGACCGGCCGCCCCTGCAGATCGACCGATCGATACAGCACCAGCAGGTTTCGCGCCCCGGAGAGTCCGGGCTCGCCGGTGATCGTCCGCGCCCGGATCACCGAACCGTGCGGTCCGGCGACGGCGTCGGCGGGAGCCTCGTAGAAGGCGAGCCCATCCGGAACTTCGGCCGTATCCGCGCTCGCCGTGACCGCCGAGGCGGTGATCGCGGCCAGGGACGCGGCGATCGCCAGCGAGGCACGCCACCACGCCGGCCGGTTGCGGGAGGTGCTGCTCCGATTCGATGCGCAGGCCATACGACCAAGATAGCCGGGTAGCCGGTGATGAAACCGGCCGCCGGAACTCTTGGGGCTCAACTACTCTGCCGACCTTCGGGAAGTTCCGGTGCCGGTCGAGCCGAGGCTCCGGCGAGCAGCATCACAGTATGCTGTCAATTTGCTGAGTCGGGTTGTGCTGGTTCCGGCTGCCTGAGACGATCGCGCCCACCGCCATAGATCGAAACGACCCTGCTCATCCGATCCGACGATCCCCCTCGCGCGGCGTGTCATCGGCGTCGGCGCGAAGTCCGTCGACCGCGACGAAAGTGGAGTCCTGTATGACCGACGAACCAGTCGACCATCGCCCGGACGACGAGCCGGGGCCCATCGTGGTCGGAGCGGACGGCTCGGAGATCTCGAATCAGGCCGTGGTGTGGGCCGCCGTCGATGCGGTACTACACGGCCGGCGCCTCGATATCGTCACCTCGGCGACGCTGCCCACCGGATTCGGCTCGGAGATGTGGACCGGCAGCGCCGACTGGGTGCGCGCGGACGGCGAGCGCATCGTCGCCGAAGCGCGCCGGATCGCGCAGCTGGTGCCGGGCCCCCTCGAGGTCGATGCCCAGTTGGTGTTCGATCCGATCATCCCGACCCTGATCGACCGTTCGAAACGAGCCCACCGGCTGGTCGTCGGCAGCCGCGGTCGCGGGGCCGTGCGGCGGGCCCTGCTGGGTTCGGTGAGCTCGGCGGTCGTGCAGCGGGCGCAGTGTCCGGTCGCGGTCGTTCCCGGGAATTCCGCGACCGATGTGGTGACCGCGGCCCAGCCGGTGGTGGTCGGTATCGACGGCACCGACAACAGTGTGCCCGCGATCGCGGTCGCCTTCGACGAGGCGTCGCGGCGGCGGGTTCCACTCATCGCCCTGCACACCTGGAGCGACATCGCCCTGCCCGAGGTCGCGGTGGCCGGCTGGGACACCCTGCGTGAGTCCGAGCGAGCCGCGCTGTCGGAAAGTCTGGCCGGTTGGCGCGAAAGGTATCCGGATGTCCATGTCCGACCGGTGGTGTGGGCCGACCGCCCGGCCCGCGCGCTGTCGGCCGAATCGGAGCACGCCCAGCTGGTGGTGATCGGCAGTCACGGTCGTGGCGGATTCGCGGGCATGCTGCTCGGCTCGACCGGCCATGCCCTGCTGCAGTCGTCCGAATGCCCGGTGCTCGTGGTGCGCCGACGCTGACGCATTCGCCGAGGCGAGCCGCCCCGGCGAATGCGGCGTCGACCGCTCACACCGCCGAGAACTGGAGCTCGGGTTCGGCGGCGGGCACCAGGCTGACAGGCAATGCGGCGAGACCTCGGATCAGCAGGCTCTTGCGCCAGCTGAGGTCCGCGGGTCCGGCATCCAGCGTGAGCTCGGGGATCCGGTCGAGCAGCCGCGTGATGGCGATCGTCGCCTCCATCCGGGCCAGCGCGGCGCCGAGACAGAAGTGGATTCCGTGGCCGAATGCGATGTGCCGATTGTCCTCGCGATCGATGTCGATCCGATCGGGGTCGGCGAATCGGGCCGGATCCCGGTTCGCGGCCGCCAGCGAGATCATGATGAACTCACCCGCGCCGATGTCCTGGCCGCCCAGGGTGATCGGCCGGGTGGTGTAGCGCGCGGTGGCCAGATGGACGGGGCCCTGGCAGCGCAGGATCTCCTCGATATAGGCGGGTACGCGGTCCGGCTCGGCCCGCAGCCGTCGCGCGATCTCCGGGTCCCGCAACATCTCGTAGGCTGCGTTGCCGATGAGATTGACCGCCGTCTCGTGTCCGGCGGCCAACAGCAGCAACAACATCGAGATGAGCTCGCTCTGGTCGAGCCGGTCGCCGTCGGACTTCGCGATGATCAGCTCGGACAGCAGATCGTCCCCCGGACTGTCGGTGCGCGCGGCGATCAGCTCGTTCATGTACGTGAAGAAGCTGATCCCGGCGGCCGTGCGTTCCTCGATCGGCGCGGAGTCGTTGACGACCACCGCTGTCCAGGCGCGGAAGTCGTCCTTGTCGTCGTCGGGTACGCCGAGCAGCTCGCAGATCACCGCGACCGGAAGGGGAAAGGCGTAGCTGTCGAGCAGATCGACGCGTTCCTGTTCGCACATCCGGTCGAGCAGTTCGTCCGCGAGCGCCGTGATCCGCGGACCCAATTCCCGAATCGCGCGTCCGGTGAATGCCTTGGTGACCAGCTTGCGCAATCGAGTGTGCTGCGGCGGGTCGGCGAAGAGCATGTTGTCGTTGATGGCACCGTTGAACATCTCGGCGGCGCCGTTCTGCGCCAGCACCGCCTGGCCCTCCGGCGATCCGATCTTCTTGCTGATACCGGGTTCGACGAAAGCCTGCTTGGCGACCTCGTGATCGACCACCAGCCAGCCGAGCACGCCTTCCAGCCGGATGCGGTGGATCGGCCCCCGTGCCCGCAGTTCCCGATACACGGCGTGCGGGTCCTGGTAGAAGTCGTCGGTCAGCTCGAGGATCGCGTCCGCGGCCGTCACGAGTCGTAACCCGCCGACGAGCCGGAGATTGCCGCGCGGGCCGAGGGTGAAGCGGGATATTTCACGTGCCACAGTCCTTTCGACGATCGATCGGAATCCGACTTGCGGCCGATGGCCGGTGGCCGTGATGGGTCTGACGGCGTCACGGCGCACCGACGCGGCAAACCTGGGGCGACGGCGCCGTACGAACGAGCGGTCGAACAGGCATGCATCGGCGAGGGTCGAGCACTTGCACTCGGTCTGTTGACCAGGAAAAGCCCACGGGTAGAACAGCTTTGGCCGCCGAGTGGAAAATCCGGCGGCCGACCGGGCCCTTCGGCACGATCATCGCACACCACTCCCGGTCCCGGTGACAGCGGCCACGGGAGGTCCGATTAGTCCGAATCCGGGTGCGCCCGGGCTCCGGACGGGTCCGGATGAAGAATTTTCCTAGCGAAACGAAGGGTTCCGGGGTCTCCGAAAGGTCTTCGTGGAGGTGCGCGTGGATGCGGGTGTACCCCTCCGGTCGCCGATCGAAACTTCCGACTGGAAGTGAAACGTGTTGCCGAACAAGGCAACTCGACGCGGGATCGAGGGGTGCCCTCGGACTGCGGTCCGGTTGCCGCGCCGTAAACCCGCTCGTTTGATTGCTGAATATTTGCTCTATAGGCGGAGGCGGCGCGTCCTCGTTTTTAGAGGAGGCGCTTGCTAGAAAAGTGGACGCTTGATATGTTGCCTCGGTCACTGTCCGGTACCGGTGGTGACCGTTAACTCTCAGGCGTGATTCCGGCGGCTGAGAGATGACCGAACATGCTCACAAAGGAGATTCACCGATGGGTTCGATGGGTGACTTGCTTACCGCTTTGATTCCGGCGCTGGGTTCCGCGGTTGCGGGCGACGGGCTGTGGGAGACCTTCCTGGGTTCGCTCGGAAGTATCGTCAAGTAAATCGGCGAGGAAATCGCTTCCACACTTCGAATTGCGCGCAGTAATTCGAGCACGAAAGATTGAGGAGATAATTCATGGGATCGCTCATCGATATTCTGGGAATGGGTACGCAGAGCGCCGGATCGGTCGGTACCACCATTGTGAACGCCCTCATCACTCTCAGTGGCGGCACGCCGGCTGCCGGCAAGTAGATCAGTTCTTCGACCGTGGGGGCTCACTCGAATCGCCGAGTGTGCCCCCACAGTGGTGTTCCAGGGGTGTGATGGTGTTCGTAGGCAAGGTTCCCGGCGTGCGCGCGACGGCGTATCCGGTCGCGTATCTGGTGGCGGCGGCTCTGCTGTGGATTCTCACGGCGCCGCCGGCGGCGGCGGGGTCACCGGCGCGGATCGTGCGCGAAACGGCCGGTCCGGGCCGGGCCCTGACGATCGAGGTCTACTCGCCGTCGATGGATCGCGTGATACCGCTGCAGGTGTTGCGGGCGAACGACTTTCACACCCCCGCACCGACGCTGTACCTGCTGAACGGGGCGGGCGGTGGCGAGGATGCCGCGACCTGGCTGGCCCAGACCGATGCCGCGGACTTCTTCGCCGACAAACAGGTCAACGTCGTCGTTCCGATGGAGGGCGCGTTCAGCTACTACACCGACTGGGAGCACGACGATCCCGGTCTGGCGCGGAAATTGAAGAACAACGGCCGCAACAAGTGGGCGACCTTCCTCACCGAAGAGCTTCCGCCCGTCGTCGATTCGGCGTTCGGTACCACCGGGGCGAATGCGCTGGCCGGTATCTCGATGGCCGGCACCTCGGTCCTGGATCTGGCCATCGAGGCGCCGGCGCTGTATCGCAGCGTGGCGGCCTACAGCGGTTGCGCGATGACCAGCGACCCGATCGGACAGTCGTTCGTCAGCCTCGTCGTCGGCCTGGGTAAGGGCGACGCGAAGAATATGTGGGGGCCGGTCGGCGGCGCCGGTTGGCGCGAGCACGACCCCTATCTGCACGCGGACCGGCTGCCGCGCATTCCCATGTACATCTCCAGCGCCAGCGGGCTGCCCGGTCGCCACGACACCCTCTCCGATCCCAGCGTGCGCGCGGACTCCCGGATCCTGGCCAATCAGGTACTGCTCGGCGGCGGCATCGAGTCGGCGGCCAACTACTGCACGGTCAAGCTCGCCGAGCGCACCCGCGCGCTCGGCCGGACCGACATCACCTACAACTTCCACCCGGCCGGCACGCACTCCTGGGGATATTGGCAGGACGACCTGCACAGATCCTGGCCGATGATGGCCGCCGCGATCGGCGCGAACTGAGCGGCCTTCGGCCCGCCGCTCAGCCCGCTCGGCGCAGACGCTCGCTCAGCTCTCGGAACGACCGCAGCAGAAGTTCGGCGTAGCGGTCGGAATCGGGCAGCATCGCGGTCTCCGAGCTGAAGGCGACGACGAGCCGGTCGCCCTGCGAAGTGATCAGGTGCCGCAGTCCGTCACCGTCCATGATCGGGAGTACGCCGAAGACACTGCGGATCGGGGCGCCGAGGAACTCCAGCCGCTCGGCGACCGGTGCGACGTTGCTGACCGTGGTGTTCGTCAGCGGAACCGTGTCGACATCGTCGAAGTTCCGCTGGGACCGGGCCCAACCGGCCAGTCGCAGCAACCAGGCCGGTGCGGTGTGTAGGCGGCTCTCGCGGGCGATCACCGCGTCGTCGGACCAGCGCTGCTTCTCCTGCCGCGCGCTGCGATGAACCGCACGCAGCCGCTGCACCGGGTCGTCGACATCGGTGTGCAGGTCGACCGCCATCTGGCACAGCCGGTTCGCCGAATTCCACGGGGCCAGACCGCGCATCGAGATCGGCACCATCGCGCTCAACGACGTCGGCGGGGTCTCGTCGCATTCGGCAAGATACGTCGCGAGCGCGCCGGACACCACGGCCAACAGGACATCGTTGACCGTAATGGGTTCGGCGCAGGCGCCTTTCACCGCGCGGACCTCCGCCAGCGACAGCGTGACCAGCCCGAAAGTGGGGGCTGCCGTTGTCCGCCGGTTGAACCGGGTCGCCGGACGCATCGGAATCGGTTCGTGCACAAGGCCGTCCGCCACGCGTGCGCTGACAGTACGGGCCGCGGCCCGCGTGCGCGTCAGACCGATGACGAACCGGCCGATCCGATACGGGGTGAGTGTCGCCGCCCGCAGCAGAGCCGCGGATGGCGACCAGGAGTGGTCGACAACGGGTAGTGGCGGATGGTCTGCCCCCGCACCGAACAACTTCTGCTCGAGCCGGCGGGTGGCGACCCCGTCGCCCACGCTGTGGTGGAACTTCAACACCACGATCGTCACCGGTTCCGGGACGTCGGGAAAGCCCGACACCCCGGCGAAGACGTGCAGCTCCCACGGGGGCCGGGTGAGATCCATTCGGGTAGCGGCGATCTCGGCCAGCCGGACGCGCACCGGGCCCCAGGTGCGGGCTTCCTCGAGCGTCACGTGCTCGTCGAGGTCGAATGCGGCGTCGGGCACCCAGTAGGGGAGATCGATATCGCCCGGGACCCGTTCGAGGCGCCGGTGGAACAGCGCCGAATACCCGAGGCGCTCCCGCATCCACGTCCGCACCTGGGCCCGGGTGATCTCAGCGCTTCCGGAGAAGACGTAGGCCGCCACGATATTGGCCGGATGTCGTTCGAATTCGTCGTAGACGAAGACGGCGTCGCGGGGGACCAGTTGTTCCGCGGTGAGCTGTATTCTCCTGCCCGTCCCGCGGACCGTATTCGTCGTCATCGCTGCTCCTGACCGGAATTGCCGGCGCCTCGGGTGGAAGTGCTCCGGCAATTGTTCCTGCGGCCGGAGTCTACCGTCCGGCGGCCGTGAATTTCGATGGGCCGACCGCACTACCGCTCATATGAATACGCCTTCTCGAATCGAGAGTTCCGTGGCGGGTTGCGGCCTGTCTCGAATCCATCTCCGGCAGTTCATTCGACGCGCGATGAAGGTTCGCCGCGATGCGGTTCCATCCAGTAGTAGCCAACATCTATAACTTGATGGGAGTAAGTGATCACTTCTGTGGTTGCCCCGTCGGTTGCCTGCCCGGCGTGGCCGCTGTCGTGGAGTGGGCGCAGGCGCTGCGGGTAGTGCGCGAAGCGGCGATGCGGCCGGAAAGCAAGTCCCGAACCACCATCGGTGGGAGGTTTTGCTGTTGTGCGCCGGGGCGAGTCCTGGCATCGTCTTCTCGGCGGGACAGCTGCGGGTGTGAGGGATGTGATGGACTCTGAAGCCAATCGGCCGCCCGGGACCGCGCCGCAGCAACCGGGTTCGTCGTACCCGTTCGGTCCGCCCCTGCGTGCTGCGGGCTGGCCCGCGCCGCCGCCGATGAGCCCGCCCGTCCGGGACTCGCAACCGGCCGCCGCGCCGCCACGCATTGTCCGGCGCCCGACCGAGGCTCCCGAAGCACCCGAGTGGGCGATCGATCCCGATGCCATCCAGCGCGCACTCCGACCGGCCACGCGACCCGTTCGGCGAGCGGGCAACGCGCGGCGGTGGCTGATCGCCCTCGCCGTGGTGTTGATCGCGGCGGTCGTGGGCGTCGGGGTGACGATGGCGGTCGGCGCCGAGCGGCACGAGCCGGGAACCCCGGCCGCGCTGCCCGCGGCGTCGACGAGCACCGTGGCGACCAGCGCAGTGACCGCCGCAACCACCGCCCCGGCGATCGGACCTCAGATTCCGCCCTGTCGTGCCGAATCGCACGACGGCATTACCGTTGGCAACGGCGCCGGCGGCGTCACCGACGGTCCGAACGCGATCCTGGGATTCGAGTATTCGTATTACACCGAACGCAGTGGCGAACGGGCTCAGGCGTTCGTCGCGCCCGACACCGTGAACGTGGCCGCGGCCGAGGGTCTGCAACAGGCCATCGATTCCGTGATTCCGGTGGGCACCACCTACTGCGTCCGCATCGTGGCCCGGGAACCGGACCTGTTCGATGTCGACATCGACGAGTATCGGCCGGACGGGCACCAGACGACCTATCACCAGTCGGTGCGCACCGTGGTCCGCGACGGGCGGACTCTGCTCTACGAAATCCGCGGCCGCTGAGGGTATTTCGCGCGGGACTGTACCGCTGCCACAGGCGCCGGTACGCTCCGAGATGCCCCGCGCGCGAGAGGATGAGCCATGACTACTCGCATTGTTTCTCGGCAATGCACCCTGTGCGAGGCGCACTGCGGCATCCGGGTGACCGTCGACGGCGATCGGGTGATCCGGATCGAGGGCAATCCGGACGACGTGCTGTCACAGGGCTACATCTGTCCCAAGGCGACGGCGATGGGCGCGCTGCACCACGATCCGGACCGGCTGCGCACGCCGGTACGTCGCGTCGGTGACCGATTCGAGCCGATCGGCTGGGACGAGGCCTTCGCCGAGATCGGCCGCCGGCTGCGCGCGATCCGTCGCGAATCCGGCCCCAGCTCGATCGGTATGTATCTGGGAAATCCTGCGGCACACAGTTCTTCGGTTCTCTACGGTGTGCTGCTGCGAGTCGTGCTGCTGACCCGCAACTTCTACTCGGCCTCCTCGATCGACCAATTCCCGCAGGAGTTCGCGGCGTGGCGCATGTTCGGCTCCAACGTGCTGATGCCGATCGCCGATATCGACCGCACCGATCGGCTGGTGATCCTCGGCGCGAACCCGGCGGTGTCGAACGGCTCGGTCACGACCATGCCTGATGCCAAACAGCGGATCAAGAACGTGCGTGCCCGAGGCGGCACGGTCGTGGTGATCGACCCGCGCCGGACGGAGACGGCGCGGCTGGCCGATCAGCACATCGCCGTCGTGCCCGGCGGCGATGTCTATCTGCTGCTGGCCGTGCTGCACGTGCTGATCGCCGAGAATCTCTGTGACGAGCGCGCGGTCCGGGCCCGCTGTTCGGGATGGGAGGAACTCCGCGAGACCGTCGCCGACTGCACCCCCGAATGGGCGGCCCCGTACGCGGGGGTCGACGCCGACACCATTCGTTGCTTCGCGCGTGACCATGCCGCCGCGCGGTCGGCCGTGCTGTACGCCCGGATCGGCGTATGTCAACAGGTCACCGGCACGCTCACGCACTGGCTGGTGAACACCGTCAACGCGGTGACCGGCAACCTGGACCGGCCGGGCGGGCAGATGTTCGCGACCGCCCCGGTCGACGCCACTCGGTTCGGTAAATACCTGCCGGTGGGCTACGGGGCGTGGACCGACCGTTCCGGCCGCTACAAATCCTTCCGCTCCGAACTGCCGGTCGCGGCGTTGGCCGACGAGATCCTCACCGAAGGGCCCGGCCGGATCCGCGCGATGATCACCTATGCGGGCAATCCGGTGCTGTCGACGCCACAGCGCGGCCGGCTCGACGCCGCGCTCGAATCGCTGGATTTCTTCGTGGCCGTGGACATGTACGTCACCGAGACCAGCCGGCACGCCGACATCATCCTGCCGCCGGTCTCACAGCTGGAACGGGCGGATGTCAACCTGCTGTTCCCGGTGTTCAGCGTGCGCAACAACCTGCGCTACGACGCGGAAGTGTTCGCGCCGCCGGCCGACGGACTCGAGGACTGGCAGATCCTGGCGCGGATGATCACCGAGGTGCTCCCGCTGCCGGCCCGGCGGTTCACCGGCCGGATACTCGACGCGGTCTTCGCGCGACTGTCGCCGATGCGCCTGGCCGCGCTCGGCATCGCGGTCGGACCCTACGGGATCCTGCGGCGGGGCCGGGCCGGCCTGACGATCGCCAAGGTGCGCGCGACGCCCGGGGGAGTGGACCTCGGACCGCTGCGACCGCGCCTGCGCGCACTGATCGGCACCCGTGACCGCAAGGTCCGGCTCGCTCCCGATGATTTCCGGGGGGCCGTGCGCGAACTGTTCGCCACCCGGCCCGACGGCCCGTCCGCCGGAACCGATGGCTACGACCTGCGTCTGATCGGGCGACGCCACCTGCGCAGCAACAATTCCTGGCTGCACAACGTCCCGGCGATGGTCAAGGGACGCGATCGCTGCACCGTCCTCATGCACCCGAGCGACGCCGGCGCGCGCGGCCTGACCGACGGTGAACCGGTGAGGGTTTCCTCCGGCACGGGTTCGATCGTGGTCACGCTGGAGGTCGGCGACGACATCCGCCCCGGCACCGTCGCGATTCCGCACGGATGGGGGCATCGTGAACCCGGCGTCGGCTGGCGGGTCGCGGCCTCGCTGCCCGGCGCCAATGTGAATCTGCTGCACGATCCCGCGCTGGTGGATCCGTTCTCGGGGACCGCGGCGGTGAACAACACCTGGGTGCGGGTGACCGGGGCCGAGTAGCCAGCGGGATCGCCGCGACGCCCGGATTCGCCGCGTGTGGCGGCATCCGTTGTGGTTGGCTGTAGCGTCAGCGGAACAGGCCGACCGACCGGAAGGGTGCCATGGCTGAGGAAGTGCTCGCGGAGATGGTGTCGACCGTCTTCCAGATCGTCGCGCAGGAAGGCGCGGCCGTTCGGGAGGGCGACACCCTGGTGCTGCTGGAGTCGATGAAGATGGAGATTCCGGTGGTCGCCGAATCCGACGGCACCGTGGCCTCGATCAACGTCAAGCCCGGTGACGTGCTGCAGAAGGGCGACCTGATCGTGGTCATCTCCTGAAACGGTCGCGTTCGGGTGCACGCTGCACCGGCCGCCGCCGGTGACGTAACCTCTGATCTCGTAGGTACTTGGGTAACTCACCGGGAACGCCCGGAACTGTTTCGGGCCGCAATCGCCGTCCCGCAACGCAGATCTCGCGGCACGTACTGGTGCGCGGAATTTCCGGAGAGGCGGAACTGTGTCGACGCTGAGTGATCTGCTGGCCGAGCATACGGACCTGCCCGGTGCGGCGGTGGATCATCTGCAGCGCGTGGTCGGCGATTGGCAGCTGCTGGCCGATCTGTCGTTCGCCGATCTGCAACTGTGGGTCGGAATCGGGCCCGTCACCGACGGCGCCGACGTGGTGTGTGTCGCACAGTGCCGGCCCACGACCGCGCCGACCGTGCAACCCGACGATCTGGTCGGCACCCTGGCCTCGCGCCAGGAGCATCCGCAGATCTTCCAGGCCCTGTCCACGGGTGAGATCGTGCGGGTCGAGGGGGACGGGGAGTCCACCGGTGTCTATCACCCCACCCCGGCCCGGGTGATTCGCGAGGGCATTCCGGTGCGCTGCGGAAACGACGTGATCGCCGTGCTCGGCCGCGATACCGACATGCAGCGGTCCACGGTGCGCGGCAGCCTCGAGCAGGCGTATATGAGCTGCGCCGACGACCTGTGTCAGATGATCGCGGACGGCACTTTTCCGACGCTCGAGGATCGCACCGGGTCGCATTCCAGCCCGCGGGCCGGCGACGGCTTCATCCGGCTCGACACCGACGGGATCGTCGTCTACGCCAGCCCGAACGCGCTGTCGGCCTATCACCGGATGGGCCTGCAGAGCGAACTGGCCGGCCAGGATCTCGCCCAGTCCACCCGCTCGCTGATCACCGATCCGTTCGACGCCCAGGAGGTCGTCACCGACATCCAGGCCGCGCTCGCCGGCAAGTCGGGACGCCGGATGGAGGTGGAGGCGCGCGGCGCGACCGTCCTGCTGCGCACTCTGGTGCTGCGCCCGCACGGCGAACTGGCCGGGGCGGCCGTGCTGGTCCGCGACGTCACCGAGGTCAAACGTCGCGACCGCGCGCTGCTGTCCAAGGACGCCACCATCCGGGAAATCCACCACCGGGTGAAGAACAATCTGCAGACCGTGGCGGCGCTGTTGCGCCTGCAGGCGCGCCGGACCGAGAACGAGGAGGCCCGGGTCGCGCTCACCGAATCGGTGCGCCGGGTCACCTCCATCGCCTCGGTGCACGAAATGCTGTCGATGTCGGTGGACGAAGAGGTCGACCTCGACGAGGTGGTGGATCGGCTGCTGCCGATCATGGCCGACGTGGCCACCGTGCACACCGCCCGGATCAAGGTGCGCCGCGACGGTTCGCTGGGAGTTTTCTCCGCCGAACGCGCGACCCCGCTGGTGATGGTGTTGACCGAATTGGTGCAGAACGCCATCGAGCACGCCTTCGATTCCGGCGAAAACGGCACCGTCACAATACGTTCCGAGCGTTCGGCGCGCTGGCTGGATGTGATCATCAGCGACGACGGCCGCGGGCTGCCGGAAGGTTTCAGCCTGGAAGGTTCCGACCGGCTCGGATTGCAGATCGTGCGCACCCTGGTGACCGCGGAACTGGGCGGTTCGATCGGTTTGCACCCGGGCGCCGATATCGGTACCGATGCGGTCCTGCGAGTGCCGCTGGGCCGCCGCAACGCACGCTGATAAAGGCGGTGCGGAGCCGATCGGAACCGCAGCAGGGAAACAACCCCCGCTCGCGGAAATCGGAAACCGGCATTCACCGTCCGCGCCGAAATTCGCGGAAAACGGTCCATTAATACAGTGAAGCCCGGCACCTTTCCGGTGCCGGGCCGAATGCGTTACTGGCCGGAGGCTGTGCGGTGGTTCCGACCGGTAACGCCGAGCGTCGTATCAGACGACGCTGCGCGTCCTGGTGCGAGCGTTCCGCCGCTTCAGCGCCCGACGCTCGTCTTCGCTCATGCCACCCCACACGCCGGCATCCTGCCCGGAGGACAGGGCCCAGGACAGGCAGTCGGCGGTCACGGGGCAGCGGGCGCAGACCAGCTTGGCATCGGCAATCTGCGCGAGCGCCGGACCACTGTTACCCACCGGGAAGAACAGTTCGGGGTCCTCGTCGCGACAGATGGCCTTGTGGCGCCAGTCCATTCCTCTGCTCCTTTGCATGGGCGCCGCAAGGCGCCGCTGGTTTGTGGTCAGTTCACTTGTGCGACTCGAATGTTTCCGCACGGTTGCTTGTGAATGCTTTCACGAACACCGTAGATGTCAATAGCCTTTTGGTGCACCGTGGGGAAGCTCACGCTCTAAAGCCCTGAACAGCCGGGCCCGCGGAGTCCTTTGTACTCGCTTGTCTCGGTTTTCGCAGCGCAACTGCGATGTTTCTCAACTGTGTCGAGCGGATTCCGGCTTCGGTGCCACCACTTCGAGCACTTCGGGCACCGAGGTGAAATCCACCACGTTGCGGCGGCCGATGAAGTCGCCATCGATTTGCAGGCCGACCTCGTCGTCGGCCTCGATTCGCACCGTCGAAACATCGTCGACGCGAAACAGGTTGCGGCCCTTGGGATCTCCATTGGAGGCCAAGAGTTGCCGGGCTACCGACAGTGTGGGCAATACCCCCATCGTCCGCATCGCAAACACACCGAGTCCGCGTTCGAAGCTGGTGCCCGGATTCGTGCGCACCGGGGTGTTGTCCAGGTACGTCCACGGGCTGGTGTTGGTCACGAAGGCGTAGTGCACGCCGGGCACCGGATCGTGGTCCGGCACGTGCACGGTGATCAGCGGATCGCGCCGCTTGGCTCGGAAGAACTGGCGGACGGTGGTGCGCAGATACCGGGCCGGGGTGGCGGCATGGCCGGCTGCGCGGCTGCGGTCGATCGCCTCGCAGACATCGGCGTCGAGCCCGACCCCGGCGCTGAAGGCACACCAGCGGCCGTCGGCGACCATCAGGCCGATGCGGCGGTCACCGGCGTGGGTGCCGCCGCCGTCCAGGGACAGCAGATCGATGAGCTGATTGGTCGCCGCCACCGGATCCGCCTCGATCCCCAGCGAGCGCGCGAACACGTTCGCCGAACCGCCCGGGATGACGCCCAACCTCGGGAGCCAACCTCGTTGCGCGCCAGCCGATTCCGCCGCGTCGACTGCGGGCAGCGGCAGGAATCCGTTGATCGTCTCGTTGACGGTGCCGTCGCCGCCGTGCACCACGATCAGGTCCATCCGCGCCTCGGTCGCCCACTGCGCCAGTTCCGCCGCGTGGCCGCGATGCTGGGTGTGCGCGACGATCAGCTGGGTCCGGCTCTCCAGGGCATGGGCGAGCAGATCGCGAGTGGCCGGAGTGGTCGAGGTGGCATTCGGGTTCACGATGAGCAGCGTCCGCACCCTGAGCAGCCTACTGAGCGATCGCCCCGGGATCCGCACGGTGGAGGCGACCACGGGTGCGCGGGGGAGTTCGTCCGGTTCTACGCTGGGCGGGTGGCGAAGCAGAACGCGGACAGCGACAGCACCGGAACCGCAGGCACGGCCGACCCGACCCCGGGCACGGTGCGCGGTGCGGGCGCGCTGGCAGCTCTCGAGGGTCTGATCGGAGTGATCATCGCGATCGTGCTGGTGGTGCGAGGCGCGACCGAAACGCACGATTCCGCGGTCTCCGCCTACGGAACCGCCGCCTGGTTCGTCATCCTGGCCGGTGCGGTGCTGGCGGCCGGGATCGGGCTGCTGCGGGGTAAGCGCTGGGGCCGCGCCATCGTGGTGATCGCGCAGATCCTGCTGCTGCCGGCCGCGTGGTACATGCTCAGTTCACATCGGCCCGAACTGGCGATACCCGTGGGCCTCGCCGCGTTGATCACCCTCGGACTGATCTTCTCCCCGCCCTCGGTGCACTGGATGGCGCAGGCCTACGACGACGCGGACTGACGCCACATCGGCCACAGCAGCGGACCGCCGCCGGTGGCGTCGAGCTCACCGCGCAGGACGAAACCGAAGCGCTCGTAATACGCGATGTTGCTGAACTTGCTGGACTCCAGGTACGCGGGGGCGCCGACCCGGTCGCAGCGGGCCAGTCGCGGCGCCAGCAACGCTTGTCCGTAGCCCTGGCCGCGGACGCTCGGGTCGGTGCCGAGGATGGCGAGATACCAGTGCGGGTCGTGCGGGTGCGCCTCGCTCATCCGCTGAGACATCCGCCCGGCGGCCGCCAGCCGCCAACGGAAGGCTCGCGCCAGCGCCGGCAGCATCCGCAGCGATTCGGCATCGTCGGCGTTACCCGTTCCCGGCGGAGCCCATACCGCACCGCCGACGATCCGGCCGGAGGCGTCGAAGGCGGCGTCGACCGCGCCGTGCGGCAGATACAGGTGGCGGATCAATGCCGCGAACATCACCGCCGCGCGCCGGGAGCGGTGGCGTTCGGACCGGATGCACCACTGCATGATCGGATCGTCGTGGAACGCGCGGCCCAGCATCCGGGACAGCTCGGGTACTTCCGATTCCACGACGGGCCGAACGGTGACCTCCATCGGTCCACCCTATGCCCGGGCCGGTACCGCAACGGCGGCCCGGCCGCTGCCGGCGGTCGCTGCGATCAGCTGTCGAGCTCGGCCAGCCGGGCGTCGAGAAAGGCGCGCTCGGTGGCGTTCTCGGTGAGCAGCAACGCTTCGGTCAGCGCCTGCCGGGCCTCCTCGCGACGCCCGAGTTCGGCGAGGAAATGGGCTCGGGCGGCCGGGAGATATCCGTAGCCGGCGAGCTGCGGTTCGGCGGTCAGCGCGTCGAGCGCGGCGACTCCGGCGGCCGGCCCGTCGGCCATGCCGGCAGCGACCGCCCGATTCAGCGCCACCACGGGCGAGGGCCACAGCTGGATCAGCACATCGTAGAGACCGAGAATCTCGCGCCAATCGGTCTCCGCATAGCTGGGTGCCTCCGCGTGCACGGCCGCGATCGCGGCTTGGAGTGCGTAGCGTCCGGGTTGCCGTTCCAGGGCCGAGCGGACCAGGGCCAGGCCCTGACGGATGCGGTCGCGATCCCAGCGGGAGCGGTCCTGATCGGCCAGCGCGATCATGCCGCCGTCCGGAGCCAGGCGGGCCGCACGGCGGGCGTCGGTGAGCAACAGCAGGGCCAGCAGGCCGGCGATCTCCGCGTCGTCGGGCAGCAGGGCGTGCAGCATCCCGGCCAGATCGATGGCACGTTCGGTGAGATCGCGGCGAATCAGCGCGTCCCCGGACGGCGCGGTGTGGCCGGTGGTGAACAGCAGATGCACCACCGCCAGCACCGCCTCGATCCGCTCCGGCAGTTCGGCCGGATCCGGCACCCGGTAGGGGATGCCGGCCGCCGCGATCTTCTTCTTGGCCCGGGTGATCCGCGCCGCCATGGTCGATTCGGTGACCAGGAAGGCGCGGGCCACCTCGGCGGTGGTCAGCCCGCACACCAGCCGCAGGGTGAGCGCCACCCGAGCCGGCTGGGCCAGCGCCGGGTGGCAACAGGTGCAGATCAGGCGCAGCCGATCGTCGGGGTAGTCCTGCGCCGAATCCTCCGGATCGCCGAGACTCGTTGTCTCGGAATTGATTTCGTCCGCGACGAGCAACGGTAGCGCCCGGCGCGCGGTCGCCCGGCGGCGCAGCAGGTCCAACGCCCGGTTGCGGGCGACGGTGGTCAACCAGGCGGCCGGGCGGGCGGGAATCCCGCGCGTCGCCCACTGGACCAGTGCGCGCGCATACGCATCCTGGACGCATTCCTCGGCGAGTTCGATATCGCGGGTCACCCGCACGGTCGCGGCCAGCACGAACGCCCATTCGTGACGATGGGCGGCGGCGACCGCGGCGGCGACCGCGTCCGATCCGGACCGGGCGGGCGCGGCCGCCCGAGCGTCACCGACCCGCTCCTGCCCGATCATCGAGTCAGGCCAAGTCGCGAATCGGACGGACCTCGACGCCGCCCTCCGCCATCGGCACCTGGCGGGCGATCGCGATCGCGGCGTCCAGGTCGTCGGCCTCGATCAGGTAGTAGCCGCCGAGCTGCTCCTTGGTCTCGGCGAACGGGCCGTCGGTGATCACGACACCGCCGGCGCCGTCGGGGCGCAGGCTGGTCGCGGTGTGGCTGCGGTGCAGCGCGTTGCCGCCGCGCAGGGCCGCGGCGTGGGCCTGTCCGAACTCGCGGTGGCTGGTCATCATCGGGCTGCCCGGTTCCGGTTCCGGCAGGGCGCGTTCATCCTGGTAGATCAGGATCAGGTACTGCGACATGGTTTCGTCCTCCGAGTGGGTGGCCCGCCTTTCGAGCCATTCAACTCTTCGACGTTCGTCGCGCGGCCGGATCGACACCCGCAGGGGGAAAATTTCACCGAGCCCCGGCCAGCCGGGACAACGCGTCACCGCTGAGCCGGAAACCGGTCCACTCGTCCTGCGCCACCGCACCGAGCCCGCGGTAGAACTCGATCGAGGGGGTGTTCCAGTCCAGCACCGACCAGTCCACCCGGGTGTATCCGTGCGTCACCGCCTCGCGGGCCAGTTCCGCCAACAGCGCCTTGCCCAGGCCGCGGCCCCGGGCCGCAGGGCGGACATAGAGGTCCTCGAGATAGATCCCGTGCTTTCCGGTCCAGGTCGAAAAGTTGAGAAACCAGATCGCGCAGCCCACCACCGGGGAATCGGCGTCGAGCGTGGCGACGTGCGCGAACAACGCGGGCGCCGGACCGAACAGCGCCGTGTGCAGATCGTCGGCGGTGAGCGCGCACTGCTCGCGGGACTTCTCGTATTCGGCGAGGTCGTAGACCAGATCGACGAGTGCGGGCACATCCGCGGGGGTGGCGCGGCGGATCATCGGACCTCCTCGGCCGGGACCAGATTGTGGGCCAGGATGGTGCGTGCCTGATGGTCGTGGCCGAGCACGCTGAGCGCCGCGGTGGACAGGAAGAACCGCCGCCCCTCCCGGGCCGGGAAACCGGCCCAGCGCGCGATCAGCACCCGGGAGAAATGCCCGTGGCCGACCAGCACCACATCCCGGATCCGCAGGGCCGGCGCCACGGATTCCAGGACCCGGTCGGCGCGCGCACCGACCGCATCGACCGATTCACCGCCGGGCACGTCACCGGTGAAGATGGTCCAGCCGGGGGTGGACTCGCGGATCTGTGGGGTGGTCAACCCCTCGTATTCGCCGTAATCCCACTCCACCAGCTCGTCGTCGATGCGCGGCTCGGGCAGTCTCGCCAATTCGGCCGTGCGCACCGCTCGCTGTTTGGGGCTGGTGAGCACCAGCGGATCACTGAGGTCCAGGCCGGCCAGCACCGTGGCGGCCGCCCGGGCCTGCCGTTCACCGCGTTCGGTGAGCGCGATATCGGTGCGCCCGGTGTGTCTGCGCGCCGCCGACCACGCGGTTTCGCCGTGGCGCAGCAGCACCAGCCGATACTCCCTGTCCGATGCACTCATGATCTCGATCATGCCGCACCGCGCGGGCGGGTTCCGGGGCGGATCAGGCGGTGCCGTACAGCCGGCCGCCGCGCAGCTCCAGCACCACCGGGCCGCTGACCGCCAGCGATATCGGCTCGCCGTGATAATCGCTGCGCCGCAGCGGAATACGCTTCTGCTGAATGCCGGTGCCCGGATCGAGTGCCGCGATACCGTCGGCGACCGGAACGAGAATGCTGCCCGCCATCATGGCCGGGGATCCGAGCGCGTCCGGCGCCGTCCACAGCGGCTCGAACGTGGTCGCGTTCAAGGCGATCACACTGTTGCCCGTGAAGACGAAGTAGGCGGAGCCGAGCCGCGTCACCGTGCTGTCCGCCCCGATCGGAGCGGTGAGCCTGTGCACCGCAACGGAATTGGCGGCCGAGTCGTAGATCGCGAATTCCGGTGGGGCGGCGTCGGTTCCGGGCAGGTAGAGCGCGATACGGTTGTCCGAGACCGCGATCACGCGCGCGTTCTCGGCCGCACCCCCGGGTTCGGTGAGTACGTGCGAGCCGTACTCCTCCGGCGCGGAGGCGTCCTTGGGAGCGGGATTCAGGACGGTGAGCCGGTCGGCGACATCGTCGGGGCAACGCTCGACCACCGCCAGCCGGCTGCCGCCGGAGGCCGCCGACAGCAACCGGCAGCCGTGGCGGGGCTGGGTGTGCGGGTTGACCGGCGCGTCGACATAGCCGTATTCGAGGGTGCGGACCAGATCCGAGCGCCACACTTCCAGCCGGTCCGGGCCCTGGGCCAGCACATAGGTGCCGTCGGCGGACAGCCGCACGCGCGAATCCAGGTAGCTGCTCCGGGCGGTGCGCCGCCGCCCGTCCTCGGCGCCGAGCATCGTGGTCTGACTGCATCCGCGCTGGTCGCGATAGGTGGCGATAACGGTGGCGAACTGACTCTCCACTCCGCACAGCGGCAGGTCGCGCTGATATCTCCACAGCTGCCAGCCGGTCTCCGGATCGAGCCCGCGCACCGTGCCGTCGTCGGCGGTGATCGCGACGCCGCTCGAGGTCAGCGCGCGGGTGGCCGCCCCGTCGGAGGCGTGCCACCGTTCGCTCAGCGCGTCCGGAAGCCGGCCGACCGACGGAGCCACCGATGCCGGATGCGCCGCGGGATCGGATTCGGTGCCGCGGGCGTCGCTGGTCGCCCAGACGACAGCCGCCGCGATCGCCACCACGACGGCGATCGCGACTGCGGCATAGAGGTCGGCGCGCGTCCGCCGCTCGGGTGCGAGCACGTCAGCGAGACTAACCGATTCGGCGATCAGGCCGACGCGGCAGTCCGATCGGTCCCGCTCGCGTCACTGCCGCTGTCGGTACCACTCGCCGCCGCGGTCGCGGTGGCGTCGCCGGATTCGGCCGCGGTCTTGCGCCGCCGCCGGCGGCGACGCCGAGCCGGCTTGTCGCCCTCGGGCTGGTCGTCCGAAACCGGCTGCGCTGCAGCCGCTTCGGTCGACGAGGCGGGGGTGTCGGATTGCGCCTCGTCGGTCGCGGGCGCGCCGGATTCGGAATCGATCGGCTTGCCCCCGCGGGTGCGGCGGCGGTTGCGCTTGCGCGGCTGACGCGGTTCCCGCTCGACCACCACGGCATCGGGATCGCGTTCCGGAGCGCGCCGCAGTGTGCCGGTCGCGTCCTCCGGAATGCCGAGGTCGGCGCGCAGGTGCTCGGACCGCGAGTAGGTCTCGACCGGCTCCGGAATGCCCAGTCCCAGTGCGGAATTGATGCTCTCCCAGCGGTGCAGCTCGTCCCAGTCGACCAGGGTCACCGCGACACCGGTCCGCCCGGCGCGGCCGGTGCGGCCGATGCGGTGCACGTAGGTCTTCTCGTCCTCCGGGCACTGGTAGTTGATCACGTGGGTGACATCGTCGATATCGATGCCGCGAGCCGCGACGTCGGTGGCGACCAGCACGTCGATCTTGCCCTTGCGGAATTTGTCGAGCGCCTTCTCGCGCGCGATCTGGCCCAGATCGCCGTGTACCGCGCCGACCGCGAAGCCACGTTCGGCCAGATCGTCGGCGACCTTCTGCGCGGTGCGCTTGGTCCGGGTGAAGACCATGGTCGCGCCGCGGCCCTCGGCCTGCAGCACGCGAGCGATCAATTCGCTCTTGTCCAGCGCGTGCGCCCGGTAGACGAACTGCGCGGTCCGGTCGTGCACCGCCGAATCGTGCGGCTCCTCGGCCCGGATATGGGTGGGCTTGTGCAGGAACGTGCGGGCCAGGGTGATGATCGGCCCGGGCATGGTGGCCGAGAACAGCATGGTCTGGCGCTGGTCCGGAACCATCGACAGAATGCGCTCGATATCGGGCAGGAAGCCCAGGTCGAGCATTTCGTCGGCCTCGTCCAGGACCAGCACGCCGACCTTGCCGAGGATCAGATGCTGCTGTTCGGCCAGATCGAGCAGTCGGCCGGGGGTACCGACGATGACGTCGACGCCCTCGCGCAGGGCCGCGATCTGGGCGTCGTAGGGCCGGCCGCCGTAGATCGAGGTGATGCGCAGCGGGCCCCGCTGATTGGTCAGATATTTTCCGGCGTTCTCCAGATCCTGGGTGACCTGAATGCACAACTCGCGGGTGGGCACGATGACCAATGCCCGCGGCGTCCCGTCCAATGCGGTGGTGCCGGAATCGGTGGTCGAAATTCGATGCAGCAGCGGAACGCCGAAGCCGAACGTTTTACCCATTCCGGTCCGGGCCTGGCCGATCAGATCATCACCGGCCAGGGCCAGCGGGAGGGTCAGCTCCTGGATCGCGAAAGTATGTTCGATTCCGATCTCGCCCAGTGCGCGCACGATTTCCGGGCGCACGCCCAATTCGGCGAAAGTCGGCGTGGTGTGGGTGGGGTCCAGTTCTGCGGTGAGCAGGGTGTCCGCCAACCCGGGTTCTTGTTCTACGGTGATCTTGCTCAGGGTCAGTGCCTTCCTCGTGTGAATCGCATCCCGCGCGCACGAGGGTGGATTGGGACCGGAATTCCGGGCCACCACATATCCGGCGGTTTCCACCTGCACTCTCGCCACCGAGGACGCTGCCTGGGCGCGGCGCAAAGGTGTCGCGGATCTGGTGCGCGCACATTTTCGGCGGGCTTCGGTTACCCCTGTCGCGCCGGCCCGATCGACCGGTCTCGATATGCCGGCCGGGATATGGCTGCGCGACCCAAAATTTCCGTTGCCCACAGTGATTGTAGCGTGATAGCTTTCTTCGCCGCGCTTCCGCTGTCCGCCGGCCGGGTCGGCGCTCCCGGTCCGTTTGTGGCACATGGTAATTCGGGGTGTTCGAAGAATTGCGTCCGCGCCCGCGCTCCGATTTTCTCGACGCGGTGCTGACGTCCGATATGTCCCTTCCCGTGCATGGACGACGCCGGCCGCGCCGGACCGGGCGTGGTCCAGCCCACATATGTGAGACGGACTGTCACGGGATAAATTGATCGAGTGAGCTTGGCAGAGACCGTGGGCGTCGCCGCCCGCAACGCATGGGCGCTGACCTTCGGCGATGGGATCGAGGCGCCCGCTCCCACGCCGTCGACCGTGCTGTGGGACGAACCGCACCGGTTGCTGCGCCGCTACGATATCGACCCCGGCGGTCCGCCGCCGGTCGACGACGCGGCCGTCCTGCTGGTTCCGCCGCTGGCGGCTCCGGCCGTCTGCTTCGATCTGCGGCCGGACCAGAGCGTGGCCAAATTCCTGCTCGACCTCGGCCGCCGCCCCTATCTGATCGACTACGGCGAGATCGGGTTCGCCGATCGGCGGATGGGCTTCGAGGACTGGGTCGACGACATCCTGCCCGAGGCGGTGCGGCGGGTATCGGCGGACCGGGACGGCGCGCCCGTCGACCTGATCGGCTGGTCCCTCGGCGGCGTGCTGTCGCTGCTGACCGCGGCCGCCGATGTGACACTGCCGATCCGCTCCATCACCGCGGTGGGGGCGCCGTTGGACTACAACCGGGTCAACGGTGTCCCCCAGGTGCGCGCGCTGGCCCGGATCGACGGCGGCCGCACGATGTCGACGCTGATCCGCGCGGCCGGCGGTGTGCCCGCGCCGCTGACCCGGCTGGCCTACCGGGCCGCGGCCTGGGATCGGGAGCTGCGCCGGCCGCTGTTCCTGGCGAGCAATCTGGCCGATTCGGCGACACTGGCCCGGATGGAGACCATCGACCGGTTCCAGGCCCAGCTGCCCGGATATCCGGGCCGGTTCTACAACCAGCTGTGGAGCCGGTTCATGTTGGCCAACGACATCGGCAAGGGTGTCGTCCACGTGGGCCCGCGGCCGATCGCGCTGGCCGAGATCACCGCACCGGTGCTGCTGGTGGGCGGTACCCAGGATGTGATCACGCCCGCGGCGGCGGTGGAACACGGCCGCACCACCCTCACCGGCGCGCGCGAGGTGCGCTACGAGAGCGTGCCGGGCAGCCATCTGGGCATCCTGATCGCCCGCGACACCACCTGGGGCCACCTCGAGAAGTTTCTGCGGGACCAGTCGTGAACGGCGCCGCGGCGACCGGTCGCGGTGCCGCCGCGACGGCCTTCCGCTGCCGCAGCCGGACCGCGACCTACTAGGCTGGGCTGCATGGGTGCAAACACATCTGGCGCGCTGGGTGTTTCGACCGAATCCGACCACCGAATCCCCGCCGACCATCTCGGTGTCACCGACCTGTTCGCGGTGCTCGCCTACGGTGAGATCTCCGCGTTCTACCGACTGGCGGAAGAGGCGAAATTATCGCCCACGCTGCGGGGAAAGGTCGCCGTGGCGAAGATGGCCGCCGCCGAGATGGCACATTTCGAAACGCTCGAGCGCGCGCTACAGGACCGCGGCGTCGACGTCTTCGACGCGATGGCGCCGTTCGTCCGGGCCCTCGACGCTTATCACGCCTCGACCGACCCCTCGACCTGGCTCGAGTCGATGGTCAAGTTCTATGTCGGCGACGGGATCGCGGCCGATTTCTACGCGGTGCTCGCCGATGCGCTCGCTCCGGATGTGGCCGCGGTGGTTCGCGATGTGCTGGCCGAAACCCACCACTCGGAATTCGTCGTCGAGGAGGTCCGCCGCGCGGTCACCGTCAGTCGGTCCGAACGCGACCGGCTGACGCTGTGGGGCCGCCGCCTGCTCGGTGAGGCGATCACCCAGGCGCAGTACGTGATGGCGCAGCGGGACGAGCTGACCGAACTGGTCCTCACCGCGACCGGAGACCTGAACGGCGTGGCCGCCCTGTTCGAGCGGATGCAGAATTCGCACGCCGAGCGGATGCGGGTGCTGAGCCTGGGCTAGTCCCGGCCGTTGTTCGCTGACAGCACAGGCCCGCGCGTCGGCGCGGCAACCCCCGCTGCATTAGCCTGAGCACGACACATCTGGACTCTAGGAGGTTGGCCGTGGAGGTCAAGATCGGCATTTCGGATAGCCCGCGGGAACTGGTGATCGCCAGCTCGCAGACCCCCGAGGAGGTCGAGGCGCTGGTGTCCGGCGCGCTGAGCGGTTCGGGTGGGGTGCTGTCCCTGGAGGACGAGAAGGGTCGCAAGTACCTGATCCAGGCCGCCAAGGTCGCCTACGTCGAAATCGGCACCTCCACCAGCGGCCGCGTGGGTTTCGCCGCGGTGTAGCAGCGACCGCGGCCGACGTCGCCGCGGGCGTGACGAACGAAAAGGCCCCGGTTTGCTGTCGAAGCAAGCCGGGGCCGAAACATTTGCTGATCTCCCGAACAACATAGGTCACTCGCCGGGCGCGCCCGCGTCCTCGATTCAGGACCGCGCGGAAACCTCCGCGGCACTCGCTTGTTCGCAAATACCTTGTTCGCGAATACGCGCAGAGCGCTCAGCGCTGGGAAAGCGGAACGCGCGACAGCCCACCCCAGCAGAGCTGAACGGTGGTGTCGACCGCCTCCTCCTTGGGAATCGGCCGATCGGCTTCGAGCCAGTAGCGGGCGGTGATCTGGCTGGCGCCGACCAGTCCGACCGCCAGGATGCGGGCCCGGTACGGGTCCAGCCCGGAATCGTGGGCGACCAGATCGAAGACCGCGTCGACGCAGGCCTCGGTGGCCTGCTCGACCCGGCGTTGCACCTGCGGCTCGCTGGTCAGGTCGGATTCGAAAACCAGCCGGAAACCCTGGGTTTCGTGGTCGACGAAGTCGAAATACGCGGCGACGGCGGCCCGAACGCGCTGCCGGTTGTCGGTGGTCGACCGCAGCGCCTGGCGGACGCTGGAGACCAGCGCGTCGATGTAGTTCTGCAGCACCGCGAGATAGAGTTCCAGCTTGCTCGAGAAGTGCTGGTACAGAACGGGTTTGGAGACGCCGGCGCATTGCGAGATCTCGTCCATGCCGGCGGCGTGGTAGCCGCGGAGCACGAAGACCTCGCTGGCCGCGGCGAGCAGCTGAGCACGACGGGCCTCCCGGGGTAGGCGAGTTCCGCGCTTGCTCGGTGCCATGGCCTCGGACGACAGTCGCGAGGACGTCATCCGGTCCACGAGGTCAGTCATTTCGGTTCTCCCAGTCGATTCCCGGCGGGAACGTGGATGTGCACGGTATCCAACGAACGATACTCGTTCGTGATGCAGCTCGCTGCGGGTCGGGTGCACTGGCTGGGAAGCCGATCCCGTTCCTGCCGTTGTGGTATTCGAATAACGTCCCACACCTATTGGCAACCTGTCAGTAACTGGTTGCCGTGAGAAATCTCGCACAGTCGTGAGATTTCTCGCAACCCCGGCCGGTCGGGGCAGGGATGTAGGTGCGCTCGAACAGGCTGTGAGACTCTGTTTCGGTGAGCGACCAACGGGGCAGAACTACCGGCGGGCCCGATTCGCGCCGCCCCGCGGGCACCCTGGCAGCACGTGTGGGATCGCTCGGCACCACACGACGAAATCGGCAGCAACCCGACCGCGAGTCCGAGGTCTACGATCCGCTCGGTCTGTATTCCGGCGACGACAACTCCGACGACAGCGCGGGCGAGGGCGGTGCGAACTCGGGCGCAGATGGTTTCGGCGCCTTCGCCGGCAGCGGAACCGACCTGTCACATCAGCCGTTGCGCGCGAAGTGGGATCCCACCGGGGCGCACGACGTCAATCGGCCACGGCCCGAACGCGATACGAAGAAGCAGAGCGCGCTGGGCCGATTCGTCTCCACCTATGGCTGGCGCGCCTACGCCCTGCCGGTGCTGGTGATCATCACCGTGCTGGTGATCGTGGATGCCGTCAAGGGGGGTACCGATACCGGCGGCCGGTCCACGCCCGCGCTCGGCCGACTCAGCCAGCACACCAGCAAGGCCGGAATCATCGGCGCCCCGCCGAAGGGCGACGGTAAGTTCGGCGGCGATCTGCCCTCCGGCGCCCTGCCCGCGGGCGGGCCGTTCACCGAGGCGGCAGCAGGTACCTGGCATATCGTTCCCGGCGTATCGGCCCAGGTGGGAGCCGGTCAGGAACACGTGTTCAGCTATACCGTCGAGGTCGAGAACGGAGTCGACACCAGCTCGCTCGGCGGCGACGACGCGGTCGCCAAGATGGTCGAGGCGACCCTGGCCAACCCCAAGAGCTGGACCCACGATCCGCGCTTCGGCTTCCGCCGCATCGATACCGGCGAACCCGATTTCCGGGTCTCACTGACCTCCCGGCAGACCACCAAATCGGTCTGTGGATTCGAGATCCCGATCGACTCCTCCTGCTACAACTCCGATCTCGGCCGCGTCGTGTTGTCGCAGGTGCGCTGGGTGCGCGGGGCCACGTCCTTCGAGGGCGATATCGGGTCATATCGTCAGTACCAGATCAACCACGAGGTCGGCCACGCGATCGGTTACCACGAGCACCAGCCGTGCGAGACCGACGGGGGACTGGCGCCGGTGATGATGCAGCAGACCTTCGGCACCCGCAACAACGACATCGCCGTCCTCGACCCGCAGGGCGTGGTGCCGATGGACGGCAAGAAGTGCCGGTTCAACCCCTGGCCGTATCCTCGTGGGTAGGTAGCGGCACGCCGGCGCCGCGGGGAGGCGGCCGGGAAGAACGGCCCGATGCACCGTGTTGCAACCAGGAGCCCTATCGGCGAATTCGATTCGAGGAGTCTGCGACGTGTCATCACCACAGTCCCTGCCGCCACTGGTCGAACCGGCCGCGGAGCTGACCAGGGATGAGGTCGCCCGCTACAGCCGGCATCTGATCATTCCCGATCTCGGGATGGACGGTCAGAAACGTTTGAAGAATGCCAAGGTGCTGGTGATCGGCGCGGGTGGGCTCGGTTCGCCGGCGCTGCTGTATCTGGCCGCCGCCGGTGTCGGCACCCTCGGCATCGTGGAATTCGACGAAGTCGACGCGTCGAATCTGCAGCGCCAGATCATTCACGGCGAATCCGATATCGGTCGCAGCAAGGCCGACAGTGCGCGCGATTCCATTCTGGAGATCAATTCCGGCATCGATGTGGTGCTGCACAAGATTCGGTTGGAGCCGGAGAACGCGGTCGAACTCTTCGCGCAGTACGACCTGATCGTCGACGGCACCGACAACTTCGCCACTCGCTACCTGGTCAACGACGCCGCCGTGCTGGCCGGCAAGCCCTATGTGTGGGGTTCGATCTACCGGTTCGAGGGCCAGGTCTCGGTGTTCTGGGAGGACGCTCCCGATGGCCCGAACGGGGAGAAGCGCGGCATCAACTACCGCGACCTGTACCCCGAGGCGCCGCCGCCGGGCATGGTCCCGTCCTGCGCCGAGGGCGGCGTGCTGGGCGTGCTGTGCGCGTCGATCGGTTCGATCATGGTCACCGAGGCGATCAAGCTGATCACCGGCATCGGTGAGACGCTGCTCGGCCGGTTGATGGTCTACGACGCCCTGGACATGAACTACCGCACCATCAAGCTGCGCCGCGATCCGGAGCGTCAGCCCATCACCGAGCTGATCGACTACGAGGCGTTCTGCGGGGTGGTCTCCGAGGAGGGGCAGGCCGCGGCGCAGGGTTCCACGGTGACCGCGCGGGAACTGAAGGACATGCTCGACGCAGGTAAGGATGTCGCGATCATCGACGTCCGCGAACCCGTGGAGTGGGATATCGTCCGCATCGACGGCGCGACGCTGATTCCCAAGGACCGCATCCTGTCGGGTGAGGCGCTGGCCGAACTTCCGCAGAACACGCCGATCGTCCTGCATTGCAAGACGGGCATTCGCTCGGCGGAGGCGCTCGCGGCACTGAAACGGGCCGGCTTCTCCGATGCCACCCACCTTCAGGGCGGAATCATCGCTTGGGCCAACCAGATCGACCCGAGCCTGCCCGTCTACTGACGGCGGTCATCGCCGTCCGATGCCCGGCGCGGCGCCCCGAGTGGACAAGTTTCCGGGGTTACGGTACGGCCGTGACATCTGTCGAACCTCCGGAGCATGTGCGGGCCACCTTCGGCCTGCGCGAAGTGACCCCGGTCGCGCTGGGCGACTGGGACGGTGGGTGGCGATGCGGAGATGTGGTGCTCAGCCCGGTCGCCGATCATGCGCGCGCCGCGTGGTCGGCGAAGGTCCGGGAGACATTGCAGGTGGACGGCGTGCGGCTGGCTCGGCCGGTGCGCGCGACCGACGGTCGCTACGTGGTCTCCGGGTGGCGTGCCGACACCTTCATGGACGGCACGCCCGAACCTCGCCACGACGAGGTGGTGTCGGTGTCGTTACGCCTGCACCACGCGACCGCCTCGTTGGAGCGTCCGCGTTTCCTGGTCCAGCAGCCGATCGCGCCCTGGGTCGATGTGGACGTCTTCGTCGCCGCCGACCGCGCGGCCTGGGAGACGGTCCCGCTGCGCAGCCTGAAGGCCGGTGGGATGTTGCCGGTGACCACGCCCGACGGCCGGCACAGCCTGGATATGCTCGCCCAGCTGGCGACCCTGCGTAAACCGGTGCAGGTGCCCGCACAGCTGGTGCACGGCGACCTGTTCGGCACGGTGTTGTTCGCCAACGGGCAGGCACCCGGTCTCACCGACATCACCCCATACTGGCGGCCCGCGTCCTGGGCGGCCGGGGTCATCGTGGTCGACGCGCTGTCGTGGGGCGGCGCCGACCCCGGGCTGCTGGAACGATGGTCCGATCTGCCGCAGTGGTCGCAGATGTTGTTGCGCGCGGTCATGTTCCGATTGGCGGTGCACGCGTTGCATCCGCGGTCGACGCCGGAAGCGTTCCCCGGCCTGGCCCATACCGCGGATATGATCCGGCTGATGCTCTAGCGGGCCCGCCGCTCGAATCCGAGCGGCGAGCCCGACGGTTCCGCCCCGGCGCGTATCGGCGCCGGTCGATATATCCGGTCCTATACGCCCGCGTGCGCCAGCGAGGGCATCCGCGTCACGGCGAACGATGAGCGCAGGTAGAACCACCAGGTGAGGCCGCTCATCACCAGGAAGGCCACGGCGTAACCCCAGAAGGCCGGCGCCATCCCGCCGAAGTGGATATTCGACTCCCGCAGCGCCTGCTGCAGGATCCAGCCGCCGGCCGCGCCCACCGCACCGACCACACCGATCGCCGCACCGGCCTGCCGCTTGGCCGCGGCGACCGCGACCGCCGGATCCTGTCCGGCCTCGGCCGCGCGGCGTTTGGCCTCGGCGCCGAAGATCGACGGGATCATCCGATAGGTCGAGCCGTTGCCGATTCCGCTCAGTACGAACAGCAACAGGAACGACAGCAGATACAGCGGGAAGTTCTTCATCGACAGCGCGGCGACGATCAGCGCGGTGGCCGCGGCCATGCCGGTGAAGACGTAGACGGTGATCCGCGCGCCGGTGAATTTGTCGGCGATCCAGCCGCCGAAGGGCCGGCTCAGCGATCCGACGAAGGCGCCGAGAAAGGCGAGATTGCCGATCGTCGACATCCACCCGATCTTGGCCAGCTCGGGAAAGGTGGATTTGAGCAGGGTGGGGAAGGCGAAGGAGAAGCCGATGAACGATCCGAAGGTGCCGATGTAGAGCACCGCCATGATCCAGGTGTGCCGATTGGTCAGCGCCAACCGGTAGGAGCTGCCGTCGGATTTCGCGTTGGTGATGGAGTCCATGTAGCGCAGCGCGCCGATCATCGCGATCACGATGAAGGGAATCCAGACCAGTACCGCCAGCGTGATGCCGAACCGGTATCCCGCGGGATCCTTGGCGAGTACATGGGTGCCGAGGGTGATGATCAGCGGTACCAGCAGCTGGGTCTGGGCGACGCCCAGATTGCCGCCCGCGGCGTTGATACCCAGGGCCGCACCCTTCTTCCCTTCGGGATAGAAGAAGTTGATATTGGCCATCGACGAGGAGAAATTGCCGCCGCCGACGCCGGCGAGGGCGGCCAGCATCATGAACACCCAGAACGGGGTGTCCGGCTGGTTGACGAAGTAGGCCAGGCCCAGTGTCGGTAGTAACAACATGCCGGCGCTGAAGACCGTGAACGCGCGGCCGCCGAACTTCGGGATGGCGAAGGTGTAAGGAACCCGCAGCGCGGCGCCGACCAGCGTCGGGGTGGAGGTCAGCAGGAGTGAATTTCCGACGGCGTCGGGGCCACTCAGATAGTGGAAGCCCGCCGACCCCATGGCGGTCACGACGCTGGCCCAGAGCACCCAGACGCTGAACCCGAGATTCTCGGAGAACACCGAGAAGGTCAGATTCTTGCGGGCGGTCCGTTTTCCGCCGTTCTCCCAGAAGGTTTCGTTGTCGGGTTCCCAATGATCGAGCCAGCGTCCGCGGGCCTGATATCGGAAGGCCGGGGTGGATGCCGTGGTCACAGCGGCGTCGGTGGTGGATGTCATCGGCGCGTCCTCTCGAACGGGGGAGACCGCCCTCATCGTGGTGTTGTCGCCCGAAATGCCGGGCGGTGCGGTCGAATCCACGGTAGGAACGCGGGATTACGCCCGGTTCACCGCCGATGACGTTCGCAGCAAATCTCGCTCACGGGCCGCCGAGCACCGTGGTGACGACTCGTTTACCAGCCGTGGTTCGCTCGCGCGGACCACCGATCTCCGGGGCGGCGGGTAGCTCACCGGGAGTGCCCGACGCTGTCCCCGGTGCCGTTCGCCGGCTCCGCGGCCGTGTCCGGCTCCGCACGACCCCCGGCGGTGCGGGGCGGTGGGCCGGCGTATTCGGCGATCATCGAGCCGAGGAAGCAGTGGGCGGCCCGGGCCGCGCGTTCACTGTCGCCGTCGATCACGGCGTGGACCAGTTCGGCGTGTTCGTCGTGGTAGTCCTCGCCGTATTTGACTGTGCGGGAACGGATCACATCTTCGATGACCGGTAGGAGCGAATCGTAGAATTCGAGGTAGACCGTGTTGTGGCTGGCGGCGACGATGGCTCGGTGCAGGGCGACATCGGCCTCGATGGCGGCGGCGGTGTCGCTGCCCCAGGTGCGGTGGCGCAGATCGAGCAGGCGCAGCAGGGTCTCGACGTCGTTGTCGTCGCGACGCAGCGCGGCCAGCCGGGCGGCCTGCACGTCGAGCGCCTGCCGCAACTCGAGGACATCGCGCTCGACGGCGTCGGCGAAGTATTTGGTCAGGGTGCCGCCGAGGTCGGAGGCGGCGATGACATATGTACCCGACCCCTGTCGCCGCTCGAGCATGCCGGCGTGCACCAGCGCCTGTACCGCCTCGCGCACGGTGTTGCGACCGGTGCCGGTGAGGGTGGTGAGTTCCGGCTCGGTGGGAATGCGGGAGCCGATCGGCCAACGCCCCGAACGGATTTCAGCGCGCAGCTGCTCGGTGACCTGAGCGATGAGGCTGGTCCGCCGGACTGGTTGCACGGCCAACAGAGTACCCCTCCTCACATTTGTTGCCTGCTTTCATCCAATCATCCTATGATTTTTCGGTGACGGTTACTACCAATCAGCAGTCGAGCACCGACCTCCGCCGCCGAGCGCTGACCGAAGGTCGGGTGCTGGTACTGGTCGCGATCGTCGTCTCGGCGCTCACGTTGCGCGTCGCCGTCACGGCGTTCACGCCGTTGGCCGAGCGGATCGGCGCCGATATCGGCTATTCCACCGCGATCGTCGGCGTCTTCGGCATGATTCCGACGGCGATGTTCGCGCTCGCCGGTCTGATCACCCCGATATGTGTGCGGTGGCTCGGTCTGGAACGCACGGCGCTGGTGGCCATGCTGATGGCGGGGACCGGGCAGCTCACTCGCGCCATGGTGCCCGACACCTGGGAGCTGCTGTGTCTGTCGGCGGTCGCCCTGGCCGGGATGGGTATCGGTAACGTCGTGATCCCGCCGCTGGTCAAGCGCTATTTCGCGGATCACCTGGCGGTGCTGAGTTCGGTCTACATCACGATGGTGCAGATCGGCACGGTCATTCCGGCGCTGATCGCGGTGCCGGTCGCCGACGCGGCCGGATGGCGGGTGTCGCTCGGACTGTGGGCCCTGATCGGTTTCGCCGCCGCGCTGCCGTGGCTGGGTGTGCTGCGGGACCGGCGCGGACGGGATCGGGTCGACGCCACCGCGGTCGCCGAAATACCGGGCGAAGAACCGGCGCGCGGCAATATCCGGCGCTCGCCGCTGGCCTGGGGGATGGCCGCGATGTTCGGGATGACCTCGTTGATCACCTACTCGATGTTCACCTGGCTGCCGAAAATCCTGAGCGACGCCGGCGCCGACGCCGCCTTCGGCGGCACGATGGTCGCCTTCTTCTCGTTCATGGGCTTGGCCGCCGCGTTGACCGCGCCCTCGTTCACCGCCCGGATCCGCAATCCGTTTCCGATCGTAATCGGCTGTGCCGTAGCGTTTTTCGCCGCATTCGCCGGACTACTGATCGCGCCGATGGCGGCGCCGTGGCTGTGGGTGCTGCTGCTGGGCCTGGGCCCGAGCACCTTCCCGATGGCGCTCACCCTGATCAACCTGCGCACCCGCACCCAGGCCGGTTCGGCCGCGCTGTCCGGCTTCACCCAGGGCATCGGCTACACCGTCGCCTGTGTGGGTCCGCTGCTGTTCGGCGTCCTGCACAGCGTGCTGGGCGGTTGGGGCGCGCCGTTCGCCCTGCTCGCGGTTGCCGTGCTGGTGCTGCTCGCCGGCGCCTGGCAGGCATGTAAGCCGCGGATGCTCGAGGACACCTGGAACTAGTCCACCGCGCCGGCCCGGGCCGCCGGATTTCACCGCTGGGGTTGCGCCGCGGTGAGCCGGTGGTCATGATGTGAGCCGACGCTCGCGCGGTGTGGTCCGGACCACGTGCTCACCGCCGCCCACCGTGACCGTCGGCACTTCGTGACGCGCGGAAACCGTTGTGTCATACGGGCGAAACAAAGCCGCGGTTCTCACCGGGATATCGCCGAATGCGTGAGCAACCGTTGATTTGCGCGTCATGTGGCGCAGCATCGCGGCAATACCCGTTTCCTACCTTGGGGCCAACCGGAATTCAGGAGGCCCTGTTGAGCACGCTGACGCGTAACCACGACATCGAGCAGTGGGATGCCGAGGATGTCGCGGCCTGGGAGGCCGGCGGCAAGGACATCGCCCGCCGGAATCTGATCTGGTCGGTCGTCGCCGAACATGTCGGCTTCTCGGTGTGGTCGATCTGGTCGGTGATGGTGCTGTTCATGCCGACCGACAAGTTCGGCATCGATGCGGCCGGCAAGTTCTTCCTCGTCGCGATGCCGACCCTGGTCGGCGGCATTCTGCGGATTCCCTACACCGTCGCCACCGCGCGCTTCGGCGGCCGCAACTGGACGATCTTCAGCGCGCTGATGCTGCTGGTCCCGACGCTGCTGACGCTGTACTTCATCAACCACCCCGGCACCTCCTACACCACCTTCCTGGTGGTGGCGGCATTCGCGGGCTTCGGCGGCGGCAACTTCGCCTCCTCGATGACCAATATCAACGCCTTCTATCCGCAGCGGCTCAAGGGCTGGGCGCTCGGTATGAACGCCGGCGGCGGCAATATCGGCGTCCCGGTGATCCAGCTGATCGGCCTGCTGGTGATCGCCACTCTCGGCAACGGCTACGCCTCGGTGGTGTGCCTGGTCTACCTGGCCTTCATCGCGGTCGCGGGAATCGGCGCCGCACTGTATATGGACAATCTGCGCAATCAGAAGGCCGACCTGTCGGACATGCTGGAATCGCTGAAGGTGCCGCAGTCCTGGGCCATCGCCTTTCTCTACATCGGCACCTTCGGATCGTTCATCGGTTTCAGCTTCGCCTTCGGCCAGGTGCTGCAGATCGGCTTCAAGGCCGGCGGTGACACCGCGGCGCAGGCGAGCCTGCACGCGGCACAGATCGCCTTCATCGGCCCGCTGCTCGGTTCGCTCGCCCGGCCCTACGGCGGCAAATTGGCCGACCGCTTCGGCGGCAGCCGGGTCACCCTGGCCGGATTCGCCGGCATGATGGTCGCCGCGGTCGTCGTCGCGGTGGCCAGTGTCGGCGCCGATCACCACGGCGGTGTCGCCTCGGGCGCGACGTTGGTTGTCCTGGTCGCCGGATTCATCGCACTGTTCGTTCTGTCCGGCCTCGGCAACGGGTCGGTCACCAAGATCATCCCCTCGGTCTTCGAGGCGAAGTCCAAGAGCCTGCCGGTGAGCCCCGCGGAGCAGGCGGCCTGGTCGCGCAACACCTCCGGTGCCCTGATCGGCTTCGTCGGTGCGATCGGCGCGCTCGGGGGCGTGGGCATCAACCTGGTGCTGCGCTCCTCCTACGCCTCCACCAACTCCGCCACCACCGCGTTCTGGGTGTTCCTCGGCTTCTACGTCGTCTGCGCCGCGGTCGTCTGGACGGTCTTCCTGCGCCGGCCCGGAACCGGTTCGGCGCGTACCGAATCCGGTGTCGTCGCGGAGGCGGAGGCACTGGTGCTCGAGGCCGAGCGCTCGCCCCGGGCAGATTCCACCCAGTCCACCACCTCGGCTCGCGCCTGACCATCGGAAAGCATCGGAGGACAGTCATGAACACGACAGTCGAACCCACGCAGCGCAAGACCGTGGTGGTCGTCGGCCACGGCATGGTCGGGCACCGGTTCGTGGAGGCGCTGCGCGCGCGCGACGAGGCCGGACAGTGGCAGGTGGTGGTGCTGAGCGAGGAGACCCAGCCCGCCTACGACCGGGTCGGCCTCTCCTCCTACGTCGGCGTCTGGGACAAGGACGCGCTCGCGCTGCCCGGCAACGAATACGCCGGTGACGCACTGGTCGATCTGCGGCTGGGGGTGCGCGCCGAGGAGATCGATCGCGCGGCCCGCAAGGTCACCACGTCCTCCGGGGACGTGATCGGGTACGACGCACTGGTTTTGGCCACCGGCTCCTACGCCTTCGTCCCCCCGGTGCCCGGTCACGACCGGCCCGAATGTTTCGTCTACCGCACCCTCGAGGATCTCGACGGCATCCGGGCCGCCGCCGAAGCCGCGGGACCGGGCGCGGTGGGTGTGGTCGTCGGCGGTGGTCTGCTCGGGCTGGAGGCGGCCAACGCCCTGCGCCTGATGGGGATGACCCCGCACGTGGTCGAATTCGCGCCCCGGCTGATGCCGGTGCAGGTCGACGAGGGCGGTGGCGCGATCCTGGAGAAGCTGGTCACCGATCTCGGCCTGCACGTGCACACCGGCGTCGGCACCTCGTCCATCGACGGTGCGGAAGACGGTGCGGGACTGCGGGTTACGCTGTCGGACGAATCCGTCATCGACGCCTCGCTGGTGGTGTTCTCCGCCGGTGTGCGCCCGCGCGACCAGATCGCTCGCGACGCCGGCCTCGAGATCGGACCGCGTGGCGGCGCGGTCACCGATCTGGGCATGCTGACCTCCGATCCGCACATCTACGCCGTCGGTGAGGTCGCCGCGGTGGAGGGCACCTGCTACGGCCTGGTCGCTCCGGGCTACACCACCGCCGAGATCGTCGCGGACCGATTGCTCGGTGGCGCCGGCGAATTCCCGGGTGCGGACCTGTCCACCAAGCTGAAACTGCTCGGTGTGGACGTCGCCAGCTTCGGTGACGCACACGCCACCACCGAGGGCGCGCTGTCGGTGGTGCTGCACGACGCCGCCAAGGGCACCTACGCCAAGCTGGTGATCTCCGACGACGCCAAGACGCTGCTGGGCGGCATTCTGGTCGGCGACGCGTCGCAGTACGCGGCGCTGCGCCCGCTGGTCGGTAGCGAGCTGCCCGCCGAACCGGCCGCGCTCATCTCGCCCGCCGGCGCCGAACTCGGTGCCGACGCGCTGCCCGACGAGGCGCAGATCTGCTCCTGCAACAACGTGAGCAAAGGGGCCATCGTCGGAGCCATTCACGAAGGCGCCTGCGATATCGCCGGCGTCAAGAGCTGCACCTCCGCCGGAACCTCCTGCGGCGGTTGCGTTCCCATGATCAAGAAGCTGCTCGAGCAGTCCGGTGTCGAGATGTCCAAGGCGCTGTGTGAGCACTTCACCCAGTCGCGGTCGGAGCTGTTCGAAATCGTTCGGGTCACCGGCATCCGCACCTTCTCGGAACTGATCGCCAAGCACGGCACCGGAATCGGTTGCGACATCTGCAAACCCGCGGTCGCCTCGATTCTGGCGTCCACCTCGAGCGACCACATCCTCGACGGCGAGCAGGCCGCGCTGCAGGACACCAACGACCACTTCCTCGCCAACCTGCAGAAGAACGGCACCTACTCGGTGGTGCCGCGGATGCCCGGCGGTGAGGTCACGCCGGAACAGCTGATCGAAATCGGCCAGATCGCCAAGGATTTCGGCCTGTACGTGAAGGTCACCGGTGGTCAGCGCATCGACCTGTTCGGCGCCCGGGTCGAGCAGCTGCCGCAGATCTGGCAGCGGCTGGTCGACAAGGGGATGGAATCGGGTCACGCTTACGGCAAGTCGCTGCGCACGGTGAAGAGCTGCGTCGGCTCGACCTGGTGCCGCTACGGCCAGCAGGATTCGGTCGGTATGGCGGTCCTGTTGGAGAAGCGCTACCGCGGCCTGCGTTCACCGCACAAGCTGAAGCTGGCCGTCTCGGGCTGTGCCCGCGAATGTGCCGAGGCCCGCGGTAAGGACGTCGGCGTGATCGCCACCGAGAACGGGTGGAACCTCTACGTCGGCGGGAACGGCGGCCTGACCCCCAAGCACGCGGTGCTGCTGGCCGGCGACCTCGACGACGAGACGCTGATCCGCTACATCGACCGCTACCTGATGTTCTACATCCGCACCGCCGACCGGCTGCAGCGCACCGCGCCGTGGCAGGAATCGCTCGAGGGCGGCATCGAGCACCTCGAGCAGGTGATCTGCGAGGACTCCCTCGGCATCGCCGCCGACCTCGAGGCGAGCATGGCCCGCCACGTCGCCGGTTACAAGGACGAATGGGCCGCCGTCCTGGAAGACCCGGAGAAGCTCTCGCGCTTCGTGACCTTCGTCAACGCGCCGGAGGAGGCCGATCCCACGATCGCCTTCGACGACAGCGGCGAACGCAAGGTCCCGGTGTTGCTCGGCATGCCCGACGTGCCCGACGTGCCGGGTACAACTGCCACGCCCGGGAAATAGTCACGTAATCGTGCGGAAACAGGACGCCGGTACCTATTAGGTAAGGCACTCGGAGGAGATTACCGATGACCGTTATCGACACACCGGGCTTCGCACCGGCAAGCACCACCGGCTGGACCTCGGCCTGCCGGCTCGACTATCTGATTCCCGGCCGCGGCGTGGCGGTTCTCCTGAAGGGCGGTCGCCAGGCCGCGCTGTTCCTGCTGCCCGACGGCACGCTGTACGCCGTGGGCAATATCGATCCGTTCGGCCGGGCGGCGGTGATGTCGCGCGGTATCGTCGGCGACCGGGCCGGCACGCCGGTGGTGGTCTCGCCGCTGCTCAAGCAGGCGTTCTCGCTGCTCGACGGCCGCTGCCTGGATGACGATTCGGTTGCCCTGCCGGTCTACGGCGTGCGGGTGGTCGACGGCGTCGTCGCGGTGTCCAACGAGCCGTTGCACTGTGGCGGTACCCCGTGAACGAATCGAGGCCCGCTGAACCGAGAGCGCTGGACGGCTTCACCATCGGGGTGACCGCCGCCCGGCGGGCCGACGAACTGGCCACCCTGCTGACTCGCCGAGGCGCGAATATCGTTTCCGCCCCGGCGATTCGCATCATCCCGCTGTCCGACGACACCGAACTGGAACGTGTCACCCGCCAGTTGGTTGCCGACCCACCGCAGATCGCGGTCGCCACCACCGGAATCGGGTTCCGGGGTTGGATGGAGGCGGCCGAGGGCTGGGGCCTGGCCGAAAACCTCAGGGACACCTTGTCTTCCACCCGGCTGCTGGCCCGCGGACCCAAGGCCAAGGGCGCCATCCGCGCCGCCGAACTGCGGGAGGAGTGGTCGCCGGCGTCGGAATCCTCGGCCGAAGTGCTGGACCATCTGCTGGCGGCCGGGGTCGAGGGCGTCCGGATCGCGGTGCAGTTGCACGGTGCGACCACCGAGTGGGAGCCGGTGCCCGACTTCTGCGAGGTATTGCGGTGCGCGGGAGCCGATGTGGTGGCCGTGCCGGTCTATCGTTGGGTGCCGCCGGACGACCGGGCGCCGATGGATCGGCTGATCGAGGGTGTGGTGACCTCCGCCCTGGACTGCATCACCTTCACCAGTGCGCCCGCGGTGGCGTCGATGTTGATGCGCGCCAAGGAAACCGGTCTGCTCGAGGGCGTGCTGCAGGCGATGCGTAGCCGGGTGCTCCCGGCCTGTGTCGGTCCGATCACGGCGGCACCGCTGGAGGAGCTCGGGGTTCCGACGACGATGCCGGGCCGGGCGCGCCTGGGCGCGCTGGCCCGCCACGTCGCCGAGGAACTTCCGCGGCGTGCCAACCGCATTCACGCCGCCGGACACGAGTTGAGTGTGCGTGGCGGCTGTGTGGTGGTGGACGGTTCGGTGCGGCAACTGGCGCCGGCGCCGATGGCGTTGATGCGGGCCCTGGCCCGCCAGCCCGGTCGCGTCGTGTCGCGGGAGGATCTGCTGGCGGCGCTGCCCGGTGGCGGGGACGACACGCACGCGGTGGAAACCGGCATCGCCCGGTTGCGCGCGGGTCTCGGTACGCCGAAGGCGATTCAGACGGTGGTCAAGCGTGGCTATCGGCTCGCCCTGGACCCTGCCGAATGTGTGGACAACAATGCGCGTCCACCGGTGGGGTACGCCCCGTCGCTGCGACCGTCGCGGCCCGCGCCGATGGCGGGAGTGTGGTGAGCGCCCCCGCGCTGGTGCTGGTCGCGCACGGGACCCGCAGCGCCAAGGGCGTGCAGCTGATCGGCACTCTCGCCGCGGCGGTGCGCGCGGAATTGGCCGGTTCCGGCGCGGCGCCGCAGGTGCACACCGCCTTCGTGGACGTGCTCGGGCCGACGCCGGCCGAGGTCCTGCGGGAAATGGATTCTGCTGCGGCGGTGGTGGTTCCGGCCTTCCTCGCCTCCGGCTACCACGTGTATCAGGATGTGCCTCGCGAGGTACGCGACAGTGGCCGGTCGGATGTGGTGGTGACCCCCGCGCTGGGCCCGGACCCGATGTTGGCGCGCGTGATGCGGATGCGACTGCGCGAGGCGGGAATGCGCCGCGGCGATGCCGTGGTGCTGGCGGCGGCGGGATCCTCGGATGCCCGTGCGCGCCATGACGTCCGCCACGCGACCGCCCTGTTGGCGGCCGAGCTGGGCACGCGGGTGCACACCGCCTATATCGCCACCGGTGAGCCACGAGTACCGGATGTGGTTGCCGCCCTCCGTAATTCCGGGCACCGCCGGGTATTCGTCGCCTCCTATCTCCTGGCACACGGGCTGTTTCACCGGCGCTTGCACGAGGTCGGTGCGGACGGCGTCGCCGAACCGCTCGGCACGCATCCGGCCGTGGTGCGGCTGCTCGCCGAGCGCTACCGGACGGCGACCCGCGACCTGTCGGTCGCCGCGGCCTGAACACGAGAATTCGCCCCGGCCATCACGAACGCTTCCGGCTCCGATAACCGGCCGGTCTTCGACTCCGGACGCGCGCCGGGAAATCCTGGAAGCATGATCGGAACCACTCGCCACACCCCACCGTTCGAGGTGTCGGAAGGCGTCCTCACCCACGGCATGCCGTACCTCGCGCTGGGCCGTGGCCGCCCACTGCTGTTCCTGCGCTGGTTCACGCCCGACCACGCGAACCCGACCGGCCGGATGCGCGCGTCCGAGATCGCAACCCTCGCCCCGCTCGCCCGCCGGTTCCGCGTCTACGCGGTGGGTCGCGCGCCGGGCATGGCGCCGGGCACCACAATGGCCGATATCGCCGCCGAGCATGCCGAGGCGATCCGAGACGAGTTCGGTTGCGCCGTGGACGTACTCGGCGTCTCCTCGGGCGGCTCGATCGCCCTGCAGCTCGCCGCCGACCACCCGGACGCGGTGCGATCGCTGACCGTCGTCTCCTCGGGATACGCCCTGTCCCCGGCCGCGAAGCAGGCCCAGATGAGTTATGCGAAGGCGATTGCCGCCGGCCGCCGCGGGTTGCACCACATGGCACCGGTCATGGTCGGTTCCCGCATCCTGGCCCGGCTCGTCGGCGCCGCACTCTGGCTGGCCGATCCCTTGGCCCGCCCGGTGCGGCCCACCGACACCGCGGCCTTTCTGCACGCCGAGGACGAGTTCGACCTCGAACCCCGGCTCGGCGAGATCACGGCTCCCACGCTCGTGCTGGGCGGTGACCGCGACGCCTGCTACCCCGTCGAGACCTTCCGGCGAACCGCGGCCGGTATCCCGGACGCACAATTGATCGTCTACCCCGGAATCGGCCACCGCGGCGCCGTGCGGCAGCAGCGGTTCGCCGCCGACATCGCGGCGTTCATCGACGCGGCGGATCAGCGATCCCGGGAGTCCGGTCGATGAGCCGGTTGCCGACGCGGCGCGGAATCGGCAGCCGGGGGCGGTGTCTCAGGCGCGGGGCGCGATGGTGAGGTCGCCGTTGATCACCGTGCGGGTCATCTCCCGGGCCAGCATGTTGTGCGGGAACGGCGGTTCGACGGCGCTGGCGGCCTCGAGCCGATCCAGTTGGGCCGCATCGAATTCGACGTCGAGCGCGCCGAGGTTGTCGGCCAGCTGGGCGGGGGTGCGGGCGCCGATGATGGGCGCCGTGACGGCCGGGTTCTGCAACGTCCAGGCCAGTGCCGTCTGGGCCGGGGTCCGGTCCAGTTCCGCCGCGACCTCCTTCACCACCTCGGCGATCGCCAGGCCGCGTTCGCTGAGCGCGCCATTGGCGAGGGCGACGTTCTTGCGGGTGCCCTCCGGCGATCCGCCGGCCGTCGTGTCCAGGTCCGCGGCCGTGTACTTCCCGGTCAGGACCCCGCTGCCCAGCGGCGACCACGGAATCACGCCCAGTCCGAGTTCGCGCGCCATCGGGAACAGGTCGTGTTCCACGGTGCGTTCGATCAGGCTGTATTCGACCTGCAGCGCCACCAGCGGGGACCAGCCACGCAGGTCGGCGATGGTCTGCATCCGCGCCACCTGCCACGCCGGCGTATCGGAGATGGCCACGTAGAGCACCTTGCCCTGCCGGACCAGATCGTCCATGCCGCGCAGCACTTCCTCGACCGGGGTCGTGTAGTCCCAGGCGTGCAGATAGAGCAGATCGATGTAGTCGGTGTTCAGATTGCGCAGGCTGGCCTCCACCGAGGCGAACATCGACTTGCGGTTGTTCCCGCCCGAGTTCGGATCGCCGGGGCGCCGCAGCATCGTGTATTTCGTTGCCAGCACCAGGCTTTCGCGGTTGTCGCGGGTGAACTCGCCGAGCAGCCGCTCCGAGCTGCCGTTGGTGTAGACGCTGGCGGTATCGATGAAGTTGCCGCCGCGCGAGACGTAGTCGTCGAACAGTTTGCGCGCCTCGTCGCGGTCCGCGCCCCAGCCCCAGTCGGCGCCGAAGGTCATCGTGCCCAGGGCGAGCGGGGAGACCCGCAGCCCGGACCGGCCCAGCAGCCGATAGGTGTCGAGAGTGAGCGCCATATCTTCCTCCTGTGTGGATTCGACCTCGACGGCAAGTGTGCGCGGACCCCGACGGTCACGGTAAGGGAGGGTTTTTCCTGGGATCGCCGGTACCAGGCTGGTCGTAGGATCGACAGCGATGACCGGGACCGTGGAAGTGACACAGGAGCTGGGCGCGTTTCTGCGCACCCGGCGGGAGCGACTGGACCCGCGCGATTTCGGACTGCCGCAGCGCCGGCAGACCCGTCGGACCCCGGGGCTGCGCCGCGAGGAGGTGGCCGACCTGGCCGGGGTGAGCACCGACTACATCGTGCGGCTGGAACAGGGCCGGGGTCTGCGGCCCTCGCCGGAGGTGCTCGACGCGTTGGCCCAGGCGTTGCGACTGGGTCCGGATGAACGCATGTACCTGTTCGATCTGGCCCGGCAGCGGCCGCCGGACGATGCCAAACCGGCGACCACCGCGTCGCCGGAGCTGGTCGGGCTGGTGGCGGATCTGGCCCCGCTGCCGGCCATGGTGCTCAACCATCGCTACGACATCCTGGCCTGGAATCGCGAGATGTCGCGGCTGCTGCTGGATTTCGACGCCCTGCCGCCGCGCCAGCGCAACTCGATGTGGCTGTGCCTGCTGTATCCGGGGATGGCCAACTTCTATGCCGACCGCGAACACACGGTCAGGGAGGGGATCGCGGGCCTGCGCGCGGCCTGGGCGGCCCACCCCGACGATCGGGTGCTCGCCGAGCTGATCGACGAATTCCGCAGCCGCAGTCCGGAATTCGCACAGCTGTGGGAGCGCCGCGATGTGCGGGTGCAGGGCCGCGGCCGCAAGACGATGCATCATCCGCGCGTCGGTCCGGTCACGGTGACCTTCGAGGCGCTGATGCCACTGCAGGACCCGGATCAGCGGCTGATCATCTACCGCGCCGCCGACGATTCGAGTCGGGCCGCGCTGGATCGGCTCTCGGCGGAGTAGCGCCGGAAAACGATCGGGATCGCTCGGCCGGGATCGCGCCGGACCGGGGCGTAGGAAAAATTTCCGAAGAAATTTCGCGAAGTGTGTCGAAGACGCGTGACCGGCGTCGACCAAGGGGTGACAACAGGTTGGACAACACACCCCAGGAGCGATCATGACCGCCGTCAACACTTTCCTCTGGTTCGACAGTGAGGCCGAGGAGGCCGCCCGGTTCTACACCGAGCGGGTTCCCGGCTCCCGCATCGTCGACATCACCCGCAATCCGGACGGCTCGGTGTTCATCGTGTCGGCCGAATTGGCCGGCCACGCGGTCACGCTGATGAACGGTGGCCCGGGCCACCGGTTCACCGATGCCGCCTCGATCCAGGTGGTGGTCGAGGGACAGGACGAGGTGGACCGGTTGTGGGCCGCGCTGACCGCAGCCGGCAAGCCCGGCCCGTGCGGATGGCTGACCGACCGCTACGGCCTGTCCTGGCAGGTCGTGCCCGCCGAACTGCCGGAGCTGATGCGCGGCGAGCACGCGGCCGCGGCCGGTGCGGCCCTACGCACCATGTCGAAGATCGATCTCGCCGCGATCCGCGACGCGGTCGCCGCGAACTGACCGGCTGCCGGACGCCGCCACCGAGCCGGCGGCGTCCGCGTGGCCGCGCCGGCGGATAGCCGACCGGATGCGAGTCCGGCGCCGGCAGAGGTCGACATAACCAACCGCGCGCGGATGCGGTCGAACACGCCCGCCGAGTGCCCCGCGGTGACCGGAGCCGGGTGCAATACTCCACGCATGCACCGGCTCCCACGCTGTTTTGCTGTCCTGTTGGCCGCCTTCGCCTCGATTGCCGCGATCGTGCCAGCGGTGGCCTCGGCCGATCCCGGTGATCCGGCCATCGTCGATGTGCGGCCGCTGGGCGGACGGCAATACTCGGTGGTGGTCTATTCACCGGCGATGAACAAGCAGATCACGGTGTGGATGTCGCATCCGGATTTCGCGGCCCCCGCGTTGTATCTGCTCAATGCGGTCGACGGCGGTGAGGACGGCGGCCCGTGGACCAATCGCACCGATGTCGCGCAGTTCTTCGCCGACAAGCCGGTCAATGTGGTCGTCCCGATGGGCGGCCGGGCGAGTTACTACACCGACTGGAAATCCGACGATCCGGTCCTCGGCCGCAACGAGTGGACGACCTTCCTGACCCGCGAACTGCCGCCCCTGCTGAATTCGCGATTCCAGATGACGGGCCGCAATGCCGTTGCGGGTACCTCGATGTCGGCCACCTCGGCACTCGATCTGGCGATTCAGTCGCCGGGGCTGTACCAGGCCGTCGGCGCCTACAGTGGTTGCCCGCTGACCAGCGGTGCGATTCCGCAGGCGTACGTGTACACGCAGCTGGGTGTTTTCGGCGCCAACGCCGGGAATATGTGGGGTGGCCCCGGCGATCCGGCGTGGGCGGCCCACGATCCGGTGCTGAACGCCGAACGGCTGCGGGGTACGGCGCTCTACATCTCCGCAGGTAACGGGGTGCCCGGTGCGCACGAGGCACCTACGGACCCGTCGATCGCCGGCGATCTGGGCGCGCTCGTCAATCGCGTGGCCGTCGGCGGGGTGATGGAGGGCGTCGTCAACGCCTGCACCCGTCAGCTGACCGACCGGCTCGGCGGGCTCGGCATCCCGGCGACGGTGGTGTACCGCAACGGCACCCACGCCTGGACCTACTGGCAGGACGACCTGCACGATTCCTGGCCGGTGTTCGCCCCCGCCCTGGGCGTATAGGGACGATCAGCTGCCGGCGTTCCCGGGTGCCGTCGGGTGGCGGCGGGCGCGATCGAGTTCCCAGTACGCGCGCAACGCGCGAATGCGCCCGTCGGCGTCCACCCGATAGGTGAAGACACCGTCGACCTCGACGGTGCGGCCGGGCCGGGCACTGGTGATGGTGCCGACGAAGGCGACCTCGGCACCGCAGGCGTAGGAGTCGCGCATCCGGAAGTCGATGTCGCTGCCGGCGATGGCCAGGTCCCAGAACGCGGCGATCGCGTTCCGGCCGCGATGACCGTCACCGACCGGGTCGTATGGTGAGCGCCCGATCGGATCCTCCACCACCGCGTCCGAAGCGAACAGGTCCAGCCAGGTGTCCCGGTCCTTGTCGCGCACGGCGCGCTGGGATGCCAGTCCCGCCGCACGTGCCGGATGGTCGGCCATGATTCTCCTATCGGTACGCGGCGATGACGCGATCGCCGTAGCGGGTGATCGCGTCGATCTTCTCGGTGAGGCTGCGGGTATCCGGTGCGGTGTCGTAGGCGCTGCGGAAACCGACGATCACATCGGTGACGCCGGATGCGGCCAGTCGCTCGAGGCCGTCACGATCGAAGACGTCGCGTGGCACCGCGTGGATCCGGAACTCTCCGCTGCGGGGAACGGAAACTTCGTATTCCGAGCGCAATTCGGCGAGGCGGCGCAGCAGCGCGGTCAGTTCCTCCGGATCGCCGCCCGCGTGCATCCAGCCGTCGCCGCGGACGACGGCGCGCCGCAGCGCGGCCTCGCTGTGCCCGCCGACGAGGATCGGAATCGGTTCGGTGGGCACCGGATCGATGGTCACCGCGGGCAGGTCGTACAGCCGTCCCCGGTAACCGAATTCACCGCCGCGGCACAGCCCGCGCACGATGTCGATCGCTTCGTCCAAGCGGGCGCCGCGGCTCTCGAACGGCACGCCCATCATGGCGAAATCCTGTGGCCACGGACTGATTCCGACCCCCAGTGACAACCGGTTCCCGCTCAGCACGGCCAGGGTGGCGGCCTGCTTGGCGACCAGTACGGGCGGGCGCACCGGCAGTTTCAAGACGAACGGCGTCACCCGGAGGGTGCGCGTCGCCGTCGCGATCGCGGTGGCGGCGATCAGCGGCTCGGGAAAAGGCTTGCCGCGCAGGAACTCTCGTCGGCCGTCCGCGGTGTAGGGGTAGCGCGAGTCGCCGTCGCGGGGATAGGCCAGGCTGTCCGCCAGGCAGATGCCGGTGAACCCGGCCGCCTCCGCCGCGCGGGCGAGGTCGACCCAGTGGGTGGGTTCGCCGGCGGCCTCGGCGAAATGGAAACGCATATCCGCCATCGTGGTGGCTCGCCGTGCCCGCCCCGGGGGCGCGGTCCGCTCAGCGGCCGGCCGTAACGACTCAGCGGACCATCGGGTTGACCGAAGGTACGCCGGTGGTCAGCGACCCACCTGTCGCCGATAGGTGACCTTGTCGAATTCCCGGCCGTACTCGTCGACCGCGACCACGTCCATCTCGCTGGCGAAGAAGCCGGGCCGCACATCGACCCGGATGAAGGAGTAGTTGCGGAATCGCACCCGGGACCAGGGCGCGGCCTCGTCCAATTTGGTGCCGCCCGGCGTCCACACGTAGCTGTTGGGGACCGTGGTGTCGGCGACCTCGTGACCGCGGTAGGTCTCCGGCGAACCGGGCTGGAAACCGTAACGTGGACGTCCGCCGCCGCCCACGGTGTAGTAGACGGTGCCGTCGACGTCCGGGTAGACGATCGAGTTGTCACCCGCCGCCTTGGTCGGGCGCCCGCCGCGGATGGGATCGGTGCGTTCGAAGATGTGGTTGTGCCCCTGCAACACCAGGTCCACCTGATAGCGGTCGAACAGGGCGCACCAGGCGTCGCGCAAACCGCCGTCGGAGGCATGGGAATCGGTGGTCGAATAGGCGCAGTGGTGGAAGAAGCAGACGATGAAGTCGATGTTCGGATTCGACCGGTACTCCGCCAGTGTGCGCTCCACCCAACCGGTTTGGGCGCCACCGGAATATCCGGTGTTGGCCTTGATCTCGTAGGAGACGTCGTTGGCGTCGAGCGACAGCACGGCCACGTTGCCGTAGCTGAACGAGTACGCCGACGGGCAGCCCGCCGGGCCGTTACCGGGAAAATCCAGGCGGGCGAGGTGTCCGCCGTACCCGTGGGTGTCGTAGGCGGCTTCCATGTCGTGGTTGCCGGTGGCGAACATCCACGGCGTCGTCGACGCGCTGGCCTCGATGGCGCCGAAATACACGTCCCACACATACGGATTGAACTTGTCGAAGCCGTCGGCGGCCTTACCGCCGGCGGGGACGAATTGTGGCTTCTTGCCGGCTCCGGACGGATCGGCGTAGGCGATGTCCCCGGCCAGCACATGGAAATCGGGTCGGCAGGCCACGATCTGATTCAGCACGTTGTCCGCGTGCGGAGCGGCCGGGTCGTTGTCGGGCTTGTAGTACTTGTCGTCGTAGTCGCCGGGCGCGACACCGGCGGGCTGGGTGGGTGTGTCGTCGGTGCCCTGGTCACCCATCATGGTGAATCGGAAGGGCAGGACGGCGTTTCGGACGCTCGGCATGGCCGTCGAGGCGGACCGGATGTCGCCGACGAATCCGTCCGAGGTGCGCCAGCGGTAGAAGTGCGGAATCCGCCCGGGCAGGCCGTCGACCGGTGCGTGCGCGTAGAACTGTTCGGCGGCCAGGACACCGCCGTCGCTGGTGGGGATGCGGGTGACCAGATCACGCACCTCGGCCTCGACACTCGCGCCGAGGGCCGGGGTGGGGCCGTGATCGAGAAATACCTTGGCGCCGTGCGGATTCCGGGACAGTTGCGCACCGAAGCGAAGCTGGCTCGCCGCGTCCGGGCCGTAGCCGACGTGCCGGCCGCCCACCGCGAGCTGGGCCTCCTCGGCGTAGGCCCGGCTGCCGAACGGCGAGGTGCCGACGGCGGCCACCGCGGCGGCGGCAGCCGAGCCGCGCAGGAAATTGCGTCGCGACACCGCCCGCCGGCGCAGATACCCCCGGTGCCATTCGTGCTGTTCGGCCATGGTCATGGTGGCGGCCAGCTGTTCGGGAATTCCGGTATCGGGGATATCACCGGCAGGGTTCAAGCGATTCCGCATGGGGTTGGATGCTGGTCCAACCACCGCACCGGAGCAACCACTGTGGGTTCCCAACGGCGCGAATTCTCGGTGAATTCTTCGTGGTCGGTTCCGGCCGGTGCACCCTGTCGGTGGGCGATGGAACAATGCCGTATGGCCTACGACGAGGAATTGGCCGATCGGATCCGGGACCTGCTCGGGCCCGCGGTGGCCGAGACGGTCGAAAAGCGAATGTTCGGTGGGCTGGCCTTTCTGGTCGGCGGCAATATGGCGGTGGCGGCGAGCGGTCAGGGTGGTCTGCTGGTCCGGGTCGACCCCGAACTGGCCGAGGAACTCGTCGACGGCTCCGGGGTGGCGCCGATGGTGATGGGCGGCCGGGAGATGCGGAACTGGCTGCGGGTGGCGCCGGAGTCTCTCGGCGACGACGATGTGCTCAGCACCTGGCTGGACCGCGGTTTCGGCTACGCGCGCTCACTGCCGCCCAAATAGCCGCAATGCCGTGCCCGGCAGTAGTTTTCAGTTCTCCGGAGCCTGTAGGGCCGGGAACCAGATATCGGTGAGCACCTCGGCGGCCGCGGCCGCGGTGACCTCGATCGTGCCCTGCATGGCCCAGCGGGTGAAGAAGCGCTCCAACTGGGCGACGAGAAGTTCGATGCGCAGCCGCGCCTCGTCGCGCCGGCTCTCGGGCCAGCGCGCCAGATAGTCGGGCATGCTGTCGGCCAGTTGCATGATGCCCTCACGGGCGATGTCGCGGAATTCCGGTTCCAGGGCCGTCGCCTCGTCCCAGGCGGGCAGCAGATCCTTGTTGTCGAAGAACCATTCGATGGCCTGGCGCATCCAGGTGGTGAATTCCGCGCGGGAACCGGTGGCCAGTACCCGGTCCAGATCTCGATAGAAGAATTGGACGCTGGCCAGCGTGCCCTGTTCGGCGATCGCCCGCAACACCTCGGTTTTTCCGGTGAAGTGCAGATAGAAGGTGGCCCGGCTGCAACCCACCGCCGCCGCGATGTCGTCCACGCGCACCCCCAGATAGCCCTCGCGCACGAACAATTGCCGTGCCTCCTCCACGATGCGCATCCGCGTGGCCCGCTTCTGCTCATCGCGCAGCGATCCGCGCCGCGTGGTCGATTCCGAAGGCATGTCTAGATGATAGACGCCCGCCAACTCACTGGACGCTGTGTCCAGCGAGTGCTACCGTGTGTGCCACGTCACGTCCGGCTGTGCGCCGAACGCCGCGGTGAGGAAACAGATGATGCGGGCATTGCAATTGACCGGGCCGGGCACGCTGGAGCTGCGTGAGGTCCCGATTCCGACGATCGGGCCCACCGACCTGCTGTTGCAGGTGGGGGCCGCCGGCATCTGCCATTCGGATTCCTTCGTGCTGGGGTTGCCGTTTCCGTTGCGCGCGGACCCGCTGACGATGGGACACGAGATCGCGGGCACCATCGCGGCGGTCGGCAGCGAGGTCGGTGGCCGCATCGAGGGCGAGCGCGGCCTGGTCTACCTGTGCTGGTCCTGCGGGGTGTGCCGGGAGTGTGTGAGTGGTAACGAGAACGTCTGCCTGGCGGCGGGCCGCACCGCGATGCCGCCGTGCCCGGGACTCGGACCCGACGGCGGTATGGCGGAATACGTTCGGATACCGGCAACCTCGTTCGTGCCGATCGGGGATCTGGACTTCGCGACCGCCGCGCCGCTGGCCGATGCGGCCCTGACGCCGTATCACGCGATCCGCGGTGCCGCCGACCAGTTGCGACCCGGCGCGACGGCGGTGGCGATCGGTATCGGCGGGCTCGGCCATGTCGCGGTGCAGATTCTGAAGGCCGTCACGGCCTGCCGGATCATCGCCGTGGATGTCGCCCCGGACAAGCTCGAACTCGCCACCGCCTGCGGCGCCGACCTGGTCATGACGGCCGACGAGACCACCGCCGCCCGCATTCTGGACTGCACCGGCGGCCGGGGCGCGGAAGCGGTCTTCGACTTCGTCGGCAACGACGCCACCGCGAAACTGGCGGTCGAATCGGTCGCGCCGAACGGGGCCTACCGCATGGTGGGTCTCGACGGCGGCATTCCGGGAATCGACGCCGGACCGGCCGGCGGTCCCGGCCTGCCGTGGGGCGCGACCGTTCGAAAGTCCTACGGCGGCACCAAGAGTGACCTCTACGCGGCGGTCGCGCTGGCGCAACGCGGCGCCATCGACGTCGCGGTGGAACGCTTCGACCTCGCGGCGGGACCGACCGCATTCGAGCGACTGGACCAGGGGCTGATCCGTGGTCGTGCCGTACTGATCCCGTGAGCAGAAAGTGAAGGATATGACTCGAGCCGCCGACCCGCAGGCCATCGCCGCCCGGATCACCGCCGATCTCACCGGGCCGGGTGGCCCGTTCGAGATGGTGGTCGAACAGGTGCTGGGCGCGCCGATCCCGGTCATGCGCAACCGGCGGCGGAATCTGATCGAACTGTTCCACGCGGGTACCGCCTGGGGCGACCACGAATACCTGGTGACCGCGGATCGGCGCCTCACCTTCGCCGAACACGGCGCCGCCGCAACGGCAGCGGCCCGCGCCCTCGCCGAGCGATACGGAGTGGGCAAGGGCGACCGGATCGGCATCCTCGCCGCCAATACACCCGAATGGGTGATCACCTTCTGGGCGGCGCAGCTACTCGGCGCGATCCCGGTCGGCTACAACGCGTGGTGGGCGCCGCGCGAAATCGGCTACGGCCTCGAACACACCGGCCCCACCGTGGTCGTCGCCGATGCCAAACGGGCCGCGCTCCTGGACGAGGTCGCCGCCGGAATTCCGGTGCTCACCATGGAAACCGACCTGCCGCGGTTGATCGCCGACCATCCCGGCCCGGCCCCGGACGTATCGATCGAGGAGGACGACCCGGCCGTCATCCTGTACACCAGCGGCACCAGCGGGCGGCCCAAGGGAGTCGTGCACACGCATCGGAATCTGCTGGCCGTCTGCGACTATCACCGGTTCACCGATGCGATGGCGGCTGCCTTCCGCGGTGAGCAGCTCGGTCCCGGGCCCAGCGACCGGCGATTCCTGTTGACCTCGCCGCTGTTTCACATCGCGAGCCTGCACAACCTGATCGTGCCGCGCCTGGCCACCGGCGCGACGGTCGTGATGCACACCGGCGGCTTCGACCCGCACCGGGTCCTGACGCTGATGGAAAAGGAACGAGTGACCAACTGGGGTGCCGTCCCCACCATGGTGAGCCGGATGCTCGAACACGACCTGTCCCGCTACGACCTGTCCGGCCTGGTGGCGTTCTCGCTCAACGCGGCGCCGTCGTCACCGGCCTTCCACCAGCGGCTGCGCCGGGAGCTGCCGATGGCCGAGGTCGCCCTCACCACCAGCTACGGACTCACCGAAAGTGGCACCGCCGCAACGGTTGCCACCCCGCCGGTACTGGCCGCCCACCCCGACACCGTCGGCACGCCGATCATCGGCGTCGGCATCGAGATCCGCGATCCGGACGGCCGGCCACTGCCCGACGGCGAAGAAGGCGAAATCTGCGTGCGCAGCCCATACGTGATGCTCGGGTACTGGAACGATCCGGCAGCCACCGCGCATGCCATCGACGGCGAACGGTGGTTGCACACCGGCGATTTCGGCGTCCTCGAACAGGGCAGGCTGCGGCTGTCGGGCCGCCGATCCGACCTCATCCTGCGCGGAGGCGAGAACGTCTATCCGACCGAGATCGAGAACGTGCTCGACGAACATCCCGCGGTGCTGGAGTCCGCGGTGCTCGGCGTCCCGCATGCGGATCTGGGTCAGGAGGTGGCGGCCGTCGTGGTCGTCGCCGATCCCGCCACGGTGACCGAGGACGAGCTGCGAGCGTTCACGGCCGAGCGGCTCGCCTACTTCAAGGTGCCGGCGCGCTGGGTGATCACGGCACAACCGTTGCCGCGCAACGCGACCGGGAAGGTCGTGCGCCGCGAGATAGAGATCTGACGCGCCCCGCCGGGGCGGGTGGGTGAAAGAGGGACTGTCATGTACGACAGCATCATCAAGGGTGGTACCTGGTTCGACGGCACCGGCGCACCGTCGGCGACGCGGGATGTGGGGATCCGGGACGGGCGGGTGGTCGCGGTCTCGGCCGAGCCCCTCGACGGCACCGGTTGCGACACCGTCGTCGACGCCACCGGCAAGTGGGTGATCCCCGGAATGCTCGACATCCACACCCACTACGACGTCGAGGTGCTACTCGATCCGTCGCTGTCGGAATCGGTGCGGCACGGCGTCACCACCGTCCTGCTCGGATCGTGTTCGCTGTCCACCGTCCATGTCGACGCCGAAACCGCCGGGGACCTGTTCGGGCGGGTCGAGGCCATACCCCGCGCTCATGTGATCGATGCGGTCGCGGGTGCGAAGACCTGGCGCACCGCACACGACTACGCCGCCGCCCTGGACGCCGCGCCGCTCGGTCCGAATGTCGCGGCGTTTCTGGGTCATTCGGATATCCGCGCCGCCGAGATGGGCCTGGACCGCGCCACTCGCACCGAGGTGAAGCCGACCGCCGGTGAGCTCGCCGCGATGCGTCGGCAGCTGGCCGAGGCGCTGGATGCCGGCTTCGTCGGGATGTCCTCGCAGCAGTTGATGTTCGACAAACTCGACGGCGACACCTGCCGGTCCCGGACGCTGCCGTCCACCTATGCGACGACGCGGGAACGGCACCAATTGAATTCGTTGCTGCGGTCGCGGCGGCGGGCATTGCAGGGCGGTCCGGACGTGGCCCGGCCGCAGAGCCTGGTGGCGATGGCGCTGTCCAGCATCGGCTGGTGGCAGCCGCGGCTCAAGGTGAGTCTGTTGTCGGCGGCCGATATCAAGGCCATTCCGTTGGTGGCCCATGTCTTTCCGGCGCTGGCGCGGGTGGTGAACGCGCTCGGCGGCGACTTCCGGTTTCAGCATCTGCCGGTGCCGTTCGAGGTGTACGCCGACGGTATCGACCTGGTGGTGTTCGAGGAATTCGGTTCGGGCGCAGCGGCATTGCATCTGTCGAATCAGCTCGACGAACGGCACCGCATGCTGCAGAGCGAGAGTTATCGACGGCAATTCCGCAAGGATTACGACCGCAAGTTCGGGCCCCGGGTGTGGCATCGCGACTTCTTCGACGCCGAGATCGTCGACTGTCCGGACCCGTCGGTGATCGGCAAGACCTTCGGGCAGGTCGGTGTGGAACGCGGGGGAGTGCACCCGGTGGACGCCTTCCTCGATCTGGTCGTGGAATACGGGCCGAAGGTGCGCTGGCGCACCACCATTTCCAACCATCGCCCGCGTGTCCTCGATCGATTCGCCGCCGATCCCGGTATTCAGCTGGGTTTTTCGGATGCCGGAGCGCATCTGCGGAATATGGCCTTCTACAACTTCGGGTTGCGACTACTGCGCCGGGTCCGCGACGCCGAGCTGGCCGGACACCCGTTCATGTCGGTCGAGCACGCCGTGCATCGACTCACCGGGGAACTGGCCGACTGGTACGGACTCGACGCCGGCCACCTGCGCGTCGGCGATCGCGCCGATGTGGTGGTCATCGATCCGACCCGGCTGGACGACGAGCTCGAGCGTTACACCGAACACACCATGCCCTACTTCGGCAACCTGTCGCGCATGGTCAACCGCAACGATGCCGCGGTGACCGCGGTATTCGTCGGCGGCCGTTACGTTTTCGGAAACGGGTCCGCCGCGCCCGAACTCGGTTCGCGCCGTTGTGGGAGGTTTCTCGGCGCCGCGTGAACCGGTGTGACGAACGTACGGACACGTCATCATCGGGGTAGGACACGGACCGGTCGGATCGGGGGTTGCCGTGCGGGTGGTGTGGGGAGAGTTGCGCGCCCTCGCCAGGAGGCTGGCTTTCGACGCGAAGGATGCGACAGACGGTATTCACAGCACAAGCACCGCGAGCACAGCCACCCTTCGTGAGATCGCCGCGCGGCTGGCGGCGCGGGATGCCGATTCGGCGGAAGCGGTAGCTGCCGCCGCCGCGCCGGGGCACCGACCCGGCCCACCGTGGCCACCGGCCGGGGGTTCCGCCGCGACCGAGCACCTCGGCGATCCCGTGGAAGCGATGATCACGCAACGGTCTTCGGACCTGGGTTTGCGGACACCCGGCCGGGACGCAGTGGAAGCGGGCCTGCTGATCGATGAGCCGTTGCTGCATTGCGCGGTGGTGGCCGGTCACCCACAGCCCGGATTGTTGTTCGGCAAAGAGGAATGGGCCGGCTATCTGGACGCCCGTGCCTATGCCCGCGGCCGCAGCGATCAGGGATTGAGCGTGGCGTTCATAACCGACCTACACCGGCGGCTCGCACAGTTCAGCTTTCCCGACATCGGTGGCAAATTCTGCACAGGTACGCGGACCGGTCTCACCCGGACACAGCTCACCCGCGACGAGGTGGCGGCAATCGAGGCCAATCCCTATCTGGAGCACATGCCACCCGGCACGGTCCCACTGCACATGAAGTACAGCGCGATCGCATACCGGACCAAGCCGGAGGCGATCGAGAGCGAATTGCAGGCGATGTGTGACAGATACAATTCCGCCCGCGCCAGACCGGGGGCGGACCCGTATCGGCTGGCCGCCGACCTCCAGCGAGACTGTGTCGCCATCCACCCTTTTGTCGACTACAACGGCAGAGTGTCGCGGCTACTCATGAATTGGTCACTGGAACGCGATGGCTTGCCGCCGAGTACCTTCTCGGACTTCAATCGGGATCTCTTCTCCACCTCCGACCAATGGACCGGCTCTGTTCGCGAGGGGAGCGATATGGTCGGCGAGCGTATCGCGCGTCTCGAGCGTCTCGGGGAGAACGCCGATCCGGTGGAGGTGTTCGGTCTCGAGCGCGAACGCGCAAGCTACCTCGCCGGCAACGAGCGGCTCGCACTGGAAGACGGCGACAGTCACCGGATGAGCGAGTACCGGGCGTTTCTGCAACGCCTGCGGGACGACGCACCGCCGTAGCGGATGGTGTGGTCGCGATCCGCTTTCGGGTCAGCCGAGATCGCGGATCTTGCCTTGCAATACCGTTCGCTCGGCATCGTTGCGGCAGAGTTCGGCGGCGCGCGCCCATTCCGCACGCGCCTCGTCCGTGCTGCCGAGGCGGGCGAGCAGCTCTCCTCGCACCGTCGGCAGCAGGTGCGAGTCCCGCAAGGCGCTCTCGGCGCGCAGCCGGTCGACGATCTCCAGGCCCGCGGCGGGACCATTCGCCATCGCGACGGCGACAGCCCGGTTCAGCTCGACCACCGGCGAGGGGGCGAGCCGGCTCAACGCCTCGTACAGCCTCACCACGCGCTGCCAGTCGGTGTCGGCGACCGACGCCGCGACGGCGTGACATTCGGCGATCGCGGCCTGCACTCCGTAATAGCCGAGGCCGCGGCCGACCCGGCCGGCGCGGGCGAGGGCAGCGCGGCCGCGCCGCACGGCGGCGCGATCCCAGCGGCGCCGATCCTGGTCTTCCAGCAGGATCGGCTCGCCGTCGGGTCCGGTGCGCGCCGGGAAGCGGGCCGCGGTCAGTTCCAGCAGGGCGAGCAGGCCGTGCACCTCCGGTTCGTCCGGCACCAGGCGCGACAGCACCCGGGCCAGCCGCTGTGCCTCGCCGGCCAGGTCGAAGCGGATCAGGTCGGCGCCCGAACTGGCCGACGAGCCTTCGGTGAAGATCAGATAGATCACGCTCAGCACCGAACCGAGCCGGGCCGCGCGCTCGTCGGCCTCCGGAACGGCGAACGGAATCTTTTCCGCCGCAAGGGTTTTCTTCGCGCGCGTGATTCGCGCCTGCACGGTGGCGGCCGGGACCAGGAACGCCTTGGCGATCTCGTCGCTGGTGAGGCCGCCGACGACGCGCAGCGTCAGCGCCACCCGCGCCTCGCGGGAGAGCACCGGATGGCAGGCGGTGAACATCAGGGCCAGCACGTCGTCGTCGATGCGGTCGGGATCCCACAGCGGCTCGCCCGCCGACCGCATCGGATCCGATCCCGGCCCGCCGGTCAGCGCACCGCCCTCGCCCAGATCGTGCGCGAGCGCGGCATAGCGCTGGTCGAGCGCGGACCGGCGGCGGAACGTGTCGATCGCCCGCCGCCGCCCCACGGTGAGCAGCCAGCCGGCCGGATTGCGCGGCGTCCCCTCCCGCGGCCAGGTGACCAGGGCCTCGGCCAGCGCTTCCTGCGCCAGATCTTCGGCGAGGGCGAAGTCGCCGGTGTAGCGGGCGAGGGCGCCGACGATGCGCGCGGATTCGATCCGCCACACCGCGGCGACCGCCTCGCGACCCGTGGGATCGGCCGTCATATCCGGCTCAGAGCTGGCCGGTCGCCTCGCGCCACGCCCGCTCCTTCTGAATCCACACATTGTCCTGCGGGAATTCGTCGATCGTGGGCACCCGCCGGATCTCGGTCTTGCACCCCTTCACGATGACCGGCATCCGCTTCGCCCATTCGATCGCCTCCTCCTTCGACGCGACGTTGAGCAGGTAGAACCCGCCGAACAGCTCCTTGGTCTCGCCGTACGGCCCGTCGGTCACCACCGGGGTCTCCGACGAGTAGTCGACCACGGCCCCCTGGGCGGCGTCGTCGAGCCCCTCGGCGGCGAGCAGTACGCCCGCCCGGATCAGCTCGTCGTTGAATTTGCCCATCGTGTCGAGCACGGACTCGAAGTCGACCTTGGCCATCTCCGCCCAGGCCTCGTCGGTGGCGCGCATGATCAGCATGTACTTCACGATGTCTCCTCGTTTCGCGGGTCCCGTCCGGACCCTCTCACGCCTAGGTCGAACGGCACCCGGATCGGATCGACACGACCGCCGAAATTTTCCGAACTTTTTCTTCGAGCCCTATCCTCGCAGGTCGCCGGACACCTCACCCCTTGTTCGTGGTGCGCAGCGCCCAGGCGAGGACGCCGAGGGCGCCGGTGTTGGCGAGGGCGCGCAGGATGTTGAGGGTGATCCACGGGCCTTCGAATTGCTGCCGCAGGGTGGCGAAATCGCCGGAGGAGGTGTCGGCCAGCGCGTTGTTCAGGGGGACGTTGCCGCCGGAGGTGATGAGGAAGCTGATCACATTGAGGGCGAGGGCGAGCAGGACCCACCAGAGCACGGTGCGCTGATCGGTTCGCCAGTACAGCACGGCGGCGAGGCCGGTGCAGGCGACCGAGCCGAGGAAGCTCAGCATGAAGATCGGGTTGACGATGACGGTGTTGATCCGGTTCATCACGTCCACGAAAGTGCGGTCGTCGAGCTGACGCAGGGCGAGCATGACCGAGCTGGCGTAGGCGTAGAAGACCCCGGCCAGCAGGCCGGTGGTGACGGTCGCACCGATCAGGGACGCGGTGGCGAAGCCGGAGGTGGTCGAGGTGGCGGAGGCGGTGGTCGCTGTCATGCACTCAGTACATCCGGAATCGCTGAGCGTTCCCATGGGCAGGACGCTCGCTTCCATACGCGAGCGTCCATCGGGCCGCGCAGCGAGTAGCGTATTGGCCTTCCCCGACCCTCACGTGATCGGCGAACGCATCGTCGCCGTCGACGACGACCTGCGGCGGCCGGCCTACAGCCTGCTCGCTGATTCCCGCCCCGCGCTCACCCACCACCACGCGCGCCGGGCCGTACCCGGATCACAGATAGGTGCCGCTGCCCGGGGCCGGGCCGGTCGGCTCCGCTTCGATCCGGGTGTGGTTGTCGCGCGCTTCGATGAGCTCCGCCAGCGTCATCCCGTCCGGACCCATCGGGGGATGCGGCCGGTCGCCGAGTTCGCGGGCCAGCCACGCTGCCGCTTCGGCCGGGGCGAGCCGGCCCACCTCCACTTGCGCCAGGCAGCGGCCGGGCCGCACCACCGCCGGATGCAGACGGGACAGCTGCTCGTTGGTGGTGATGGCGACCAGGACGTCGCGGCCCTGGCCGAGCATGCCGTCGGTGAGGTTGAGCAGTCGGGAAAGGCCTTGTCCGGTGGACTCTTTCGCGGTGCCGCGGATCAGTTCGTCGCAATCCTCGAGGACCAGCAGCCGCCACCGTCGCTTGGTTGCGTCGTAGGTGTCGACGCCGATCGCCACCTCCATCAGGTAGCCCGGGTTGGCGAACAACAGCTCGGGATCGAGAATGCAGTCGACCTGGCACCAATCCGACCACTCCCGCGCGAGGGCGCGCAGCGCGGAGGTTTTTCCCGTGCCCGGCGGACCGTGCAGCAGGATCAGGCGGCCGCGCACGTCCTCGGCGCGCATCGCCATCAACCGGTGCATGGCGGCGCCGACCTCGGTGCCGTAGTTGCCGCGGATATCCGTCCACGACGCGGCGGAGATGGTGCGCTCCCGGCGCTGCGGGCCGTGTGAGGTGTTGTGCCAGAAACCCATCGACACCTGATCGGTATCGGCTTCGGGTTCGACGGTGGCATCGGCGGAGCAGGCCGCGATCACCTCCGCCGCCAGCTCTTCGGTGACCGCGGTGACCTCGAGTCCGGCGGTGCCGTTGCCGCGCCGCGTCGATCGCAGGGTCCAGCCCGGACCGGCGGCCAGGACCGTGCGCACATCCTCGACCACGCTGGTGCGCAACACTCGTCCCTCCGAAGGGCACAGTGGGGCATCGGGTTTCACATGTTCCAGGTCGGCGCTCAGCGCATGCGGCTGCGAGCCGTCGAGATACGGCGCGAGCGACAGCGCATCGATGACGTCGCGCGGTGAGTCGGCGTCGTCGACGGTCATCACCCACGAGAGACCTCCGGCCGAGGCGGCCGGGGACTCCTCGCGGCCGATCAGCCGGAGCCGTTCCTGGGAAGAGATCATTGCACCGATCATCCGGATATCGGTCCGCCCGAGCCACCGAATTTCCGGCGGTCTACAGCTCCAGTTCTTCCCAGGGAATCGTGATCGGGAACGGGAACTCGGTACTGATGCCGTCGGGGTCTGTCCGTGGATTCCACTCATCGGCCAGGATGTAGTTCATGGGATGCAGGGCGTGCACACCTGGCGGGAGGTTGCCGGTTCGCGTCTGCAAGGCGTAAGCGCGAACTGTGGCGATGCCGCGCGGGTTGCGGGCGAGCTTGACCTCCCAGTACCAATCGATTCCGGCTTCCGCATAGCGCGCCTTCTTCGCCTCCATGTCGCTGACCGTGTTCGACGGCGACAACACCTCGCCTACCAGCAGAACGTCGTCGGCACGAACATCCTGGTATTCGTCCGGCAGGCATCGATAGACGAGAAAATCCGGCGTCAGAAAATTCGATCTGCCGTGCCGGCCGAGGAAGACGTTGGTTTCGGTCGACACTCGCCAGCAGCGGTCCGGCTTCCTGCCGTGTTCCTCGCGAACGCATCGGCGCAGAGCACTCCAGAACAGGTTGGTGCAGTCCTGATGTTCGGCGGGTCCGCGACGGACCCACACGACCCGGCCGTCCCATAGTTCGATCTGGCCTGCGATCTCCTCCGGCAATGCGGACAGCTCCTCCCAGGTCATATGTTCCGGGAGTTCGGGGGGGTCGCAGAGCGGGCTCGGCATGCCTCCATGATAGGGATCGCGTCGGGCAGAAATTGGCGCTCATTGCACGGACGCTGTTCGCGCTCTTGGTGGCGATCGCGGGCGACCGAGTCGCCGGTTCTCCCCCGGTGGACACTCAGTGCGCGACGGCGTCCAATGTCGGCCGGATGATCTCGTCGGCGAGCCGGTGCGCGGTACCGGGCGCATACGGGGCGGGTGGATTCAGGACCAGGTGGGTGAAACCGGCGTCGATCAGGTCGATCAACAGGTCCCGCAGCCGAGCCGGATCGTCGTGGTCGATGGGCAATTGCACCGAGCGGGTGATGTGCGCGGGATCGCGGCCGATCGCGGCGCACTGCTCGTCCAGGGCGAGGCTGCGTTCGCGCAGCGTGTCGATACTGCTCAGCGGCGGGCCGATCACGTTCCACAGGTCCGCGTATGCGGCCACGACGGGCAGGATCGATGCGCCGGAGCCGGCGATCAGGATCGGTGGGTGCGGGCGCTGGACGGGGCGGGGGTCGCATTGCGCACCGGTGAGCCGATAATGCTGTCCGGCGAAATCGAAGACCTCTTCGGTCCACAACCGCCGGACGATCTCACAGGCCTCGCCGAAGCTCGCGACCGCCGAACGCCAGCTGCCCACCGGAATTCCGTAGGCCGCGTATTCCGGCGCGACCATGGTCTCGAAACGCGGATCGCTGCGCGGGAACCCACCGACCCCGATGCCGAAGTCGAGGCGTCCGCCGGACACGATGTCGACCGTCGCCGCCATCTTGGCCAGGAGCGCGGGATGCCGGATCCGATTGTTGGCCACCAGCAGCCCGAGCCGCAGCCGCTCGGTCTGCGCCGCGAGTGCCGACAGCAGGGTCCACCCTTCCAGCACCGGGCCCGCGGAGCCGGTGGGTGTGCGGTCGCCGTCGTGGCCGCGGAGTCCCACCGCGGCGCGCGGCAGCAGGTGGTCGTAGAGCCAGGCGTGCTCGATCTCGGCGATACCGTCGGCCTCCCGCCACACGCGCACGATGTCGGCGTAGTCGACGTGTGCGGGTGTGGTCTTGATACCGAAACTCGGTGTGGCCCTGCCGGAAACACTCATATCCGCGACGCTAGACCGTGGAGCGTGCTCCAGGTCAAGGGCCGCACGATCAGCGCGGGAGCACCGGGGTCTGCCAGGCGCGGGCGTATTTGCGCTTGTTCGCGGTGTCGACCGGCTTGCTGCGGTAGACGACATACGGGCGGACGAGGTAGCCGACCGGCGCGCTGAACATGTGGACCAGGCGGGTGTAGGGCCACACCGCGATGAGGGTGAGCACGATCAGCCCGTGGGCCTGGAAGGTCCAGGGCGTCCCGACCATGAGGTCGGGCTGCGGATGCGCGGTGAAGAGGCTGCGGAACCACGGCGACACCGTTTCCCGATAGTTGTAGGTGCCCCACAGCAGATTGCTGCCGACCGTGTTGAGCAGGCCGGTGATCAGCGCGGCAGCCAGCAGGACGTACATGAACACGTCGTTGCGGGTGGTCGCCTTGCGCACGGCCGGCACCCGCAGCCGCCGATAGGCCAGAATCGCGATTCCCGCGATCACCGCGACCCCGGCCACCGAACCGGCGGCGACCGCGATCACGTGATAGAGGTGTTCGGAGATGCCGACCGCGTCCGTCCACGACTGCGGGATCAGCACGCCCAGCACATGTCCGCCGATCACACCGAGCATGCCGAAGTGGAACAGCGGGCTGCCCAGCCGCAGCAGCCGGGACTCGTAGATCTGCGAAGACCGTGTGGTCCAGCCGAATTGGTCGTTGCGATAGCGCCACAGGTGGCCCAGTACGAACGAGGTGAAGGCGATGTAGGGCAGGGTCGCCCACACGGTGGATGTCATCGTCGGTCTCCGGATCCGGCGAAAAGCCCGGTGCCGGCGGAATTTCCGGCCGTGGGCGGGGAGTACAGGTCGGGGTTCATGGCGGGATGCATCGCCTCGCCGTTCATCGAGTACGGCTCCAGCCCCACGTCCTCGTCCGGCGGACCCTGCGCGGCCAGTTCCGCGATCCGACGGCGGTCGGCCGTCGTGGGCGGCGGGAGGGTGGACAGGACGGCGGCGAGGGCGTCGGCGTACGGGGATCGGCTGTCGGTGAGCGAGAGCCGCAGCATCTCCAGCACCGGCACGTGTTCGCCGAGCAGCCGCTCACCGCCGATCGGGTCCACGGTGGCCGCGAATTCCAGCAGCACCGGAAGATGGTCGGGCAGTTCGTGATCCGACAGCTCCGCGCCGGCATGCCGGTAGGCGTGTTTGAAGCGCAGCAGCGCCATCCCGCGTTTGCGGGTGTCGCCGTAGGCGTAGTAGGTGAGATGCAGGCTGGCGCGTCGGCGCAGGTCGAAAGTTTCCACATAGTCCCGGGCCAGCACGAGCGGCTCGGTGCCGGCCAGATGCGTGAGGAGTCGACCGAGATCGGCGCGCACCGGCTCCGGGAGGGTGGCCGCCGCCTCGGACAGGTCGTCGAGCATCGCCAGGGTGTCCGGCCCGGGGTAATCGAGCAGCAGCGAGGAGATCCGCCAGACCAGCCGTCGATCCCGCTCGGACATCTCCACGACGGGCGTGGGGCGCCGTCGCAGTGTCAGCAGTCCCATGGTCGGCTCCCTCGTCGTTCGTCCGAGCGGGCAGGGCCGCGCAGTCCGCCGCCGATCGGCTCTGATCTCGGGGTGCCGGTCGGGCGCCGACGCTCGGTGCCCGTCGCCCCGGTGTCGACCGGCGGTGCGGGGTGGCGGACCGGTCTCATCGAGTCGCTCCCGTCGGCTCCGGCACTGTCTCGGTCACCGCGGCTCCGGGGCCCTCGTCCGCTGTCTTCGCCTCCCGAGATTCGGCTGCGGCCCCGTTGCCGCCGGTGCGTTCCGGTACCAGTCCCTCGGTCGACCCGCCGTCCCAGTTCAGCAGGTTGATTCGGGACGACTTGTGTTCCGGTGCGGCCAGATTGGCGTCGACCAGCGCGAACTTCTCCGACGTCACATCGAAGGCCGTCATCCCCGGCCCGCCGTCGGAGTCCAGGCTGCAGCCGGTGGCGAGCGAATCCAATTCGTGCGCCCGTGAGGTGGCCCCGGTCGGGATCACATACCGGTGTTCGTATTTGGCGATGGCCAGCAGCCGGTACATCGCCTCGATCTCCTCCGGCTCCAGCCCGACCGCGCCCGGGATCGTGAGGTCCGGTTCCTGGCCCAGGTTGATCGAGCGCATGAACGAGCGCATGCCGGCCAGTCGTTGCAGCGCCGCCCGGACCGGGCCGACATCGCCGGCGGTGAACAGTTCCGCCAGATACTCCACCGGAATTCGCAGGGAATCGATGGCGCCGAACAGGTTACGGGCGTCCTCACCGTCGTGCCCGGTCTCCGACAGCACATCGACGACCGGAGACAGCGGCGGCACGTACCAGACCATCGGCATGGTTCGGTACTCCGGATGCAGCGGCAGCGCGATCTTGTAGTCGACGATCAGCTTGTACACCGGCGAATCCTGCGCCGCGGCAATCCATTCCGGGGAGATTCCGGCACGTTCGGCTTCGGTGATCACCCGCGGATCGTGCGGGTTGAGGAAGACGCCCAGCTGCGACGGATACAGCTGCTCCGGGTCGGTGACCGAGGCGGCCTCGAGTACCGCGTCGGCGTCGTAGAGCATGACGCCGATGTAGCGCAGCCGTCCCACGCAGGTCTCCGAGCAGACCGTGGGGATGCCGACCTCCACCCGGGGATAGCAGAAGGTGCATTTCTCGGCCTTGCCGGTCTTGTGGTTGAAGTAGATCTTCTTGTACGGGCAGCCGGTGATGCACTGCCGCCAGCCGCGGCATTTGTCCTGGTCGACCAGCACGATGCCGTCCTCGGCGCGTTTGTAGATCGCCCCCGAGGGGCAGGAGGCGCCGCAGGACGGGTTGAGGCAGTGTTCGCAGATGCGCGGCAGATAGAACATGAAGGTCTGCTCGAATTCGAGTTTGACCTGGTCCGACAGCCGCGCCAGCAGCGGGTCCCGACCGACCTGCTCCGGGCCGGAGCCGAGGTCGTCGTCCCAGTTCGCGCCCCAGGTGACCTTCGTATCCTCGCCGGTGATCAGCGATTTCGGCCGTGCCACCGGGGTGGTGTCCATCGCGGGCGCGGAGAGCAGATTGTCGTAGTCGTAACTCCACGGGTCGTAGTAGTCGGACACGGTCGGCAGATCCGGGTTGGCGAAGATGTTGAGCAGCCGCTTGATCCGCGAACCGGATTTCAGCGTGAGCCGCCCGCGGCGGTCCAGCGTCCAGCCGCCCTTCCACCTCTCCTGGTCCTGGTACTGCCGCGGATACCCTTGCCCCGGGCGGGTTTCCACGTTGTTGAACCACACGTACTCGGTGCCGGAGCGGTTGGTCCAGGCCTGTTTGCAGGTGACGCTGCAGGTGTGACATCCGATGCACTTGTCCAGATTCATCACCATGGCGAGCTGTGCCATGACGCGCATATCAGTACTCCACTTCCTGTGAGCGCTTCCGGATGGTGGTGACTTCGTCACGCTGATTTCCGGTGGGCCCGTGGTAGTTCAGGGCGAACGACTGCTGGGCGTAACCCCCGATCAGATGCGTCGGCTTGATCATGATCCGGGTCAGTGCGTTGTGGATGCCGCCGCGCTTGCCCTTGCCCGCGCGCAGGTCCGGGGTGCCCTCGATGCGCGGCACATCCACCGCGCGGTCCTGGGCGTGGTACATGAAGACCGTGCCCTCGGGCATGCGATGGCTGACGATCGCCCGGGCCACGACGACGCCGTTGCGGTTGACGGCCTCGATCCAGTCGTTGTCGGTCACACCGATTTTCGCGGCGTCGCGGTCCGACATCCAGATCGCCTGGCCGCCCCGAGAGAGCGTGAGCATATGCAGGTTGTCCTGGTAGGCGGAGTGGATCGACCACTTCGAATGCGGGGTGAGATAGCGGACCGTGACACCCCGTTCACCGACGGCGCCGGCGCCGACGCTCCCGATCGCGGGCTCACGGAACAGCGCCGACATGTCCAGCGGCGGCCGGTAGATCGGCAGCTGTTCGCCCAACTCGATCATCCAGTCGTGGTCGAGGTAGAAGTGCTGGCGGCCGGTCAGGGTGTGCCAGGGCTTGAGCCGTTCGGTGTTGATGGTGAAGGGGGAGTACCGCCGCCCGCCCGTTTCGGAGCCCGACCATTCCGGTGAGGTGATCACCGGCACGGGCCGTGCCTGCGTGTCGGCGAAGGTGATCCGCTTCCCCTCGTGTTCGGCGGCCAGGTCGGCCAGCCGGGTGCCGGTGCGCCGTTCGAGCGCATGGAATCCCTCCACCGCGAGCCGGCCGTTGGTGGTGCCCGAGAGCGCCAGGATGGCCTCGGCCGCATGCACGTCCTTGGCCAGCGAGGGGCGACCCTGCGCGATTCCGGAAACGACGGCGCCGTTGACTCCGCGCAGATAATTGACCTCCGCGTCGGGGATGGTGGTGACCCCCTTGGTGGTGACGCCGAGGGTCTCGATCAGCGGGCCCAGGGCCGCCATCTTTTCCGCGACCTTGGGGTAATCACGTTCGACCACTACGAGTTTCGGCATGGTCCGGCCCGGAACCGGCTCGCATTCACCGGCCTTCCAGTCCAGCACCCGCCCGCGCGCCTGGGCCAGCGCGTCGGGCGAATCGTGTTGCAGCGGAACGGCGACCAGATCCTTGCGCACGCCGAGATGTTTCTCGGCCAGCCAGGAGAAGCCGCGTGCGATGCGATGGAACGCCTCGAAATCGGTTTTCGCCTCCCACGGCGGGGAGATCGCGGGGGAGAAGGCGTGCACGAACGGATGCATATCCGTGGAGGACAGATCGTGTTTCTCGTACCAGGTCGCGGCCGGGAAGACGATGTCGGAGAACAGCGTCGTCGAGGTCATCCGGAAGTCCATCGACATCAGCAGGTCGAGTTTGCCGGTGGGCGCCTGCTCGGGGCGGCGCACCTCCTGCGGCGGCACCCCGACGGAATCGTCGGCTTGCAGATTGGAATCGGCGCCGAGCAGGTGGCGGTGGAAATACTCGTTGCCCTTACCCGACGAACCGAGCAGATTGGCCCGCCACACCGTCAGCACGCGCGGGAAGTTCTGCGGCGCGTCCGGATCCTCGCAGGCGAATTCGAGGGCGCCGGACTTCAAGCTGTCGACCACATACTCCTGCGGTGTTCTGCCCGCTGCCTCGGCGGCGTCTACCAGGTCCAGCGGATTCCGGTCGAACGTCGGATAGGTCGGCATCCAGCCCAGCCGCGAGGCCAGGGCGATGTTGTCGGCCGCCGTGCGCCCGGCGAACGCGCCGGAACCCAAGGGCGAGGCGAACGATTCGGAGGTGAACGGGTCGTAGCGCCACTGATCATTGGTCAGATACCAGAACACGGTGCCCTGCATCTGCCGCGGCGGACGCTGCCAGTCCAGCCCGAATGCCAGCGTGGACCAGCCGGTGACCGGGCGGCACTTCTCCTGCCCGACGTAGTGGGCCCAACCGCCACCGTTGACGCCCTGGCAGCCGGTCAGCAGGGTGAGGGTGAAGAAGGCGCGATAGATCTGGTCGGAATGGAACCAGTGATTGGTTCCCGCGCCCATCAGGATCATCGAGCGGCCGCCGGAGCGATCGGCGTTGTCGGCGAATTCGCGCGCGATCCGAATCGCCTGGACGGCAGGGACTCCGGTGATCGTTTCCTGCCAGGCGGGCGTGTAGGGGGCGGCCGGGTCGTCGTAGCCGGTGGGCCAGTCGCCCGGCAGATCCGGCCGCCCGACGCCGTACTGCGCGAGCAGCAGGTCGAAGACGGTCGTGACGCGGCGGCCGGCCACGACGGTGGTCGGCACCGAGCGGGTGACGACGCCGGTCTCGCCGTCGAAGCGGGGGAACTGTACGGCCGCAGCATCGTCGGTGCGGCCGTACAGCGTCAGCAGGGGATCGACCCCGCCGAGGTCCAGATTCCATCGGCCCGCGCCCGATTCGGAAAAGCGGTCGCCGAGGGTTCCGTTGGGCACGACGGGATTTCCGTCGCCGTCGAGAAGTACGGTTTTGTGCTCGGCGTTGTCCACGTCGAAGCCCGTGATGCCCGCTGCGGCGAGATCGGCTGCGGTGAGGAACTTTCCGGGCAGCCAGGTGCGCCCGTGGTATTCGCCCGCACCGCTCCAGCCGCCGTCGCGTTCGTCCAAGGTGATCAGGAACGGCAGATCCGTGTAGCGCTTGATGTAGTCGTCGAACCGGGCGGTGGCCTTGTCGACGAAGAATTCGCGCAGCACCACATGGCCCATCGCCATCGCCAGCGCGGCATCGGTGCCGGGGCGAGCGGGCACCCACTCGTCGGCGAATTTGGTGTTGTCGGCGTAGTCGGGGGAGACCACGACGACCTTCTGGCCGCGGTAGCGGGCCTCGGTCATATAGTGCGCATCCGGCGTCCGGGTCACCGGGACATTGGAGCCCCACATGATCAGGTAGCCGGCGTCGAACCAGTCCGCGGATTCGGGCACGTCGGTCTGGTCACCGAAGACCTGCGGTGAGGCCACCGGCAGATCGGCATACCAGTCGTAGAACGACAGCATCGAACCGCCGAGCAGGGAAATGAAGCGGGCGCCGACCGCATGCGACACCATCGACATCGCGGGAATCGGCGAGAAGCCCGCGATCCGGTCCGGGCCGTACTGCTTGATGGTGTACACGTGCGCCGCGGCGGCGATTTCGGCGGCTTCCCACCACTCCGCCCGGACGAATCCGCCCTTACCGCGCGCCGACTTGTAGGTCCGTGCCCGATCCGGATCCTCGACGATGGATTCCCAGGCCAGCACCGGATCCTTCAACCGGGCCTTGGCCTCCCGATACATTTCCAGCAGTACGCCGCGCACGTACGGATAGCGCACGCGCGCAGGCGAATACGTGTACCACGAGAACGACGCGCCGCGCGGGCAACCCCGTGGTTCGTATTCGGGCTTGTCGGCGCCGACCGACGGATAGTCGGTCTGCTGCGATTCCCAGGTGATCACGCCGTCGGAGACGTAGATCTTCCAGGAACAGGAACCGGTGCAGTTGACGCCGTGGGTGGACCGCACGACCTTGTCGTGGGCCCAGCGGTCGCGATAGAACTCGTCGGCCTCGCGCCCGCCGACCTTGTGGACCGTGCGTAGATCGTCGGACACCTCGCCGCGCTGGAAGTAGCGGCCCACCTTCAACAGCGCATCGGCCGCCGAGTCGGGGACACCGCTCGAACTCGCGGGCGTTCCTTTCGCCGAGGGGGCCGAACTCTGTTTGTGCGAAATGACCACGAACGCCCCCATCGAGACACAGGAAAACCGGGCTGACGAAACCGAGAGTAAGGACGCGCGCAGGGGCGGCAAAACAATCTGCTCACACCCCGCGCGCACCGCCGGTGAGCTGTGAGGTGGGAGAAACGTCCCGGTCACTGAGCAATTGCCGACCGCAGCCGCGAATTCGGGCCCGACCTGCGGCGATAGCCGTTCGCACCACTCCCACGAGGCCGTGGGGAGCCGGGATTCGCGCCACCGGTGATGCTTTGGAAACCGGCGCTTCGCGGGCGTTTTACATTTGTTAACACATCCGACGGGGCGCTCTCGGTCCGCCGGCGCGCGCCGAAAGAATATCCGTTCCGGTACGAAAGTGACGTGGATTACCGGCGGTCCTCCGTTTGCCCGGCAGTCGCCTGAAGGCAGGCCACTCCGGTGCTGGGCAGGTCTCGTGGTTGTCGGAAGGTGGCGACGACGGCTAATTTCGAGCGGTGTCGGTAGGTATGCGTGAGGCCGAGGTCTTCGAGAACTCCAGGGCGCGATTGGAGGCGATCGCGTACCGCCTGCTGGGTTCGGCGAGCGACGCCGAGGACGCGGTGCAGGACACGTTCGTGCGCTGGCATGCCGCCGACCGCGAGTACGTCGATACGCCGGAGGCGTGGCTGACGAAGGTGCTCACCAATATCTGCCTCAATCAACTGACCTCGGCGCGGGCGCGGCGCGAGGACTATGTGGGCCAGTGGCTACCCGAACCGATCGTCGCCGGGGACCGGATGCTCGGGCCGGCCGAAACCGCCGAGCAGCGTGAATCGGTGTCGTTCGCGATGCTGACCCTGATGGAACGGCTGTCGGCGAAGGAACGTGTCGTGTACGTCCTTCGCGAGGCATTCGGCTACTCGCACAGCGAGATAGCCGAGATGCTCGATCTGACCGAGGCCAACAGCTATCAGATCTACCGGCGCGCCAAACAGCACGTGACCTCGGACCGGACCCGGACGGAAGTCGACGAGGCCACCGCGCGCAAGGTCGTCGAGGAGTTTCTGGCCGCGGCGCTCAGCGGTGATACCGATTCGCTGGTGCGGTTGCTGACCGACGATGCGATCAGCGCGGGCGACGGTGGCGGCGTGGTGACCTCGCTGCCGCATCCGGTCACCGGTGCGCTGCGAGTGGCCCGGTTCCTGCGGCGCCTGTTCGAGCCCACCGAACACAAGTGGGCGATGATCGGCGGCCGCGCCGACCTGTTCGCCGCGGTGGTCAATGGCGGTCCCGCGCTGGTGATCGCGGTCGGGGACCGGATCGTCGGGATCATCACGCTGGAGGTGACCACCGACGGCATCGCCGCCGTCCACACCCAGGCGAACCCGGAAAAACTCGAGCGCGCCGCACGCCACTGGACGGCGGGCGATCGCCCGGAACCCCTGTTCGCTGGATGGTGATGTAGGTCACACATCAGGTCTGTCAGGTTTCGCGCCGCTGTCCGGTTCAGGAAGCGAAACCCACCCAGACAGGAGTGAGACCATGAAGCACCGCATCGTCGTTCTCGGCGCCGGATACACCGGAGCCAACGCTGCCGCCCGCCTCGCCAAGCGGCTGCACCCCGCCGATGTCGACATCACCCTCGTCAACGCCGACACCGAATTCGTCGAGCGCGTCCGCATGCACCAGCTGGCCTCCGGTCAGGAGCTGAAGCGGCGCGTGCTGACCGAGGTCTTCGCCGGGACCGGGGTGCGGGTGACCACCGCGCGGGTGACCGCGGTCGATGTCGAGCGCAAGGTGGTCGCCCTCGACGGTGCCGACGAGATCGCCTACGACACATTGGTTTACGCACTGGGCAGCGTCGCGGCGAGCGGTTTGCCCGGTGTGGCCGAGCATGCCTTCGATATCGCCGGCAAGCAGTCCGCGCTGCGGGTCCGGGAGCGACTGGCCGGCCTGGGCGCGGGCGCGCCCGTGCTGGTTGTCGGCGGTGGACTGACCGGAATCGAAGCCTGCGCCGAAATCGCCGAAGCGCGACCGGATCTGGCCGTTGCGCTCCTCGCTCGCGGCGCCCTCGGCGACTGGCTGAGTGATAAGGCTCAGCAGCACGTCCGTGCGGCGTTCGACCGGCTCGGCGTCACCGTGCACGAGCACACCGACATCGCACGCGTCGAATCGGCCGGCGCGAAGACCGCCGACGGCCGGACGATCGCGGCCGAAATGACGGTGTGGACAGCAGGTTTCGCGGTCCACCCGATCGCCGCCGCCAGCACCCTGGAAGTAACGGAAACCGGTCGGATCGTCGTCGACGAGACGATGCGGTCGGTCTCGCATCCGGACGTCTACGCCGTCGGCGACGCGGCGTTCGCCCCCGGCGCGAACGGCGACCCGCTCCGCATGTCCTGCGCGTCGGGCATCCCGACCGCCCAGCTGGCCGCGGACGTCATCGCCGCCCGCCTGACCGGGCGCAAGGTGCCGCCCAACAAGATCGGCTACAGCATTCAGTGCATCAGCCTCGGCCGCCGCGACGCTGTCATCCAGCCCGTCACCCCCGACGATCGCGCCACGCCCTCCGCGATCACCGGCCGGTTCGCCGTGCGCATCAAGGAATTCATCTGCAGGGGCGCGGCCTGGAGCATGTCGCACCCGACCCTCATGATGCCGTCGCGCCGCCGACGGATCATCGCCGAGGAACCGGCCCGCACCCTCAGCGCGTGAGGCGAGCGGTCGGGTCGTGCCCGGGCGACCGGGCACGACCCGAGCTCACCGTCGGCCTCATCACCTGACAACCGGGTACGAACCCGAGCGCCAGACTTCGAATCGGCGGCGGACACTCTCGACCATCGGGAGCCGGTCCACCTCTTCGGGCGGGAACCAAGAGACTTCATGGGACTCGTCTGATACGGCGAGCGTTCCGCCGATCGGCTTGCCCAACAGGCAAATCGAGAACTCCTGCCGCACCTCGCCGTCGTCGTAGGCGAACACCTGGCGCGGGTTGGTATAGGTCCCGACTATCCCGGCGATCTCGATGTCCAGCCCGGTCTCCTCCTTCGTTTCTCGGATTCCGCACTCCGCCAACGACTCTCCGAGTTCCATCTTCCCACCGGGCAGCGCCCACATGCCGTTGTCGACCCGGCGCTGGAGGAGCACCTGCCCTGCGTCGTTCACGACGACGACCGATGCGGCCGGAACCAGCGAGTTCGGCTTCGGTGCGTTCGGATCATCCTCGAAGTCGATCCGTCCCATGGTCAGGAGTCTCCTTCCAGATATCGCGTCCGCGTGCCCACAGTTCGTTGAAGTGCTCGGTGAATCGGTCGAACGCCCCAACACCTCGGCCCGTTGACGATCGACAACCTGATGCATCTTGCCGATGTCGAAATCGTCACTGCGCGTCTGTCTTTCGCGCGGTGTTCGGCTGTCGGGGGGCGGGCGTGATCGGTTGGGAGGGAGGTTTGGTTATCGTCATCGCCATACCCGCAGTGGTACTCGTCGCCGCGTTGCTCTGGCCCCAGGCGACTCCGAAGGATCAGCCGAACAGGGCGAACCCGGAATCGGATCGACCAGCGGGATGGATGAACTCATTTCGAGGTTGGCGGAAGGGTGGAAATGACCGTGCTAGCGAGTCCATCGTGTGCCCACGGCTCTTCTCATTGGTGCGGCAGGTCAACGACCACGATAGTTCACCGAGGTGACCGAGAGCGACCGGAACGCCGTCTCGATCTCCGAAGCGGATTGGCATTCCATTCAGGAGACACTCCAGGTCCTCCTTACCCATGGCGGGGATCGTCTGCTCGGATCGGCGCGCGACGCCGAACTGGGCGACGTCCAGGAGCGCCGACTGCTGGACCCGGATTCCTGACGAGCTTGTGGTGGGATGCGAGGGTCGAGATTCGCCACATCTGGGCGCCGTTCCGTCACGAGCTCGGCCTCCGACTCCACCGCCCACATCCCGTTGCCGACCCGGCGCTGGTGGAGATCCGCTGGGCGCGCGCAGACCTTCATTCAAGATGGGTTCATCGATCCACGTCCTAGCGCGAATTCGACAGCGGCGGCCGCGTTTGCCGAGATATGGCTCGCGCTCACCGGAGCACCGTCGGCATCGACAATCTGCCAGCCACCGATCGAGGTCACCGGCACCCCACTGCGTCGATTGGCCAGCGCCAGCTCCGACAGCGTTCCCCATGAGCCGCCGACCACGATCACCGCGTCCGCCGACCAGATGAGAATCGCATTCCTGGCCTCGCCCATATTCGTGTAGAGCACGGCGGAGAGCCCGTCGCAGATACGAGACGGATCGGTGTCGGGACGTACCCCGATGACCAGACCGCCTTCCGACGACGCGCCCTCGGCGACTGCTGCCATAACCCCGGTCCCTCCGCCGCACAGCACCGTTGCACCCGATCGCGCCAGGAGGCGGCCGACTTCGCGAGCGTTGTCGGCGTCCGCGTCGGTGCAGTGCCGTGGCCCGCAGACTGCGACCTGGATCGGGGGCATGTCACTCCTTGGCTGTTGCCTGGGCGGTATAGGTGGTGAAGAGGCTAATGCGGTCCGGCAGCTCCCGCGCTGTGCGGACTGTAGGCGCGATTGCACGCAGCTCATCGGCTGCCGTCACCACCCGCTCAACTATCGGTGTCGTTCGAAGCTCCACCGGCAGATCGAGCACTCTATAGATACACGCGCCAGCCGCGTCGAGGTCGCCTAGGCCGAGATGTGCTCGCGCGGCATCAAGTTCGGCCGCCGCGATGAACTCGGCAGGGCTGGACGAGGTGAAGGTATCGAGCGCGGCACGAGCCTGTATGAGGGCCTGTTCACTGTGGCGACGGCCGCCGAGCGCCAAGTGGACCTCCGCGGCGTAGTAGCGAGCCTTGCCGGGATCGAACCACATCACGCCCTGATCATGCCCGCTTGTCTCGACGCGCCCGAGCGCATCCATTGCTATGTCGAGAGCAGTCAACGCCGCTCGCTTGTCCGAGCATGCTGCGCGTGCACGGGCAAGCTGACTCGCGAGCCTCAGCCGCGTCGACGGGTCAGTCATGTCGGCCAGACCCGACTCGGCATATGTAGCCGCCCTGCGGTAATCCCCAGCCCAATAGGCCACGTTGGCCTGCACCCATCGAACGTATGCGCGCAGATGCTGGTCTTCGGCATAGTCGGCGGCGAACCATGCAGTTCGAGCGTGGGTGTCGGCGTCGTACGGGCGGCCGAGATCTGCGCAGGCATGCGCGAGTAGCGCGCATATCTGGCCCGCCGCCAAGTAGAGGTCTGGCAGGTATCGCGGTCGTTGCCGCGTGTCGAGCAGATCGAAGACCTCTCGTCGCAGCTGCGTCAATTGCGGCACAAGTTCAACGGGTGGCTTCGTGAGGTAGTCGCTGGCGAGATGCTGGACGTCGGCGTGCAGTTGATCGAGCACGTTCTGATCGACCCCACCGGCGCGACGCTTGACCCATCGTGCGGAGTCTTCGGTGGACATTGATATCTCCTGGGTGAGCTGATCGAGTGCGGTGGTAACCGCTTCTTCTGGGATTTCCTGTGTGTCGGGTCGCGACACAAGGGTCTCGAAAGACAGTCTCCACACTCGCTGCGCCACGCGCCGTGACGCGGCCCGCGCATCAACCACATCGCCAGCCATCCAACGACGTAGCTGGCGTTCCGAGAGTGTGGCAGTTTCCCCAGTCTGTCTCGCTACGGAGTTGAAGTGTTCGCACCACTCGGGGATCGTCCGGTCACCGATGCTGGAATCTGCCTTGCGAATCAGAGCTTCGAGCACGGTCCGCGGGCCTGCGTTGTCCATCGCTGTTCACCTCTAACTTGAGCGGTAACTCGAGGGTAGGCCGACGCAGAGATCTTCTCCGCCAGGCGATTCGGAGCGGCCGGAAAAAGTCCGTCAAATGTCCGGGTGCGGACATTGTTGCGACATCCCCAGCGCCGTGACCCTGAACACAGCGCGTATTGCCAGTTCGAGCGAATCTCCGCACAGCTCCAATTCGCTCCGGGCAGCGCCACCAGGAGCGAGACGAGAGGACTTGCGATGGACACCAGCGAACCAAACCACAAGCCCACGGCAATATGTCTTGTGCGCACTGATGTTTCAAGCACGGAGGCTGCGCGGCATGCAGACGCGGTCCAGCGTCACGCCTCGAAGTTGGGCTACTTCCCTCTGTATACGGTGCGGCCACCGGTCGACGATCCCGACCCGGTCGGGTACGCGATCGGTCTGGCCGCCGGCCTGAGCGTCGACGCGATGGTTGTCTACGATCTGGAGACAGTCGGCAACACCCCGAGCCGGGTGTGCGAGATCTTCGACCTCGAAACAGTCTGTCCTCCAACAACATGGGCCGCCGCTGCGTCAGGGCCCGTCGACGTGGCGCACGTGCACCCGGAGCAGCCGCTCACAGTCGGCTCGGCGCGGCAAATCATGCAGCAGCACTTGAAATGCCATGCCATCGAGTGCCCACGTAAGCCGAGCGCCTACAGCTTCCTCGTCCGGGCGGGCAAGATCGTCCCACCGGTCGATACCCCTCGCGAGCGTGCAGCGGCCCGGGGCATCGCGTTCCGGCCGCGCCCCGACAGCGACGTCCCGCTACCCGAGGTGGTCGATCTGGAGACGTTGCTGGATGTTTTGGCCGGGCTCACGGAGCACTCGCCGATCGGGAACCGGTAGCGGGTCGCCATGAGCTTCGCCGAACTGCTTGAAGCTCAACGAGAATCGCCGCTACCGCACGAGCCGGACATCGTTCTCTGCATCCGCATCACTGTCCCGAACGTGCATGAGCTGCGGTTCGTGGCGTGCATGTCGGCTGCGATGCGGTTCGTCGAACAGTGGGCCGCCGGCTATCCCGCCGTGATGGTGTCCTTCGAGCTGCCGCGCCGACAGTACCGCCGGTTGCCGTGTGAACGGTTGTGGACAGTTTCGTGACCGATGTCTGGATCTTCTGCACGGTGGCCGTCGGCGTGCTGCTCGTCGTTTTCGTCGGCGTGTTGTGCCGGCCGAGCCGGATCCCGAAAGGGCGGTCTGTGGAAGAGATACGCCAGCGCATCGAGGATGAAGAGGATGGCGAAGTATGACAGTGCTGCCAGCTAGTCTGACCAGCAACCAACCGACGACGGGAGCCCAGCATGAGCGACGCCGAACAGATCGGTTTCGACATCGACTTCGACGACCACACGCGAGCCTGGCTGGACTGGGTCGCCCCCGAGCATCGCCGGCAACAGGCCGAGCGATTCGCGGAATACGTTGGCCTTCCCGGCATTCCGGAATCACCATGGCCTGAAGGCGCACCGGAGATCGATCAGCTCTCGGAGGCTACCGCGCGACTCTTCCCGGACATGGAGACCGCGATGTCGCGCGACCGCTTCGAAGCCGCCGACCAATTCATCTGTTTTCTCGGCGAATGCTTCATCAAGTTCGCTGGCGCACAGTGGTTCGAATACACGTATTTCGGACGCGAATACTCGTTCTACGAGCAGATCAACCCCGCGCTCCGATACGGGATCGACGAGGACAGTGACACCGCCTGGGGATTGGTTTCCACGGTCGTGGAGTACGGCTTTCCGGAGGTAGCCGCCCAAATGCGCGACTACGCGGCCCGCTACGAACGGCGACAAACCGGCAGCTAAGCACCCGTTACTGTTCACAGCCGTATGTAGCCCAGCGCATCCCTGCTGACCTAATCCACATTCGGGGGTGGGCTCCGTCATGCCTGACGGCTACGACGAAATTCGGCGCGAGTATGACAGTAACGCGCGCGGACGGATCTTCGAGAACGGAACCGACCGCAATTATCGAGACCGCGAGAACGGCTACGTACAGCAGCCGAAGGAATACCGGACACCACACGGTGACCGAAGGTTCGACAAAGCCAGGGTCGACAAGAGCGGGCGCGTTCACGCGATAGAGGACAAGTCAGGAAGGGTCGGCGGGCGAAAGGACGAGCAGCAGTTCAAAAAGGACCGATGGCTCCTCGAACGCGGCGTGATCGACACATACCGCGTTCGCACTGTCGAGGGCGAGCCGATGTCCAAAGAAGCGCGCGAACTCCTGGAGGGATTGTGCCGCGACTTTCCGGGGCGCGTCACGCACCAAGTCATCTCCCGCAGCCAGGCCGAGCGGATCTTTGCGCTGGGGCGCGAACGCGAGAAGGACGCCCGGCAGCAGGAACTGATGTCGAAGCAGGACGTCCTGCGCCGCCAGCGTGCAGCGGAGCGGCTGAAGAAAGTGCGCGAAGCCGCCGAGCGACTGCGCGAGCGTGAACGAAAGCAACGCGAGCGTGATGACCGGCGCCGGCGAGCCGAGGAGCGACTGCCAAAGTTCCGCGAGGCAGCCGAACGGCTACGACTCCGCGAGGAGCAACGACGGCGCGACGAGCGGCTACGCGCCGAACGTGATGCCCGCGAGCAGGTCGCCCGCGAGTTCGGCGGAATCATGCAGAACATCAAGCGGCAAGATCGCGAAGCCAAGGAAGCCCGCGAAGCGCGAGAAGCCCGTGCGCTCGCGGAGTTGAGCGAGCTCAGCGCGTACACCGAGCAGGTGCAACAGGCCCGCGAGGCCGCCGACCAAGCTCGGCTCCAAGAAGCGACAAAAGCGGAAGAACGTGCGCGACTGGAGCGAGAGGCGATCGAGCGGGAGCGGAAGCAACGAGAGTTGGCCGACGAATTCCTGCGGACGAGACTGCCTCCGGACGTGACAGATCTTCTGTTCAAGAGTCGCCCGACCCCCGGCCTGGAACGCCTCCATCGGGAGCATCCCTCCCCAGGGTCGACCCGCGGCGGCAGGTCGGAACGCGAACGAATGAGAGAACGCGAACGTGGAGGGCGTGAACGCTTGTAACCCCTACTCGGCGACGAGTTCCGCTGAGGACTCCAATGCACGCGTTACCTTCTCCGGTACCCGCAGCGGTCCCGGCGAATAGGTGACGGCGCGCAAGGCACCGGTGTAGCGGAAGAGCCCGCGGCGTTGTCGCAGATCCCAGGCGACGGGACCGCGGGCGTCGACGCCGACCGAGATGCCGGTCCACGGTGCCATGCCGACGAGTTGCACCTGGTCGGGGAGGGTGGCGGCTGGGGTGCCGTCGAGGGTGAGGGTGAAGTCCCAGCGTAGGTGTGGGCGGACGGTCGCGTTCAGGGTGATCTCTCGGACCCCGACAGGAAGAGGTGCCGACACTTCCGTGTAGCGACCGAACGAGTTGAAGCCGAACACGATTCGGCCGTTCTCGACGTACAGCAGGTAGCCACCCTGGGGATCACCGTGCGCGACGAGGACACCCTCGTCGCCGGTTCGGTAACCGTCGAGTTCGGCGGTGACGGTGAAGTCGCGATAGGCGATCAGCCGTTGGGACCGATAGCGTTCCAGGGTCGGGGTGCCGGGCAGGATTCGCAACGGTGCCGACAGCCGCGCTTCCTCGGGTCGGCGGCGGGCGAGGTCCTGCCGCGTCAGCAGCGGGAAGACGGTGTTGCGCCAGGCCGCCTCGTCCCACGCCGCGGCGAGCTCACGCACCTGGTCGGGATATTGCGCTGCCACATCGTGGATTTCGGTCGGATCGGTGCGCACGTCGAACAACTGCCAGCGCGGCGCGTCCACATCCGCACCTGGTTCGTGCAGCGCCAACAGCTTCCAGCCGTCCCGGTAGAAGCCGCGGTGGCCGGTCATCTCCGAATACTGTTCGACATGTCGGGAGCGGGCGTCGAGATCACGCAGGACCTCCACCGCGGACACGCCGTCGAACTCCTTGGCGGGTAATCCGTTTCGCACGGTCGGACGGGCCACCCCGGCCAGTTCCAGCAGCGTGGGTGCCAGATCGGTGACATAGACGTATTCGTCGCGGATCTCGTTGCCCGGCAGCCCCTTCGGCCAGGAGATGATGAACGGCACCCGCACCCCGCCGGCGAAGGTCTGGCCCTTGTAGAACCGGAACGGCGTATTGGAGGCCTGACCCCATCCGCGCGGATAGTGCACCCCCAGCCGCGCGGTGCCGATCAACTCCTCGTCGTGCGGGACGTCACCGACCCAGTCCGGATCGTCGATGTGGGCGAATTCCGCGAGGTAGCTGCGGGTTCCGACCGGCCCGCCCTCCGCGGTGCCGCCGTTGTCGGAGGTGAACACGACGATGGTGTTGTCCAGCTCGCCGAACTGTTCGACGGTGTCGAGGATGCGCCCGAGACTCTGGTCGATGCTGTCGACCATCGCCGCGTATACCTCCATGTAGCGGGCGAACCGGCGCTGCTGCTCGGGCGGCAGCGAATCCCATTCCTGCGCTTCGTATCCGGGTTCGGTATTGCGGGGCTGCTGCCTGGTGCCGGGGGCGAACAGGCCCTGCTCCAGCTGTGCGGCGAACCGGCTCTGCCGCACCGCGTCCCACCCCTGCGCGTAGCGGCCCCGGTATTTCGCGAGGTCGACGTCCTTGGCCTGGAGCGGCCCGTGCATGGCGACATGGGCGAAGTACAGGAAGAAGGGTTTGTCGGCATCGTGGGCGCGCAGATCCTTCAGATACGAGATCGCCTTGTCGGTCAGATCGTCGGTGACGTAGTAGTCCGGCGGATACTCCTCGATATCGACCACGGAGGAATCGGAGACGATCTGATTCGGGTAGAAGAACGAGTTGAAGCCCTCCAGCGAACCGTAGTACCGATCGAATCCGCGCTGGGTCGGCCACGAATCCCGATGAGCCGCCGGGTTCATGGTGGCATCGCGGACCAGATGCCATTTGCCCACGGCGTAGGTGGCATATCCGCCGGACCGCAGGATCTCCGGCAGGGTCAGCACGTCGTCGGCCAGCTCCAGGCGCAGCCCCGGATAGCCGGGGTCGGCGTTGGCGACGAAGCCGAATCCGGCGCGATGGGAGTTGAGCCCGGTGAGCAGCGCCGCGCGGGAGGGCGAGCAGAGCGGGGTAGTGTGGTAGTTCGTCAGGCGGACACCGCGTTCGGCCAGCCGGTCCAGCGTCGGGGTGTCGATCTCGGAGCCGAACGGACCGATATCGCTGTAACCCATATCGTCGACCAACACCACGATGATGTTGGGTGACCCCGCGGGCGCGCTCGGCGGATAGTCCCAGGCCGGAGTGGAATCGCTGGTCGTGCGGCCGATCTCGCCGGTGAAGGCGTCGTATCCGCGGGCATACTCGGGCACTGGCATGCGATCAGGGAAACCGGCGCGGTCCGCATGCCACCAGGTTTTGGCGCATGGTGCGCGCAACCGGTGTTCGGTCCCGCCCGCATTGCTAGCGTCGGCCCATGTTCACGAGCCGTTGCCGCATGCCCCGAATCGGGTGCGTGCGCCGGTCGTGTCGCTGATCGGTACGCCGACGGCCGTTCGATATCGCTGACCCGCCCGGCGGGTCGTATTCCGAGGATCTACCCGAATGACTGCATCCACCGGTGTTTCGCGCCGGACCCTGCTCCGCACCGCGGGAATCACCGCGCTGGCGGTCTTCGGCGCCGGCGGTTCGGCCGCCTGCACGTCGGCGGTGGAGGAACAACGCGCCGCCGGCGACGACAACGCCGCCCCGGTGCGCGGCGGCACGTTGAAGATCGGGACCACGGTCGATCTGGTGCCGGCGAACCTGTTGACCAATACCGGTGCGGTGCCGCTGGTCATCGGCCTGGTCTACGAATCGCTGGTGCGCTACCCGCACGACGCGCTCGAACCGGCGCCGCTGCTGGCCACATCGTGGACCCTGGCGCCCGACGGCCGGTCCCTGGACCTGCGGCTGCGCGAGGACGTGGCCTATCACACCGGTCGCCCGTTCACCGCCGCCGATGTGGAGTTCTCCCTGCGCACCTACGCCGATCCGAAATGGTCGGCCCAGCTGAAGAGCACCGCCGCCGCGATCGTCGGATTCGACTCGGACACACCGCATCACATCACCCTGCGGTTCGCGCATCCGCTGACCAACATCTTCGATCTTCTCACCACCGTCCCGATGCTGGACCGGGAGACGCTCGGCGCTCCCGGCTCCGGCACCTTCGTCGGTACCGGCCCCTTCCGGCTGGCCGCCCGGGAGCCGAACACCCGCATCGTCTTCGAACGCAACGCGCATTACCGCGTTCCGGATCGGCCGTATCTGGACCGGGTGGAAGTGTCCATCATTCCCGACAGTCAGGCACAGTTGAACGCCCTGCGATCCGGGCGGATCACTATCGCCACCGGACTGACCTATCGGGACAACGAAAACCTCGCACGCTCGGCGGCATTCAAGACGATCAGCTTCACCGGCGCCGAGTTGCAGATCTATGTCGGCGCCAACGTGACCAACCCGGCCCTCGCCGACGTGCGGCTGCGGCAGGCAGTGGCCTATGCGCTCGATCGTGAGCGGATCATCTCCGAGGTGTTCCGCGGGGCGGGCTATCCGCTGAATCTGCCCTGGCCGAAATACTCACCCGCCTACGACCAGGCCCGCAATACCCGGTACGCCCGCGACGTCGACAAGGCCCGGCAGTTGGTGACCCAGGTCGGCACCCCGCCGGAGCTGCTGCTGTCCTATCCCACCGATGTCGCCTACTACGTGGACGTGGCGCAGATCGTGCAGGCGAATCTCGGCGACGCCGGGATCCGGGTGAAGCTGGATCCGAACGAGCCGTCGACATTCGTGAAAAAGCTCATCGGCGGCCAATTTCCGGGCCTGTGGGTGACCGATCACTCCTGGGCACAATTCGTCCCGTCGACCCTCAGCGTGAGCGCTTACCCCTTCAACGCCCGTAAGAACGCCTCGCACTACCAGTCCGCCGCGTACACCGCCGCCGCCGACTCCGCGTGGCAGATCCCACCGGGCGCGCCGCCCGGGCCCGCCTATGCGGAGTTGTCCGACCAACTGCTGGACGGGTTGTTCCTGATCGAGATCGGCGTCCGGTTGCAACAGTTCGCCGCCGCGCGCCGGGTCCACGGAGTGTCGTGGACCAAGAGTCGTGAAACCGTACTCACCGAGGCATTCCTGGCATGACCCGATATCTGTTGCGGCGCATACCCTCCGCGCTGCTGGTGCTGTTCGCGGCATCGATCCTGATCTTCCTGCTGCTGCGCTTGGTGCCGGGCGACCCGGCACTGACCCTGGCCGGCCCGGACGCCACACCGGAGGCCGTCACGGCGATCCGGCATCAGCTCGGGCTGGACCGCTCGATTCCGGCGCAGTATCTGAGCTGGCTGGGCGACATCTTCTCGCTGGATCTCGGCCGGTCGTATCTGATCGGCGGCCGGATCTCCGATCTGGTCGCCGACGGGCTGGGCAACACCGCGGTGCTCGCCGGCGCGGCACTGCTGCTGGCCGTCCTGCTCGCCGGCGCGGTGTCCGTGGCCGCGGTGGTGTGGCCCAGCCGCTGGCTGCATGCCGTGGTGGCGGCTGCCACGACGACCGCACTGGCCCTGCCGACCTTCGTGACCAGTGTGCTGCTGGTTCTGGTTTTCGCTGTCGCGCTGCCCGTCCTGCCGGCCGGTGGGCTCCCGCCCGACGGATTCATCGCCCGGCCCGATATCGCCGTCCAATACCTGATCCTGCCCGCGGTGTGCCTGGCCCTGCCCGCCGCGGCCGCGCTGACCCGGTTCCTCACCGAGGCACTGCGGACCGAACTGGGCAAGCCGTACGTTCTCACCGCCACCGCGCTCGGCATCCCGCACGGGCAGATCGTGATCCGAGGTGCGCTGCGCAACGCCCTGCCGTCCGCACTGACCGCTCTGGGGCTGCAGGCCGGTCAGTTGCTCGGCGGCGCGGTGCTGGTCGAGGCGGCCTTCGCCTGGCCGGGAATCGGATCGCTGATCGAGCAGGGCATCAGCCGCCGCGACTATCCGGTGGTGCAGGTGGTGTTGTTGCTGTCGGTCGCGATCTTCGTGGTGATCCAGCTGGTCACCGACCTGGCGCATGCCTGGCTGGACCCGCGCATCCGGATCGGAGGACTGTCGTGACCGAAACCGCAGTGGCCGAGGAGTTCCCGCCCGCCGTGGACGCCGGGGCGGTGGTTACGCATTCCTCGTCGCGCCGGCTGCGCAACGCGCAGTTGCTCGTCGGCGCCGGCCTGATCGCGCTGATCGCGCTCGCGGGCCTGGGGGCGGATCTGCTCACCGACTACGACCCGCTGGCCCAGATTCCGGGGGCCAATCTGCTGCGGCCCGGCGGTACCCACTGGCTGGGCACCGACCAGCTGAACCGGGACGTGTTCTCCCGGGTGCTGCACGGGATTCGGATCGATCTGCTGATCGTGTTCACCGCGGTGCCGCTCGGCGCCGTGATCGGCGCGGCGATCGGACTGCTGGGCAGCGTGAACACGGTGGCGGATGTGCTCGCCCAGCGGGTATTCGATCTGATCCTGGCATTCCCGGCACTCATCTTCGCCATCGCGCTGACCGCGATCACCGGGCCCGGCGCCCATGCGGTGTTCGTGGTCATCGTGGCCGCCGAGGTGCCGATCTTCGGTCGGCAGATCCGCACCGCGGTGCTGGCGATCCGGGAACAGTCCTATGTCGAGGCGGCGGAGGTGATCGGTGCCGGAACCTGGTGGACATTGCGCAAACATGTTCTTCCGAACGCGGTCGAACCGCTCGCCGTGCAGTTGTCGCTGTCGCTGTCGGTGGCGGTATTCCTCGACAGCGCCATGAGTTTCATCGGAATCGGTGTGCGGCCGCCGCAGCCCTCGCTCGGCTCGATCATCGCCGAATCCATCGCGAATATGGACGCCAACCCGGCGTTCGCCGTCGGACCACTCGCCGTGGTCGCGGCGTTGACTCTCGGATTCCTGCTGATCGCGCAGGGACTGGGCCGCGCCAGGAGGATCGGATGACGACCAGTAGCACCGATATCGGGACCCGAGACCACGCGCCCACGGTGGATCGAGCGGCCGAGGATCGCGACGAGTCCGGCGTGGTTCTCGACATCACCGGCCTGTCGGTGCGTTTCGGTGCGTACACCGTCGTCCACGAGGTGGGATTGCGGGTCCGGCGCGGCGAAGTGGTGGCACTGGTCGGGGAATCCGGATCCGGGAAATCGTTGACCGCCCGCTCGATCCTCGGGCTGCTCCCGGCGGGCGCGACGGCCGCCGGATCGATCCGCCTGAACGGAGCCGAACTGGTCGGCGAAACCGAAGACGGGTTGCGTGCGGTGCGAGGCACCCACGCGGCCATGGTCTTTCAGGATCCACAGACCGCCCTGAACCCGGTGCAGAAGGTCGGCACGCAATTGGTGCAGGCATTGCGGGCGCACGGGGCAACCACGGCCGCCGCTCGAGCGCGGGCGGTGGAACTGCTGGAGCTGGTCGACATTCCCGAGCCGCGGCGCCGCGTCGACTGGTATCCGCATCAGCTCTCCGGTGGGCAGAAGCAGCGGGTGGTCCTGGCGCTGGCGCTGTCCGGCGACCCCGATCTGCTGATCGCCGACGAGCCGACCACCGCCCTGGATGTGACGGTACAGGCCGAGATCCTGGATCTGCTGCGAAACCTGCAGCGGCGCAACGGCACCGCGATCCTGTTCATCTCGCACAATCTGGGCGTGGTAGCCGAACTCGCCGATCGAGTGGTGGTGATGCGGGGCGGCCGAGTGGTCGAGGCGCGGCCGGTGCGTGAGCTGTTCGCCGCCCCGGCCCATCCGTACACCCGGGCGTTGCTCGCGGCCGTGCCCCGATTGCCGCCACGCGCGGCGTCCCCGGCGCCCGAACCGGCAGCGCGGCGGGACGGTTCCGATCGCGAGCCCGTGCTGCGCATCGACGATCTGACCGTCGTCTACCGCGCGCACGGCAAGCAGTTCCGGGCACTGGACCGGGTCTCGCTCAGCGTGGCGGCACGCGAGGTGATCGGCGTGGTCGGTGAATCCGGCTCCGGCAAGAGCACCCTCGGCCGGGCGGCGCTCGGCCTGGTCCGGCCGCAGTCCGGGGAGGTCGTGCTGCGCGGGACGTCGTTGCGGGGGTTGAGCACGCGGGAACTGCGCGCCGCGCGCAAGGATGTCGCCCTGGTGCAGCAGGATGTGGGCGCGGCGCTCGACCCGCGCCGCAGCATCGGCGATTCGATCGGTGAACCGCTGCTGGTGCATCGCGCGGCCACCGGCTCGCTGTTGCGTGCCCGGGTGGGTGATCTGCTCGAATCGGTCCGGCTGCCACGGGATTACGCTCGGCGCCGGCCGGGCGAACTGTCCGGCGGCCAGCGGCAGCGGGTGGTGCTCGCCCGGGCGCTGGCGCTGGCGCCGCGATTGGTGGTGGCCGACGAACCCACGAGTGCCCTGGACGTCTCGGTGCAGGCGCAGGTCCTCGAGCTGTTCGCCGATCTGCGCGAGGAATACGGCTTCGCCAGCCTGTTCATCAGCCACGATCTGGCGGTGGTGCACGACGTCGCCGACCGGGTGCTGGTGCTGCGGGCCGGCCGGGCAGTCGAAACGGGCACGACCGCAGCGGTTTTCGGCGGCCCGACGCAGCCTTATACGCGGCGGCTGCTGGATGCGGTGCCGATTCCGGATCCGAGCCGCCGGTGAGGTGGGTTCAGCCCTGCTGGGCAGCCATGGCGGTGAAGGGCGCCATATCGAAGTAGTCGCGCCAGGCCACGATCTTGCCGTCGCGGACCTCGAAACTGCCCATCACCGGCAACTCGACCTTGTTCTCGCCGATGGTGAACCGGTCGGTGCGTTCGTTGAGCACCATGGCGCCGATCTCGGCCTGATGGTGGATATCGAAGTCGATATGGCCGAAGTTGCCGATGAAGCCGCGGAGGAATTCGAGGATCGCGGGCTTACCGGCCAGCGGTTCCATCGGGATGTTGTGATAGACGGCGTCGTCGCTGAAGTACTCGGCGATCGATTCCGGGGTGCCGGTGCGCCATTCGGCGCAGAAGGTGGTGACGAGTTCGCCGGGGGTGGGCATGCGCGGGCCTCCTCGATTTCTAGAACGCGTTACAGAATGCGCGGAGCCGAGGCGCGGGCGCAACCCCTCAGACCGGTAGCGGCAGATATTCGACCAGCGCACCGTCGGTGGCATGGGGCGGGACGACGACCAGGCCGTCCCGATCGAGCAGGCCGGCCAGATGCGCGGTACGGATGTGGACGTCCCCGATCCAGCCACCGTCGGCGCCGGTCCGCGCCGGCACGATACGGGGCACCGGGCCCGAGATCGCCCCGGCATTGTGCAGCGGCCCGGTGCGGATCCGCCCGGGAGCCCGGCCGGTCAGCCCGGCGACGACAGCGGGCGCCAATGCGCACAGCGTCGCCACCGCCGCATAGGGATTACCGGGCAGGCCGAGGACGACGGGACCGCCCGGCAATTCGGCCACCACCGTGGATCCTCCCGGGCGTAACCGCAAGCGGTGGACCAGGATTCGGGCCCGCGCCCGGTCCAGCGCGGCACGCAGCTGGTCGGCCGCACCACCGCCGGTCGCGCCGACGATCACGAGGAGATGGTCGTCGGATGCGGCGGTCAGCACCTCGTCGAAGCCGTTGGGGGTGTCGCGCAGATGCACGCGATCCGAGGCCTCGATCCCGTGCCAGGCGAGCAGATCCGGCAGCACCGGCCCGACCGAATCGCGGGTCTGGCCCTCGCGCAGCGGCCCCGCACTGCGAATTTCGTCGCCGGTCATGATGATTCGCGCCCGCACCGGTCCGCGCACTCGCACGGCGCCGACCTCGGCGGCGGTCGCCACCGAGATCAGGGCCGCAGTGACCGGCGTGCCCGCGGTGGCCACGATGTCGCCGATGTGCCAATCCTCGCCGCGGCGGCGCACATCGTCGCGGACCGGCGTGTCCGGGAGCCGATGCAGCACACCGTCGTCGAGCCGGACGAATTCGTCGCGGACCACCGCGTCGGTGCCCTCCGGAATATGGGCGCCGGTGGCGATCCGGACCGCCTCGCCGGGCAGCAGCCCGACCGGACGTTCCCCGCCCGCGAATCCGACATCGCGGCGCAGCCGCCAGGGTTCGGCGCCGGCTACCGCGTAGCCGTCCATCGCCGACACATCGAATCGGGGTAGCGGTGCTTCGGCGCGCAACGGTTCCGCCAGCGTCGCGCCGCGCACCGCCGCCGGCCGGGCCTCGTGCACCGGTAACCGGGTGATGTCCGTACTCAGCACGGTCCGTGCCCGGTCCAGCGGCAGCGGCGGCACGGCCGCCTGGGCTGCGCGCACCTGCTCCGGGGTATCGCAGTCGGCGATTCCGGCCAGCGGCACCATCATGGTGCCGACCGGGACGAGCGCCTTCATCGGCTGATTGGTGACCGAATCCAATTGCTGTAACGCCGCCAGCAGCGCCGCGCGCCGCCAGACGCCGACCAGATATTGCGGCCGGCCGGATTCGTCGGCCGCGAAGACCGCGTCGGCCTCGGAAGTTGTTGCGTGCTCGATCAATTCGTCGACGGCGGCCGGGGTGAGGAACGGCAGGTCGGCAGCCAGAACCACCACCAGATCGGCCGGAAAATCGCACTCCTGCAAGGCCCGCATCCCACACGCGACGGCCGCGACCGGACCCGCGCCCGCCGGAACCTCCTGCACCTGCCGGATCTCGGGCGCCAGCTCCGGACGATGCGGACCGACCACCACCGTGCGCACACAGCCCGCGACCGCATCGAGTGCGACGTTCAGCATGGCGCGGCCGCCGACCGCGATCGCCGGCTTGTCCACCCCACCCATCCGGGTGGCCCGCCCACCGGCCAGCACGATCGCATCGACTGTGGTCACAGCGGCCCACCCGGCAGGTTGATCATGAACCGATCGTAATGCGCGGGCCGGGGGACGCCGATGCGGTGCACTCGGTCAATCCCCGGGGGCACTGAGCAGCCGGAAGCGGTTGGTCTCCGGATCGGCCAGCACCGCCTGTGCGGGCGGATGCGGGGTGACATCACCGCACGGCACCGCCCCGGCGGCCGTCAGCCGCGCCACCTCACGCGCCGGATCGTCGGCCCCGAAGGCGACGACGTCCAGATGCAGCCGATCGCATTCGCGGGCCGCGACCCCGGTGCGCAGGAATTCCAACCACGGTCCCTGGCCGGTGGCCGAGCGAATACCCGCCATCCGCGATTCGTCATGGGCCAGCGGCCAGCCCGCCGCCGTGGACCAGAACCGAGCCAGCCGGTCGGGATTCGGGGTATCGACCACGATCGCCGCGACCGCGCCGGTGTCGACGTACTGCTCCCGCGGCTCCAGCACGCAGAACTCGTTGCCCTCCGGATCCGCGAGCACCGCCCACGGCACCGCGCCCTGCCCGATATCGACCCGCCGCGCCCCGAGTGCCAGGGCCCGATCCACCTGCACCCGTTGATGATCCAGCGAACGCCCCACCAGATCGAGATGGATCCGGTTCTTCCCGGATTTCGGCCGGGTCGTCGGGAGGAAGGTCAGCGCCACATCGGCGGCGTCGGGATCGGGCGCCGCCACCTCGACCGCGTGCGGCCGGTCGACGGTGATCTGCCAGCCGAGCAGTTCCGCCCAGAACCGGGCCACGCTCCGTGGCCGGATCGCATCGAACACCACGCACGCCAGACGGGTGGACATCACTCCACGGTAACCGCCGCACGGGGGATATGGGCGGATTCGACGATCGCGGGCGATGTGTGGCCGCCGGACGGGCAGCGGGTCAGTCGAACCGAAAACGCGCCGCGGCCAGATCGACGCGATCGCCGCGCAGCGGGCAACCCTCCTCGGCCAGCAGCCGAAGTTGGCGATGCACCAGGTGGGCGGCCGGGGTCCCGTCGGCGCGCAGAACCCGATGCCAGGGCAGGTCGGCCGAGTCGGTGCGCATGATCCAGCCGACCGTGCGCGGGGTGGACAGGCCCGCGGCCGCGGCGATATCGCCGTAGGTCGCCACCCGGCCCGGCGGGATGGCGGCGACCAGCTCCCGGACCCGCTCGATCTCGGCATCGGAGGTGGCCATCACAACACCGATCGGACGACGGCGGCGGTTTCGGCGGGCCGGGCCTGGGCCACCATGTGATCGCAATCGAACTCGTGCAGGGTGAACCGCGGCAGGGTCGCGAACGCGTCGCAGGTCTCGGGCGTGACGAACGGCGACTTTCCGGCCCGGACCAGCACGGTCGGGATCTGCGGCGGGGGCAGTACCCGAGGCCGCGCCAGCTGACCCCAGTACGAGGTGATCGCCGGCAGGCTCATCCGCCAGCGCACGCGTCCCTCGGGCGTGGTCACCAGATGTTCGGCCAGTTCGGCCTCGAGCAACTCGGGGTCGACATCGGCCCAGGCCGTCTCCAGTTTGTCGTGGCGCGCGGCCGCGATATCGGGATAGTCGGGCCGGGCCAGACCGGCTTCGGCGATCTCGTGGAGCAGCGCCGGGTCCAGCCCGATCGCCGGGTCGAGCAGGACCAGCGCCCGAACCAGGTCCGGGCGGCGGCGCGCGAGGTGGATGGCCACCGCCCCGCCGAACGAATGACCCAGGACGACCGCCGGCTCGGTCAGCAGCTCCAGCAGGTCGTCGACGATCTGCTCGAAGGTCCACGGCGGCAGCGAGCCGGCCCGGCCGTGCCCGCGCAGATCCGGGGCGAGCATTCGCACCTGCGGCAGCTCCCGCTGCGCCAATGCGGCCCAGCGGCGACCGTGACCGGTCAGGCCGTGCAGGGCGAGGACGAGCGGACCGTCGGCAGGGCCGAAGCGGTGAATGTGGGCGTCGTGCACTCGGCCATTGTGCCGCCGGGCGGGCGGTCCGGCGAACGGCGCGGGTGCGGGCGGCGGCGGCCGGCCGTGAAAGTCCCAGGCGCGCACCGCAAAATCGCGCCCCGTTCACCGCCGCGGTAGCGGGAGGCTGTCCGGATCGGTGAACGGGGTGGGAACGGGTGCGGTTGTGAGATTCCGCCGGAGAAAATATTCGGCGGCCGGTCCGGACCGATCGCCCGGGTCCAGAACGGCTGTCACCAGCGCTTATCCGAGTCACCGGTGCGGACGCGGGAATTGGCGAATACGCCCCGGTGCGCCTCGGCACCGATCACAGGTCGGACACATCCGATGCTGCGGGTGCGTTTGCTGGCACGGAATTCAATTCTGTCGGGGGTGTCTGTTGAAATAGCCGCTGTGATGCGATCGGATAGCTCGGTGCGACTGGTGCGCCGCAGTGAGACCGCACCCCGGCCACGCGAATGGGGTGCCGATGTCCGAACGTTGTTCGCGGGTGGGCTGGGCGCGGACCCGGGCTGGCGGCCCTGGCAGGTACTCGGCGGCCCCGGCACCGGCAAGACGTCCCTGCTCACCGACCTCGCCGTCGACCGCATCGCCGCGGGCGCCGATCCGGAATCGGTCCTCGTGCTCACCCACTCCAAAGCGGCCGCGCTGCGCGTGCGCACCGACCTCACCCGTCAGCTCGATGCCGTCGCTCCGGAGTTCGGCGGGGTGCCCGGGGCCAGCCGGGAGCCGATGGTGCGCACCGTCCACTCCTACGCCTTCGCCATCCTGCGCACGCACGCGGTCGCTCGCGGCAACCCGCCGCCGCGGCTGCTGACCGGATCCGAGCAGGATGTGGTGCTGCGCGAGATGTTGCGCGGCGAACTGGCGGACATGTCGGCCGGCGGCGCCGTGCTGTGGCCGCCCCGTCTGCACGCGGCACTGGGCACCAACGGCTTCGCCGAACAACTGCGCGATCTGATGCTGCGCGCCACCGAACGCGATATCGGTCCCGAAGACCTGGTCGAACTGGGCCGGTTGCACGAGCGCGAGGAATGGGAGGCCGCCGGTGCCTTCGCGCAGCGCTACGAACAGGCGATGCTACTGCGCTGGTCGGTCGGGGTGCAGGCGCCCGAGGCCAGCGCGCCCGCCCTCGATGCCGCCGAACTGGTGGGCGCGGCCCTGGATGTGCTGATCGAGGACGCCGACTTGCTCGATGCCGAACGCGATCGCATCCGCATGCTCCTGGTCGACGACGCACAACATGTGGATCCGCTTGCGGCCCAATTGATTCGGGCGATCGGGTCGGGGCCCGCGACCACCGTGATCGCCGGTGACCCCGATCAGGCCGTATTCAGCTTCCGGGGCGCCGACACCCGCTTCGTCACCGAACCCGACGCCCCGCCCGACCGCCGCATCGTCCTGCGCGACGACCACCGCTGCGCACCAGCGGTTCACGATGCGGTGGCGCGGATCGCGGCACGCATGCCGGGTCGCGCCGATCATCGTTTCGACATTCGCGCCGGTGGTCCCCATCTGCTCGGTGATCCGGCCGTCGACGGACAGGTGCTGGTGCGGGTGCTCACCACCCCCGCCAAGGAGGCGGCACTGATCGCCGACCACCTGCGCCGCGCCCATTTCAACGCGGAGGTGCCGTGGTCGCGGATGGCCGTCGTGGTGCGGTCGGTGCCGCTGTCGCTGGGGCCGCTGCGCCGCGCGCTCACCGCGGCCGGGGTGCCGGTGCTGCAGCCCAAGCCGGACACTCCGCTGGCGCGTCGCCGGGGCGCGGCCTGGATGCTGCAATCGCTGCGCGCCCTGCTGGTCGCCGAACGCGGCCGCGCGGAGCTGTTCACCGAGGACGACGCCTTGGATCTGCTGCTCGGCCCCTTGGGTGGTGCCGATCAGATCGCTCTGCGCCGGTTGCGCCGCGGTGTCCGCCGGGCGCTGATCGAACGCGGGCACTCCCGGGCCGATCTGTCCGGCGGTCGTGCCGAAGCCGTCACTGCCGCGGTGTCGGAGTCCGGCGAAACCGATACGGGGACAGTGGAATCGGCACCGGAGACCGGAAGGCAGCCCGGCCCGGGGCAGGTGGGCCGCCGCGCCGAGATCGACGAGCTCGGTGCTCCGTCCGACGGGCTCGCCCCCTATTCCGAACTCGACCGGTCCTCGGCGGTCGTGCTCCGTGATCTGATCACCGGACTCGGCGATCGAAGTATCCTTCAGCAACTCACCGACGTCGAGGTCGCGCCGTTGATCCGGGTACTGAAGGCGGTCGACCGGGCGCGGCGGGCGTCTCGGCGCGGTGCGGGGCTCGAGGACGTGCTGTGGGCGCTGTGGACGGTGTCGCGACTCGAGAAGCGCTGGGTGGCACAGTCCGAACGCGGCGGACCCGGTGCGGTGCAGGCCGATCGCGATCTGGATGCGGCGGTCGGGCTGTTCGACGCCGCCGCCGCTTACGTCGACCGGCTGCCCGGCGCGTCGATCGACGGATTCGTGGAATATCTGGAGCAGCAGGAGATCAACCAGGATCCGGCGCCGCTGACCGAACCCCGTGACGCGGTCGCGATCGTCAGCGCGCACGCGGCCGCCGGCCGGGAATGGGATGTGGTGGCGGTTGCCGGTGTGCAGGAAGGGATCTGGCCCAATCTGCGTCCGCGCGGCACGCTGCTCGGTGTCGAGGAACTGGTCGACCTCGTCGGCGGGGTGGCCGATCCCGGTGATCAGGTCAGCCGGTCGGCGCCCATCCTGGCGGAGGAACGCCGGCTGTTGCTGCTGGCCTGCAGCCGGGCGCGGCACAGCCTGCTGGTCACCGCGGTCGAATCGGTGACCGGCGACCGGGATCTGGTGCCTTCGCGGTTCCTGGCCGAACTCGACGCCGCGGCCGAACCGGGCGAGCCGGGACGGATCCCGGCGCCGGTCGATCCCGGCCGCGCACTGGTCGCGCAGGCCCTGATCGCCGAATTGCGCGGGGTGGTCTGCGACGACGGCGCCGATCCGGCGCGGCGGGAACGGGCCGCGGCGCAGCTCGCTCGGCTGGCGCGGGCCGGCGTGCGCGGCGCCCATCCCGACGAGTGGTACGGCATCGCGGCGCCGAGTTCCGAGCGGTCGCTCTGGGACGACGGTGACGGGCCGGTCGCCCTGTCGCCCTCGACCGTGGAACTGCTGCAAACCTGTCCGCTGCGCTGGGCACTGGAACGCCACGGTGGTGACGACGGGGACAACCCGCACGCGGTCAAGGGCAATCTGGTGCACACGCTGGTGCAGGCGCTCGCCGGCCGGGTCACCGAGGACGAGGTGAAGGCGGCCCTGGTCAGGGCATGGAAGGCGGTCGATCCGAGCTCCGGCGACGACGGCCCGAACAGCTGGCATTCGCGGCTGGAACTGCGCCGCACCGAATCTATGGTCGATACCTTTCTCGCCTGGCTGCGCAACACCCGCACCGAATTGTCCGAGGTCGGCGTCGAGGTACCGGTGGACTGTGTCCTCCCGGCCCGTGATCCGGACGAGGTCCCGGTGCGCATTCGCGGACGGGTCGACCGGGTGGAGCGAGATGCCCTGGGCCGCTTCGTCATCGTCGACGTCAAAACCGGGAAGACGCCGATCTCCAAACAGGCAGCGCAGGAGCACGCACAGCTCGCGACCTATCAGGTGGCCGCCGGCGCCGGTGGCCTGGCCGCCGATCCGGACGGGCCCCGCGGCGAGCCGGGCGGTGCTCGGTTGGTGTACGTCGCCAAACCGAGCCGCGACGGCGCCACCGAGCGGCTGCAGACCGCCCTGGATTCGGCCGGAATCGCGCAGTGGCGCAGCATGATCCACGAAGCAGCCGCCGCCACCCGCGGGCCCGGTTTCCTGGCCGTGCGCAACGACGGGTGCCGGCACTGCCGGGTGGCCGGGAGTTGCCCGTTGCAGGACATCGGCCGGCAGGTGACGGATCGATGACGATCACGCCCGCGGAATTGGCGCAGGCGCTGGGCCTGCCGCCACCCACCGACGAACAGGCCGCCGTGATCGCCGCTCCGCTCGGGCCGACGCTCGTCGTCGCCGGTGCCGGGGCCGGGAAAACCGAGACCATGGCCGCGCGCGTGGTGTGGATGGTCGCCAACCGGCTGGTCGCCCCGGATGCCGTGCTGGGACTGACCTTCACTCGAAAAGCCGCCCAGCAGTTGACCACTCGGATCCGCACCCGGCTCGCACGCCTGGCCGGGTCGCCGCTGCTGCGCGATATCGACAGCACCGGGCGGTTGCGCGCGATGCTGGTGGGGTCGGAACCGGAAATCAGTACCTACCACTCCTATGCGGGCCGATTGCTGTCCGAACACGGTCTGCTGCTGCCGGTGGAACCGTCGGCCACGTTGCTCACCGAAACGCAGCTGTGGCAATTGGCGCACCGCGTCGTCACCGGCTGGGACGGTGATCTGGATACCGAGCGCACGCCGGTATCGGTGACCGAGGCGGTGCTGGCCCTGTCCGGTCAGCTCGCCGAACATCTCGTCGAGCCCGAACAGCTGGCGGTCGCGCATCGAGAGCTGGAGCGGCTGGTGGAGACGCTCCCGCCCGGACCCCGGCAGCGTGGCGGGCCGAACCAGGAACTGCGCACGATCGTCAAGGTGCAGCAGGACCGGGTTGCGCTGCTGCCCTTGGTCGCTCGGCTCGGCGAGGAGTTACGCCGCAGGGGCGCATTGGATTTCGGATCGCAGATGTCGCTGGCCGCCCGGCTGGCGGCCACCCATCCGGAGGTCGGCGTGGCCGAATGCGACCGCTTCCGCCTGGTCCTGCTCGACGAATACCAGGACACCGGCCACGCGCAGCGCATCCTGCTGGCGTCACTGTTCGGCGATCGAGGCGCCGTCGGTATTTCCGCCGCGGAGGAGCGGAGCCCGGATTTCGCGGCCCGTCCGGCCGTGACCGCGGTGGGTGATCCGATGCAATCCATCTACGGTTGGCGCGGCGCCTCGGCCGCCAATCTGCCCCGCTTCACGACTGATTTCCCGGCCGCGCCGGGGGTGCCCGCACCGGTGCTGCCGCTGCTGACCAGTTGGCGCAACCCACCGGAGGCACTGGATCTGGCTAATCTCGTCGCCGAACCGCTGCGCGACGCCGAGGGTGGGGTGACCGTCGATCCGCTGCGCCCGCGCCCGCAAGCCACGGCCGGAACCGTGGCTCTCGCCCTCACCGAGACCGTTGCCGACGAACGAGAGTGGGTTGCCGAACGCATCGCGGCCGAATGGGAGCAGCATGCCGAGGCCGGCCGGCCGCCACCCACCTCGGCGGTGCTGGTGCGGCGCAACGCGGATGCGGCGCCGCTGGCCGAGGCCCTGCGGGCGCGGGGGCTGCCGGTGGAGATCGTCGGGCTGGGTGGCCTGCTCGCCACGCCCGAGGTCGCCGATGTCGTGGCCACCCTGCGGTTGATCGCCGACCCCGGGGCCGGCAGCGCGGCGATGCGGATCCTGACCGGCGCTCGCTGGCGGCTGGGGGTGAGTGATCTGGCCGCGTTGTCACACCGCGCGCGGGAGTTGTCGATCGTCGGACAGCACGGCCGCGCCGAGCCGATCACCGATGCCGCGACGCTGTCGGACGCGTTGCGCGCGGTGGCGCCCGAACCGGCCGAACAGGCGGGTATCGCCGACGCGATCGCCGACCCCGGTCCGCCGGACCGGTATTCGGAGTCGGGCTACGCGCGCATCGTGGCCCTCGGGCGCGAGTTGGCGGCGCTGCGTGAGCGCAGCGGTCAATCGCTGCCGGAACTGGTCGCCGACGTCGAACGCACCATCGGGGTCGGGGTGGAGACGCAGACCCGTCGCGCCGCGGTGGGCGCGGGGGCCGGCCGCGAGCATCTCGACGCCTTCGCCGAGGTGGTCGCCGGATACGCCGGCGACCACCGTGCCACGCTCCCCGGCCTGCTGAGCTTCCTCGCCGCCGCCGAAGAGGTCGAAAACGGTTTGGAGCCGGGTGAAGTCGAGGTCGCCCACGACCGGGTTCAGGTGTTGACGGTGCACGCCGCCAAGGGGCTGGAATGGGAGGTGGTGGCGGTCCCGCATGTGGTGCGCGGCCTGTTCCCGTCCGGCACCGCCGCGGGGACCTGGCTCGGCGCACTCGCCGAACTACCGACCTCGTTGCGCGGCGACCGGCAGCGCGAACCCGATTCGGAGGCGCCCGGTTCCGCGGCGGCACGCGACGGTGTGCCGGTGCTCGATCTGAGCGAGCTGTACGACCGCAGCGATCTGGAGCAGGCGATCAAACAGCACAAGGAGGCGTTGGCCCGGCGGCGACTGGACGAGGAGCGACGGCTGTTCTACGTCGCCCTCACCAGAACCGAACGCGCACTGTTCGTTTCGGCTCATCACTGGGCCGAGACCGGTTCCTCGCCGAAGGGCCCGTCGGATTTCCTGCTGGAGCTGAAGCGGTGGACCGAAGATCCGGGCTCACCGGGCAGCACCGCGGTCCGGATCGACCGGTGGGCCGATCCGCCGCCCACAGACGCGGTCAATCCGTTCACCGACGACCCCGCCGTCGCGCGGTGGCCGCGCGATCCGCTCGGGCCTCGCCGCCGTGCCGTGGAGGAGGGTGCCGCCCTGGTCCGCGCTGCCCTGGCGGAACTTCCGCCCGATTCCGACCCGTCGGCGCCGCCCGCTCCGGCACGGCAATTGGACCTGTTCGAGGATCTGGCCGCCGACCCGGAACCCGGCGAGGACCTCGATCCGGAGGGCTGGGCCGCGGATGTGGACGCGCTGCTGGCCGAACATTTCTCGACCGCGGACGGGATCCACGAGGTGGAGCTGCCGGCGCAACTGCCCGCCACCGCGCTGGTCGATATGCGTGCCGATCCGGCGAAACTGGCGGCCCGGCTGCGGCGCCCGCTACCGTACCCGCCGAGCCCACTAGCCCGGCGCGGCACCGCATTTCACGCCTGGTTGCAGCGCTGGTTCGGCGCGGTCGGGCTGCTGGACTTCGACGAGTTGCCCGGCGCGGCCGACAGCGGCGACCGCGACGGTGATCTGATTCGGCTACAGGAGGCGTTTCTGGCCTCGCCGTGGGCGAATCGCAATCCCGTCGATGTGGAGGTCGGCTTCGAAACCAGTATCGGCGGCACCCTGATCCGTGGTCGGATGGACGCGGTGTTCAGCGAGCCCGGCGATCGCTGGCTGGTCGTGGATTGGAAAACCGGCGCCGAACCCACCCGAACCCAGGAACGCTCGGTGGCCATGCAGTTGGCGGTCTACCGGGTGGCCTGGGCTCGCATGATGGCCGCCCGGACCGGGGAATCGGAAGAGCAGATGCTCGAAAAGGTCAGCGCCGCATTCCATTACGTGCGCAGCGGGCGAACCGTGGCCCCCGCGGAACTGCCCGGCCCCGCCGAACTGGCCGAGTTCATCGCCGCATCCGCGCCGCCCTGGGCTCCGGCCGCATCGCCGGAATCCGACCTCGACGCCGAACCGCCGCCCGACCCGGCGTACCTCTCCGAAGCCGATCTCGCGCCCGAGGATCATCCGCCGGCCGACGTCGACTGACGTGAAAACCCTTGGCCCTCAGGCCGCTTCGCGGCGGATGCGCAGTGCCTGCGTGATCATCGGCGCCTGCAACGGCAGCCGCAGCACCGACACCCATTTCACCGGTGCGGCGGCCTTGGGATTGCGCAGCGAGTCCGCCGCGAACTGCACGTTGGCCGGGAACACCGCGATGAACAGCAACGCCGCCAGCAGCCCACCCAACCGGCGGGTCCGCGGCGCCGCCAGGGCCGCCGCCACCCCGAGCTCGGCGACGCCCGACGCGTAGGTGTACGTGCGAGCGCGGCCGGGCAAGGCCGGCGGCACGATCGAATCGAACGGTTTCGGTACCAGGAAGTGCAGCGTGCCCATACCGAACAGCGCCGCGCTCATCAGAACCACCCGCCGCTGCGCGGACCGGTCGACATCACTCATGGCGAACACTGTTCCACTCGCGTGCCCAGTCCGTCGAGCCGGCGTTCGGCCGGTACGCTGCCGATCTGTGGCACAGGTGAGCAACGACATATCCGGGGGACGCCGTGTTCGGTGACAGCTCACAAGGTCTGGGCCGATTGACCGATCGTCCCCATTACGCACTGGTCGGCATCCTCCGCATTCCCGAAATCCGGACCAGTCCCTGGGTTTCGCTGGCGCGCCGGGTGGTGTTCGCGGTGTTGCTGCTGGTGGCGGCGACCCTGGTGGTGTACTTCGGCCGGTCCGGATACCACGACAATCGTGGCGAGGAACTGACCCTGCTCGACGCCGCGTACTACTCGACGGTGTCGTTGTCCACCACGGGGTACGGCGACATCACCCCGATCACCGAGCAAGCGCGGCTGATCAACACGATCGTGATCACGCCGCTGCGGGTGCTGTTCCTGATCGTCCTGGTCGGTACCACCCTGCAGGTGCTCACCGAGCGGTCCCGGCAGGCGTTCAAAATTCAGCGTTGGAGGCAGAAGGTGCGCAATCACACCGTGGTCGTCGGATACGGGACGAAGGGCCGGACCGCGGTCGACGCGATGCTCGGCGACGGCGTGCAGCCGGCCGACATCGTGGTCGTCGATACCGATGCGACGGTGCTGGAGGCGGCGGCCAACGCGGGTCTGGTGACGGTGCACGGTTCGGCGACGCAGTCGGATGTGCTGCGCCTGGCCGGGGTACAGCACGCGGCCTCGCTGGTGGTCGCCGCCAACCGCGACGACACCGCGGTACTGGTGACCCTCACCGCGCGCGAGCTCAACGCCAAGGCCAAGATCGTCGCGTCGATCCGCGAGGCGGAGAACACCCACCTGCTGCGGCAGTCCGGCGCCGATTCGGTCGTGGTGTCCTCGGAGACCGCCGGTCGGCTGCTGGGCATCGCGACCACCACGCCGAGCGTGGTCGACATGATCGAGGATCTGCTCACGCCGGAGGCCGGATTCGCGATCGCCGAGCGGGACGTCGAATCCGACGAGGTCGGCGGGTCCCCGCGGCATCTGCGCGATATCGTGCTCGGCGTGGTCCGCGAGGGCACCTTGATCCGGGTCGACGAACCCGAGGTGGACGCCCTCGAATCCGGCGACAAACTCCTCTATATCCGCCGCGTGCACAAATAAGCCGCGTGCACAAATAACCGGCGCTCCGGCCTGCCGCGCTCGGCATATAGTCTCGAAGCTGTGTCGGTATTCGAACTGAATGGTCTTCCGCTGCTGTCGCGTTCCGCCCTCGACCGGGCCGAGACCTTGCGCTCGGACGAACAGGCGTTGAAGCAGGGCTGGGCGGAGGCGAAGCTGCTGCGAATGAACCGGCGCGGTCAGGTCCGTATCGATGGTGACCGGGTCGTGCTCGAGGCAGCGGTGGACTATTCGGCCGAGCCGGCGCCGGAGGCGGTCCTGCTGGGCGTGGTCGACGGCGCGCACGTGTGGGCGATTCGCGACGACGACCTCGACGGTCGGCTGATGGATCTGCGTGTGGTCGGCACCGCTTTGCACCTCGACGATGTGATCCTCGGGCTGCTGTCGACCGCGCTGGCCCTGCTGAACTGGCACGACCGCGCCCGCTACAGCGCCGTCGACGGCAGCCTGACCACCGTGAGCAACGCCGGGTGGTCACGCGTCGACGCCGGCGGGCGCGAGGAGTTTCCGCGGATCGATCCGGCCGTCATCTGCCTGATTCACGACGGCGGCGACCGCGTGCTGCTCGCCCGCCAGAACTCCTGGCCGGAGAAGATGTTCTCGCTGCTGGCCGGATTCGTGGAGGCGGGGGAGTCGCTGGAGCGCTGTGTGGTCCGGGAGGTGCGCGAAGAGGTCGGTGTCGAGGTCCGCGACATCCGCTACCTGGGCAGTCAGCCCTGGCCGCTGCCGCGGTCGCTGATGCTCGGATTCGCCGCGGTCGCCGACCCTGACGCGCCCCTGGTGTTCTCCGACGGCGAGATCGCCGAGGCCCACTGGTTCACCCGCGACGAGGTGCGCACGGCGCTGGCCGCGGGCGCGTGGGGATCGGTCACCGGTGCTACCGGTAATGCCGAGCAGCAGCGGCTGCTGTTGCCGGGATCGATCTCCATCGCCCGCACCATCGTCGAATCCTGGGCCGCCGCAGGCTGATTCGCCTCGGCCCGTGCGTGGGCTCAGCCGATCGCGGCCAGAGCCTGCTTGACCTGGGCGAGGCTCGGGTTCGTGGCGGTCGAGCCGTCGGCGTACTTCACGGTCGGCACGACATGGTTGCCGCCGTTGACGCTGCCGACGAATTCGGCCGCTTCGGGATCCTGTTCGATATCGATCTTGGTGTAGGTGATCCCGGCCTCGTCGAGTTGCTTCTCGAGGCGGCGGCAGTAGCCACACCAGGTGGTCGAGTACATGGTCAGGTCAGTAGCAGTCACACCTGATTGAACATCGAATCGGATTTTCCTGTTCCCTCCCGGTCTGTGATGTCCGGCAGCGGAGGGTTGCGAGGAAGGTAGTAAGCGCGCATACTAAATGCATGACGCGGATCGCCGCAGCTCACGCCGTTCCGACCGCCACTCCCGCCGACTGAACCACACCGAGACACCGGAGGACATCATGACCAAGTACTGGCTGGCCGTCGTATCGCGCGATCACGTGCGCCGCGGCGTGGCACTCGGTATCGCCCAGGCCAACCACGGAAAACGCACCGCGGTCGAGCGGATGCGGCCCGGCGACGGCCTGGTCTACTACTCGCCGCGAACCGGAATGCGCGAAGGAGCCCCGGTGAAGTCGTTCACCGCCATCGGAACCATCGCCGACCGGCCGGTGTGGCAGGCCGAGGATCAGGGTGGTTGCTTCCGGCCGTGGCGGCGGGCGGTGACGTACCGGCACGACGCGGCAGAGATCGCGATCGATACGCTGCGTGGCGAGCTCGAGCTGACCAGCGTCCCGAACTGGGGCATCGTGCTGCGGCGTGGGGTGGTGGAACTGAGCGCCCACGATTTCACCGTCGTTTCCCGGGCCATGCTGGGGGAGGCGGCCGCCGAGACGATGGCGGCCGCCCGGTGAAGGACGAAAACCGTTTGCTGCGAACAGAATTCGGCAGTGCCGACGAAAGTCCGGGCCTGTTGCTGTGGCAGGTGACCAACCGGTGGCAGGCGGCGGTGCGTGCCGCCCTGGCGCCGTTCGATCTGACCCATGTGCAATTCGTCCTGCTGGCCGCGCTCACCTGGTTCGGCGGGACGAAGGGCGATACGCCGATCACCCAACGCGATCTCGCCGCCCACGCCGCGACCGATCCGATGATGACATCCCAGGTGCTACGCGCGCTGGAACAGAAGGGTCTGATCGAGCGGCGTGACCATCCCCACGATCGGCGGGCGAAGTCCCTGGTCCCGACGGACGCGGGGGTGGCCCTGGTCAATCGCGCGATCGTCGCCGTCGAGGACTGCGACCGCGCCTTCTTCGGACCCCTCGGCCCGCACAGCGCGGATTTCGCAGCAGCGCTGCGGACCCTGCGGGACCGGCAGGGATGACCCGTAGGCGCGGTACGGGCCGCTCGATCGGCGACAACGCTGGTCCGCGGTAGGGGGCGACCGAGAGTCGGTCGGGGCAACCCGGTGCGGATCGGATCTGTCGGAGGTCCCTGCCATGATGGACCGCGTGCCTGCCCCGACCCCACCGACCAGCCTGCGGCTCGACGGGCTCGACCCCGAGCAGGCCGCCGCGGTGCGGGCGCCACGCGGTCCGGTCTGTGTGATCGCCGGCGCCGGCACCGGAAAGACGCGCACCATCACGCATCGCATCGCCCATCTGGTCTCGGCCGGACATGTGCGCCCGGATCAAGTGCTGGCGGTGACCTTCACCGCCCGGGCGGCCGGCGAACTCCGCGCTCGGCTGCGAGCGCTCGGCCTGGGTGGTGAGGCGAATGCGGTGCAGGCCCGGACCTTTCACGCGGCGGCGCTGCGGCAGTTGAAGTACTTCTGGCCGCAGGTCGTCGGCGACGTGCCGTGGAAGTTGATCGACTCCAAGTTCACCGTCGTCGCCCAGGCGGCGCACCGGGTCGGATTGCCGACCGCGACCGAGAACGTGCGGGACTTGGCGGGGGAGATCGAGTGGGCGAAGGCCTCACTGGTCGCGCCGGAGGACTATGCGAAGGCCGCGCAGCGCCACCATCGCGACATCCCCTATCAGGCCGACAAGATCGCCGCCGTCTACGCCGGCTACGAATCGCTGAAGAACACGCCCGACGGGCTCCTGCTCGATTTCGACGATCTGCTGCTGCACACCGCCGCGGCGCTCGAGGATTATCCGGCCGTCGCCGAGGAGTTCCGGGGCCGCTACCGCTGTTTCGTGGTGGACGAATATCAAGACGTCACCCCGCTGCAGCAGCGGGTGCTAGACGCCTGGCTGGGTGACCGCGACGATCTGACAGTGGTCGGCGACGCCAATCAGACGATCTATTCGTTCACCGGCGCCAGCCCGGCCTACCTGCTCGATTTCTCCCGCCGCTTCCCCGATGCGACCGTGGTGCGTCTCGAACGTGACTACCGATCCACCCCGCAGGTGGTGTCGCTGGCCAACCGCGTGATCGGCGCGGCGCGCGGGCGGATCGCCGGCACCCGGCTGCAGCTGGTCGGCCAGCGCCCCGACGGTCCCGAACCGTCCTTCGCCGAATACGAGGACGAGACCGCGGAGGCGGCCGGGGTCGCCAAGGGCATCGCCACACTGCTCGGCCAGGGGGTGGCCGCCGCGGAGATCGCCGTGCTGTATCGGATCAACGCCCAGTCCGAGGTGTACGAGCAGGCGTTGACCGAGGCCGGCATTCCCTACCAGATCCGCGGTGGCGAGGGCTTCTTCCAGCGGCCGGAGGTGCGGCAGGCGGTGCAGGCCCTGCGGCAGGCGGGTGCGCGCGAGGACCTGCCCGATGCGCGCGGCGCGGAGGTGGTCACGCTGGTCCGCGCGGTACTGGCGCGGCTGGGCTTGACCGCGACCGAACCCGCCGGAGCGCAGGCCCGGGAGCGATGGGCGTCGCTGGTCGCCCTGGTCGAGCTCGCGGAGGAACTGGCCGCCCACGATCCCGACCTCGAGTTCGCCGGGCTGCTGCGGGAACTGGCCGCGCGCGCCGAGGCACGGCACCCACCGACCGTTCAGGGGGTGACGTTGGCCTCGCTGCACGCGGCCAAGGGGCTGGAGTGGGACGCGGTCTTCCTGGTCGGGCTCACCGACGGCACGTTGCCGATCGCGCACGTGCTCGGCGACGGCGGCGCGGTGGCCGACGAGGCCGCCCTCGAGGAGGAACGCCGCCTGCTCTACGTCGGAGTCACCCGCGCCCGGGAGCACCTGCGCCTGTCCTGGGCGTTGTCGCGGGCCGACGGCCGTCGTCGTAATCGTCGCCGGAGCCGCTTTCTGGCCGGCCTGGTTCCGGATGATTCACCCGCGTCGACAGTCGCGCGCAACGCCGGGGTGCGCGGCGGGCGCAACCGCCGCCTGCCGGTGTGCCGCGTCTGCGGCCGCTCGCTGCTCAATTCCACCGATACGCTGCTCGGGCGCTGTTCGACGTGCCCGGCCGAGGTCGACACCGAACTGCTCGGTGCGCTTCAGGAGTGGCGCCGGCAGCGGGCCGAGGAATTGCAGATCAAACCGTTCGCGGTCGTGAGTGTGAAAACGCTGACCGCGATCGCGGAGCAGGTGCCGATGGACGAGGAGGCGCTGGCCGCGATTCCGGGTATCGGTCAACAGAAGTCGCAACAGTTCGGTGCCGAGGTCCTCGCGATCGTGCGCTCGCGGGTGCGTAACCGATAGCGCGGCGGATCCGCCGCCGACCACAAAACCGCAGGTGAAAAATAGGTTGTGCGGTTGTGTATCGCCCCCGTAGGGTGGTGATCACGTACCGGGAGGGTATTCCGGCGCGCACAGTGATCAGTCGGACATCGAGTAGGAGGGAGGTAGACGAAATGAACAACAGTGTGACTCTCGCTTCGAGAAGCGTTGTGGCACCGGTGGTTTCGCATGTGTCCACCTCCCGGGGGGTCCTCGCTTTGCAGGGGACCGGTCTGTCTGTCGCAAGCATTATCGGCGGTCGTCCGAAAGCGCCGACGTATGCAATCAACGCAGGCAAGCCCGCGCGGGGTTGGCACCCGGGACCTGTCGGTTTCCACATCGACACCACCGACGCCTTCGCAGCCGAAGCCGGCCGTATGCCGGCGAAGCTGCAGGCAGCCCGCCTCCGCAACGCACACCCAGCGACCGTGATCAGTAGTCGACACCGAAGTCGACTCAGGTAGCCCCGCTACCTAGCCTCCTGGCCACGGATCGCCCGAAGCGAAACCGTGGCCATAGTTTTATCGGCCCTCAGCCACCGGCACCGGTTTCGCGGAAGACAACGAAACGACCGCTGCACGAGCTGAAGGAGCAAGACGTGTCCACCGCGACCGCTACTCGCGTGACATGCCGATCGACCCAGGCCTCGAGGCCGGCCCGCACCCGCGGCGTCGCACTCGCGCTGCCCTGCCGAGTCGGAGACCCCGACCTGTGGTTCGCCGAGAGCCCCACCCAGCTGGAGGAGGCCAAGGCACTGTGCGCTTCCTGCCCGATCCGTAAGGGCTGCCTGGCCGCCGCCCTGGATCGTGGTGAGCCCTGGGGTGTCTGGGGCGGGGAGATCTTCGAACAGGGCGTCGTGATCGCCCGCAAGCGGCCGCGTGGTCGCCCGCGCAAGGTCGCACTGGCGTGATCGGCGCCGGATCCGGCCGAGTGCCTCGCCGCCTCGGCCACCTCTGGGAACACCGACGAGCCCCGCATCCGATGACCGATGCGGGGCTCGTCCCATGTCCGGTGTCGGCGCCGAGCGCCGAAGCTCAACTGGCGCTGCGGTATTCGGTGTAGCCGGGCACCCAGTCGCGCATGAGTTTCATGAAGGGCACCTCGGCGTCGAGCTGGGCGCAGATGCCGATCGAGCCCATCAGCACCCGGAAAACCATGATGTGCTCGGCCGGAAGCTGGAGTGACATACCGGTTTTCATCTCCGGGCGGCTCATATCGGTGGCCTTGCCCGCGACGCGCTGCATCCACCTGCGGGTGAAATGGAACGAATCGGTGCGAATCGGGTCGGTGAACGGCCGCAGATAATCGGCGATCTCGGCGTGGGTGACTTTGCGCCCCGGAATGACCCAGCCGTTGCTGTACATCAGCTCCGTCAGTTCCTCGAATCGATCCTCGACGGCCAGCGCCACCATCTGGCCCAGCACCGGCGGGAACCCGTCCGGAAGCGGCGCGCAGGCGCCGAAATCGAGGACCGCCAGGCGGCCGTCGTCGAGCATCATGAAATTGCCCGGATGCGGATCGGCGTGCAGCAGGCCGGCCAGCGCGGGGGAGGAGAAGTGGAATTCCCCCATCCGGGTGGCGACCCGATTGCGCAGCTCGACGGTGCCCGCGGGATCCTGCTCACCGCGCTTGATGATGCCCGACACCGCGGTGCCGTCGAGCCATTCGGTGACGATCACCTTCGGCGCACCGGCGACCACCTTCGGAACCAGGAAGCGCGGATGCCCGTCGAAGGCCTTGGCGAAGCGGCGCTGGTTGGCGGCCTCGGTGCGGTAGTCGAGTTCTTCCTCGGTGCGCTCGGTGATCTCGGCCAGGATCGGCTTCACGTCGGCGCCCGGAATGACGGCGCCGATCATGCCGGCCATGCGATTGAGCGTCTTCAGATCCGCGCGGAGCGCTTCGTCCGCGCCGGGATACTGCACCTTCACCGCGACGGTGCGGCCGTCGGACCATTCCGCCTTGTGAACCTGACCGATACTCGCCGAGGCGGTGGGGGTGTCGTCGAAGGAGCGGAAACGTTTCCGCCAGGCGGTTCCCAACTGCTGATCGAGAACCCGGTGGACCGCGGCGGCCGGGAGGGGCGGCGCGGCGGCCTGCAATTTCGTCAGCGCCTCGCGGTAGTGCTCGCCGAACTCCTCGGGGACCGCAGCCTCCATCACCGACAGCGCCTGCCCGAATTTCATTGCTCCGCCCTTGAGTTCGCCCAGCACGGAAAAGATCTGCTCGGCGGCCTTCTGATTCAGCTCGGCGTTGATCTCCCCCTTGTCGCCACCCGCGAGTTTGCGGCCGAAGCCCACGGCCGCGCGCCCCGCGATACCGAGCGGGATCTTCGCCAGCTTGGCGTTGCGGGACGAGCTACGGCGCACAATCTCAGACACACACCCATCATGGCTGACCCACCGTGTCGCGTGCCATGTGAATTGGCCGAACTCCACCCCTGGCAGCGGACGTGTCATCCATCACAGTCGGTGCATCGTGACCGCGGGCGAGCCGTGCGCCGTCGTCGGGCTGGAGCTTCTCCTCGCTGGCGCTGCCTGCGAAGCGGCCCGGGCTCTACCTCGGCCTCGCGCAGTACGAGCCCCCTCGGCCGAGGGGGCCGTCGTCCACCCGCGCCGATACGAACCGACGCGGATGTTACCTGCGTCATCTGGAGGAGTGGCGAGACGAGCAACCGACCATAGCCGCGGCGGAGCCGACCTGCGCGCGGCCGGGTTCGCGGTGTTCACGAGGCGCCGCCGGCGGGAACCCGGTCGTTTCCGGCGGTGAGTTCGTGGGCCGGCACCGCGATGCGCCGGCACGCACACTCCGGATGCGGACTCCAACTCCGGCGGGCGATGCGCCGGGCGTCCGGATCCAATTCCAAGGTGGTGTCCAGCGTTCGTGGTGGGTCGGCGGTGTCGGCATCGATGATCGCTTCGATCTCTCGCAGCGTGAGCGCCGCCGTGGCGGCGATGGTGGCGGGGGAGGCGTAGCCGGTACGGCCGAGCAGTTGCGCCGCCAGATGAGGCCATTCCGCATCGAAATCGGTGCGGGTGAGATCCGCGCACCGCAGGCAACTGGTACCGCCCGGCAGCACCAGTGGCCCGATCACGCCGTGCCCGTCCCGAATTCGCACCTGTAGATGCGGGGTCCGGCGCACCAGCAGCATGCCGACCAGCTCCGGCGTCGGTACCAGCGCATCGGTGAGCAGGACCAGATCGGTGGTGGTGACCGGATGGTCGGCACCACAACGATATTCGTGCGACCGGGTAGGGGTGATGCCCAACCGGCGGATACCGGCCATCATCGCGTCGGCGAGTGGACCGCGGCCGTGCACGTGGACGCCACGGATCCTGGTTCGGCGCGGTCGTGGCCACACCAGCAGACCGGCCGCGTCGATATCGCGTAACAGTCCCAGCGTTTCGGCGCCGTCCAGGCCGAGTTGTCCGGCCTCCCAGAGGATCTGGGGATGACTGTGCAGGCCGTCGAGCAGCCGCAGGAAGGCCGGCAGCGCTTCGCCGCCGGCAGCCGGCGGATGCAGGAGGACCGCGCGCTCCGGATCCCACCCCAATTGCACCGCACCCGAGGGCCGGCGCAGAACCGCCACCCGCGGATGCAACATCGGTCCACGTGCGTGTGACAACGTCATGGCGCCAGTATGGTCGGCGAACCCACCGCGCTGGGCCGGACGATCCCTGGTTGTCCACAGCTTTCGCGTTGTCCACAACCCGCTTTCGGTCGGGCCGCGGGGACCGGTTCCGGGCCGCGTCTCACAAAATTCGCCCGCGGTGTGCCGTGAATTTTCCAGAGCCTGGCGGCGAGTGCTAACGACCGGCCGCCGACGGCCGACAATCGGGTCGATTCGGGTCGGGCAAAGGAGCACTATGGTCATCGCATCCGTCGACGTGCCGCCGGTGGCACCGCTGCAGGGTGAGCATCGGTTTCGGTCTCGGGGCGAGTATCGGATCGCGGCCGATGCGATACGGGAGTATGCCCGCGCGATCGGCGCCACCGACCCGCTGCACCGCGACGAACGGGCCGCCCGCGCCCGGGGTTTCGACGCGCTGGTGGCACCACCCACATTCGCCACCACGGTATGGATGCGAGCCGAGGAACAGACGCTCGAGGCACTCGTCCCGGACTTCCACAGCGGCCGGGTGGTGCACGCCGACCGCACCCTGGAGATCGTGCGCCCGCTGCTCGCCGGTGACCGGCTGAGCTGCGATATCGGCTTCGAATCCTTCCGTCACTATCGTGACTACGACGTGGTCTCGGTGACCACGGTACTGCGCGACCTCGAGGGCCGGGTGGTGACGACCGGCTCCTCGACACTGCTGGTCCACACACACCTCGGCTCGGGTCGGCCGACCGGCCGGCGCGCCCCGCAGGACCTGGAACCGGTACCGGTGCAGCGCCGGTTGCGCACGCCACAGCGCGACCGGACCGCGCCGCAGCTGCCCCGGCCCAGTGTGGATCTCGGCCCGCTCGCAGTCGGAGCGGATCTCCCCGTGGACACCGTCACGGTCGCGGCCGCCGACGTCGTGCGCCACACCGGTGCGGCGCAGGCGTGCGGGGCGGTCCCCGGCATGATGACCCTCGGCCTGGTCGCCGGATATCTCGGCCGCTGGCTCGGCGATCCGACGGCATTGACGAAACTGCGCGTGCAGTACGCGCCGAAGATGCACTACCTGACCGTGACTCCGGACGCGCCGGCAGCGATCCGGTTCGGCGGCCAGGTCGGCTGGTTGAGTTCGCGGCGGCGCATGGTCACGGTCGTGGTCGACGCATTGTCCAAGGGGCGCAAGCTGTTCGGCTATGCCACCGCCGAGGCTCGACTGGGCTGAGTCGAGCCTCGTCCGGCGGTGCTAGCGATCCTTCTCGCCGCGCCCGCCGTCGTCGCCCGAATCGTCTCCGTCCGCGGAATCCTCGGGCTCGCCCGATCCTTCGGCTCGGGCCGCACCGCCTTCGCGGCGCTCCCGCGCTTCGGTCTCGGCCAGTTGGGCCAGCGGATCGTCGAATACGTTCGCGCCGCCGCCGATCACACCGTCGATGAAGCCGCTCGGATTGTCCAGATCCTCCGAGCTGGGCAGCAGGTCCGGATGCGCCCACACCGCGTCGCGCGCCGACATGCCCGCATCGGTGGTCAGCCGCTGCCACAGCGTGGCCGCCTCGCGCAGTTTTCGCGGCCGCAGTTCGAGTCCGACCAGCGTCGCGAAGGTCTGTTCGGCCGGGCCGCCGGTCGCGCGCCGCCGGCGCAAGGTTTCCGCGAGCGCGCCCGCCCCGGGCAGCCGGTCGCCCACCGCCTCGCCGACCACGACCTGAACCCAGCCCTCGATGAGGGCGAGCAGCGTCTCCAGCCGATCCAGCGCGGCCTTCTGCTCGGGAGTGGTCTGCGGTTCGAAGGTGCCCTGGGAGAGCAGTTCCTCCAGTTTCGAGGGGTCGGTCAGCGACATCGGATCGATGTTCTGGGCCGCTTCCTCGATCGCGGAGAAGTCCATCCGGATGCCGCGCGCGTAGTCCTCGACCGCGCCGAGCACCTGCTGGCGCAGCCACGGCACGTGCGCGAACAGCCGCTGGTGCGCCGCCTCACGGGCGGCGAGGTAGACCAGAATCTCGCTCTCGGGCCGTTCCAGGCCCTTGCTGAATTCGCTGATCGCGCTCGGCAGCAGTGCGGCGGTTCCGGCCGGACCCAGCGGCAGGCCGATATCGGTGGAGGTCAGCACCTCCTGCGCGAGCTGCCCCAGCGCCTGGCCCAACTGCGAGCCGAAGGCCAGTCCGCCCATCTGGCCCAGCATGCCGAGCATCGGGCCGGCGAACTGTTTGGCCTCCTCCGGCAGGGTCGAACTCCACATACCGGAGACCTGTTCGGCGACCGGGTCACACAGTCGTTTCCAGGTCGGCAGGGTCTGTTCGATCCAGTCGTTCGGCGTCCAGGCGACGGTCCTGGTCGCGCCGGCGGGCAGCGTGGTCGCGGCGTCGAGCCACAGCTCGGCCAGATGCGCCGCATCGCTGATCGCGCGCTGCGCGCCGTCGGTGATCGGGGCGATCGTCGAGCCGAGTTGCTGGCGGGCGAGCCGCTTGGCCACGTCGTAGTTCACCGGGCTCGACTGGGTGCCGGGCTGGCCCATGGTGGAGAACATCTGGCCCAGCGAGGTCAGCATCTGGCCGAACGCCGCGGGATCGAATCCGGCCGCACCCGCAGAACCCATGCCGAAGGCGAAGGGGTTGTTCGCTCCGGAACCGGACGGATCGTCACGCTTGTCGCGGTCGGGATCGTCGTCGCGGTTCGAGAATCCGAAGGGCACGTCGCTCATGCCCCCAAGGCTACGCGGATGGTCATGGCCGAGCCGCTACTGTGGGCCGGGTGAATCGTCGGATCATCACCTTGATAGCGGCTCTGGTGCCCGTGCTCGTCCTCGGTGTGGTGGGCAGCGCGGTGACGGTGCCGTTCGTCGCTCTCGGCCCTGGTCCCACCTTCAATACCCTCGGCGAGGTGGACGGCAAGCAGGTCGTCGCGATTCAGGGTGCGGCGGTGGATCCGACCTCCGGCCACCTGAACATGACCACGGTGTCCGTTCGCGACGGGCTGAATATATTCGAGGCGTTCGGTCTGTGGGCCGACGGGCGTTACGGGCTCGTCCCGCGCGCGGAGGTCTATCCGCCCGATGTGCCGCGCGAGCAGGTCGACAAGTCCAATCAGGCCGATTTCAAGGAATCCGAGGACAACGCCGAACTGGCGGCGCTGAACTTCCTGAAGTATCCGACCAAGGTGCAGGTGCGGGTGGTCGCCGCCGACGGTCCGGCCAAGTCGGTGCTGCAGCAGGGTGACGAGCTGGTCAGCGTGACCGGGAAGCCCGTCGCCACCTCGAAGGATGTCGTCGACGCGGTCCAGGGTGCGGCCCCCGGAACCACGGTGCCGATGGTGATCCGCCGCGCCGGCGCGGAACAGACGGTCGAGGTGAAACTCGGTGCGCGCCCGGACGATTCCAGCAAGGCCTACCTCGGCGTCACGCCGCAGGAGGTGCCGGCCGGTCCGCTGCAGGTCGATTTCAACCTCGCCGACATCGGCGGCCCGTCCGCCGGTTTGATGTTCAGCCTGGCCCTGATCGACAAACTCAGCCCGGGTGAGCTCAACGGCGGCCGGTTCGTGGCCGGCACCGGAACCATCGACCCGCAGGGCAAGGTCGGCCCGATCGGCGGCATCCAGTACAAGATGATCGCCGCCCGCGATGCCGGTGCGGAGACCTTCCTGGTCCCCGCCGACAACTGCAACGAGGCGCGGCAGCGCACTCCCGACGGCCTGACACTGGTGAAGGTCGACACCCTGTCCAGCGCGGTGCAGGCGCTCGGCGACATCAACGCCGGTCGCCCGGCGCCCAGCTGCGGCTGACGCCGCGGCGAACCGTGCCCGGCCCCGGGCACGGTTCAGTCGGGTTCGTTCTCCAGGGTGTGGCGCAGCGCGTCGACCAGGTTCGGGGCCAGATTCGGCGCGGTGCGCAGATCGAGATCCGGGAACGCCTCGTCCTCTTCGGGGCGTAACTGCAACAGGCACAACGAGACTCCGTCGCGGAGCACCCCCGCGTACAGGCGGGCGTCGCGGCGCTCCGGGTGCGCCTGCGCGGCATCGCGTCCAGCCCGGTCGGCGGCGTCGCGATCGGCGAGCAGCGGCGCGATCGCCTCGTCCAAGGTGCGTTCGGCGGTCGGCGGCAGCACCACGATCTGCTGGACCAGGACCACGCCCGCGACGGCGGGCGGCCAGCTGGTGGTCGCGAGGAATTCGTCGAGCGCCATCGAATCGCCGGTCAGATCGTCCGGAAGTGGTTCCTGGGCAATGGGAGTCAGCGCGGCCCCGTCGTCGAGCTGATCCTCCAGCGTCGGCTCGGCGGCCACCAGATCGGCGGTCGGCACCAGCGCGAACAACTGCGGTGGCTGATCCCAGCCTTCGCTGTCGGCGAACTCGGCCACGTCCCGGATGCAGCGGTACAGGGCGGAGGAGGGATTGTCCACGGTCACGGCGGACACTGTACGTCCACCGGACCCGCGGGCCCGCCACGGCGTACCGGGAGCCATCGCGATCCAATCCGACCCGTTTTACGTAGAGTGGGGCGCGAGAGACGGTCCGCAGGGACCACACGCATCATCGGACTGCGGTGTATCGGCCGGTATTCGCCTCGGTACATCGCCGGACCTGGGAGAGTGGCATCGTGGGCATGCGCCCCCCGACAGGCTTACCTTCGCTGTCTCGACGCAGCCGGATATTGCTGATCACCGCGCTCGTGATTGCGGCGTTACTGCTGGTCGGCCCGAGGTTGACCGACGCGTACACGAACTGGTTGTGGTTCGGCGAGGTCGGGTTCCGCCAGGTCTTCACCACGGTGCTGGTGACTCGCCTGCTGCTGTTCCTGGTGGTCGCGGTCGTGGTCGGCGTGTTGATCTGGCTGGCGTTGCTGGCCGCGTACCGCACTCGGCCGGTGTTCGTCCCGGTCTCCGGTCCCAGTGATCCGATCGCGCGCTATCGCACCACGGTGATGGGCCGGTTGCGACTGTTCGGGATCGGGATCCCGGCGCTGGTCGGCCTGCTGTCGGGGCTGGTCGCACAGTCGAGCTGGGTGACGGTGCAGCTGTTCCTGCACGGCGGATCCTTCGGCATCGCCGATCCGCAGTTCCATATCGATGTCGGCTTCTACGCCTTCGATCTGCCGTTCTACAAACTCGTCCTGAACTGGCTGTTCGTGGCGGTGGTGATCGCCTTCTTCGCGAATCTGGTGACCCACTACATCTTCGGCGGATTGCGGTTGTCCGGCCGCGAGGGCACGCTGACCCGCCCGGCCCGCATCCAGCTGGCGCTCATCGCGGGCACGTTCGTCGTGCTCAAGGCCATCGCCTACTGGTTCGACCGGTATTCGCTGCTGTCGAGTACGCGGAAGGAGCCGACCTTCACCGGTGGCTCCTACACCGATATCAATGCCGTCCTGCCGGCCAAGTTGATCCTGATGTCGATCGCGATCATCTGCGCGATCGCCTTCTTCGCCGGTGTGGTGCTGCGTGATCTGCGGGTGCCGGCGATGGCCGCGGCCCTGCTGCTGCTGTCTTCGATCCTGGTGGGCGCGGTCTGGCCGCTGGTCGTGGAGCAGTTCGAGGTGCGCCCCAATGCCGCGACCAAGGAATCCACCTATATCGAACGCAACATCACCGCGACCCGGCAGGCCTACGGCCTCACCGACGACAAGGTCTCCTACGTCGATTACAAGGGCAGTCAGACCAAGGACCCGGGGTCGGTACCGGCCGACCAGCAGACGATCGCCAATATCCGTCTGCTCGATCCGAATCTGCTCACCCAGACCTTCATCCAGCGCCAGCAGTTGCAGAACTTCTACGGATTCCCGGATCCGCTGGACATCGACCGCTACACCATCAACGGCGAGAAGCAGGACTATATCGTCGCCGCGCGAGAGTTGGTGCCGCAGAACCTGTCCGGCAACCAGACCGACTGGATCAACAAGCACACCGTCTACACCCACGGCGACGGTTTCGTCGCCTCGCCCGCCAATCGGGTGAATGTGGCCCCGCCCAAGGAAACTCAGCAGGCGGCCACCGGTGCCGGTGCGAGCAGTTCCAGCGGCGGTTACGGCTACCCGGTCTTCAATGTCGGGGACAAATCGACGGTCAGCGATCTGTTCACGCCGAAGGACCGGCAGGCCATTCCGGTCGATCAGCCGCGCATCTATTACGGCGAGATGATCTCCAAATCCGATGCGGATTACGCCATCGTCGGCGGCAACGGGCAGCCGCCGCGCGAATACGACACCGGCACCGAGCAATACACCTACACCGGTAAGGGTGGCGTTCCGATCGGCAACTGGTTCAACCGGCTCGCCTTCGCCGCCAAGTACGCCGAGCGCAACATCCTGTTCTCCGGCGCCATCGGCTCGGACTCGAAGATCATCTACAACCGCGATCCGCGCAGCCGTGTGCAGCAGGTCGCCCCGTGGCTCACCACCGACGGCGATGTGTACCCGGCCGTCGTGAACGGGCGCATCCTGTGGATCGTCGACGCCTACACCACGCTGGACAACTTCCCCTACGCACAGCGCACCTCGCTGGAGGGTGTGGTCGAGGACAGCATCGATCAGAACACCGGACGCACGCTGCCGCGCAAGGAAGTCAGCTACATCCGCAATTCCGTGAAGGCCACCGTCGACGCCTACGACGGCACGGTCAACCTCTACGACGTGGATTCGAGCGATCCGGTGCTCAAAGCATGGCGCGGGGTGTTCCCGAATTCGGTGAAACCGCAGAGCGAGATCTCGCCCGAACTGCGTGCGCACTTCCGGTATCCCGAGGATCTGTTCAAGGTGCAGCGGGAGATGCTGGCGCGCTACCACGTCAACGATCCGCGGGAATTCTTCACCAACAACGCGTTCTGGTCGGTGCCCAACGATCCGACCTCGGATACGCCGACCAACGCGCATCAGCCGCCGTACTACGTGCTGATCGGGGACCCGAAAACCGGTCGGCCGCAGTTCAATCTGACCAGTGCGATGGTCGGCTTCAAGCGGCAGTTCCTGGCCGCCTACATCCAGGTGGCCTCGGATCCGGAGAACTACGGCAAGTTCACGGTGCTCAAGCTGCCGACGGATTCGCAGACACCGGGTCCGCAACAGGTGCAGACGTCGATGACCACCGATGCCCGCGTCTCCAACGATCGGACATTGCTGACCGGTGGCAATACCAACAAGATCAAATACGGGAATCTGCTGACCCTGCCGATCGGCGAGGGCGGAATCCTCTACGTCGAACCCTGGTATCTGGAACGCAACAGTGGGCCGACCACCGCCTCGTTCCCGCAGTTGGTGAAGGTGCTCGCCTCCTACGGCGACAAGGTGGGCTATCAGTCCACGCTGGGTGACGCCCTCAACGACGTACAGGACGGCCTGGGCGCGGCGACCACTCAGCAGCCCGGGCAGGCCGCGATCAACCCGCCGGGGCAGCAGGGCAGCACCTCGCCGCCACCGTCGAACCAGAACACCCCACCGCCGTCGACGACGCCACCGCCCACCACCGGGTCGGCCGGCAAGGACGCGGCGGTCAAGGAGCTCAACGACGCTCTGAAGGGGGTGCAGGACGCGCAGAAGTCCGGCGACCTGGGCCAGCTGGGTAAGGCGCTGGAAGGCTTGCAGAAGGCCATCGACGATTACAACAAGGCGGGCGGGTAGCGGACCGGCCCGCGGAAAACCCGCCGCGCGAACGACATTCGGCGCTGCCATCAGCTGATGGCAGCGCCGAATGCGTGTCGGTCCGGAGCTCGCGCGGTGACCGCGACAGCTCAGCGGCCCAGGGTGTCGATCAGACCGCTGTTCTGATCCAGGATCTGCTGGAACTGGTCGGCCACGCCGAACTGCTGGGCGGCCTGCTTCCCGGCCTCGGTGGCCTTGTTGATCAGCTCCTGGCGGTCGGTCGGCAGCTGGACCGGCGCGGCCGGTTCGGGCTGCGGCTCGGGAGCCGGCTGGGCCTCCTCGGCAGGCGCGTAGCGCAGGTACTGTCCGCACACCGGCCAGGCGCCGGGGCCCTGGGTCTGCAGCACGTTCTCCGCGACCCGGATCTGCTCTTCCTTGCTCGCGTTCTGCGGCGAGCCGGTGCCGCCGTTGGCGGCCCAGGTGGACTGCGTGAACTGCAGGCCGCCGTAGTAACCGTTGCCGGTGTTGATATTCCAGTTGCCGCCGCTCTCGCACTGCGCGACACCGTCCCAGTCGTGGGCGGGCGCAGCCGAAGCAGTGGTGGAAGCTGCGAACGGGACGGCAACAAGGGCGCCGGCGACGGCGGCGAAGCCGAGGGCGCGACTGCTGATCTTCCGGTTCTTGTTCATGGTGGTGTCCCTCCCTGCGCCCGCCGGCGCGGCGAAACTCGGCCGCGTCCCTGCCCCCAGGAGGTCGGGGATCCCCGAACCGCGGGGCAGGGTTGCCGGTGTGCAACGGTTCGGGTCGGAGCCCATCACGGGTTCGATCCGGGCCGCAGACGACCATAACGAAGAGATCTCGACAGATCACGTCTTGATAACAGCGACAATTGCATGAAGCGAATAACCCGATTCGGCACATCCATGCAGGTTGGCTATGCAGTGATTGATCATTCCGAACGACTGTTATGTGCTCGTTATGTGCGATGAATCACGGCGAATCAGTGGCATCGGTCACGTTTTTCCAGGGCGAATTTTGGAAACGCGCGCGTTTCCCGTGGGCGGGATCGTATTCGGCCGTGGTCGGGTAGGCGGCCGAATCCGGTCCGCCCCCGCGGCGCGGCCCGCCCTGTCTGCTCCGCGCCGGTGGTGGCGATTGGCGCTGAGGCTTGCCGCGCCGTGGTGAACCGCGGTCTCCAGCCGCCGCCCCGGGTGTGGGTGAAGCGTTGCTCGGCGGGCCGGCTTCCTGTTCGAGTGGTGTGACAAGGTTGGTCAAGATCGGCACAGTTAACCTGAAAATATGCGCTGACCACGCGATTTGCAGCCCTGGCCGACCCGTGTGTAATGTTGTGTTTACCGACGCGGGGTGGAGCAGCTCGGTAGCTCGCTGGGCTCATAACCCAGAGGTCGCAGGTTCAAATCCTGTCCCCGCTACTAGGGAAACGGCCCCGGAACCATGGTTCCGGGGCCGTTTTCGTTCGGATCGGTATCACCTTCGGCATCATTAGCCAAGCTAAGTGTCAGCTGTGCTTGCGGTGTCCGTGGTTTTCCGCCCAGTAGGGTGTGGCGCGGATCGTTGGAAGCGGATCTCAGGCAGTTCCGGGGCGCAGGCGGCCAGGCACTTGAATCGTTCTCGGATCGAGTCCGGGTGGACGGTCCGGCCGTCTTCGTAGAGTCGTCGCCGTACAGCGCGTGCTCGGCGTCGCGCGCGTGACCGGCGACGACGATACGTCCCGTCGGTACCGACAGCGCTCCGGCGTCGAGATCGTGGCAGGGTCCGTGGGCTCCGCAGGTCTCTGCCCGGCGTAGGCCGGTGGTCAGCTCGAGGCAGAACAGGGTGTAGAACCGGTCGAAGCGGACGCTGTTGATGAGCCGCCCGGACTTGTGGCGTCGGTCGCCGGCCGTTTCCGATTGTCTTCGACCAGTACTCCTACATCCGAATGTTGTTGTCGCGCTTGATACGTCCCTCGGCAGTAGGTCGGCTGAAAGATCACCGGCGTCGGCGCGGCCGGCTTCTGCAAACCACCATCGCCGAGCCTCGAAGACCGAGACGCGAGCGGTTGGCTATCCACTCGGCCCGTTCGGGTACTGCAAAAGGAACCTATGTATCGGTTGTGATCGATTCCGGAAATGGCCCGCAGCCGGTGCCTCCGGGAGGAAACGGAGGAGTTGAAGCGGATAAGCTCAGATGTCCATCGACACTCTGTTGTAGGGCGAACCCGTATCCATCGGGTGTGCGAGCCACCGCCGCCAGTGGTCTACGATTACGACTCGATTCAGGATGCCATTCGAGACGTTTCCACGCCTCGACAACGACCCGAAAGCACGTTTCTGATCTCTCTGGACGACACCCGACAAGCCAGTACGAGATATCGAAGTAGTACAGCTCCATCCCTTCCGGGTCGGTGTCGTTGAACGGCATCGTCAGACCGGTATCGAACCTCGCGTTGGGGTGGTTCGGATTGAATAGCGACAGCGACAGGTGAGTGGGAAGCGATCGAAGAATATCGACCAAGTACGCATGTAATTTCTCCCGGGCTACGGATTCATTGGGCTCATGGGTCATTTCGTGTCCTTCTTCACAGAGGAATCGGATGGAATGTCACGTCACGAGATGACCATGGCCGGTGACGATGAATCCCATATTCCGCATAGCGGAATTGGTGCTGCTCCAATATGAATCATGATCGTCGGAATTCCATCTCAAGGATGTCCAGGGACCTCGGCTGGAGTCGGTGGTGAATCTCGTTCCACCGAAATCGGGCGCCGTTGGTAGTGGACCGTGGGCTCTCGGCATCAGCTGAATCGAATCATGTTTTGCGATAGTGGCGAAAATTCGTCGGCTCATATCCGACGGCTGCCCGATCAAGCTCAGCTCCGTTGCACGATCGACGCCGACCCCGAAGCTGCCGGTAAAAACAAGATTATGGGCGGGCAAAGTCAGTCCATGTGACGCTGCGTGACTGGCGACCAGTGACCCGTAGGAATGGCCGACAACCGTGCGGTACGGTGGCGATTGATTATTGGTAACGCCGAGTCCCTCTTGGTACTTCACCAATGTCGGGGCCGCTTTTCGCGCGTATGTCGAATCGATCGATCTGGAAATTGTCGGGGGTCGATCGTATCCCGCCCACGCGATCACCGACGTCTCCGCTGTCGGATCCGCCGCTATCGCGGATCGGCGCAGGCTTTCGGAAACATTGGTCCAGCCCTGGATTCCCGACGGGTTCGATTCGGCGCCGATAACATTGGTGACCACGTTCCTTGCATTGTCCGGATTTCCGACGGCGACAGCGCAACGAAACTTGTCATCGAGCAGTGACAAGTACCTCTGCGGCGAGCCTGGTCTCGATTCGAGAGCCTGGCCGATGACGTCGTAGTGTGAAACGCGTTCAAAATCTTTCGCTGCCAGAGCCTTCTCTCGCAGCAATCGAAGTGTCTTTCGATTGTAATGATCTCTGTCGGCCTGTGGAATACCGTCGCGGTTGCCAATGAACGGATCGATACGATGCAATTCGTCCCTGTCGTTACGTGACATCCTGGACCATGCCGCGTGTACCCGCCGAGGGTCCGTGACTACGGCCGTGTCACGAGCCCCTTCCTGTCGTAGCGCCAAGCCCGGGGCGTCCTCCTTTTCGAAATGGTACCGCGCTTCTCGATCGGCATTCCGCAATTCCTTCGAGGCGCGTGAAACCTGAAGCGCTGCTCCTCTGAGGTTCGCGGCCTCTTCGGTGCTGAATCGACGAGTGACATTGGACAGTACATCTCTCAGATTGCGCAGATAGGCTGCAGCAATAGAGCGATGAAAGGGTTGGAACGGCTCAGGAACTCGCATGGAACCATCTATTCATTTCACGCGCCGATCGACTGGCGTGCCGTTTTGACCACACCGGGCGCCGATCTCCGTGAAGGCCGCGGGGAATTGCGTTCGTTGCGGATCAACCCACACAACCGACGTGCACCATGCCCTCCCCGCACGCCATATGTCCGTATCGATCCGCTTCACTTTCTTGGAACGCCGTCGTCGAGTCGCTGAGGGCTGGCGGCGTGCCGACCGGACAGACCGTACCCACGTAGTCGATACCGGGGCATCGGTGTGCCCTACGTAGTTGATCGGTGTGCGAGCTCGGAGCGAGCCCCGTCCGCCGGCATACTCTCCGGAAACGTGACGGCATCGCGTGGACGCAGCTTCCCCACGACTTCCCGCCCCCGACGACCGTCCACGACATCTACCGCGGGTGAACGAGATCCGGTGCGCGGCAACGCATCCACGACGGACTCCGGGACCGCGCACGGGTACGTCCCGGAGGCACCCCGCAGCCCACGGCACGTGGTGATTTGATCATCAGAGCTCGGGGCGGATCGGCGATCGCCACTCTCGTCGACCGTCGCGGTCGGCTCGTTCGTTTGGTTCACCTGCCCGCCGGCCGAAACACCGAGGTATTCGCGCGGCCGGATCGGGACGACCGGATGTCGTTAATCTCGTTGTGCTGCAGTATCTTTACTGGCGATCAGAGCATCGATACCGTCCAGGATCCGCTCGAGGCCGAAGGCGATGTCGTCGTCCAGAATGTCGTCGGTGTATTCGTTTTCGGCCATCATGGACGCCAGGACCGAATATCCCAGTTCTCGCAGCCGCGGTTCGAGGAACCGGGTCACCGCTGCCGACCGGACCGACGTGCTGGTACTTTCGCGCACATCGCGACGTGTGTTGGCGACCTGTCGCGCGTAACCGTCGAGCAGCAACGCGCAGCCCAAGCTCTCGCCGGGGCTCAGGCCGGCGCCGGTCAGCACCTTCAGGATGGCCTCCGTCCAACCCAGCAGATGCGGTGTCACCGGAGCCCCGCGGATCGGTAGATCGCAGAGCCACGGATGTCTGTCGCATCGTTCGATCATTCCCCGCGTCCAGATGGTTGCCGCGGCTCGCCAATCCTGCGCCTCGAGTACCGGGCCCGGCACCGGGCCCCAGGCTGCCTCGGCGACGAGCACCAGCAGTTCGTCCCGGGAACTGACATACCGGTAGATCGCGTTGGCGGTCAGCCCGATCCGCTGCGCGATCTTGGGCATCGACATGGCGGCGAATCCGTCGGTATCGGCCAGCTCGATGGCTGCCTCGACGATCTGCTCGACGCTTCGGGACGGCCTCCGACCGAGCTGGTTCGATTTGACCGGGAGCCGCCACGCCAGGGCCATCCCCGGCGGCAGCTCCGCGTCGTCTGCGGTCGGCATCGGTCGATTCCTCTCGTCGGCAGCGAGCCGATTGACTTCGTGTAAACCATACACTTATTGTTTGTGTGACCCTCACACGAATTAGATCGGGGCAGTGCCGATGAAACAGCAGGAGCAAAACCACGAATCGGGCCGGCGAAGACCGCGCTCCGAAACTGCCCGTCGGCTGGGGGTGGTCGTGGCCGTGGCGGTGCTCGCGCTCTGCGCGGCCGGCGCGGGAGCAGCCGCTCCGGCATGGAGCCGCAGCGCATCCCGCAGCCCCGCTGCCACCGTGGTCACGACCGAATACGGCGAAGTACGAGGCAGACTCGCCACGAATGCCAGGATTTTTCAAGGGATTCCGTACGCGGCGCCACCGGTTGGTGAACTCCGCTGGGCATCGCCGCAACCTGCCGCGTCGTGGACTGGAATTCGGGACGCGACCAGACCCGGGAATCGATGCGCGCAAGCCGAAGGACTGATCGATCGGGCCAGTTCCACCGAAGACTGTCTCTATCTCAACGTGACGACGCCGCGGCACAGCAGCGGTGGCCGACTACCGGTGATGGTGTGGATCCATGGCAACGGTTTCATCAGCGGCGCCGGCAGCCTGTACGACGCGCAGCAGCTGGCAAGCAGCGGAAACGTGATCGTTGTCAGCCCCAACTACCGACTGGGAATCTTCGGATTCCTCGCTCATCCCGCCCTCGACCACGGTCCAGCCCGGAACCTCTCCGGAAATTTCGGCCTCGAAGATCAACAGGCTGCGCTGCAGTGGGTCCAGCGCAACGCGGCAGCATTCGGTGGGGATCCCGGCAACGTCACGATCTTCGGCGAGTCCGCCGGGGGGACCAGTGTCTGCGCCCAGTTGGCCGCACCGGGATCCGCAGGCCTGTTTCAGAAGGCGATCGTGCAAAGCGGCCAGTGCGCCGGTCGGCGGTGGTCGCCGGGGCCGCCGACCTGGTTTCCGTTGCCACGCTCCGAACGAGAGCAGCACGGTGTCGAGGTCGCTGCGAAGGTCGGCTGCTCCGACCCGGTCACGGCTGCCGAGTGCCTGCGAGCCAAGCCCGCAGCCGAGCTCGCGAAATGGTCCGATGACGGAGTCGGATCAGGCCCCACCGTCGGTGACGGGATGCTTCCCCTCAGCCCGGAAGGCGCCTTCGCCGCCGGACGCTTCAACCGTGTGCCCGTCATCGAAGGGATAACCCGGGACGAACATCGCCTCTTCACCGCGGCAATCGAAGCGGCAACCGGCCAGCCGACGACTCCGGCCGGCTATCGCGAACAACTCGACGCACTGTTCCCCGCATCCGAGGTCGAACGGATCCTGGAGCGGTATCCCGTCGGCCGATTCCATTCCGCCGGCGAGGCGCTGTCGGCCGTGGTCACCGACTGGGCGTGGGGCTGCGCGGTGCGCGATCAGAATCGGGTGCTCGCCGCGAACACACCCTTGTATGCCTACGAATTCGCCGACGAGAGCGCTCCGTGGTTCACCACGCTCGCGAAGCCCGACTTTCCCACCGGCGCGTTTCATGGTGCGGAACTGCAGTACCTCTTTGCCGACGAGCAGCTCCCGGGACCCGTCACGGCCTCCCAGCGACAGCTGTCGGCGACCATGATCGAGTACTGGGCTCGGTTCGCATCCACCGGAGATCCGAACGGCGGCGGACAGCCGCAGTGGCTGCCGTTTCGGAGCGGAGACCACGTCCAGTCGCTCGCACCCGCGCACATCGGCTCAGCCGATCTCGCCCGAGAACACCAGTGCACCTTCTGGGAATCGCTGGGTGGCTGACAACGCACCGCGACGCGAGGTGTATTCCGATGACAGGTGGGGTCGGTCGGTCCCGGGCCGCTTTTCCGTCCGTGGGATGGTTCCGCATTACCTCGACGGAAAGCCCTGGCGCTGCAGGTGTTCCCGGAGACGGTGCCGGCCCTTCAGGCTGTCACGGTCGGCGAGCCGGTTCAGCACGATGTCCACCCAACCGCCCGATCGCCCGAATTCGGTGTTGTATTCGGCCAGGCGGGCGTCGTAATCGCCGATCGCCTCGTCGCCGGTGGGGTCGTAGACCTCGTGGTGCAGGACCGCGCGTTGCGGCAGGCGTGGCTTCACCCCGGCCGGTTCGGCCGGGTCGGGGACGCCGAGGGCCAATCCGAAGACTGGGAACACGCCGTCGGGCAGCCGCAGTTCGGCCGCGACGCCCACCGGGTCGTTACGGATGGCGCCGACGAAAACCGCTCCGAGGCCGAGGGATTCGGCAGCGAGCACCGCATTCTGTGCCGCGAGCGAGGTGTCGACGAAACCGAGGATCGTCGACTCCAGGTATTCGGTCGCGTCCACCCTCGCCTGCCGCGCAGCGGCCAGGCGGCCGATGCGGCCCAGATCGGCCGCCCACACCAGGAACAGTGGGGCGCGCCGGATGAAGTCCTGATTGCCGGCCAAGGTGGCCAGCCGGTCCCGCCGCTGCCGGTCGCGCACCGCGACGACACTCCACGCCTGCAGATTCGACGAGGTCGAGGCCGACTGGGCCGCCGCGACGATCGTGGTCAACTCCGCCGCGCCCACCGGCTCGTCGCGGAAGGCACGGACGGACCGGTGTGCGAGCTGTAGCTCGATGACCGGATTGGTTCGCGTCAGCGAGGTCAGCTCCGGATCGCGGTACCGATCGCGCACGGGATGCGAATTCGTCGTCGTCACTCGGCCAGTCTGGCGCGCAGCCTGCGGCGGCGGCCATCGTTGCGATCACCGTGCGCCGATGGCGGGAGCGCCGGTAACCGTGGCTGTCGGGCCGCCCGCCCGGGCCCGCGGTGGTAGCAGCTGCTATGGCCCGTTCCCACCAGGCGTTTTGGTTTTCGAGGGGTGGTTGCGTAGGGTTGACATTACCGACGCGGGGTGGAGCAGCTCGGTAGCTCGCTGGGCTCATAACCCAGAGGTCGCAGGTTCAAATCCTGTCCCCGCTACTGACGAGGGCGGTCCTGGCCAGAAGGTTTCAGGATCGCCCTCAATTTTGTCGAGGTTCTTGGCAACGGATTCGCATTCCGATTCGGCTGTGCGGATGGTTGCCCGAGAGCCACTGAAAGGTAATCGGTACCAGCTGATACCGATCGGGATGGGTGGGATCGTGACCAGCCGTGAGGCCGGTCTGTCGGTCCTGGACGGTGGTCCTGAGTTCCGTTGACATCCAAGGCCTTTCGGGTATGGGCAGTTGTCTGGTCGTCCCGTAGGGTCGGTGTGGTCGATGGTGCCGCGGTTCATCCTGGCCGGGATCCGATTCCGACACCAGTGTCCTACCAGCCCATGAGCGTCGGAATCTCACGACCGAAGCACCATTTCGCCGGCCTCCAGCGGGCGAATCCCGCTGCGGGGATCGGTGCTTCGGGCGGACTGACACTACCGGTCTTCAGGAGGGGATCGGCTCGTCGCGGCGAGCTGTGATGGCCTGGTGCACGGTGCGGAAGAAGAGTACGAATCCGATCGTGAGCAGGATGTGGCCGCCGCCTGCCAGATGCGAGAGCGGCTTGTATTCGCTGTACCCGAGGACTGTCCGGGCGCCGATGATCGTCATGCACGACACGACCCAGATGACGCCGGTGTTGTAGACGGTGAAGAACCAGCGATACGCGCGGGTCTCGGAGAGGGCGAGTGGGTATTCGAGCGCCAGGACGATCAGGAAGAACAGTGTTCCCAATGCCAGCAGATGAGTGTGGACCACGGCGAGTTCGGTTTTGCCGGTGAACCGGTGGGCCTTGGTGAGCTCGCGGTAGAGCAGGCCCGAGGGCAGTCCCAGCGCGGTGTAGCCGACGGCGGTCCAGTAGAGCAGTTTCATCGAGTCCTCGTTCTGAAATATGCTGCGGGCGGGTAGATGTCAGGCGGATAACACGGCGGGCGCTGGGGCGGCGCCCTCCCGGGCCGTCGGTTCCTTGCTAGTTTCGCGGAGGATCAGCAGACCCGTGACCGCGATCAGTGCGGAGGTCAGGCCGTGGACGCCGAATGCGGTGGCCGTGGAGCCGTGGTGGGCCAGGACATTGACCATGTCGCCCAGCGGGGCGACGGCCGTCATCAGCAGGACCCAGCCCAGCGCGCGGCGGCGGCCGGTGATCAGCAGGATGCCCGAGCCCAGGCCCATAGCGAGTTCACGGCAACCTTTCACGATGAGGAAGCCGCCGCCGTCGCCGGCGGGCCAGGTCGGCAGGCCGAAGCCCGGCGCCGACGTCGCGGGGGCCAGGATGAAGGAGAGCGCGAGGTAGAAGGTGAACAGGACAGTTGCGGTGGCCAGGCCGGTGGTGAGGTTCTTGCGCGACACGGTTGGTCTCCTGTGACGTTCGGACGGTGAATTCTTGTCCGGCAAGGCATCCGGCCCTGCCGAGACGCACTGCCCGGCCGGCCGTGCTCTCGCGCGAGTCGGCCGGGCGTCGAATCTTCGAGCTATCGATCGGCGGTCACTGGGGCAGCATGTCGCCTGGCCCCAACTCGAGCGCGAGATGGAAGATCATCGGCCGTGCGGTGAGGTCGACCTCGTTCTGGATCCGCAGCGTCAACTCACGCCATTCCGGAGTGCCGAGGGCGTTGCGCAGGGCGGTGCCGCTGTCCCAGTCTCCGACGTTGACGAAAACCGCCTCGGCCGCGTCACCGGCCGCCTGGAACATCCGGGTTCGACGGAAACCGGATGCGGCCGCCATGTACTGGGCGCTCTCGCGCCAGCGATGCAGGAACAGCTCCCGCTGCGCCGCGGGTACGGACATCGTGTTGATCACGGTGACCGGGGCCTCGGTGTCCGGGACGACCGGGTTGTGGCCGTTTCGAACCGTGCCACCGAGGGATGGTCGGACCCGGTCGATCCCGGGGTCGAGCACGTACCGACCGCGCGTCCCGCCTTCGGCCATGGCCCGGTGGGCTGCGGCGGCCTCGGCCAGAGGCAGGACCGCGTGCACGCGGGTAGGCAGCCGGCCGGAGGCGGCGCGGGCCAGCAGCTGTTCCAAGCGCGGGCCGTCGGACCGCACCATCAGGATGTGCACCGTGATTCCGCGCTCGGCCGCGGGCGTCAGGTTCGGACGCACGCCGACGAAGGTTCCCCCGTCGCGGACCGGGTTCAATCCCCATGCCTGCTGTGATGTGGTGTCGACGACGGCATCCCAACCCGGCTCGGCTTCGGTGCGGAAGTCGGCGCCGAGACCGCGCACGAACGGTTCGTCCTCGGCGCGTGCCAATCCGGTCACTCGCCAGCCGCGGTCGGGTGCGAGTGCGGCCACATTCGCGCCGATCGCACCGGCCGCACCCGCCACCAGCAATCGGTTGCCGTCGGCGGGCGCATCGCCGAGCAGATCGACGATCTGCGCCGCGCTCAACGCGCTGAGCGGCACCGTCGATGCCGCGACCAGGTCGAGTTCGTCGGGCACCACGGCGAGATCGGCGGCGGGCACGACGAGTTGTTCGGCGTAGGTGCCGAAGTCGCGATCGAAACCGAGTACGACACCGGCAACCCGCGTGCCGACGGCCACGTCCACGCCCGGACCGGCGGCGACCACGGTGCCGGCGAAGTCCCAGCCCAGGCCGGTGTGGGAGGGCTGGTCGATCATCCCCATCTCGTGGAAGAACCCGCTCGCGACGCCGAGATCGGTGGGATTGACCGGCGCGGCCGCGACCGCGACCCGGACCTCTCCGGCGCCGGGCTCGGTGACCGGCACGTCGATGATCTCGATCGAGTCGGGTCCACTCGGGGCGCGGACGACCGCGGCCCGGAAGGTATTGGGGTTGTTCATGTTTCGCTCCTCCATCAGTTCGGTTCCGATGGGGTCGACACTGCTCCTCGGGTTTTGGAAGGAACTTGGAGCCGACTTGGAGCACTGCGAACGCCGCGGGCCCTCACCCGGCCCAGGGTGGTCTCAACCCTGCGACGGAGGCGAAATCCGATGGTGCGGAACACGAACCGCGTGGGCTCTGGCATCCATGGACCAGGCGGGAGCGTTCCACTCGTCGGCGATGGCGGCGGCCCGGGCGAAGTGGGCGGCGGCCGCGTCGGCGCGGCCGAGGAGCAGGGCGAGTTCGCCGAGCGTGTGCGCGACCGGGCGCAGGGCCAGCGACACGCTCTCCGCGCCCGCCGGGGGACCGTCTCGGTGCGGCAGCAAATCCGCGTAGATTCGCTCGGCCGCGTCACGGTCGTCGAAGGCGACGGCCGCCATCCCACGCAGGCTGGTCAGGAAGGTGAAGAAGAAGTCGGGCCGGATCGGGGCGGGTGAGGTGCGGGTGCGGTACGCCTCATCGCTGCGGCCCGCGGCGTGGAGGGCGAGTGCGAGCAGGTCGGCGGTCATCGGGCCGAGTGCCGCGTGCAGGGCACGCACGTCGTTCAGGTGGTCGCCGAGCGTGCCGTCGTTGATCCAGATCGCCGCCCGTGCGAGCCGCAGGAAGCCTGCGGCGTGCACCGATCCGGCGCGTTCCATTCGTTCGGTGGCCTCGGTATAGAGGCGCTCGGCGTCGGCGAATCGACCCTCGATGAGCACCAGTGTCGCCAGCGCGATTTCGGCGGCGCCGATCGCTTCCGGCATGCGGTAGGCGCGGGCGAGCGCGAGTGCCTCCGTTGCCACCCGGCGCATGGTCGCCGGATCGTTGGCCGCGGCGGCGTTGGCGGCCCGATTGAGCAGGCCGGTCACGCGATAGACGGGCAGGTCGTGCTCGACGCCGATCTCCACCAAAGCACGGGAGTACTCCTCCCGGCCGGACTCGCGCGCGAGGACGAGCAGTGCCGCGGCCCGCAGACGGGGAGTGGTGGCGAGGTCGAGCGCCTCCCGCGCCGCCGCCATGACGCTCGGATCACCCTCGCCGACCAGCTCGTGGGCGTAGGCGATGAGGAGATGGGACCGCAGGTCGGGGGCCAGGCCGGTGCGTTCGAGCAGGCGGCCGAGGCGCTCGACGATGGGACGGTCCACCGTGCCGTAGGTGCGGGCCTGCCAAGGGGTGGGCTCGGTCCAAGCCGTGAACGCGGCGATCATCAGATCCTCGCGCCCGATCGACTCGGCGTACTCCACGGCCTGCTCGCGCGTGTCCCTGGCCGCGGCGAAGGCCCCGGCCCTGACCTGCGCGCGCAGCAGCCTACCGAGCAGGCCGACCCGCTCGTCCGGGTCGCTGGAGTTGGTGACGGCGTCGGTCAGCAGCGTGGCCGCCACGTCGTGGGCATACCGTGCCTCGGCCAGTTCGGCGGCCCGCACGCAATAACCGACGGCCTTCGGCGAACCCGCTCGCGCGTAGTGGTGGGCCAGCGCGGTGACATCGCCGCGACCCTCCAACGCCGCGGCGATCCGGGCATGCATCCTGGTGATCCGCACCCGGCTGACATCGGTCATGAGCGTGTCCCTGACCAGGGCGTGTACGAATCGGACTCGCCCGGGTCCGGGCTCGTCGAGCAATCCGGCGATGACGCCCGCGTCGAGCGCGTCCAGTACCCCGTCCTCGTCGGTGTCGGCGGCCCGCACGAGCACGTCCACCGAGCTTTCCCGGCCGGCCACCGCCGCGAGTCGCAGGACGGACACACCGCTCTCGGGCAACCTGGCGAACCGGCGCCGCAGCACGTCCCGGACGCCCTCGGGCACCTCGGAAAGCGCGATCAGCGCGCCCTCGCCGCTGAGCAGCCGCGCGGTCTCCCGCACATAGAAGGGATTGCCGCCGGTCCGCTCGGTGATTCCGGCCACGGTTGAGTCGTCGGCTTCGCACTCGGCGCGGACCAGTTCCGCGACGGCATCGCGATCGAGTCCGGACAGGTCGAGCCGCAGGGGCGCGGTGCGGGCGAGAGACGCGAACGTGGCACCGAGGTGCTCGCTCTCGTCCGCGCGGTACGCCGCGACGATCAGGATCGGGGCCCGGGCGTCCACGCCGGCGAGCAGTTCCAGTGTGGCGGCGTCCGCCCAGTGCAGGTCGTCGAGCAGCACGGCGACCGGACGATCCGCGGCGATCGCCGACAGCCAGGCCCACACGGCCCGCCGCAACCGGAAACGGCCGGCTGCCGCGTCCCCGGTCCCGGTCGCCGAGTCCGACAGTAGCGGCGCCAGGTCGTCGGCGAAGTCGCCCGGGGGAACGCTGTCGGCAACCGTCCGCAGCACTTCGACCCAGGCCCAGGCGGGCGGCGCGCTGTCCACATCGGGACAGCGCCCGGCGGCCACGAGCCATCCGTCCTGCGCGAGCCGCGCGCCGAGCTGCTCGAGCAGCATCGATTTGCCGAGCCCGGCCTCTCCGCTGACGAGTGCGACGCGCACCTGTCGACGAACGGTTTCCCCGGCGGCGGCCAGCAGCGCCGCCAGCTCGTTCTCCCTGCCCACGAACGTTGCCGTGTAAGGCTTTTCGATCACGGATGGCGGTGTGGGTGCGGCGACGCGGGGTGTGTGTGCCGCGGGCGGGGGGACGGCCGTGTGGAGAACGTCCGTGCGTTGGGTGAGGATCGCCTCTTCCAGCGCCACCAGGTCAGGTCCGGGGTCCAGACCCAGTTCATCGGCGAAGGTGGCGCGGGCGCGGCGGAGAGCGGCGAGGGAGTCGGCTTGGCGGCCGCTGCTCCACAGCGCGAGGGCGTGCAGGCGCCAGCCTTCCTCGCGCAGGGGATGGTCGTGGGTGAAGGTTTCCGCATCGGGCACCACGGTCGCGGGGTCGCCGAGCCGCAATCCGGCCGCGATGCGCAGTTCGCGGGCGATCAGACGCAGCTCGTCGAGCCGCGCGATCTCGGCGGCGACCCACGGCTCGTCGGCGACCTCAGCGAACGCGGGGCCCCGCCACAGCGCCAGCGCCTCGGTCAGCCGGGTGTGAGCATCACGTGGATCGGCGAGTGTGCGGGCTTCGTCGAGCAGGTCCTCGAAACGCCACGCGTCCACCGCGCTCCGCGGCAGCCGTAGGGCGTAGCCGGGCGACGCGCTCATCAGCAGGCGAGCCGGCGCGCGTGGCGGCCGGCCGGGCTCCAGCAGGCGGCGCAGGTTGGACACGTACGCCTGCAGCGATGCCAGTGCGCGCGCGGGCGGTTCCCCACGCCACAGGTCCTCGATCATCCGGTCGACCGGCACGACCTGCCCGCGCGCGGCCACCAGCAGAGCCAGCACGCCGCGCTGCCGCGGGCCGCCCAGGGGTAGGGCTTCTCCGCCGGCCTCAGCCGCGAACGAACCCAAAACCCGAATGAAGACCATGACGCGTCACATCGTACGCACGCGGCGGCGGCCTGGCGTTCCAAGCCGATTCCCAGTCCTTTCCAAACCTCGGACAGCAGGCTCGAGGCACTCGAAACCCTTGAAGGACAGGAACAATGAGCGTCAATACCCAGGACATGGAAATAGTCCACCGAGCCTTCCGCCGCGAGTCCCGCCTGCTGATCGAGCTCATCGCGGCGGTCGCTCCGGGAGACACCGCCCGCGCGGCGGTGATCGCTGAGCACTGCCGCGACTATCGGCTCGGCCTGAAGAACCACCATGAGGGCGAGGACGAGCTGCTGTGGCCACCGCTGCTCGCCCGGGCCGACCCGGGTGCGGACGTCATCCTGCGCATGCAAGCTCAGCACGAGCGCGTCGAAGCCACCCTGACCAAGCTGGACGCCGCGGTCCCGGCATGGGAGACCCGGGCCGGAGCCGATGAACGCGACACCCTCGTCGCGATCCTCGTCGATCACCGGGCCGTCCTGCTCGAACACCTCGACGATGAAGAAGCGACCCTCCTTCCACTCGCCGCCGAGTACATCACCGAAAGGGAATGGGCGTCGCTGGGAGAACACCTGGTGGCCAACACACCCAAGCTCACCCTGCTCACGCTCCTCGGCCTCGTCCTGGAGGATGCCGACCGCGCCGAACGCGCCGCCCTCCTCGGCGCTCTCCCCACACCGATACGCGCTATCTGGTACGTCATCGGTCGCCTCCGCTATACCCGCCACATTCGTCGCGTCCGCGCGGCCCGACCCCGCTTCGGTACGAGATCATCCGGCGGCCCGGCCCGGCGTGGTCGCCGCTGAAAACCGTGGCCGCCAACCATTCGCGAATATGAACAGGAATCGGGCCATGAGGATCTATCAGCTTTCCGGCCGCCGCCGACCCGGCCGAAGTCGCCGCGAAATATCTGGCCAGTCCCGAATTGCGCTCCGATATGGCGGGTTTCGACACCACCGCCATTACCGAGGTGACCGCCACCCGACTCACCCCCGCTCCCGGATCGCCACTGCTGTAGCCACCACGCCGAGCGGTCTCGCCGGACCGCGACGCTTCCTTCCGGCTGGGGAATTACTGTGCCGTGGGTGCCCCGGCGACCCGGCGTTCGCCGTTGTTGCGTTCCTGCCAGCGGCGGTAGACGTCGATGGCATCCGACCGCGGTTCGTGCCGCATCGGCAGGCGGCGCCGGTCCCACGGCTTGGCGAATTCGTCGTAGAAGGTGTTGAGCTCGAAGTACTTTCGGTCGTCGACGTAGTGCGGTGCGTATTCCTCGCGAGTGGTCAGGAAGACCACTTCGTCGGGAGAGCAGTAGTAGAGCGCGCCGAGACACATCGGGCACGGCAACGCCAGGATGTAGATGGTGGTCCCGGTCAGATGTTCGGTGCCGAGTGCCGTGCAGGCCGCGCGGATCGCGAGGATCTCGGCGTGCGCGGTCGGATCGTTGGTCTGCGCGACCAGATTGGGACTTTCGGCGAGAATTTCGCCGTCCTTGACGATGACCGTTGCGAAGGGGCGTCCGCCCGCCTCGACATTGCGTCGTGCCAGATCGATGGTGTGCTGGGCGAAATCCATGGTGGTGTTCCTCGCTTTTCAGAAGGGCTTGGTCGGCAGGTACTTGCCGTCGAGGGTGATCACGGCGCGCTCGCCGCCCTCCGGATCGGCGACCTTACGCACGTCGAGCTTGAAGTTGATCGCGCTGATGATGCCGTCGCCGAACTGCTCGTGGACGAGGGCCTTGAGGGTGGTGCCGTAGACCTGCAGCATCTCGTAGAACCGGTAGATCGTCGGGTCCGTCGGCACGCCGCCCGGGATCGAACCTCGGGTGGGGATGGTCTGCAGCAGGGTGGCCGCGTCGTCGCCGAGGCCGAGCAGGTCGGCGACCGCGCGGGCGGACTGCTCCGGCAGCGCGTGCTGTCCGAGCACCGCCGCGGTGACGAAAGCGGTGGAATATCCGGCCGTTTCGGCGATCTGCTGCCAGGTGAGGTCTTTGGCGATCTTGGCCTCGACGGCCTTCACGGCCAGATCCTGCCGCGCCGTCGGGTCGAATTGTGCGTGCGCCATGGGGTTTT
>NZ_BAGM01000102.1 GCF_000308855.1 Nocardia veterana NBRC 100344 | reverse complement strand
AATGACACGAGTGTCGCAGCAGGATCACTGGGGCTTAGGAGAAGGCCACGTCCCCGACGACGGGCGTGATCTCGTGTCTGCGAAGACAATGGTGAAGCGCTGGCGGGAGAAGTCCAGGGGTTCCGAGAACGGGGTGTGGGAGGTCCTTGATTCGCATCTCCAAACCGTCGACGACTTCCAAACCCTGTTCCGCACCATCCGTGAGCAGATGACCGCCCAGGACGAATCCCTGGCCGCCCGCTATGCCGAGCTGGAAAAGTCGTTGCCGCAACAGAATCCGGCCCCGCAGCGCCTGCTCGGCGCGCTCGGCATGCATTTCGGGGGATAGATGGCCAGAGAGAACGAAAAGCCGCAGATCACAAATCCCGAGAACGTCTTCGGCTGGGATCATTCGCAGATCGAGAACGCCTTCTCCCAGCTCGACCCGTCCGACGCCTACAAGATGGCGCAGAACTATGCCAAGGCCGCTACCGAGTTCGATCAGGGTTTGGAAACCTTCAAACGCTCGGTCGGCAATTCCATTGCCGAAGCCTGGGAGGGTGCTGCGGCGGAGGCGGCGAAGAATGCGATCAAGCAGTACACCGACCACGCCGCGGATCTGACCGATCTGCTGGCCGCCCTGAGCACCGATATCGACGCGGCCGGCACCACCATCATCAATACGAAGAAGGCGATTCCGGCCGCCGCGGCGCATTCGTGGACCGCGAATATCTGGCCGCCCCGGGCACGGGAGGAGGAGCGTTCGCGTTCGAAGGTCACCTCGGATTCGCGAGATGCGATGCAGCAGCACTATGTCGCGGGGTTCACCGGGTTCGATCGCACAGTACCGGTGCTGCCGCCCGCGCTGAATCCCACGCAGCCGGGCGACGGCAGGCCCACCGCATGGCCGGGCGGCCCGAACGGGCCCACTGGGCCTGGTCCCGATGATGGAGGTCAGTGGGATCCGGGCGCGGAGAAGCCGGGGAAAGACGGAAACGGGGAGCAGGACGGGAAGAGCGGAACACCGGACTCGCAAGCTGACAACGGGCCGACCGGCCAAGTCCCGAATTCGACTGGTTCGCAGACCTCCACCAGCGGGGTCGGACCCGACGCCGGTGTCGGTACCTCTGGTTTCGATCCGAATGGTTCGCGAACCACTCCCAGCGGTATGTCGTCCGGCGGTCTGCACACCGGAGGCCCGGGCGGTTCGGGTGGTGGCTTCGGTGCCCTCTCGGGCGGACCCGGCCGCAGTGTGCCGGGTTCGGGAGTCCCGGGGACCGCGCAGAACCCGGCCGCCGCCTCGGGGCGCCCCGGTGCGAGCCCGGGAGCGCCCGGCCTGCCCGGTATGGGTGGGCTGGGTGGTGCCGGCAAGAGTAAGGAAGAGGAACGCACGCACCAGCGCGCCGATTATTTGACCACTGCGGAGAATGCGGCCGAACTGCTCGGCGAGCTGCCGAAGACGCTGCCCGGCGGTGTCATCGGCGGCGATACCCACGACGACAGCGGCGAGACGCGCAGATAGTTCGAAGGTGACAACACAGTGACGGAATGGGCGTGGGAGCCGGACGATTTCGCTGCGCTGTGGCTCGGCGACGCGAACGACCGGATCCCGGAGTTGTTGCGCTTCACCAGCCGTTTCGCGTATCGGAACGAATTCGAGGCGCACCGCGCGACGGTCCGCGAGCGCTACGATTCCGACGAATTCGAGCAGATCCAGCTCGCGCTGCACACCTTGAATACGTCCGTGATGAAAATCGAAATCCTCGGCGGTACAACGAAATACAAGGGCAGCGATGGCACGCAACGGGTCTACCGGATCGTCGGGGCACGTAATCTGTACCACGCGGCCGTGCTGTACCAGTTCACCCAGGGCGACACCGACGGACGAATCCGCCTGCGGCTCTGCCGCCCGGAGAGTCTGGCGGCCGCACTGGCCGCGCCGATACCGCAGCGCGATCCCGGTACCAGTGCACCGATCACGGTTCACCCCGCGGACCTGCGGGACGGGCAGAACGGCCTGACACGCAACACACCTCGGGAGCGCTATCTCGATCTGGTGAACGGCCCGGTGGACGGCGGCGGCTCGGCGTCCTTGCTGGTCGGCGCGTTCCACGCCGACGTGCGGCCATCGAATGTCGTGCAGTGGTACGACCTTCCCGACGGTCGCTACGTCGAGACCCGCGCCGAACAGATAACCGTCCGCCCGCTGCATACCCGAGACCTCGTCACCCGCTTCGACTCCTGGATCGAACGAGCCCTGCAACGCCTGCGTGAGGACGAGTTGGACTCCTGGTGAGCACGCCGGATCGGTGCTCACCTCGCACCGCCGACGGCCGGTATCACCGGATAGGTGAACTCGGGTAGCCGACGATGGCCGCCGGCGAGATCGGCGGCCAAATCGTCGTAGGCCAGCGAGATTTCGGCCAGGGAACGCCATGCGCAGTGCAGGGCCCAGTTGGTGGTGGGCGCGGTCAGAGCAGAGTGGGCCGTGGCGCAGTACCGGGCCAGGCGATCGACCACCATCCCCACGGTCTCGGTGTGCATGGCGGCCCCGCCGTGCGGACGCGGCATCTCGCCGGCCACCCACCGGTCGATGAGGCGTGTCAATCGCGCACGCTCGCAGTCGATGTCGCAGGAGCCGAGGCCGCCGTCCCTGAGCCGATCCCGATGGAGCCGAGCCAGTTGCGATGCGGCGTGCGCTACCGGGTGTGTGCTGGAGATGTCGTCGGCACACACTCGCAACAGCAGATCGCGCGCCGGAAGCCGAGTGCCGATCACCGTCGCGCCTCGAAGACTCGGAAACTGGTGTCCCCCGGCGACTTACGGAGCCGAGACGGCCACAACGCGTAGCCGACCGCCTCCATCGGCGTAAGCCCGATGAACGGTGTCAGCAGCGCCAAATCCACTGTCGCCTCGGCGATTTGCAATGCGGCGACAGCCTGCTGCGTGGTCAAGGTGCGCCCCGGCAGAAAGGACACCGCCCACCAGCCGTCCCCCACGGACCTCGCATGATGCGCCGTCCGATCCCCGCGCATCGAACACCCCGCCACAATCTGCACCGCCATGGCAACCCACTTCCCACCCGAATGGACCGAACTGAGGAGAGCTTGACCGTCGGAACATACCATTGATCGGTCAACATGACCTAGCAATGGATGATTTCCCTGACAGCTCGCTGATCAGCAGATGAACCCTGTACTGTTCGGTCAACGATCTCGGGTGGAAGGAGCTGGGTGTGGCGCCGCTGTCGCCGACGGTCGCACGCTGGGAGCTGACCTCGCGGATACGCATGTACACCGCAGAGCGTGATTTGACCGGTGCGGCCATCGCGAAGCACCTGGGCTTCTCGCCGACGTACTGGAGCAAGTTCGAACGAGACCGCAAAATCCTGTCGGAAGACAAGCTGCAGCTGCTGTTCGGGGTGCTCGATTTGAGTGCTGACGATCGCGAGGATTTGCTCGCGCTTCGTGCTGCGGCGAGTGGTCGCGGATGGTGGGCTGAGTACTCGAACCTGTTCGGCGTCGAGCATCAGCGACTGTGGGGGTTGGAGTTCGGAGCCTCCGAGATCAGCGCTTACGAAAGCCTTCTGATCCCAGGTTTGCTGCAGACCGAGAGCTATGCCCGCGCACTGATCGACCAGGACGACGTGTTCATCCCGAAAAAAGAGGTAGCGCGACGCGTCGAGGTTCGTATGCGTCGTCAGGAGCGCCTCACCGGCGCTGATCCGTTGCGCTTCAACGCCATCGTCAGTCAAGCGGCGCTGCTGCAGCAGGTCGGTGGGCCGGATGTACTCCGCGAACAGTTGCAACATCTGGCCCATCTGATTCGCCGGTACCCGGAAACCCTCGATGTCAGGGTGATGCCCTTCACTTCTCGGAGTGGCTATCTGTTCGGCGGCGCAGCCTTCTATGTGATCGAATTCGATCGGCCGTTCCTGCCGCCGCTCGGCTGGCACGAATCGACGGCCGTCTCGGGAGTGATCGAGAATTCCGATCAGGTCCGTGATCTGACGATCGCGTTCGAGGCCGCCCAGCGCAACGCCTTGGGTAAGCGCGATACGCTGGCCTTGATCGAGGAGTCCGCGGGCAGGTTAGGAACGACGTAATGAGGCAAGCCGGTGAGTTCGGACGGCGCAAGTGGTACAAGTCCTCATTCAGCAAGGACGCCAACAGTTGCGTAGAGGTCCGGTTCACCGGCAACGCGGTCGATGTGCGCGACAGCAAATACGTTGGCCCGGAACAGGATCAACCGATCATCACTGTCCCCGCCGACCAGTGGCCGGCCTTCTTGGGGCTCGTCATGACGAACTCCTCCGGCGTGCTACCCGATGCCGTGGCCGTGGACGTACATGCGGACGGCGGCGCCACGATCACGCACCGCACCACCCGGCTGAACTACAACGCCGACGAATGGGACGCCTTCCTCGAGGGCGTCGCTGACGGCCAGTTCGACCGGTCCTGACGGCCGGTCGGCCGGCAGGCGTCGGTCGGCAGGCGTCGGTCGGCAGCTCCGTCCGGCCGCCACCTGCCGGCGAGGTTCAGGATCGACGCAGGTCACGTCGACGCACGGCAGTCATGAAGTAGTTGCCGGGTCGGTCGGGCCCGGTACCGTCACCGACAACTGCCATCGGCAAATACAAATGAAACCACCAGGTCGCGAACAATCGTCCGAAAGTGGGGAAGCGGCCCGTATCGGGCTGAATCGCCACGAGCCCGAAGACGGCTTTTCCGACAGTCGTGTGAAAGACGGCCTGGAGCAGGACTCGGTCGATGAACGACAGTCCGGCGAAGCAGCACAACGCAATGAAGGGATTGAAACCCAGCTGGTGAAAATCCTGAGTACGCAAGAGTTCCGGTGAGAATCCGGGGCTGAGAACAAGCGCGATCGCGGCACCTCCGCCGGCATGCACAGTCAGGTCGAGCACGAAGCCGCCGACGCGACGCAGGGTGCGCGGAGAAGGGAAGGCGCTGTCGCTCGAGCTCCCGCACCTGACGGGGTTTCCGCGTGCATCCACTGCGGACACGGCCGGCGCAGCCACCTCGGCCGATGGTGGCCGTATCCGTTGCGCGTAGCAGATATCGCCGCCGCCCGGCGTCGAGACGACACCGTGGCGCTGGGGATCGCCGGCGAACCAGATTTCGAATGTCTGAGCATTGATCAATTTGCCCACCTGGGTCGACCACGTACTCAGAATCAGAGTGGAAATAGTTTCCCCCTGCCCGCCGAGCAACTGAACATACTCGTAGCGGCCTTCCTGCAGGTAACGAATCCGATAGGAATACCAGGGAAACCGCTTCAGGCTGCGCACTTTTCGTCGCCGAATCCACAGCATGCTCGCACCGAGAACACCGGCGCAGAAAAGGACTACGGTGCCGAGTGTGACGACAGTGAGGACCGCAGCCGCAGCATCACTGTGGTGTGAATCGCTGATTGTCACAGCGACCACCCAGGCCGGAATGCTGAGGATCCCGAGTATCAGCGTAACCCACGGCCAAGTCCCACCTTTCCGAAGTGCCGCGCGCGTAGCAGGGTGGGCTGCAGCCGGCGGGAGCGATGTTGTGACGATGGCGAGGTCCTTACCAATTCAGGGCGGAGGAGTTGGAGAAATCGCTGTGAAATGCGGCCGATCGTGCCATGTCGAAAATCATCCGCCGAAATTCTGGCCCGTCGTCGATGTAGGCGGTCGACAACTCGACCGCCGCCACCGCTGTACCGGATTCGGCGGGCAGGACCGCTTCCAGCTGGTACGTCGAGGCGGTCTCGGAGTCGTAGGGCGAGCCCGTGAACCGAGGAGAGGGCAGTTCGCGAATCCGCTCCGAGAACAGGATCGGACGCGTATCGACGTCCACGAGTTCGATGCTGCCCAAGTCGTCGCCGGCGGCAAGTCGGGTCTCTACGAGGTCTTTCAGCACGAGCCGCGGGTTGAGCTTGTCACCACCAGTCTCGTACAGGCAGACGGTCAGACACGAGGTGACCGGGGTGCCGCTCGACGCAACATGACGGCCGAACCCGCAGTAACGCACGTCCCACTGTGCGAGACCTTTCAGCAAGATCGAGATTATCGGCAGAACTCCTGCCGCCATCTCTCTTGTTTCCGAGTCGGAGAGACTTTTCGCCGTATTCGCGACCGCGGCGACGTGCCGGTCGATATCGGTGAGCGGTAGCGCGGCGAAGCCTTCCGGTATCCAGATATCCAATTCGACGTCAGTCATCGGCCAGCTCCAAGGTGCCGGTTGTGATCTTGCCGGAGCCCAGCCCGGCCTTCGCCGCCCGCGAAACGAGTTCGATTCCGGAAAGCGATGTCCCGACCCCCGGGCCGAATCCGTTGGCTTTACTCATATCTTGCAACCAGTTCGTCACCCCTTCGGGCCGCGGAATCTTGTCCAGTTTCGTGGACAGGTAACTGGGGGACTGCGCTCCCTCCGCGAACGCCTTGAACACGGCCCCGGACTCCTCCGCGCCCTTGAAGGCGGCTCCGGTGCCCTTCAGCACGCCTCCCGTCCCGGGGATGACAGCCAAGGAATCCAAACCCACGGTGGTGCCGATCTTCATCAGATTGTCCTTGCTGAAATCGCCGTGCAGAACGCCACCGAATGCGTCTTGGACCTCTGGGTCCATGAAATCCATCGCCAGCGCGCCTGCGCCTGAAACCAGCGCTATGGCGCCGAATATCGCATCCGCCGGGAACGGGGTGACCAATGCGAGTAGTCCTGTCACCGCCGATACTCCGGACAGAATGTCGTGGATCTGCTTCTTGTGATCACTGATCCACTTGCCAACCCCCTTCACCGCGTCCGAAATCTTGTCCCAGATGCTCTTGTCGGGCGGGCTGGGCGCGAAATCTTTTGCCGCCGCATCGAGTTCGGCCGCAATGCGTCGTGCGAGACTATTGTGCTCGGTCTCGAGATCGTGCGCGCGCTTGATGATGGCATCGATAGTGCCCTGCGCGTTGTCGACCGCTGCGCTCGCCGAACGTACCTGTGCCGCAGCGGCATCCAACCGGCGCTGTGCGTCGGCCAACTGGTTTCGGTCCGAGAACTGCATGTTGGCCAAGCCCAGGTCAGGATTCGCCTGGGCCTGCCGGAGGGTGGTCTGCGCTTTGGCGTATTCGCCGCGAGCGGTCGCGGCCTCACTTTCCAGTCCTTTTGCGGTCTCCTGGTAGCCGACCAGGGCGGTGTGCCATTCGTCGAGCAAGGCGACGGCGCGCTCGAGCGAGCTCTGGGCGTAGCCGAGATCTTGGGCCAGAGTCGCGTCGAAGGACGCGCGGAACGCGTCGCCCCCGGCGCCGGTCCACACGTTGTCGTGGCTGTTGCGCAAACGGGTCAGTAAGCCATTCGTTTCCTTGACGGCGTCGAAAGCGGAATTGATCTGACCGCGCAGGCCCGCCACATCGGCCGGCGCACCCGGGACCGGGTTGAAGCCCAAGTTGGGGTAGGGATTTGCGGCCGCACTCATGCCTTGATCTCCCCGGAGTCAGGCGACCCGGCAGCCGCTTGCGCGATCACCTGCGCGAACTGATTATCGACCTGCTGATAGACATCGTGGCACTGAGAAATTCCTTCTGCTGTAGTGCCGGCTGCCTCGCCGATACGTTGGATTCCGAAATGCCACCGGCGCTGAAAGCTGTCGGCCGCATCGTTGAGTTCCTTGGTGCCGATGTCCCCATGGCCGTCCCGGGCCATGGCCTTCATCGCATCGTTCAACACCTGTTCCGAGTTGCGCAAAAGCTGGGCCGCCCTACCCAAAGCCTCGATATCAACCTGTAGAAAGCCTGCCACTCCACGCACTCCCTCACCCGCCGACGACCTTGGCACGAGGATCGGTCGCCGGCGCTCGACACCGGTTCGTAAGGGTAGACGGATGTGGTTGGGCGTCGGTTCCGTCGACCGGTCGAGGTGTGGGTGGCGAGGTCGATGGTCAGGGCGCCAGGGCGGTGACTTCTACCTCGATCTGCCAATCGGGCTGGGCGAGCGAAGACACTTCCAGCAGGGTGTCTGCGGGGTAGGGCTCGCGGAGGAACTCCTCGCGGAGGACTTTGATCTTCTCCAGGTTGGCGGCCATGTCGGTGACGAAGATGCCCACCTTCACCACATCGGTGAGGTCGGAACCGGCCTGGGCCAGAACGCGTTGGATGTTGGCGAAGGCCTGCCGTCCCTGCGTCAGGAAATCGTCGGAAACGGTACGCCCCTGTTCATCGATACCTGTTTGCCCCGATACGAACACCAGGCCGTTCGCCTTGATCGCCTGCGAGATCTTGTACGGCTCGTACCAGTCGGGGGTGGTCGCGATCTTTTCGATGCGCTGTGAGGTCATGGCGAACCTTTCTCATCGTTTGTATGTACATACATTAAATGCATGTGCATACAGATGATGTCACCGCATGTATTCTGTTGTCAACGCGGAGGTGTGCTGATGGACGCGGAATTCTGGGATCAGCTGGTGACCCTGCATGCGATGGTGACCCAGCGGCTGGCCAAGGAGATGCAGCGACGCCACGGCATCGGACTGTCGGAATACCAGGCCCTGTGCCGGCTCGCGCGCGCGGACGGCGGTGAACTGCGGATGCAGGAGTTGGCCGAGCTCATCGGTCTCAACCAGAGCTCGGTCAGCCGGCTGGTCGCCAGGCTGGAATCCGGAGGCTTCACCCGCCGTGATCTGTGTCCGGACGACCGCCGAGGCGTCTACACGGTGATCACCGAGGCGGGCCGCGCGCTCCAGCGGCAGGCCGAGCCGACCTATCAGGACGCCCTGAACCGGGCTCTGGACGAGGCCTCCGGCGACGCCCGGGTGAGCGAATGCGTCGCCAAGCTCATCGCCTGATCGCCCGTTCCGGACAGGTCAGGCCAGCACCACGTCGGCGCGTACCAGCGCCGCGAGGGTATCGCGATCCGGCCAGTGCCGGGCCTCGTAGCGGGGCGGGGTGAGCCCGGGGACCGGGGTTATTCCGGTGAGCTCGATCGCGGTGGTGAACGGGACGGTGCACAGGGTGGTGATTTCCTCCTGCTCGTCCATGACGCAGAAGGCGATGTAATCCGCTCGGGGCAGGAGGTATTCCACCCCTTCGCCCCAGGTGGTGACGGTCCGCGGACCGGATTCGTCCTCGTGGACGTACGGGGTGGCGATGAAGGCGGGGGCGAGGTCGAGTTCGTCGATGTCCGACCCGTCGTCGAAACGTGTTCGGAGCCAATCGGCTTGGATGGAGTACTCGGTGACGGCCAAGCCGGTGGCGGCGCGGCGGGCGGCCGGCAGGAGAGCGTGCGGGCCGGCTGTGTCGAACGGGACCACGACGCCGTGGGCGTCGAGCGTGTAGGCCTGAGGGGAGAGGGGTCGGGTGGCCTCGCGATACTGGTCTTCGGCCATCTCGAACAACGAGCCGAGGAGTTCGGGGTCGTCCGGCGCGACGATCAGCGTGTCCACATCCGGAACGAAGGCGACCGGGCGGGTGTCCGGCCCGGCCAGTCCGGCCAGCCAGTCGGGGTCCAGCAGGTACGAGCTGAAATAGCCGTTGCCGTCGTCGACGAAACGGATTATCGAGCCGGGCTCCAAATCCATCGGCGCGATCCCGTTCCGGAGGTTGGCGCGAGCCTGGGCGAAGATGTCCTCGCTCGGCACGCCCCATTTTTCGGCATCGCTGACGGTGACGATGGCGCGGCTGTCGGGTCGGTCGATCGCGACCATCTCGACCGTGAACGGGAACGCCGCCCGCGTGAGTGGCCGTGCCCCGTCCTCGGCGATGCCGTAGGTCGCGGGACGCAGAATCGGCCGCAAACGCTCCCGGACCTCGTCCCAGGTATTCTCCGGCGGCGCCGGTCGCAGCATGGCCGAGACGAACCGGTCGATTCGCGCATCGCGGTCCGCGCCGTCCATGTCGGCCGTCTCGTGAAACAGATTGCCCAGGTAGAGAACATGGTCGTCGCCGACCTCGATGGCGAACTCCTCGGGCTGGCACCGCAACCGAGCCGAGCCCGCTGCCCTGGATTTGGCCAGCCGCAACACCACATGCTGCGCGAACGCATATTGCTGATCTTGTAACCCCACGGGAGCCGAACTCTAGCCCAGGGCGGGGACACCTCCCACGGAAATATTCCCCCGGCGGGGAACTTCGAGTGGCCGTGCGGACCCCGCGGCGTGGATCACATCCGCTGATATTCGGTCAGGTCGATATCGAGGCCGAAGGGGACCGACAACGTCAGCCGGTCATGATGGATCCCGGTCGGTGCGTAGACGTTCGTCGCCGGGTCCAGTTCGTAGATGTAGACAACGGCCCGCCCGTTGTCGTTCTCCACGCGCCAGAAGTGGGGAATCCCGGCGCGCGCGTACAGCTGTGGCTTACGCTCCCGGTCGCGCACAATCGAATCCGGCGAAACGACCTCGACCGCCAGCACGACGTCCTCGGGCCGATACGTGGTTTGGTCGGGCCCTCGATCCGCCGATTCGTGAACGACGATGACGTCCGGCTCGGGGCGCTGCCGCGGTCCCAATGTCACCGTCATCTCGCGCCGAACCCGAAGAGCCGGCGGCGCGGACGAGCGTAGCGCCAGGACGAGCAGATCGATCACCAACGCGTGGAATCTCATCTGCGGGCTCACGAAGACGAGGCTCCCGTCGATCAGCTCGGTATGTGCCGGCAGGTCGGGCAGTCTGTCCAGGTCATCCGCGGTGTAGCCGCCGGGCGGCGGGACGGCCCAGGCGGGTAGTGGATCCGCGCTCATCGGGCTCCCTCCTGATTCGAACGACTATTGCGGGCGGCGTCCGGCTGCAATGTCAAGTATTGCATTCCGGTGGGCCCGGCCGGCTGCGGTGCGCTGCGCCGTCAGTTGCTGCCGACCGTCCACGGGTCGTTGGAGTTCAGTGCGGTCAGCAGCAATCGGATGGCGGCCACCCGGCGCTCCTTGCCGGGCAGTTCGTCCAGGGCGCATTCCGGGTCGGCGGGCGGGCCGAGGTGGGTGCAGCCGCGCGGGCAGTCCTCGATGGCCTCGGACAGGTCGGGGAAGGCGGCGATCACGTCGTCGGGGGAGATGTGGGCGAGACCGAAGGAGCGAATGCCCGGAGTGTCGATCACCCAACCGCCGCCCGGGAGCGGGAGCGCCACCGACTGGGTGGAGGTGTGGCGGCCCTTGCCGACGCCGGAGACCGTGCCGACGGCTCGATCCGCCTCGGGGACAAGGCGATTCACCAGGGTCGATTTGCCGACGCCGGAATGGCCGAGCAGGCAGGTCAGGGAATCGCGGAGCAGGTCGCGGATCGGTTCCAGCGGATCGTCGCGGCCGCCGTAGACGATGGTCAGGTCCAGATCGGCGAACTCCGCGGCGAATTCGGAATCTGCGGCCAGGTCGTGTTTGGTCAGGCACAGAATCGGTTGCAGCCCACCGGCATACGCGGCCACCATGGCGCGCTCGACGAATCCGGTGCGCGGCGGCGGGTCGGCCAGCGCCACCACGATGAACAGTTGTTCGGCGTTCGAGACCACGATGCGTTCGAACGGGTCGGTGTCGTCGGCGGTGCGGCGGAGGACGGTTCGTCGCTCGGCGACCCGCACGATGCGGGCGAGGGTGTCGGGCTTGCCGGACAGGTCGCCCACCACATCGACCCGATCACCGACGACGATCGGAGTGCGACCCAGTTCCCGGGCCCGCATCGCCACCACCGGCCGGTCGGGATCGCCGTCCAGCACACAACCCCAGCGTCCGCGATCGACCGAAACGACCATGGCCGACACCGCATCTCGATGTTCGGGGCGGGTCTTGGTGCGCGGACGCGAGCCCTTGCCCGGGCGCACCCGGACATCGGACTCGTCGTACTCGCGCCGCCTCAGTGGGCCGCTCCTTCACCCGACAACGCGCCGGCGCCCGCCAGCATCGACTCCCACAGGCCGACGAATTCCGGCAGCGTCTTGGCCGTGGTGCCGATGTCCTCGATACTCACTCCGGGCACGCGCAGACCGAGAATCGCACCGGCGGTGGCCATTCGATGATCGGCGTAGGAATGCCACTGCCCGCCGCGCAGCGGCGCGGGCTCGATGTGCAGCCCGTCCTCGGTTTCGGTGACGTTGCCGCCGAGGCGGTTGATCTCGGTGGTCAGCGCGGCCAGGCGATCGGTCTCGTGGCCACGCAGGTGGGCGATGCCGCGCAGTCGCGACGGTGAATCCGCCAGTGCCGCCAGCGCGGCGACGGTCGGGGTCAGCTCGCCGACATCGTGCAGATCGATGTCGATACCGGCCAGGCGCTGCGGCCCGCGCACGGTGAGCTTGCCGTCGAAGCGGCGTGCCTCCGCGCCCATCCGGACCAGGATCTCGCGGATCACGTCACCGGCCTGGGTGGTCAGCTGTGGCCAATGCGGGATGGTGACCTCGCCACCGGTCACCGCGGCGGCGGCGAGGAACGGCGTGGCATTGGACAGATCCGGTTCGACCTCCCAGTCGACGGCGTGGATCGGCCCCGGCTCGACGGTCCAGAGCTGTTCCTTGCGCGGATCCGCCGGCGCCTGTACCCGCACCCCGGCCTGCTGCAGCATCTGCACCGTCATCTCGATGTGCGGCATGGACGGTAGCGGGGCGCCCGCGTGGTGGACGGTGATGCCCTCCTCGAAATGCGCCGCCGACAGCAGCAGACCGGAGACGAACTGCGAGGAACCGGACGCGTCGATGGTGACCCGGCCGCCGCGCAGCGAACCGGTGCCGTGCACGACGAACGGCAGGGTGTCACCGTCGATGTCCACGCCCAGGCTGCGCAGCGCGTCGAGGATCGTGTTCAACGGCCGCAGCCGGGCCTGTTCGTCGCCGAAGAAGGCCACGTCACCGTGCGCGAGAGCGGCGACCGGCGGCAGGAACCGCATGACGGTGCCGGCCAACCCGCAGTCGACGGTGGCGTTGTGCAGCTGGTCGGCGGGGGTGACGGCGAGGGTGTCCCCGTCGCCGGTGATCTCGGTGCCCATCGCGCGCAGCGCCGCGATCATCAGCTCGGTGTCCCGGCTGCGCAGGGCACCGGTGATCGTCGAGGGGCGGTCGGCGAGTGCGGCGAGAATCAGTGCCCGGTTGGTGATCGATTTCGACCCGGGCAGGGTGACGGTCGCGTGCACGGCATGGTCGATGTGGGGCGCGGGCCAGAAACTCACCGGACCATCTTCGCGCATGAGAGCCGAACCCGTGTGCAGGGAGCGCGGTTTTGTGATTTCCGACGTATGGCCGTTTATCAGCCGAATTCGGACATTTGCGGCCTCGGTCGGTTTCCGCAGGTCCAGAGGACGGGCCGGAGAACGCGGCCGGGCCCGCACCGTGCGGTGCGGGCCCGGATCCGAGAGACGGCATTTACTTGTTGCGCCCGTGCAGCAGCGGAACCACCTTGCGCAGCAGCTTCATGGTGCCCTCCGTGCGCTTGTAGCTCAGCAGTGCCATGCCCGGAATCGCGAAGCGCTGCACCGCGATCGAGTGCGGGCTGGAGAATTCCAGCAGGCCCTGGGCGCCGTGGATGCGGCCGATACCGGAATCGCCGACCCCGCCGAACGGCAGCGCGGCGATGGCCGCGAAACCCAGCACCGAGTTCACGGAGGTGGCCCCCGCCCGCAGCCGGCGCGCGATCTCCAGGCCGTGTTTACGGGAGTAGACCGCCGAACCCAGTCCGTACTTGGACCGGTTCGCCAGCTCGATTGCCTCGTCCACGTTCTCGACCGTGCGGATGGTGACCGTCGGGCCGAAGGTCTCCTCGCAGACGGCCTCGGAATTCTCGTCGACGTCGACCAGGACGACCGGCTCGATATAGGGCGCGTGCACCGATTCCGGCCCGCCCAGGACGGCGGTGCCGCCGCTGGCGAGCGCCGATTCGATGTGGCGGCGCACGATGTCCACCTGCGAGGGCATGGTCATCGGACCGTAGGAGGCCTTGTCGTCGGAGCCCGCGCGCACATCGGCCAGGATCTTTTTGACCTCGGCGACGAACGGTTCCCGGATCGACTTGTCGACGTAGACGCGTTCGACGCCGGCGCAGGTCTGGCCGCTGTTCATGGTGGCGCCGTAGGCGACGGCATCGGCGGCGGCGGCGATATCGGCGTCGGCGGCGACGATGACCGCATCCTTACCGCCGCATTCCAGCAGCACTGGGGTCAGGGATTCGGCCGCGGCGGCCATGATCTTCTTCCCGGTCGCGGTGGAGCCGGTGAAGGCAATCTTGTCCACCCCGGCCCGCACGAGTGCGGCGCCGGTCGCGCCGTAGCCGTTGATCGTGACGAAGACGCCGTCGGGCAGGTCGGGGTTGGCGTCGACGAAGGCCTGTCCGACGAAATTGCCGATGCTGGTGGAATATTCACTCGGCTTGAACACCACCGTATTACCCGCGGCGAGGGCATAGGCCAGCGAGCCGTTCGGCGTGTAGACGGGGTAGTTCCACGGCCCGATCACCCCGACCACGCCGAGCGGGCGCTGCTCGATCGAGGCCGAGAAGTTCGACATCAGCGCGCCGGGGGAGACCTTCTTCGGTTTGAGGACCTTCTCGGCGTTCTTCGCCGCCCAGGCGATGTGCTCGAGTGCCAGCATCAGTTCCAGATAGGCGTCGTCGCGCGGTTTGCCGTTCTCGGCGTGGATCAGATCGCAGAATTCGTCGGCGCGCGCGACCAGGCGGCTGGACCAGCGCAGCAGTGCCCGCTTGCGGTCGGCGAAGCCGAGTCCACCCCAGACGGCCGCGGCCGCGCGGGCCTTGTCGACGGCCGCGCGCACCGCCTCGTCGTCGGCGATGGGATGGGTGGCGATGACCTCGCCGGTCGCCGGATCGACCGACGAGAACTCGGTAGGCGGTGCGGTGTCGGATGCTGTCGCCGATGCTGCGGCGGCGGTGGACTCGGTGGTGGACATGATTCGGCGACCCCTAATGAGAGAGTTACGGCAAGAAGTTCTCACACCCGAGATGTGATGTCAACCGCCTTCAGTTGGAATTGCTCGTCGCGCGGATAGGTCCGAGTTTACGGAGACTGTCGGTAGCGGATGGCAGCATGGAGATATGTGCGGCAGATATGCGACCACCGCGAATCCGGCCAGGTTGGCGGTCGAACTCGACGCCCTCGACGAGACCGGTGACGGGTCCGCGAACGCCGCGTCGGCCGCGGCCGGCGCATCGGCCACCGAGGTGCCCGCGGCGCGCGACGGCGCGAACTACAACGTCGCGCCCACCAATCAGGTGCTGACCGTGGTCCGCCGGCACGATCACGACCATCCCGACGACGATCCGGCGTTGCGGATCCGGCGGATGCGCTGGGGGCTGATCCCGGTGTGGACGAAGGCGGCGGAACCCGGCGTACCCGCGAAGGGAAAGCCGCTGTTCAACGCGCGCGCCGATCGTGCCGCCACTGCGCCCTCGTTCCGGGATGCGGTGAAGAAGCGGCGCTGTCTGGTGCCGATGGACGGCTGGTACGAATGGTTGACCGAACCGCATCCGACCGGATCGGGAAAGGCCGTCAAACAGCCGTACTACATGTCCGACGCCGACGGTAACCGCCTGTATATGGCCGGCTTGTGGTCGGTTTGGCGCGATCCGGCGCAGCGGGATATGCGCCCCCTGCTGTCGTGCACGATCCTGACCACCGACGCGGTGGGCGATCTGACCCGCATTCACGATCGGATGCCGCTGATGATGCCGCGCGAGCACTGGGACGCCTGGCTCGATCCCGATCATCCGGCGCCGCACGAACTCCTGGAAACGCCTGCGCCGCAGGTGGTTTCGTCGATCGTGGCGCGGCCGGTCTCGCCGCTGGTGAATTCGGTGCGCAACAACGGGCCGCAGTTGCTGGACCCGGTGCCGGGTGCCGACAGCGAAGAGGCCGGGCAGATCAGCTTGATCTGAACCCGGCCTCGGAGTGCTCGGCGGCTATTCACATTTCACGGTCGGCGCCACGATGTTGAGCCCGCACTTCAAGATGTTCGCGCCCATTTCGATCAGCTTGGTGACGGTGTTGCCGCCCAGCTTCTCGGCCTTCTCCGCGCGCTGGTCGCGCTGCGGCGCACCCGGGTGCTCGGTATCCCCGCCCAGGGGATAGTTCGGGTTGTGGACGGGCATCACCACGGCGGGCGCCGCGTTCGCGGGCGCTGCGACCAGGAGTCCGGGGCTCAGCGCGAGTAGTGCGGTACCGACGCCGGTGGCGATCAGGGTGCGCAGACGTGGACGGTGGGTCATTTCGCATCACATCCTCGGTTCGAAACGAATCGGGGGTCGAACGAACTGCTCGACAAGTAACGCACAGATACCGGTGTGATTGGAGTGATTTATGTGAATGAGGGGCGATCCCGGCGTGCCCGGCCGCGATGGGTCGGCGGTGATCAGCGCTCGGCGGGCGTCGAGGCTTCCTGGGTCGGAGGCTCCGGACGCGGATCCGGGGCGGTGAGGATGGCCGGCCGCGCGGATTCGTAATCGTCGACGAACCGGTGCAGCAGGGTCGCGAACTGCTCGCGATCGGCCTGGTTCCAGTCGGTCAGAATTCGGGCGATCATGTCGTTGCGGCGCGCTCGCAGCTGGGTCGCCATCTCGCGACCGTCCTCCGTGACGATGAGTACGCTCGCGCGGCCGTCGTTGGGGTCGGCCTCGCGGCGGACCAGGCCGCGTTTGACCAGCCCGGCGACCTGGCGACTGATGGTGGAGGCGTCGGAGTACAGGGCCTCCGCCAGGGCTCCGGAACGCATGGGGCCGTCGGCGAGCAGATGGAAGATGATGCGGTAGGCCGACAGGTCGATCTCACCGTGCGAGGCCGCGGCGACCTGTGCGTTCGTCCGCTCCCGAATCCGTCCGAGCCGAATCAGTTGCTGGCCGATAAGATCGGTGACCTGCTCGCCGTCCATATCGGACCTCCTGGTTCCGTCGCGGGCCCGACCGCGCAGTACGCGGCAAACTACTTGCATCCAACAACTACTTGTATACACCAAGCAGTTGTGGACAACAAATATTTCCGATCACGGTGGTCCGATCGGGTCGCCGTCAGGCGACGATCGGCGCGGTGGTCGCGCCGGTGAGGGCGATCAGATCGTCGGGTGCGAGTTCGATCTCCAGTCCGCGCTTACCGGCGCTGCACAGAATGCGGTCCCAGCCACGCGCCGATTCGTCGATCACGGTCGGCAGCGCGCGCTTCTGTCCCAGCGGGGAGACCCCGCCCAGGACGTACCCGGTGATGCGCTGGGCCTTGGCCTTGTCGGCCATGGCCGCCTTCGGTGCCCCGAGGGCAGCGGCGGCGGCTTTGAGCGACAGTGAATGCGGGACCGGCAGGACGGCTACCGCGGGCGTACCGGTCGACAGCTCGATGATCAGTGTCTTGAAGATCTGGGCGGCCACCACCCCGAGGCGCTCCGACAGCGCAGCGACCGCCTCGTCGCCGTAGGAATCGCTGCGCGGGTCGTGTGGATAGGAGTGCACCACGTGCGGCACCTTCGCCTGCGTCAGCGCCCGGATCGCCGGTGTCGATGCGGCCATGCCGCACACCCTAACGACGCTCGTCCCGGCCCGGCAATCGGTTTTCCGCCGGTCGCGCCCGGATCGGGAACACAGCGGTCGTTCGTCCTGTTGCACTGTTCCGCCAGCACAGCACGGCGGCAATCGCAGCCGTTCGACAATCAGAAGTCCGGAGGAGGCACCGGTGACCGTTCTCGTCGACGAACGTCCGGTAGCGACCGTCGAGTCGTGGTACCCGCTGATCGACACCGTCAGCGCGAACACCGGGTTCGGTCGTGACGTCTCGCGCGCGGTAGATTCAACTGCTACGGCGACCGAAGGGATTTCCGTGACGAGCGACGACGAATTGGCGGCCGATCGCCCCCAGGGTGATACCGCGGGCGGTTCGCGACCGGAGGATATCGAGATCCCCGACGACCCCGTGGAGGACGACTTCGCCTCGGCCGACGACGAGGGCGCCGGCACCGTGCGCAGCACGGCCGACGAGGCCGAACTCGCCCGGCGCTTCGAACGCGACGCACTGCCGCTGCTGGATCAGCTCTACGGTGCGGCCCTGCGGATGACCCGCAATCCGGCCGACGCCGAGGATCTGGTGCAGGAGACCTTCGCCAAGGCCTATCAGGGCTTCCGGTCCTTCCGGGAGGGCACGAACCTGCGGGCCTGGCTGTATCGGATCCTGACCAACACCTACATCAACTCCTATCGCAAGAAGCAACGCCAGCCCGCGCAGTACCCCACCGACGAGATCACCGACTGGCAGCTCGCCGCGACGGCCGAGCACACCTCCACCGGTCTGCGGTCGGCGGAGATGGAAGCGCTGGAGGCGTTGCCCGACGACGACATCAAGGCGGCACTGCAGTCGCTGCCGGAGGAATTCCGGATGGCGGTGTACTACGCCGACGTGGAGGGCTTCCCCTACAAGGAGATCGCCGACATCATGGGGACTCCGATCGGCACCGTCATGTCCCGGCTGCACCGCGGGCGCAAACAGCTCAAGGGGCTGTTGGCCGATGTCGCGCACGAGCGGGGGTTCGACCGGAACCGAACGGGCAACGGGGCGCGTCAGGAGGTAACCCAGTGAGTACCAGTGGGCACGAGCAGGACGAACGGTCCGCCGGGGACGAGATGGAACTGGACTGTTCGGCGGTTCTCACCGATGTCTGGCTGATGCTCGACGGTGAGTGCGACGAGGCCACGCGGGCGCGATTGCAGCACCACATGGACCACTGCTCACCGTGTATCGAGCAGTACGGGCTGGAGGAGAAGCTCAAGCGGTTGCTGAGTCGCAAATGCGGCGGGGATCGTGCCCCGGAATCGCTGCGGGAGCGGCTCACGCTCGATATCCGCCGCTCGATCACGGTCACCGAAACCCGGGTCGAACGCGAATCCTGAACAGCGCGGTCCGCACCCGGCCACCGCGGCCGGTCGGTTGCCTGCGCTTCGAACGACGAATGCGGCACGCCATCGCAGGATGGCGTGCCGCATTCGTCGTCTTATCGGCTGTGCTCCGGGTCCGTCACGCGGACCCCGAGCGCACGGCGCGACGGCTCAGGAGTTCGGCCGCTTGCCGTGGTTGGCCGCGCTCTTACGGCGGCTGCGCTTCTTACGCCCACGCTTACCCATCGGTATCTCCCTTCTGACCACACCAGGCTGGGGTGAACCCGCCAGTGGTGCGAGTTCCTGGGAGAAAAGGTTACATGCGCCCGGCTCGTGCCCGGCAATCGGCTGGTGGGTGACGTTCCACCTGAACTTGGATCGAGCTCCAGGTGACGGACCGGTGTGTCGCGATCGTCACCCGGGCCGGCTATTCCCTGTGCTGGCGATAGTAATTGTGAACATTTGCGCAATAATGGTATGGCCCCGGTTTATGCGAAGTGCGTATCCGGATTGTGGCGCACCGGAGAAGTCGTCGTGAAGAATTCCGTCAACGGTTGCGGGAATTCGATTCGACTGGCAGGCTAACCCTCAGCGCAATCTGGACACTCGTCCTGCGACTGTTGTTTGGCGATGAGAGATTTTGGGTGAGCGATGATTTCGTCCTTTCAACAGGGGGAACAGGGGTACGTTCTGTGCGTGGCGGTCGACGCGCCGGCGCCGTGGCTGTCCGTCTACTCGACGTATGGGTGAAAAGTAACGCCAATCGGGCGAATCGGTGACGTGCGGGCAAACTTCCATATACCGAATTGCCCGGCATATCTTTTCTGATCTTGCGCGCATTCCGTTCATTCGCGTAATGGCCCTGTTCAGGTCGAATACGACCGAACCGGATTCACCGATAATCCTGTCTTTGCCGTGGTCGTGAACATATGCCGACCACTCGTTCAACCCGCACCGCATCTGGGTGCCGGGTCTGTTTGTCAACCCCGAAAACTGGATGTGAGACGTGGACACAAGCGCCGGTGGTTCGTCCGACCGCATGATGGAGTACCTGAAGAAGGTCACGGTCGAGCTCATGACGACCCGCGACGACCTGACGCGGTTGCGGGAGAAGCAGGACGAGCCGATCGCGATCGTCGGGATGAGCTGCCGGTATCCCGGTGGGGTCGAGTCGCCGGAGCAGCTGTGGGAACTGGTCGCCTCCGGGACCGACGCCGTCGGTGACTTCCCGCGTGACCGTGGGTGGGATCTCGACAATCTCTACGATCCCGACCCGGACCGATTCGGGAAGGTCTATACCCGGGCCGGCGGGTTCCTGCACGGCGCGGGTGATTTCGATGCGGGGTTCTTCGGGATCGGGCCGCGGGAGGCGGCGGCGATGGATCCGCAGCAGCGGTTGTTGTTGGAGGCGTCGTGGGAGGCGTTGGAGTCGGCGGGGATAGATCCGACGTCGTTGCGCGGCACCGACACCGGCGTTTTCGCGGGTGTCATGTACGAGGACTACGAACACACCGCCCGGGCGGCGGGCCCGATCGCCGAGGGCTATGCGGGAGTCGGGTCCACCGGCAGTGTCGTGTCGGGCCGGGTCGCCTACTCGCTGGGGCTGGAGGGTCCCGCGATTTCCGTGGATACGGCCTGTTCGTCGTCGCTGGTGGCCATCCATCTGGCCTGTCAGGCCTTGCGCCGCGGGGAGACGTCGCTGGTCTTGGCCGGCGGCGTCACCGTGATGTCGACGCCCTTCCTGTTCGTGGAGTTCTCCCGCCAGCGCGGGCTCTCGCCCGACGGCCGGTGCAAATCCTTCTCGGGCTCCGCGGATGGGGTGGGGTGGGCCGAGGGTGTGGGTGTGTTGGTGTTGGAGCGGTTGTCGGATGCGCGGCGGTTGGGTCATGAGGTGTTGGCGGTGGTGCGGGGGAGTGCTGTCAATCAGGATGGTGCGTCGAATGGTTTGACGGCGCCGAATGGTCCGTCGCAGGAGCGGGTGATTGCGGCGGCGTTGGCGAGTGCGGGGTTGGCGCCGGGGGATGTGGATGCGGTCGAAGCCCACGGCACCGGGACCACACTGGGGGATCCGATCGAGGCCCAGGCGCTGATCGCCGCGTATGGGCACAACCGGGCGCAGCCCCTGCTGCTGGGTTCGTTGAAGTCGAATATCGGCCATGCGCAGGCGGCGGCCGGTGTGGCCGGTGTGATCAAGATGGTGGAGGCGCTGCGGCACGAGACGCTGCCGCGGACGCTGCACGTGGACGCGCCGTCGCCGCATGTGGATTGGTCGGCCGGCGCGGTCCGCTTGCTGACGCAGGAGCAGCACTGGCCGGCGAGCGAGCGGGTGCGCCGGGCAGGTGTGTCCTCCTTCGGGATCAGCGGGACCAACGCCCACCTGATCCTGGAGGAGGCGCCGCAACCCGCCCCGCGGGCCGCCGAGGATTCGGAGCCCGCCACCGGGGTGGCGGTCGCGCCGCTGCTCATCTCGGCGAAGACCGATGATGCGCTGCGCGCCCAGGCGGCGCGACTGCGGCGCTGGCTGGCCGACCACCCGGAGGTGGATCTGTGGCGGGTGGCGGCGACGCTCACCGAACACCGGGCCCAGCTCGGCCACCGCGGCGCGGTCGTCGGCCGGGACCACAACGAACTGCTGGCCGGACTGGACGAACTGGCATCCGGTCGGTCGGCGCCGGGTACCGCGGTGGGGCGAGCGGGTACCGGGAAGACGGCATTCCTGTTCACCGGACAGGGGGCGCAACGGGTGCGGATGGGCGCCGAACTCGCCGCGGCCTTCCCGGTTTTCGACGCGGCCCTGTCCGAGGTGTGCGCCGAGCTGGACCGGCATCTCGACGGTCACCTCCGTGACGTCCTGAACGGCACGGATGGACACCTGGACCGCACGGAATGGACCCAACCGGCGTTGTTCGCCTTCGAGGTGGCCCTGTTCCGGCTCCTGGAATCCTTCGGGGTGCGCGCCGATGTGCTGGTCGGCCATTCGATCGGTGAGCTGGTCGCGGCGTACGTCGCCGGGGTGTGGTCGTTGGCGGATGCCTGTGCGCTGGTGGCCGCGCGCGGCCGGCTGATGGGTGCGCTGCCGGCGGGCGGCGCCATGCTCGCGGCGGCGATCGGGGAGCGACGCGCCCTCGAGCTCCTCGCCGCGGCCGATGACCGGATTTCGATCGCGGCGGTGAACGGTCCGGCCGCGGTCGTCTTCTCCGGTGACACGGCGGCGATCGACACGATCGCGCAGCGGCTGTCCGACGAGGGTGTCAAGACCTCGCGGCTGCGGGTCAGCCATGCGTTCCACTCGGCGCACATGGATCCCATGCTGGACGAATTCCGCGCTGTCGCACGGCGTCTCACCTACCACGCACCGACGGTTCCGATCGTCTCCGATGTCCTGGGCACCGAGGCCGGTGCCGAACTCACCGATCCCGAGTACTGGGTGCGGCAGGTGCGTGAGGGCGTGCGCTTCGCACCGGGGATCGAGACGTTGGCCGGCAGTGGGGTGCGGACCTTCGTCGAGGTCGGCCCCGATGCCGTCCTCGCGGCGATGACCCGGCAGTGCCTGGCCGAATCACCCGAGCCCGAAGCGGAACACGTGGTGGTGGCCACCGCCCGGCGCAGCGGCGACGAGGTCGGCCGATACCTGTCCGCGCTGACGCAGCTCCATGTGGCGGGTGTGAACGTCGACTGGCGACCGCTGTACCGCGGCCGTGATTGCGACCGAGTCGCGTTGCCCACCTACGCCTTTCAGCGGCAACGGTATTGGCTGGAACCGCTGGCCCGGGAAGGGGCCGGTGGATCGGATCATCCGATCCTGACCGGGGTGGTGTCGCCCGCGGGCCGCGACGAACGGCTGTTCACCGGCCGGGTGTCGGTGCAGGCCCAACCGTGGCTCAACGATCACGCCGTCTTCGGGTCGGTTCTGCTGCCCGGGGCCGCCTTCGTGGACCTGGCGTTGACCGCCGGCGAGCGGATCGGCGCCGGTTTCATCGAAGAATTGCTCCTGCAGTCGCCCCTGCCGATCACCGAGGAGCCGATCGAGCTCCAGCTCGTGGCCGACCCAGCCGACGACGACGGTCGCCGTCGATTCGCGATCTATTCGCGACCACTCACGGCGGATACCGCACCGGCCGAGTGGGTTTCGCACGCGCACGGGGTCCTCGCCCCGGTGCCGGACGCCGGGCCGGATGCGGATTTCGACGGCCCGTGGCCGCCGGCCGAGGCGGAGCCCGTGTCGGTCGACGAACTCTACGACCGGCTCGCCGAGCTGGGGCTGGCCTACGGTCCCGTATTCCAGCGCGTCGGCGCCGCCTGGCGTGACGGCGGCGCGGTGTCGGCCGAGTTGTCGGAGTTGCCGGACACCGGCGAAACCGGAGCCGTCTCAGCCGGTTTCGGAATTCACCCCGCCCTGCTCGACGCCGCGTTCCACGCGGGAATCACCGAGCTCGCGGCGGATATACCGGCGGGCCGGGTGCCGCTGCCGTTCTCCTTCACCGGTATCCGTCTGCATCGACCCGGGGCGCGTGCTGCCCGGGTCCGGCTCGAACGGCTCGGTGCGGGACGGATCCGGGTGGCCATCGCCGACGAATCGGGCGCCCCGGTGCTGGATCTCGAATCGCTGACGATCCGGCCGATGGCGGCCGGGGCACTGGACACCGGTGCGCTGCGGCGCGCGACGCTGTCCGAGCTCGAGTGGGTCGCACTGGGTGCGCCGGCCGACCACGGCATCGACGTGAGCGAGGTCGCGGCCCTCGGCGGTGCCCGCATCACGGGTGTCGACACCGCCGGTGAGCTGGACGAGTTGCTCGACGGCCGGAAGCCGCCGCGGCTCGTCGTCTGGTCGCCTGCGGGCGAGCCGGACGGTGACATTCCGGCTCGCACCGAGGCGTGGGTCCGGTCCGCGCTCCGGTTGCTGCGGGCGTGGCAGTCCGAGACCCGGTGGAGCGATACGCGTTTGGTGGTCGCCACCCGCGGCGCGGTCGGCGTCGGCGCCGAAGTGCCCGACCTCCCGGCAGCAGCCGTCCAGGGTCTGGTCAGGAGCGCGCAGGCCGAAGCTCCGGGGCGAATCATTCTGCTGGACGACGAAATCGACGGTCCAGCGGAGTTGGCGTTCGCCACCGTGGCCGCGGCCGCGGCCACGGATGAACCGCAACTGGTTTCGCGGGGTGGCGCGCTGCTGGTGCCCCGATTGCGTAAAACCGGCGTTGCCACGGGCGATCCGGCGGTTTTCGGCGCCGGCGCGGTGCTGATCACCGGTGGCACCGGTGGCCTGGGCGCGGAGGTGGCCCGTCATCTCGTGGCCGCGCACGGTGTGCGCCGCCTGGTGCTGGTGTCGCGGCGCGGTGAACGTGCCGCGGGCTGCTCGGAATTGGTCGCGGAGCTGACCGCGGCCGGTGCGTGGGTGCGAGTGGAGGCGTGCGATGTCGGGGACCGGCACGCCCTGACGTCGATGCTGGCCGGCCTACCGGCGGACTTCACGCCGGAGGCGGTGATCCACTCGGCGGGTGTCCTCGATGACGGAACCATCGAAACCCTGTCCGACGAACAGGTTTCGCGGGTGCTGTCCGCGAAGGCGGACGCCGCGTGGTATCTGCACGAGGCGACGCGAGGCGCGAATCTGTCCGCCTTCGTGCTGTTCTCCTCGATCGCGGGCGTGGCGGCGACCGCGGGGCAGGGCAACTACGCCGCCGCGAATGCCTTCCTCGACGCGCTGGCGGTGCGCCGCCGCGCCGAAGGGCTGCCGGCGGTGTCGATCGCTTGGGGCTCGTGGCATCAGGGCGGCGGGATGACCAGCGGTTTGGATGCCGCCGCGATGGCGCGCCTGAACCGGCTGGGGATTCGTCCGCTGGCGACGGCCGACGGTCTGGCCTTGTTCGACCGCGCGCTCGCCGCGCCGGCGGCGGCCGTGGTCGCCACCGAATTCGACCACGAAGCCCTTGCCGTACAAGCCCGCGAGGGCACCCTGCCGAGCCTGCTGCGATCGCTGGTGTCGGTGCCCGTGCGCCGGTCTCAGGGCGCGGACGCGACGCTGGCGCGGCGATTGGCCCAGGCACCCGAGACCGAGCATGCGGCGATCGTGCTCGACCTCGTGCGGGAACAGGTGGCCGGTGTGCTCGGGCACGTCTCGGGCGAGGCCGTCGATCCCACCGCACCGTTCAGCGATCTGGGCTTCGATTCCCTTGCGGGCGTGGAATTCCGGAACCGGCTCAGCCGCGCCACAGGCGTGCAGTTGCCCTCGACTCTGGTCTTCGATCACCCCACCGCGGCGGCGGTCGCGGCACTGGTGCGCGAGCGGGTGGCCGGCGCCGCGCAGCGTCCGGTCCGCGCCGCCCGGCGCGTCCGCACCGATGAGCCGATCGCGATCGTCGGGATGAGCTGCCGGTATCCCGGTGGCGTCGGTTCGCCGCAGGAGTTGTGGCAGCTGGTGGCCGCGGGCACCGATGCCATCGGGGAGTTTCCGCGTGATCGCGGCTGGGACCTGGATGCGCTGTTCCATCCGGACCCCTCGCATTCGGGCACGTCCTACCTGGACCGTGGTGGATTCCTGTCCGGCGTCGGTGATTTCGATGCGGGGTTCTTCGGGATCGGGCCGCGGGAGGCGGCGGCGATGGATCCGCAGCAGCGGTTGTTGTTGGAGGCGTCGTGGGAGGCGTTGGAGTCGGCGGGGATCGATCCGACGTCGTTGCGGGGCAGCGACACCGCCGTGTTCACCGGCGTCTCTTATCAGGACTACGAGGAGATCGCCAAGGCCGCGGGCGCGGCCGCCGAGGGATATGTCGGCACCGGGTCGACCAGCAGCGTGCTGTCGGGTCGGGTGGCCTACACCCTCGGGCTGGAAGGCCCGGCGGTCACCGTCGATACGGCCTGTTCGTCGTCGCTGGTGGCCATTCATCTGGCCTGCCAGGCGCTGCGTCAGGGCGAGACGTCGCTGGTGCTGGCCGGTGGCGCCCAGGTGATGTCGACGCCGTTCATGTTCGTGGAGTTCTCCCGCCAGCGCGGGCTGTCCCGGGACGGACGATGCAAGGCGTTCTCGGGCTCCGCGGATGGGGTGGGGTGGGCCGAGGGTGTGGGTGTGTTGGTGTTGGAGCGGTTGTCGGATGCGCGGCGGTTGGGTCATGAGGTGTTGGCGGTGGTGCGGGGGAGTGCTGTCAATCAGGATGGTGCGTCGAATGGTTTGACGGCGCCGAATGGTCCGTCGCAGGAGCGGGTGATTGCGGCGGCGTTGGCGAGTGCGGGGTTGGCGCCGGGGGATGTGGATGCGGTCGAAGCTCACGGCACGGGCACTCCGCTCGGTGATCCGATCGAGGCGCAGGCGCTGATCGCCACCTACGGGCAGGACCGCGCCGACGCGCTGTGGGTCGGTTCGTTGAAGTCGAATATCGGCCATGCACAGGCGGCGGCCGGCGTGGGTGGCGTGATCAAGATGGTGGAGGCGCTGCGGCACGAGACGCTGCCGCGGACGCTGCACGTGGATGCGCCGTCGCCGCATGTGGATTGGTCGGCCGGCGCGGTGCGGCTGCTCACCGAGGACCGCCCGTGGCCGGCATCGCCGGAACGGGTGCGGCGGGCGGGTGTGTCCGCCTTCGGAATCAGCGGCACCAACGCGCACGTCATCCTGGAAGAGGCTCCGGCCCGGCCCGGGCGCGCCGCCTCCGGGGAGACCGTTGGAGCACCCGTCGCGGACGGTCTGCTTCCGGTGCTGCTGTCGGCCAAAACCGAAGCGGGACTGCGTGCTCAGGCCGCGCGGCTGCACGACTGGCTGGCCGAACGACCGGATCTGGAGCCGGTGGATGTCGCCTATTCGCTGCTCACCACCCGCACCCGATTCGAGCGGCGGGCCGTGGTGGTGGCGGCCGACCGGGAGACGATGCTGGCCGGTCTGGCCGATATCGCGTCCGGGAAGTCCGGCCCGACAACCGTCGAAGGCGGTGTGGTTTCGGGTCGGGTGGGGTTGTTGTTTTCGGGTCAGGGTGCGCAGTGGGTGGGGATGGGTGCTGGGTTGTATGAGGCGTTTCCGGTGTTTGCGGAGGCGTTGGATGAGGTGTGTGGGGTTTTCGATGGGTTGTTGGGTTTGCCGGTGGGGGTGGGGTTGCGGGATGTGATGTTCGGTGTGGTGGGTGGGGGTTTGTTGGATCGGACGGAGGTGACGCAGCCGGCGTTGTTTGCGTTCGAGGTGGCGTTGGTGCGGTTGTTGGAGTCGTTCGGTGTGGTGGGGGATGTGTTGGTGGGTCATTCGGTGGGGGAGTTGGTGGCGGCGTGTGTGGCGGGGGTGTGGTCGTTGGTGGATGGGTGTGGTGTGGTGGCGGTTCGGGGTCGGTTGATGGGTGGGTTGCCGTCGGGTGGTGCGATGGTGGCGGTGGGTGTGTCGGAGGCCGACGCCGACCGACTCCTCACCGAGTACCGCGGCCGGGTAGCCCTCGCGGCCGTGAACGGCCCTGCGGCCGTGGTGCTTTCCGGTGTCGAGGAGGCGATCGCCGAGCTGGAGACCAGGCTGCGCGCGGACGGGGTGAAAACCTCGCGACTGCGGGTCAGCCATGCCTTCCACTCGCCGCTGATGGACCCGATCCTGCCGGAATTCGAGGCATTCGCGGCCGGGCTGACCTACGGCAGCACCCTGCTGCCGGTAATTTCGAACGTCTTCGCCGTCCCGGGCGGTGACGCGTTCTCCGATTCCCTGTACTGGGCGGGACATATCCGGGACACGGTGCGTTACGCGCCCAGCGTGCAGACGCTGGTGGACATGGGCGTCCGGCGCTTCGTCGAGGTGGGACCCGACGCGGTGCTGACCGCGATGACCCGGCAGTGCCTGCCCCCCGAGATCGAGTCGCGATCGATGATCGCGGCGGCGTCGCGCCGCGATGCCGACGAGGTCCGCCGTCTGGTCACCCTGCTCGCCGAGGCGGAGGTCGCCGGGATCGAGGTGAACTGGGAGCCGCTGTTCGCCGGCCGGGCGCCGACTCGAATCCCGTTGCCCACCTATGCCTTCCAGCGTCGCCGCTACTGGCTGACCGCGAACCGGGCGCCGATGGGCGGGCTCGACCATCCGGTGCTCCGGGCCGCCGTGCCGGTGGCGGGCACCGACGAATGGCTGTTCACCGGCAGCGTGTCGGCCGACCGGCACAGCTGGGTCGCCGACCATCCGGTGTTCGGGACTCCGGTGGTGCCGGCCACCGCGCATCTTGAGCTGGCCTCGGCGATCGGTGCCCGGCTCGGCCTGCCGGTGGTGGACCGGGCATCGTTCGACATCCCGCTGGTGCTGGGCGAGAGCGAGGTCGAGCTGCAGGTCGCGGTCGCGGCCGCCGATGCCGAGCGCGGGCGGGAGTTCACGATCTATTCGCGGCCGGCGGGCCGCGACACCGGCGCGGACTGGGTGGCGCACGCGACCGGAACGCTGTCCGCCGCTCCCGGCGACTCGGCCGAGGTCGGCTGGGATCGGCTGTGGCCGCCGGAGGACGCCGAACCGCTCGACGTGACCACGGTGTACCGGCGGGTGGCCGGCCTGGGCATGGCCTACGGGCCGTCCTTCCGCGGTATGCGTGCGCTGTGGCGGCGCGGCGACGAGGTGTTCGCCGAGGTGTCGTTGGATGCGGACGCCTCGGCGCAGGCGAGCGGTTTCGGGATTCATCCGGCGCTGTTCGACGCCTGCCTGCATCCGGCGCTCGATTTCGTCATGGACGAGCTGCCCGCCGGCCGGGTTCCGCTGCCGGTGTCGTTCCACGAACTGCGCCTGACGCGGGCCGGGTCGGGATCGGTGCGGGCGCGGGCGATCATGCTGGGCGACAACCGGATCCGGCTCGATGTGGTCGACGAGTCCGGTGCGCCGGTGCTGAGCGCCGCCACGATCGAGGTTCATCCGGTCGAGCGGCGAACGGTGGAACGGGTGCGCGCGGGGGTGGCGACCGTGCCGCTGCACCACGTGGAGTGGATCCGGGCGGCCGGCGGCGCGGCGGCGGGCGAACCGACGCCGTGCGTCGTGCTGGGCGACGGCACCGTGCGTGGAATCGATCGGCGGATAACGGAACCGGCCGAGATCACCGCGGGCGACACCGCGGTCTGGGTGGCCGGCGACGCTGTCGGGCCGGCGGACGCCGACGATCCGGAAGCTGTCGCCGAGCACGGCCGGCATACCGTGGCCGCCGCCCTCGACCTCCTGCGTTCATGGCTGACCGCACCCGAGACCGCGGATGCGCGGCTGGTGGTGGCGACCCGCAACGGCTGGGGGCCGGGGGAGAGCTGCGATCCCGTCGCGGCGGCGGTGGCGGGTCTGGTCCGCAGCGCCCAGGCCGAACATCCGGGCCGGATCGTGCTGCTCGACAGCGACGAGGAGTGCGACGCCGCAACGGTTTTCCGCGCGATCGCCACGGCGGAACCGCAGCTGGCGCTGCGGGCGGGTGGGTTGTTCGCGGCTCGGGTCCGCCGGACGACCGCTCCGGCGCGCACCGGCGACCCGGCCGTGCCCTGGCAGGCGGGAACGGTGCTCGTCACCGGCGGTACCGCCGGACTCGGCGCACTGGTCGCCCGGCATCTGGCCGCCGAATACGGGGTGCGCCGGTTGCTGCTGGTATCCCGGCGTGGACGGGCCGGTGCCGGGGTGGCCGAGCTGGTCGCGCAGCTGTCCGCCCTGGGCGCCGACGCCGAGGTGGCGGCGTGCGATGTGAGCGATGCGGCGGCGGTCGCCGAACTCGTCGCCGCCCTTCCGGCGGACCGGCCGCTGTCGGCGATCGTGCACGCGGCGGGCGTGGCCGAGGACGGCACCGTGGAAACCCTGTCGGCCGAGCAACTGGATCGGGTGCTGCGGCCGAAGGTCGACGGCACCTGGGCGCTGCATCGGGCGAGCGCCGCGAACGGCGCCGCGTTGATCGTCTTCTCGTCGGTGGCCGGTCTGGCCGGGGCGCCCGGCCAGAGCAACTACGCCGCGGCCAACGCCTTCGCCGACGCCGTCGTGCGGATGCGGCGTGGGCAGGGCCTGCCCGGCGTCTCGGTGGCGTGGGGGCCGTGGCAGGCCAGCCACGGCATGACGGGCGAACTCGGTGCGGCTGGCCTGGACCGGTTGCGCCGCTTGGGTTTCCGGGCGCTGGACGAGCGGATCGGCCTGTCGCTGTTCGACGCGGCGGTGCGGGCCGACGCCGAACTCGTCGTCGCCGCCGATTTCGACACCACCGGTTTGGCCGAACAGGCCGAGGCGGGCGCGTTGCCGAAGGTACTGAGTTCGCTGATCGCGACGACCGCGACCGCCGCGACCCCGGCGGGCACCGCGACCGGCCGGCTCGCCGCGGCCACACCGCAAGAGCAGCCGGAGGTCGCGCTGGCCCTCGTCCGCGAGGCCGCCGCCGCGGTTCTCGGGCATTCGTCGCCGACCGCTGTCGATCCCGAAACCGCTTTCACCGAGCTGGGTTTCGACTCGCTCGCCGGGGTCGAGTTCCGCAACCGCCTGGCCAAGGCCACCGGGATGACGCTGCCCGCGACGCTGGTGTTCGACCACCCGACGGCGAGCGCGGTGGCGGCCTATCTGCTGTCTCGCCTCGCGGATGCGCCGCGCCCCGCCGTCGCCGCGCGGGCCCCGCGCCGGGCCCGCGTCGACGAACCGATCGCGGTGGTCGGGATGAGCTGCCGCTATCCGGGTGGGGTGAGCTCGCCGGAGCAGCTGTGGGACCTGGTGGCGGCCGGGACGGACGCCATCGCGCCGTTCCCCACCGACCGCGGCTGGGATCTCGACCGGTTGATCGATCCGGACCCCGACAAACCCGGTACCACCTATGTGCGGGAAGGCGGATTCCTGGCCGACGCCGGAGCTTTCGATCCCGGATTCTTCGGGATCAGCCCGCGCGAAGCGGTGGCGATGGACCCGCAGCAGCGCCTGATGCTCGAATCCTGCTGGGAGGCATTGGAGAGCGCGGGCATAGATCCGACCTCGCTGCGAGGCAGCGGAACCGGGATCTTCGTCGGCGCTACGCCGTCCGGCTACGCGGAACGGGTGACCGGCCGCTACGAGGGTTTCCGGATGACCGGTAACTCCGACAGTGTGACCTCGGGCCGCGTCGCCTATGTGCTGGGCCTGCAGGGGCCCGCGATGACCGTGGACACCGCCTGCTCGTCGTCGTTGGTCGCCCTGCACCTGGCCTGTCAGGCCCTGCGCAACGGCGAGACCGATCTGGCGCTGACCGGTGGTGTGTCGGTCTCCGGCAGTCCGGAACTGTACGTGGACTTCGCCCGCCAGCGGGGGCTGGCGGCGGATGGGCGCTGCAAATCGTTCTCCGCCGACGCCGACGGGGTCGGCTGGTCGGAAGGAGTGGGAGTCCTCGTCCTGGAACGGCTTTCGGACGCCCGTCGGCGTGGGCACGAGGTCCTGGCGGTCCTGCGCGGCAGCGCGGTGAACTCCGACGGCGCCTCGAACGGGCTCACCGCACCCAACGGTCCCTCGCAGGAGCGGGTGATCAACGCGGCCCTGGCCGCCGCCGGACTGGAACCCGCCGATATCGACGCGGTCGAAGCGCACGGCACCGGCACGCCGCTGGGTGATCCGATCGAGGCGCAGGCGCTGATCGCCACCTACGGCCAGGGCCGCACCGAGCCGGTGCGGATCGGCTCGCTGAAGTCGAATATCGGACATTCGGTGGCGGCGTCCGGGGTCGGTGGGGTGATCAAGATGGTGCAGGCGCTGCGGCACCAGGTGCTGCCCGCGACCCTGCATGTGGGCACGCCGTCGCCGCACGTCGATTGGTCGGCGGGAGCGGTGGAACTGCTGACCGAGGCGCGGCCCTGGCCGGCCGGCGCCCGGGTACGACGGGCCGGCGTGTCCTCCTTCGGGATCAGCGGCACCAACGCCCACGTGATCGTGGAAGAGGCGCCGGCGGTCGAGAAGCCGGTTCGCACAACGGAACCGGCTCCCGCCCTCGCCTGGGTGCTGTCGGCGAAATCCGAGGCGGGCCTGCGTGCGCAGGCGCGGCGGCTACGCGACTGGGTGGCCGACCGGCCCGATGCCGATCCGGCGGATATCGCCCGGTCTCTGGTCGAGACCCGTGCGCATCTGGAGCATCGCGCCGCTGTCGTCGGCCGCGATCGGCACGAACTGCTGACCGCCCTGGGCGACCTGGCCGAGGGCCGCACGACGCCGAATGCGTTGAGCGGCGGTGTGGTTTCGGGTCGGGTGGGGTTGTTGTTTTCGGGTCAGGGTGCGCAGTGGGTGGGGATGGGTGCTGGGTTGTATGAGGCGTTTCCGGTGTTTGCGGAGGCGTTGGATGAGGTGTGTGGGGTTTTCGATGGGTTGTTGGGTTTGCCGGTGGGGGTGGGGTTGCGGGATGTGATGTTCGGTGTGGTGGGTGGGGGTTTGTTGGATCGGACGGAGGTGACGCAGCCGGCGTTGTTTGCGTTCGAGGTGGCGTTGGTGCGGTTGTTGGAGTCGTTCGGTGTGGTGGGGGATGTGTTGGTGGGTCATTCGGTGGGGGAGTTGGTGGCGGCGTGTGTGGCGGGGGTGTGGTCGTTGGTGGATGGGTGTGGTGTGGTGGCGGTTCGGGGTCGGTTGATGGGTGGGTTGCCGTCGGGTGGTGCGATGGTGGCGGTGGGTGTGTCGGAGGCCGACGCCGAGCGACTCCTCACCGAATTCGGTACCCGCTTGACGATCGCGGCGGTCAACGCCCCCGATTCGGTCGTCCTTTCCGGGGACGCCGACGCGGTCGACGAGGTACAGCGCATGCTGTCCGAGCGTGGCCACAAGACATCGCGACTGTCGGTGAGCCACGCCTTCCACTCGGCCCGGCTGGATCCGGTGCTGGACGAATTCCGTTCGGCCGCGAGCCGAGTCGAGTATCGGGAGCCACTGCTGCCGATCGTGTCCAACCTGGACGGTGCGATCGGTGCGCGATTCACCGATCCCGACTATTGGGTTGCGCAGATGCGCGGAACCGTGCGGTTCGCCGACGCGATAGCGACGATGCGCGACAGCGGCGTCGGACGATTCATCGAGATCGGACCGGATGCGGTGCTGACGGCGCTGACTCGCCGCTGCCTCGACGACGACCCCGATCCGAACCGGGTGACTGTCGCCACCGGCCGTCGCAGCGGTTCGGCCCCCGTACACCTCGTCGCGGCATTGGCGCAGGCCCATATCGCGGGGATCGCGGTGGACTGGAACGGACTGCCCGGGTATCGGTCGGCTAGGCGAATTCCCCTGCCCACCTACGCCTTCCAGCACGAGAGCTACTGGCTTCCCGTCGCGCCCCGCACCGCCGGACCGCAGCACTCCGGTCTGGACGAGGTCGACCATCCGCTGCTGAGCGCGTCGGTCCGGCTGCCCGGATCCGATGCCGTGATCGGGACCGGCAGCCTGTCCCTGCGCAGCCATCCCTGGTTGGGCGACCACATGATCGGCGGCGCGGTGGTGCTGCCCGGCACCGCCTTCACCGACCTGGCTCTGCACCTCGGGGCACTGGCCGGTACCCCGCGACTCGGCGAGTTGATCGTCACCACACCCCTGGTGATCCCCGGCGACGCCGCGGTGGACCTGCGGGTCGTCGCCGAGGGACCGGATGCCGCCGGAACGCGGGCCCTCGCGGTGTATTCGCGCCGCGGCGGCGACCCGGACGCCGAGTGGAGCAGGCACGCGACCGGGACACTGACAGCCGGAGGCGCCACGGCGCCGGTGGCCACCGTGGCGGCCTGGCCACCGGCGGACACGAGGCCCGTCGACATCGACGCGATGTACGCCGAGTTGTCCGCGCACGGATACGGTCACGGCCCGCTGTTCCGCGGGCTCACCGCGGTGTGGACCGGTGCCGACGCCGTCTTCGCCGAGGTGAATCTGCCGGAGAACGACCATGTTTCGGCCGACCGCTTCGGCATTCATCCGGCGCTGCTGGACGCGGCGCTGCACGCGATCCGGTTCGTCGACACCGGTCGCGACCCGGGCGCCGACGAGATCTTCGTTCCCTACTCGTGGGAGAACGTCGAGCTGCACGCGGTGGGCGCCGATGCGGTCCGGGTCCGGGTCGAGCCCGCCGCGGCGGACGCCGGGGCCGACAGTCGACGAGTCACCGTGCAACTCACCGATATTCACGATCAGCCCGTGGTGACGATCGGTGCGCTGACGATGCGTCCGATCCCGATCGACACGCTGCGCGACACTCGGGCCGGCCGCCCCGGCTATCGGATCGACTGGGTTCGGCTCGCCTCGCCGCCGGACGCCGATTCCGTGATGTGGTCGACGGCCGGCGCCGTGGAAACGGTGGCCGTCGCCGGGGAAAAGGTTGCGGTGCTCGGCCCCGTGGCCGCGCCGGAGACCGAGCGGCCGCCGGCCGCGGTGCTCGACCGCCTCACCCGATTGGCGGCCGAGCTTCCCGACCTGCTGTCCCGCTACGACCGGGTCGTCGTCGTCACGGAATGCGCGGCGGCCGTCGAATCCGGACCGCCGGTGGACCTCGTCGCGGCCGCCACGGCGGGCCTGGTGCGGAGCGCGGCGCACGAATACCCGGGCCGCGTCACGGTGGTCGATGTGGCCCGCGGCCAGGATCACCACCCGGCCGTCGCGGCGTCGCTGGCCGTTGCGGGCGAACCCCAGCTGGCCTGGCGCGACGGCGCCGTGCACGTCCCGCGCGTGGTTCCCGCGCCCGCGCGGACCGCAACCGCCGCGGCGCGACCGGACCCTGCGGGGACGGTCCTGATCACCGGCGGCACCGGCGGACTGGGCGCGCTCATCGCCCGGCATCTGGTGGTGGCCTACGGGATTCGCCGGCTGCTGCTGATCGGTCGCCGCGGTGCGGACGCACCCGGCGTCCGGGAGTTGGTGGCCGACCTGTCGGCACTCGGGGCGCAGGTCGAGGTCGTCGCGTGTGACGTCGGCGACCGGCAGGCGCTGGACGCGGTGCTGGCGACCATCCCGCCCGAGCATCCGCTGACCGGTGTCGTCCATGCCGCGGGTGTGCTGGACGACGGATTGCTGGCGGGCATGACCCCGCAGCGCCTGGCGACAGTGTTGCGCCCCAAGGTGGATGCGGCGTGGCACCTGCACGAGGCGACCGCGGCGATGCCGCTGTCGATGTTCGTCCTCTATTCCTCGTTCGCGGGAACGGTGGGCAGTCCCGGACAGGCGAATTACGCCGCGGCGAATGCGTTCCTGGACGCGCTCGCCGAGCGGCGCCGGCACGACGGCCTGCCCGCCACCGCACTGGCCTGGGGGACGTGGAGCGCCGACACCGGGATGACCAGCACCCTGACCGCCGCGGAGCTGGCGCGCCTGCGCCGCGAGGGGATGGTGCCCCTCGACGCGGATCATGCGATGCCGCTGTTCGACACCGCGATCGCCGGGGATGCGCCCACCACCCTGGCGGTGCGATTCGATACCGCCGCGCTGGCGGCGCGCGCCCGGGCGGGCACGCTTCCCGCGGTACTGAGCGCCCTGGTTCCGGCCGGCCCACGCCGTGCGGCCACCCGCACCCTGGCACAGCAACTGTCGGTGGCGGCGGAAGCGGAACGCGCGGATCTCGTGCTCGCGGCGGTGCGCGACCACGTCGCCGCCAGCCTCGGGCACGGCTCCGGTGATCGCATCGATCCGCACGCGCCGTTCACCGAACTGGGATTCGACTCCCTGGCCGGCGTGGAGTTCCGCAACCGGCTCGCCCGGGCCACCGGGCTCACCCTCCCGTCCACGCTGGTCTTCGACTACCCGACGGCGGCCGAATTGGCCGCCTACTTGGGAACCCGCGTCGCGGAAATGATTGCCGCCGAATCGGATTCCGGTCCGAATTCCCCGCCGAGTCCGGCGCCGGTGGCCGACGTCGTGGCGGAAGTCCGCCCGGCGGCGCCGACCGCGACGGGAGTTCGCGGCGGGCTGACCGAGTTGGTCCTCGCGGCCCACCGGCGGGGCCGGGTCGAGGACGCGATACCGATGCTGCTCGCGAGCGCGGGCCTGGTGGAAACCTTCGAGACGGTCGCCGACGCCCCGCTCGCGTCCCCGATACCGTTGCGCCGCGGCACCGGCGGGCCCGCGCTGGTATGCGTCCCGTCCTTCGTCGTGGGCACCGGACCGCACCAATTCGCCGGGCTGGCACGGGAACTCGGCACGGACGGCCCGATCACCGCACTGCGGCTGCCGGGCACCGTACCCGGCGAGGCGCTGCCGGCGACCTGGGATGTGCTGATCGACCAGCTGGCCGCGGCCGCCGGCGCCGCCGGTGACGAGGTCGTGCTCGTCGGCTATTCGGCGGGCGGCGCGATCGCGCACGCGGTGGCGCATCGGCTCGAGCGGACCGGGGCGACGCCCGCGGCGGTCGTCCTGCTCGACACCTACTGCCCGGACGAGTTCGAGGCGAATCGGCGCGTTCTGATCAGCGCCGTCGAATCGGTGATCGACCTGGCCGACGGTGTCACCGAGATCGGCGATCACGGCCTGGTCGCGATGGCGAAGTACGCCGAACTGTTCGACCAGCGCGGCCGGGCGCCGATCACCGCGCCGACTCTCGATCTGCGGGCCACCCGGCGGTTGCCCGGCGTGGATCTCGCCGAGCCGGTACCGGCCTGGCTGCACACCGGCGCCACGGTCGAGATCGACGCCGATCACTTCTCGATCATCGGCACCGCATCGGCCCGCGCCGCCGCCGAGATCCGGCAGTGGCTGGCCGAGCTGTGACGGCGGACCGGCGGGACGGCAGCGGGATGACACCACGGCAGACGCCACAGCGGCACAGAGCAACGAACAAGCTGGACAGAGGAACTTCCATGGTCGAACGGGCGAGCGACATCGCGATTGTCGGAATGTCGTGCAGAATGCCGGGGGCTCGTGATCTCGACGCCTTCTGGGCGTTGCTCCGGGACGGGCGTGACGCGGTCGGCTCCGCGCCCGCGGACCGGCCGGGAATCGACGAGATCGCCGGATTCCTGGATTCGGCAACGGAATTCGACGCCGAATTCTTCGGGGTGCCGCCGAACGAGGCCCGGGCGCTCGACCCGCAGCAGCTGCTCGGGCTCGAATTGAGCTGGGAGGCGCTGGAGGACGCCGGATACCCGGATGCCGCCGGCCTGCGCGCGGGTGTCTTTTTGGGCAGTACCGGCACCGACTTCGCCGAACTCGTTGCCGCACAGGGTAAGCCGGGTGTGGGCCGGCATTCGCTGTGGGCGGTGGGGCGCGGTGTCCTCGCCAACCGGATCTCCAATCACTACGGATTCACCGGCCCGAGCCTGGTCGTCGACAGCGGGCAGTCGTCGTCGCTGCTGGCCGTCCATCTGGCCGTCGAGGCCCTGCGTAGCGGCGAATGCGAGGTGGCGCTGGCCGGCGGGATCAACCTGATCCTGTCGCCGCTCAGCGGCGAGCGGATCGAGCAGTTCGGCGCGCATTCGCCGACCGGCCGGTGCCGGACCTTCGACGAACGTGCCGACGGCATCGTGCGCGGTGAGGGTGGCGGTCTCGTCGTTCTCAAGCCGTTGGCCGCGGCGCTGGCGGACGGCGACCGGGTGCACGCGGTCATCCGGGGCAGTTCGGTCAACAACGGCAACGAGCGCAAAGTCCTCAGCGCGCCCAGCGCGGACGCGCAGATCGCGGTGATCCGATCGGCATTGGCCGCCGCCGAGGTGGCACCGGAATCGGTGCAGTACGTCGAATTGCACGGCACCGGGACGCCCGCGGGGGATCCGGTCGAGGCCGCGGCCCTGGGCGACACCTACGGCGCCGGCCGGCCCGTGGGCGATGCGCTCGCGGTCGGATCGGTCAAAACCAATATCGGTCATCTCGAGGGCGCGGCGGGCGTCGCCGGGCTGATCAAGACCGTGCTGTGCCTGCGGAAACGCGAGTTGGTGCCCAGTTTGCACTTCCGCCGACCGAATCCGCGTATCGCGCTGGAGGATCTGGGCCTCGAGGTGGTCACCGCGCGACGCGAGTGGGCGGAAACGGCGGTGCGCCGGGCCGCGGTGTCGGCCTTCGGAATGGGCGGCACCAATGTGCACGTCGTCCTCGAGCAGGCGCCGGTGTCGGCCGAGTCGTCGGTGGAGTCGGGCGGACGGTCCGGCGGCGCGACCGCGGCACCCGATGCCGGGACCGCGACCGGCGACTCGATCTGGCTGATCTCCGCCCGCACCGAGGCGGCGTTGCGCGCGCAAGCGGCCCGGTTGAGCGACTGGTCGGCGGCACATCCCGACGCCGATCCCGCGGATATCGCCTGGTCGCTGGCACACACCCGAGCGCGGCTGGAATGGCGCGGCGCGGTCGTCGGCGGCGGAGCCGAGGATCTGCGTGCGGGACTGGACCGGCTCGCCGGCCGTACCGAGGAGCCGGGCGGGTCCGCGATCGACCACGACGGCGGCGAAACCACCGGTCCGGCAGTGGTTTCCGGCCGTGCGGCGCATCACAAGGTGGCCTTCGTCTTTCCCGGGCAGGGCAGTCAGTGGCGGGCCATGGCGGCCGGATTGCTCGACAGCGAACCGGTTTTCGCCGCCGCGGTCGCGGAATGCGAGGCAGCCCTGGCTCCGTTCGTCGAGTGGTCGCTGACCGAGGTGCTGCGCGGCGAATCCGACCTGTCGGACTTCGAACGCGTCGATGTGGTGCAACCGGCGCTGTTCGCGATGATGGTGTCGCTCGCGCGGTTGTGGCGGTCCCGGGGTGTGGAACCCGATGTGGTCGTCGGACATTCACAGGGCGAGGTCGCCGCGGCCGTCGTGATCGGCGCCCTGTCGCTGTCGGACGGCGCGCGCGTGATCGCCCTGCGTTCGCGGGCCGGAGCGGAGCTGCTCGGCGACCGTGGCGGGATGGCCGCGGTCGGACTGTCCCCGGACGCGGTGCGGGAGATGCTGCTGCCGTTCGGCGATCGGCTGTCGCTGGCCGCGATCAACGGTCCCACCCAGACCGTCGTCTCCGGCGAGATCGATGCGGTCCGGGAGTTCGTCGGCCGGTGCGCCGACCGGGGCGTCTGGGCCCGGATCGTGCCCGCGGCATGGGCCGGCCATTCGAAACTCACCGAGGTGGTGCGGGAGCGGCTGCTCGCCGAACTGGCGCCGGTCCGGCCCCGGCGCAGCTCGATTCCGTTCTTCTCGACCGTGATCGCCGACTACCTCGACACCTCGACCCTGGACGCCGAGTACTGGTATCGGTCGTTGCGTGAGCCGGTCCGCTTCGCCGAGTCGGTCGAGGCGTTGATGCGGTCGGGTACAACGGGTTTCATCGAGCTGAGCCCGCATCCGGTGGTCGCCATGGCGATGGGGCTGACCGCCGAATCGATCGGTTTCGCCGATCGAGTCGCCATCCTCACCACCCTGGAACGCGGGCACGGTGCGGCCCGGCATTTCCGCGCCGCGCTGGCCCGGGCCGTCTGTGCCGGAATCGAGGTGCCGGCCGACGTCCTGGGCGGAACCGGCGGGCGGATCGATCTACCCACCTATGCCTTCGACCGCCGGCGGTGGTGGTCTCCCGACGCGGCGAGCGTCGCGGCCGCGGGCGATGTGAGCCGGGCCGGGCTGATCCGTTCGGATCATCCGATCCTGGCCGCCGCCGTCTCGGTGGCCGGGCGCGACGAATGGTTGTTCACCGGACGTCTCACCCGGGCCGCCCATCCCTGGCTGGCCGAATTCTCGGCATCGGGCAGCGGTGCGGTGTCTCCGGCAGTCCTGCTGGAACTGGCGCTGGCCACGGCCGCGCGGGTGGGCGCCGGCGCCGTCGCCGAACTGCGCCTCGAGACTCCGTTGCCCGAGGTGGCGGAGACGGTGGACGTCCAGGTGCTCGTCTCCGCACCCGACGACGATGGCCTGCGCCGGTTCACCGTATCCGCCGCGACGGTGGACGACGCCGAAAACATCGGTCCCTGGGTGCCTTTCGCGACCGGCGCGCTGGCGCCGGAGAACGGTGCGCAACCGCAGCCGGTCGACGGCGACTGGCCACCCGCGGCGGCCGAACCGCTGTCGGTGAGCGATCTCTACGATCGTCTCGCCGCGCGTGGACTCGGGTACGGCCCGGTCTGGCAGGGCGTCACGGCGGCCTGGCAGCGTGGGCACGAGGTGTATGCCGAGGTGTCCCTCGAAGCGCCGCCCGCCGAGGCGGTCGCGCCGTTCGGAATTCATCCCGCCCTGGCCGATGCGCTGCTGCATCCGGCGATCGATCGGCTGGCCGACGGCGCGGACAGCGCCGGTGAGCAGTCGCTCGTCCTGCCGGTGGCCTACACCGATATCCGCCTGCACGGGGCGGCGGCCGCGGTGCGGGTCCGCATCGAGCGAACCGACACCGCCACCGTTCGGGTGTCGGCCTTCGACGAGGCGGGCCTCCCGGTCCTGACCATCCGGTCGGTATCGCTGCGGCCGGTCGAGATCGCCGGAGCACGGGCCGCGGCGGTGACGCTCGCGACCACGCCGCGCCGCCGGAGCGTTTCCGCCGGATCGCTGGCGGCCAGGGTCCTGGCCGCGCCGGACGCGGAACGGGATGCGCTGGTCCTCGCGGTGGTGCGCGACCATGCCGCGGGAGTGGTCGGGCACGATTCCGTCGATGCCATCGATCCGGATCAGCCGTTCACCGATTTCGGTTTCGATTCCCTGAGCGGACAACAACTTCGGAACCGGCTGGTGCAGGCGGCCGGTGTCGACCTACCGACCACGCTGGTATTCGACCACCCGACACCGCGCGCGGTGATGCGGCTGATCCGGTCGCGGCTGGAGGGGACCGCCCCGGCCGCCGTGCGGTCCGCGCGCCGCAGCCGGTCGGACGAACCGATCGCGATCGTCGGCATCGGCTGTCGCTTCCCCGGCGCGGTCGGATCGGCGCAACAGCTGTGGGATCTCGTCGCCGAAGGGCGCGACGCCATTTCCGGATTCCCCACCGATCGCGGCTGGGATCTCGACCGGCTCTTCGATCCGGACCCCGACAAGCCGGGCACGGTGTACAGCCGTGAGGGCGGCTTCCTCACCGGCGCAGCGGATTTCGACGCCGCCTTCTTCGGCATCGGGCCGCGCGAGGCCGCGGCGATGGATCCGCAACAGCGATTGATGCTCGAAGTCGCCTGGGAGGCGCTCGAGGACGCCGGTATCGACCCGGCCGCGCTGCGCGGCACCGACACCGGTGTGTTCGTCGGCGCCAGCGGCTCGGGATACTCCCGCGCGGTGGTCGGCGAATACGAAGGTTTCCGGTTGACCGGGACGTCGCAGAGCGTGATCTCCGGCCGGGTCGCCTATCTGCTCGGTCTCGAGGGACCCGCGGTCACCGTGGACACCGCCTGCTCGTCCTCGCTCGTCGCCCTGCATCTGGCCTGCCAGGCGCTGCGGCGCGGAGAGGCGTCGCTGGTCTTGGCCGGCGGTGTGAGCGTCGCCGCGAGTCCGGCGTTGTTCGTCGATTTCGCCCGGCAGCGCGGACTGGCGGCCGACGGCCGGTGCAAACCGTTCTCGGCCGCCGCCGACGGTGTCACCTGGGCCGAGGGCGTCGGCGTGCTGGCCGTGCAGCGGCTGTCGGACGCGCAGCGTGCCGGCCATCGGATTCTGGCGGTGATCCGCGGCAGCGCGATCAACCAGGACGGCGCATCGAACGGGTTGACCGCGCCGAACGGCCCCTCCCAGCAGCGGGTGATCGCCGCCGCACTCGCGGACGCGGGCCTGCAGCCGGCGGATGTCGATGCGGTCGAGGCACACGGCACCGGCACCGCGCTGGGCGATCCGATCGAGGCGCAGGCACTGATCAACGCCTACGGGCAGGATCGGGCGCAGCCGTTGCGGATCGGGTCGATCAAGTCGAATATCGGCCACGCCGTCGCCGCGGCGGGGGTCGGTGGCGTCATCAAGATGGTGCAGGCGCTGCGGCACGAGATGTTGCCCAAGTCGCTGCACATCGACGCGCCCAGCCCGCATGTGGATTGGTCGGCGGGCGCGGTCGAGTTGCTGACCGAGCCGGTGGCGTGGCCGGCGGGTGACCGGCCCCGGCGCGCTGCGGTGTCGTCGTTCGGCATCAGCGGCACCAACGCGCACCTGATTCTGGAGGAGGCGCCGGCCTCGGCGGACCGCGCGACCACCGACGAGCCGGTGGCGCCGGCCGCTGCCACCGATCTCGTGCCGCTGGCGATTTCGGCGAAATCGGCCGAAGCGCTGCGCGCCCAAGCGGATCGGCTGCGGCAGTGGTTGTCCGACCGGCCCGAGGTGGATCTGCCGAGCGTCGCGCATTCGCTGTATACGACCCGCTCGCAGCTTCCGCACCGCGCCGTGGTCGTCGGGTCCCGCCGCGACGACCTGCTGGCCGCGCTGGCCGAGGTCGCCGCCGCGGCCGAGGGGCCGGCGATCGTCTCCGGCCGGGTGCATGCGGGCACGACCGCCTTCCTGTTCACCGGACAGGGCGCACAGCGAGCCGGCATGGGCGCCGAACTCGCCCGGACGTTCCCGGCCTTTGCCGCCGCCCTCGATCGGGTATGTGCGGAATTCGATGCGCTGCTGGGTATTTCGTTGCGCACCGTGATGTTCGACGATCCCGACGGGGTCATCGACCGTACCGAATTCACCCAGCCGGCCTTGTTCGCGTTCGAAGTGGCGCTGTATCGCCTGGTCGAATCCTTCGGTGTCACACCGGATGTGCTGATCGGGCATTCGATCGGCGAACTCGCCGCGGCGCATGTGGCCGGGGTGTGGTCGCTCCCGGACGCCTGCGCCCTGGTCGCCGCCCGCGGCCGGCTGATGGGCGCGCTCGAGCCGGGCGGGGCGATGCTCGCGGTGGCCGTCGACGCGGCCCGTGCGCGGACGCTGCTCGAGGGCGTCGGCGATCGGGTGTCGATCGCCGCCCTGAACGATCCGGCGTCCACGGTGTTGTCCGGTGACACCGAAGCCATCGCCGAGATCGAACGGCGAGCGGCCGCCGACGGGGTGAAGACCACCCGGCTGCGGGTCAGCCATGCGTTCCATTCCGCTCGAATGGATCCGATGCTCGACGAATTCCATTCCGTCGCAACCGGGATCGAGTATCACCCGCCGCGGATTCCGCTGATCGCCACGGGGACGGGCGAGTCCGCGGACGTGACCGCGCCGGAGTACTGGGTCGAGCAGGTGCGCAGCACGGTCCGGTTCGCCCCGGGTATCGACGCGGCCGTCGCATCGGGAGTGCGGAACTTCCTCGAGATCGGACCGGATGCCGTACTGGCGGCGCTGACCCGCCGGTGCCTGTCGGCGGACCTGGAAGCCGGGTGCACGGTGGCCGCGGCCGCCCGCCGGGCCACCGACGAGGTCACCCAGGTGGTCACAGCGCTGGCGCAGCTGCACACCGCCGGGGTGGACGTGCAATGGCAGCCGCTGTTCGCCGGGCGGACGCCGCAGCGAATTCCATTGCCCACCTACGCATTCCAACATCGTCGTTTCTGGTTGCAGCCCCGGGCGGCCGGCGCCGCCACCGATCATCCGATTCTGACCGGGGTGCTGCCGCTGGCCGGGTCCGACGAATGGTTGTTCACCGGCCGCTTCTCGCTGCGCACCCATCCGTGGATCGCCGATCACATGACCTACGGCGTCGTGGTGGTCCCCAGCGCGACCCTCATCGAATTCCTGCTGGTGGCCGGTGAACGCATCGGGTGCGGCGTGGTCGAGGAACTCACCCTGCAGGCCCCGATCCTGCCGACCGCCACCGCCGACATCGAGCTCCAGGTGCTGGTGCGCGCCGCGGACCCGAGCGGGCTGCGGCAATTCGAGTTCTACTTCCGGTCCGGCGCGGACGGCGAATGGGTACACAACGCCACCGGCGCGCTGGCCGAGCGGTGGGACGGCGATTCCGACCTGCTGACCCGGCTGCGTGCGGAGGCCTGGCCGCCGGCCGATGCCGAACCGATCGACCCCGCCTGGATTCCCGCGCAGATCGCCAAGGGGTCGGGACTGGAGTACGGGCCGGCCTTCCTCGGCGTGCAGGCGGCATGGCATCGTGACGGGACGGTGTTCTCCGAGATCGCGCTCGACACCGACGCGGCCACCGATGTGCGGCGCCACGACCTGCATCCGGCCCTGCTCGATCTGGTGATGCACAGCGGGCTGGCCCAATTGGCATGGCGGGAACTGGATGTCGACCCCGACGCCGGACGGCTGCTGTTCCGGTGGGGCGGGGCCCGGTTGCACAAGGGCGCCGGCGAATGGCCGGCCGAAGTGATCTCGCTGCGGGTGATCGCCATCGCCACCGGTGCCGAAACGGTGTCGGTAGCGACGGTGGATCCCGACGGCAATCCCATCGTGTCGGTCGACGCCGTGGTGATGCGTCCCTACGACGTCAAGGAGTTCCGCCGCACGCTGGTCCGGGACCAGGCCGCGCTGTACCGGCTCGGCTGGGTCGACGCCACCGCCCGCACCGATATCGGCACCCCGGCCCTGGCGCTGCTCGGCGACACCACGATCGCGGGCATCGACGCCCAGGGATCGTCGCCGGCGGAGCTGTCGGCCGGGCCGCGGCCGGATGTGGTGGTGTGGCGCGCCGATGCTCCGGACGCCGCGGCGACGGACGAGCCCGCCGCGGTGGGCGAGCGGGTGCGGCACACCCTCGCGACGCTCACCGCCTGGTTGGCCGAACCGGCACTGGCGGATTCGACGCTGGTCGTGGTCGTCACGGGCGGGTCGGGCCGTGCCGGGGAGACGGTGGCTCCGGTGGCGGCGGCGATCGCGGGACTCGTCCGCAGCGCGCAGAGCGAACACCCGGGACGTTTCGTCCTCGTCGACGAGGACCCGGCACGACCCCTGGATCGGGAGCAACTCGACGCCGTACTGCGCAGCGGTGAACCGCAGGTCGCCGTCCGCGACTCCGCGGTACTGGTGCCGAGACTGATGCGGATCCACACCGAACCGGGCACGCCCGCACCGCATTTCGACGCGGAGACGGTGCTGGTGACCGGCGGCACCGGTGGACTCGGCGCGCTGGTCGCCCGTCATCTGGTCGCCGTCCACGGCGTGCGCCGGCTGGTGCTGACGTCGCGTCGCGGCGCCGCCGCGCCCGGTGCGGCGGAACTCGCCGCCGACCTCGAGCGGGCCGGGGCGCAGGTGCGCGTCGTCGCCTGCGATGTGGCGGACGCGGCCGCCGTGCGCGCCGTCGTCGCCGAACTGGGCGCCGGTCCGATCGCGATCGTGCACGCCGCCGGCGTCCTCGACGACGGCACGGTGCAGAATCTCACCGCCGAACAGGTCGATCGAGTGCTCGCGCCGAAGGTGCGCGGTGCTTGGAATCTGCACGAGGCGACGCGGGATCGGGCGGTCTCGGCCTTCGTGGTGTTCTCGTCGGTCGCGGCCCTGCTCGGCTCGTCCGGTCAGGGCAATTACGCCGCCGGCAACGGTTATCTGGACGCCCTGATGGTTCGCCGCCGGGCGGCCGGGCTGCCCGGTATCGCGTTGGCATGGGGGCCGTGGCATCAGGGCAGCGGGATGACCGGCGGTCTGAACCGGGCGGCGCTGGCCCGCTGGGACCGGATGGGGCTGGGGCAACTCGGTGACGAGGAGGGGCTGCGACTGTTCGACGCGGCCCTGGCCGCCGGGCATCCGGCGGTGGCGCCGCTGCGATTCGACCCGACCGCACTGCGTCGCGAATCCGATGACGCCGCGGTGCCGGCGGTGCTGCGCGGCTTCCTCCCGCGCCCACCGGCGACCACGGAACGTGCGCAGGCGTCGGCGGCGGGCGCGCTGAGCGCGCGGCTGGCCGAGGTGCCCCCGGCGCGCCACGAGGAAATCGTCCTGGATGTCGTTCTCGCCCAGGCGGCCGCGGTCCTCGGCCACGATTCACCCGATGACATCCGCCCCGACCAGCGCTTCGACGAGATCGGCTTCGATTCGCTGGGCGGTGTGGAATTCCGCAATCGGTTGGCCAAGGCCACCGGTCTGCAGCTGCCATCCACCCTGGTGTTCGATCACCCGACGGTCGCGGCGGTGGCGGCGCTGATTCGCTCGCGGGTCGCTCCGGCGCCCGCGACCGCACCCGCGAAACAGGTGGTCCGGCGGAAGCGGACGGACGAGCCGATCGCGATCGTCGGCATGAGCTGCCGGCTCCCCGGCGCCGCCTCGCCCGAGGAGTTGTGGCGGCTGCTGGCCGCGGGAACCGATGCGACCGGTGATTTCCCCTCCGATCGCGGGTGGGATCTGGAACGACTGATCGACCCGGACCCGGACAAGCCCGGCACCGTGTACGCCGGTCGCGGTGGATTCCTCGCCGGCGCAGCGGATTTCGATGCCGGATTCTTCGGCATCGGGCCGAGTGAGGCGGCGGCGATGGATCCCCAGCAGCGGCTGCTGCTCGAAGCCGTCTGGGAGGCGTTCGAGGATGCGGGGATCGATCCGAACTCCCTGCGCGGCAGCGATACCGGTGTGTTCGCCGGAGCCTGCTACTCCGGCTATTTCGACCGGGTGACCGGGGAGCTGGAGGGCTATCGCCTCACCGGCACCACGCACAGCGTGATCTCCGGGCGCGTCTCCTACGTCTTCGGTCTCGAGGGCCCGGCGGTCACGGTGGACACCGCATGTTCGTCGTCGCTGGTCGCCCTGCATCAGGCGTGCCGCGCGCTGCGACAGGGCGAGACCTCGCTGGCGCTGGCCGCCGGTGTCACGGTGGCCGCCAGTCCGTATCTGTACGTCGATTTCGCCCGCCAGCGCGGACTTTCGCCCGACGGCCGCTGCAAATCCTTCGCCGCCGGCGCCGACGGGGTCGCCTTCTCCGAGGGCGTGGGGGTACTGGTGCTCGAGCGTTTGTCCGAAGCACGGCGGCTCGGCCACCGGGTGCTCGCGGTGGTCCGCGGTACGGCGGTGAATCAGGACGGTGCGTCGAACGGTCTGACCGCCCCCAACGGCCCGTCCCAGGAGCGGGTCATCGCGGCGGCGCTGGCGGATGCGGGCCTGGCGCCCAGCGATGTGGACGCCGTCGAGGCCCACGGCACCGGGACCACCCTGGGCGATCCGATCGAGGCGCAGGCGCTGATCAACGCCTACGGTGCCGATCGATCCCGGCCGCTGCGCATCGGATCGATCAAATCGAATATCGGACACACCGTGGCCGCCGCGGGTGTCGCGGGTGTGATCAAGATGGTGCAGGCGCTGCGGCACGAGATGCTGCCGAAGTCGCTGCACCTCGATGCGCCGACGCCGCATGTGGATTGGTCGGCCGGAACGGTGGAACTGCTGTCGCAGGCGCAGCCCTGGCCGTCCGGCGGACGGGTGCGCCGGGCCGGGGTGTCCTCGTTCGGGGTCAGTGGCACCAACGCGCACGCGGTCATCGAGGAGGCTCCGGCGGAGGTCGCCGCGCCGGTGACGGCGGCGGTTCGGCCCGAGCCGCTGGCCTGGCTGCTCTCGGCGAATACGCCGGCCGGTTTGCGGGCGCAGGCGGAGCGGTTGCGGCAGTGGGTGCTCGACGATCCGGACATCGATGTCCGCGATCTCGCGCACGCCCTCGTCGCTACCCGGGCTCGTCTCGATCGGCGCGCGGCGGTGGTCGGCTACGGCCGCGACGAGCTGCTGACCGGTCTGGCCGATCTGGCCGCCGGGGCGTCGGGCGTGCTGGAAGGCAGTGCCGGGACCGGGAAGACCGCTTTCCTGTTCACCGGTCAGGGCGCGCAGCGGTCGGGGATGGGCGCCCGGATGTACCGCGAGTTCCCGGTCTTCGCAACGGCTTTCGACGAGGTGTGCGAGCAGATGGACCAACTGCTCGGGCGCTCGCTGCGCGAGGTGATGGTCGAACCGGAGCACGCCGAGCTGCTCGATCGGACCGAATACACCCAGCCCGCACTGTTCGCCTTCGAGGTGGCCACCTACCGGTTGCTGGAGTCGTTCGGCCTCACCCCCGACGTGCTGATCGGTCATTCGATCGGAGAGCTGGCGGCGGCCCACGTCGCCGGTGTCTGGGATCTGGCCGACGCGTGTGCCCTGGTGGTGGCGCGGGGCCGGTTGATGGGCGCGCTGCCGTCGGGCGGCGCGATGCTCGCGGCGGCGATCGACGAGGAGGGGGCGCAGGCGGCGCTGGCCGGATTTGGCGGGCGGATCTCGCTGGCGGCGGTGAACGGCCCGGCGTCGGTGGTGGTGTCCGGGGCGGCGACGGCGATCGACGAGCTCACCGAGGAGTTCACCCGGCGCGGGGTGCGGATCACGCGGCTGCGGGTCTCCCATGCCTTCCATTCCGCGCTGATGGAACCGATGCTGGACGAATTCCGGGCGGTGGCGGCGGGATTGAGCTACCATGAGCCGCGGGTGCCGATGGTGTCCGGGGTGACGGGTAGGCAGGCGGGAGCGGAGATACTCGACCCCGAATACTGGGTCGATCAGGTGCGCGCCTGTGTCCGGTTCGCCCCCGGTATCTCGACCGCGGTCGACCTGGGCGCGCGGCGGTTCGTCGAACTCGGTCCCGACGCCGCACTCACCGCGATGGTGCGGGAATGCCTGGCCGAGACGCCGGTGGAGGCCCGGGTGACCACGGTGGCCACGGCCCGGCGCGGTACCGCGGAGCCGATCCAGTTCCTCTCCGCCCTGGCCGGGCTGGACGTGGCGGGTACCTCCGTGAACTGGCCCGCACTGTTCACCGAGCGCCCCGTGCGCCGGGTTGCGTTGCCCACCTACGCGTTCCGGCACCAGCGCTACTGGCTGCAACCGAGCGTGCCCGCTGATGTCCGGCGTTCCGGATTGGACGAGGCCGCCCATCCTCTGCTGGGTGCGACGGTCCGGATTCCGGACTCGTCGGATGTGGTGTTCACGGGCCGGCTGTCGCGGGAGGATCAGCAGTGGCTGGCCGATCACACCGTCGGTGGCGTGACGCTGCTCCCCGGTGCGGCATTCGTGGATCTGATCGGCCATATCGGCGCCTCCCTGGATTGCCCGCGGCTGGCCGAGTTGGTGCTCGAGGCTCCGCTGCCCGTTCCGGCGACCGGCGGCGCCGAATTGCGCGTGGTGGCCACCGGCCCCGACGAGGGCGGGGCACGAACGGTATCGGTCTATTCCCGCAATCCCGCCTCGGACTCCGATGCGGCGCAGGCGGATTCGCATCCTTCCGAGTGGGTCCGGCATGCGGTGGCAACCGTCGCGGAACTCGGGGAACCGCATCCGGCGCCGGCAACGGGTGCCGACGCACCGTGGCCGCCGGTGGACGCGGTCGCGGTGCCGCTGACCGATGCCTACGCGGAACTCGGCGCCCGAGGCTACGAATACGGCCCGGCCTTCCAGGGGCTGACCGCCCTGTGGCGGCGCGACGGTGAGGTGTTCGCCGAACTCGCGCTCCCGCCGGCCGGGCGGGTGGCCGGCGCGCGGTTCGGGATACATCCGGCAATGCTGGACGCCGCACTGCACGCGATCCTGGTCGCCGGGCAGGCGCCGGGTAGCGAATCCGGTCTGGTGGTTCCGTTCTCGTGGGAGGACGTGGTGTTCCACGCCGTCGCCGGAGACACGCTCCGGGTCCGGGCCGCGGTGTCGGATTCGGCGCCCGATCGAATCGCGTTGTCGCTCATGGCCTCCGACGGCACACCGGTGCTCGAGGTGGGCGCTCTCACGCTGCGTGTCCTCACCGCGACCGCGAGTCGTGCCGGTGGCCTCGGGTATGCGGTGGACTGGGTGGCGATCGATCCGCGGCCGGTGTCCGAGGTGATCTGGTCCCCGGCCGAGGGCCACGAAACCGTGACCGTCGGCAGCCGGCACGCGGTCGTCGTCCGGATCGACACTCCGTCCGGCGCCGACGTTCCGGCGTCGGCCCGAGACGTGCTCACGGCGACGACCACCCGGTTGCAGGAATTGTTGGCGCAGGACCGTGACCTCGTCGTGGTGACCTCCCGGGCGGTGGCGATCCATGCCGGTGAACCGGTCGATCCGGCCGCGGCCTCGGTCTGGGGCCTGGTGCGCACCGCGCAGAGCGAGTATCCGGACCGGGTACGCATCGTCGACGTCGAATTCCGGGACGGCTACCGCGATGCGGCGGTCGGCGCGCTGGCGGGTGACGAACCGCAGCTCGCGCTGCGGGGTTCCGCCGCGTTCGTCCCGAGACTGCGCAGCGAGGCGAACGCCGAGCACGGTCCGCTGGCCGGCGCGGACCTGCTGAGCCCGACCGCACCGCAGCAGGAGTGGGCGCTGACCCTGAACGACAAGGGCACGCTCACCGCCGACAATTTCGGTCTGCGCCCGGATCCGGCGAGTGCCGCGCCGCTCGCGCCGGGCCAGGTCCGGGTCCGGATGCGGGCGGTCGGACTCAACTTCCGGGATGTGCTCGTCGCGCTCGGAACCTATCCCGATCCCACCGCCGGCATCGGCGGCGAGGGCGCCGGAGTGGTGACCGAGGTGGCCGCGGACGTGACCGAATTCGCCCCCGGCGACCGGGTTTTCGGCTTCGTCACCGGCGTCGGTTCGCTGGCGGTCACCGATCACCGGCTGCTGGCGCCGATGCCGGCGGAGTGGACGTTCGCGCAGGCCGCCGCGGTGCCGGTGGTGTATGCGACGGCCTATTACGGCCTGGTCGATCTCGCCGGGGCGCGGGCGGGACAGACCCTGCTCCTGCATGCCGCGACCGGCGGTGTCGGCATGGCGGCCGTCCAGCTCGCGCGGCACCTGGGGCTGCGCCTGCTGGTGACCGCCAGCCGGGCGAAATGGAACGTGCTGCGGGACATGGGTTTCGACGACACGCAGATCGCCGACTCCCGCACCCTCGAGTTCGAGGAGAAGTTCCGCGCGCAGACCGGCGGAGCGGGCGTGGATATCGTGCTCGACTCGCTGGCCGGTGAATTCGTCGACGCCTCACTGCGTTTGCTGCCGCGCGGCGGACGGTTCGTGGAAATGGGCATGATCGACCGCCGCGATCCGGACGAGGTGGCGGCCGCGCATCCGGGCGTGCACTACCACGGCTTCATGCTGATGGACGTGGCCCCCGAACGGCTCCAGCAGATCCTGCGGAGCCTGGTGGAGCTCTTCGCGGCGGGAACGCTGACGCATTCGCCGCTCACCGCATGGGATCTGCAGCGGGCGCCGGAGGCGTTCCGTCACCTCAGTCAGGCCCGGCATGTCGGCAAGAACGTGCTGACCCTGCCGGCGCCGTGGAATCCGGAGGGCACCGTGCTGATCACCGGCGGCACCGGCGGGCTGGGGGTGGTGGCCGCACGGCACCTGGTCGCCACGTACGGCGTGCGCCGGCTGCTACTCGCGAGCCGGCGCGGTCCGGCGGCGCCGGATGCCGATCGGGTGCGCGCGGAACTCACCGCGCTCGGCGCCACCGTCGACATCGTGGCCTGCGATGCGGCCGACCCGGACGCGGTGCGCGCGCTGCTGGCCGCGATTCCGGCGCAGCATCCGCTCACGGCGGTCGTGCACACGGCCGGTGTGCTGTCCGACGGTGTGCTGAGCGCGCTGACTCCGGAACGGCTCGCCACCGTGCTGCGCCCGAAGGTCGACGCCGCCTGGAATCTGCACGAGGCGACCAGCCGGCTGGATCTGGCCGCCTTCGTGCTCTACTCCTCGATCGCCGGTGTGATCGGCAGCGCGGGGCAGGCCAATTACGCTGCGGCCAACGTGTTTTCCGACGCACTGGCCCAGTACCGGCAGGTACGGGGCTTGCCCGCCACATCGCTGGCGTGGGGGCCGTGGCGAGACAGCACCGGGATGACGGAGGCGTTGAGCGCGGCGGACCTGGCCCGGTGGCAGCGCGAGGGTTTCGTGCCGCTGGCGGCGGCCGAGGCGATGGCGATGTTCGATGCGGCGCTGGTCGCCGGCCGCGCACAGGCCGTGACGGCCCGCATCGACCGCAACGCCCTCGCCGCGGTCGACGAGCACCGGCTGCGGCCGGTGCTGCGGGGACTGTCGGGTCCGCCGCGTCCGCGCGGCGGGCAGGGGACGGCCACCCCGAACGTGACGGCGCGGTTGGCCGGACTCACGCCCGCGGAACAGACCGACCTCATCGTCGAGGTGATTCGGGAACAGGCCGCGGCGGTACTGGGTCTCGACACCGCAGACGAGGTCGAGCCACAACGGCCGTTCAGCCGCACCGGATTCGATTCGCTGGGCGTGATGGAGTTCCGGAACAGGTTGAAAACCGCGGTGGGCGTGCAGGTTCCGGCGACCGCGATGTTCGACCATCCGACCCCGGTCGCGCTGGCCGAATACTTGCGTACCCAGCTCGCGCCCGTCGACCGGACCGGCGAGCGCCTCACCGCGGAGGTGGAGGCACTGGCCCGGGCCTGTGCGGCCGCCGAACTGGATGCGGATCAGCGCGCGGCGCTCGCCGAACGGCTGCGGGCGCTGAGCCGAGAGCTCGACGACGGCGGGGCCGACGCCGACGACCCGCTCGACGCCGCGGACGACCGCGAGCTCTTCGACTTCATCGACAACCTCAGCTGACGGCACGACCAGGAGCCCACCGATGGCCGACAACGACGAACTCCGCCGGTACCTGAAGAAGACCGCCAAGGAGCTTTCCGAAACCAAGCAGCAACTGCGCGAACTCACCGAGCGGGTGGGCAGCCCCATCGCGATCGTCGGAATGGCGTGTCGCTACCCGGGCGGAGTGCACTCGCCCGAACAGCTGTGGCAGCTGGTGGCCGACGGTGTCGACGCCGTCGGCGACTATCCGACCGACCGTGGCTGGGATCTGCGGCGGCTGTTCGACCCGAATCCGGATGTGCCGGGAACCATCTACACCCGGCAGGGCGGATTCCTGGACGCGGTGGGCGATTTCGATCCCGGCTTCTTCGACATCAGCCCGCGCGAGGCCGCGGCGATGGATCCGCAGCAGCGGCTGATGCTCGAGGCGGCCTGGGAGGCGCTCGAGGACGCCGGCATCGACCCGGTGTCGCTGCGAGGCAGTGATACCGGCGTCTTCGCCGGGGTGATCCACCAGCACTACGGCCCACGGGTCGGGTCCCCGCAGCTCACCGCCGAGGCGGAAGGCCATGCCTACCTGGGGGTTTCCAACAGCGTGCTGTCCGGCCGGATCGCCTACACGCTGGGTTTCCAGGGGCCGGCGATCTCGATCGACACCGCGTGCTCCTCCTCGCTGGTCGCACTGCACCTGGCCTGCCGGGCCCTGCGTCAGGGCGAGACCGATCTGGCGTTGGCCGGCGGGGTCACCGTGATGTCGGATCCGTCGCTGCTGATCGCCTTCGCCCGGCAGCGCGCCCTGTCCGCGGATGCGCGCTGCAAGGCGTTCGCGGCCGCCGCGGACGGCACCGGCTTCTCCGAGGGCCTCGGAATGGTTGTGCTGGAACGGTTGTCCGACGCGCAGCGGCACGGCCATCGGGTGCTGGCGGTCATTCGCGGCAGCGCGGTCAATCAGGACGGGGCGAGCAACGGACTCACCGCCCCGAACGGGCCGTCGCAGGAACGGGTCATCCGGCAGGCGCTGTCGGACGCGGGCCTCACCCCCGCCGATATCGACGCGGTGGAAGCGCACGGCACCGGGACCAGACTGGGCGACCCGATCGAGGCGACGGCGCTGATCGGCGTCTACGGGCAGGGTCGTGCGCAGCCGCTGCGCCTGGGTTCGCTGAAATCCAATGTGGGACACACGTCCGCGGCCGCCGGTGTCGGTGGGGTGATCAAGATGGTGCAGGCGTTGCGTCATCGGATGCTGCCCAAGACCCTGCACGTGGACGAGCCCACCCCGCATGTGGACTGGTCCGCGGGTGCGGTCCGGCTCCTGCTCGACAACGAACCCTGGGAGCCGGGTGCGCGGGTCCGGCGGGCGGGTGTGTCGTCGTTCGGTGCCAGCGGCACGAACGCCCATCTGATCCTGGAGGAGGCGCCGGCCGAGGAACCGGCTATCAGCGATGCTGCCGAATCCTCCGCTCCGGCAGGCGGTGTGGTCGCGTTGATGGTGTCGGCGCCCACCGAGCAGGGCCTGGCCGGGCAGGCCGATCGGTTGCGGCAGTGGCTGCTCGACCATCCCGACGCCGACCCGCGCGACGTGGCCGGTTCCCTGCTCACCACGCGGACGCGCTGGAACCGGCGCGGGGGTGTGGTGGGCCGCGACCGGGCCGAACTGCTCGCGGGCCTGGCGACACTGGCCGGTGATTCGGCGACCGGCGGCGCCGAGGTGGTGCGGGGATCGGTCGGCTCCGGTCGCACCGCGTTCCTGTTCACCGGACAGGGTGCGCAGCGCGCCGGGATGGGCCGCGGGTTGTACCGGTCCTTCCCGGTCTTCGCCGCCGCCGTCGACGAGATCTGCGCCGAATTCGATCCGCTGCTGGGGCGGTCGCTGCGCGCGCTGATGTTCGATGACGACAGCGGACTGCTGGACCGGACCGAATACACCCAGCCCGCGCTGTTCACCTTCGAGGTGGCCGTGTGCCGGCTGCTCGAATCATTCGGTCTCACACCGGATCTGGTGGTCGGGCATTCCATCGGCGAACTGGCGGCGGCCTACCGCGCGGGCGTGTGGTCGCTGCCGGACGCGTGCGCGCTGGTGGCGGCGCGCGGCCGGTTGATGGGTGCGCTCCCCGCGGGTGGGGCGATGCTGGCGGTGGCCGCCGATGCGGATGCCGTCGCCCCGGTACTGGCCGAGTCCGCCGGGCGACTGTCGCTCGCCGCGGTGAACGGCCCGGCCGCGGTGGTGCTCTCCGGGGACGCCGAGGCGGTGGCCGAGGCGGAACAGCGATTCGGGCACCAGGGGGTGAAGACGAATCGGCTCCGGGTCGGCCATGCCTTCCACTCGGCGCATATGGACGGGATGCTCGAGGAGTTCCATCGGGTGGCCGCGGGCCTGACGTACCGGGCCCCGTCGATTCCGGTGGTGTCCAATGTGTCCGGCGAACTCGCCGAGCGCGAGCTGACCGATCCGGCGTACTGGGTGCGTCAGGTGCGCTCCGCTGTTCTGTTCGAGCCGGGGGTGCGGGCGCTGACCGGCGCCGGTGTGCGGCGATTCGTCGAGGTGGGCCCGGACGCCGTGCTCACCGCCCTCACCCGGCGTTGCCTTGCCGAACAGCCGGACATCGACGGCCGCTCGGTCGTCGCGGCCGCCGGTCGCCGCACCGTGGACGAAACCGTCCAGCTGCTGACCTGCCTCGCCGGCGCCTGGGTCGCCGGCCTCGACGTCGATCTGGAGCGGGCACACGGTGATCGGCCCGCCCGTCGAATCACGCTGCCCACCTACGCGTTTCAGCGGCAGCGGTACTGGGTGGCGCCGACCGACGGGCTCGGCGATCTGCGCCGGGCCGGCCTGGTCGCGGTCGATCACCCGATGCTGGGCGCGGCGGTCTCGGTCGCGGGTAAGGACGAATGGCTGTTCACCGGCCGGCTGTCGACGGCCACCCAGAGCTGGGTCGCCGACCACACCGTCTTCGGCACCGTCCTGCTGCCGGGCACCGGGTTCGTCGAATTGGCCGCGACCGTCGGCGCCCGCCTGGGGCTCGAGCTGGTGGACGAGGTCGTACTGCAGACCCCGCTCGTCGTCGCCGGCGACGCCGAGATCGATATCCAGATCGGCGTCGACGCTCCCGACGATGCCGGCCGTCGGCGGTTCACCGTCACCTCGCGGCTCGCCGGTGACCACGATGCGGGCACCGAGACGACCACTCATGCGCACGGCGTGCTCGCTCCGGACACGCTCGACGAACCGCCCGTCGCCGACCCCGTGGACCTCCCGGCGGACGCGGCGAGCACCGCGGCGGCCCGGTACGACGAACTCGCCGCGCGCGGACTGGAATACGGCCCGGCGTTCCGCGGCGTCCGCGCGGTTCGTCGCGCCGCGGGCGAGGTCGTGGCCGAGCTGGCGCTGCCCGATGCCGCCGGGACCGACGGGCCGAGTTTCGGGCTGCACCCGGCGCTGCTCGACGCCGCCCTGCACGCGGCGGCCGACGAGCTCGCCGCCGATCTGCCCGCCGGCACCGTCCCGCTGCCGTTCTCCTTCCACGGGGTGCGGGTGTACCGGGCCGGTGTCACGGCAGCGCGGGTCCGGATCCGCCGGATCGATGCCGACGGTGTGCGCTTGGACCTCGTCGACGCCGACGGGGCACCAGTGGCCGTGGTGGCCGCGGTGCGCATCCGCGCGGTGGACCGCCGCTCGCTGGACGACGGCCGGTCGATCGCCCGTCGGTCGCTGTATGAAATGCATTGGGAGCCGGTGGAATCGGACGCCACGGTCGCCGATACCGGCGTGGTCGTCGCGGTCGGGGCGAGATCGGATGCCGGCTTCCGCGAACACCACCCGGATATGGCCGCACTGGCCGCCGGCGGACACGACACCGGCGAAGCCGGCACGGTCGTCTGGTTCGCCCCGGTCGAGCCCGGCAGCGCGCTGTCCGCCACGGCGGTGCACGCCGGCGTGCACACCGCGCTGACCGCGCTGCGGACCTGGCTGGCGTGGGCCGGAGGATCCGAGTCCCGGCTGGTGGTCGTGACCCGGCGGGGCGCCGATCTGCCGGACGAGACACCGGCTCCGGCCGCGGCGGCGATCGCCGGCCTGGTGCGCAGTGCCCAGGCCGAATATCCGGGCCGGATCACCCTGCTGGACTGCGGCAGCGAGGCCGAGGTGACCGACACGACCGTCGGGGCCGCCCTGGCCACCGGTGAGCCCCGGTTGGCCTTGCGCAACGGACGATTCCATGCGCCCCGGCTCCGGCGGCACACGTCGAACCCGGTCGCCGCGGTCGATCTCGGATCGGGTGCGGTGCTGATCACCGGCGGAACCGGCGGACTCGGCGCCGCGGTCGCGCGGCATCTGGCCGCCGACCACGGGATCGGCGACCTGGTGCTCGTGTCGCGACGCGGCCCGGACGCCCCGGGAGCGCGCGAGCTCGTCACGCAGCTGACCGAACTCGGTGCCAGGCCGCGCGTCATCGCCTGCGACCTGGGTACCCGCGAGGCGGTCGCGGGGCTGCTCGAACAGTTGGCCGACGGCCCCGCCCTCACCGCCGTGATCCACGCGGCCGGCGTCCTGGACGACGGGACCGTCGAGACCCTGACCCCGGAGCGGATCGATCGGGTACTCACCCCCAAAATCGATGCGGCGCTGCACCTGCACGAGCTGACCGCCGACCGCGAGCTGTCGGCCTTCGTGCTGTTCTCGTCGATCTCGGCGGTATTCGGTTCGGCCGGACAGGGCAACTACGCCGCCGCGAACGCCGCCCTGGACGCGCTGGCCCGGCATCGGACGGCCGCCGGCCTGCCCGCGGTGTCGGTGGCGTGGGGTCCGTGGGACACCGCGGGCGGCATGACCTCGGCGCTCTCCGCCGCGGCCGTTACCCGGCTGGCGCGCATGGGTTTTCGTCCCATCGCGCAGGCCGACGGCCTCGCTGTGTTCGACGCCGTATGCGGTCTGAACGCGTCGTACGTGGCCGCTGTCGATTTCGATATGGCAAGCCTGTCGACCCAGGCGCACACCGGGGAGCTACCGGCACTGCTGCGGGCGCTGGTGCCCGCGGCGCGCCGCGGCGCCGGCACCGGTGAACTGGCCCGGCGGCTGGCCGGGGCACCGGTGGAATCTCACGACGCCATCGTGCTGGGGTTCGTCCGGACCCAGGTGGCCGACGTCCTGGGCCACCCCTCCGGGGACGCGATCGACGCCGAGAAGCCGTTCAGCGAACTGGGTTTCGACTCGCTCGGGGTGGTGGAGCTGCGTAATCGCCTGACCAAGGCGACCGGCCTGTCCTTGCCGACCACAC